>CBEVQY010000060.1:0-1995 GCA_965552135.1 uncultured bacterium | reverse complement strand
TTTGGTTATTTCGGATATAGATTTGCCGTTTGGTGTTGAGTTATTGGGTTTGTGGGGATGGGACAGTGAGTCGGGGGTGTATTATATGACGGAAGAGTTATTGCCTTGTCGAGGTTATTGGGGTTTGTTTACAGGAGGCGGAAGAATTAAAGTAGGAAGCGAGTGATTATAAAGAGCGCGGGTTTGGTAGGAGGGGATTATGAAGAAGGGGATCGTTTTTATACTGCTGCTGCTTGGTGTGGCTGCAGCTGAGTATCCTTCGGGATATTTCTACATTATCTTCCGCGGCGATACCATCTGCGTCCGACCGGTTATAACCGATTCGGTCACCGAGGCGGAGTGGTTCGATTACACATCAGCGTCGATACACACGGGGTTGGAGACGGCGTACGAAACCCACTTTTTCTTCTTCTATAATCCGTATACGGGCAACATCGGCATGGTATTTCAGCACAATATAGACGAATATGGTACGTCCGATGCCAACTGCGATTTATATTTGGACGGTCTTCCCGACAGCTGCGAGGTTATAGTAAGCGACGATCCTAGTCACGACCATTCTCATTCGACGGGTCGTCCCTGTGGGTCTGCGCAGGAGTTCGATCTTGACTGCTACCCGCAGGGGGGATGGTGGTGGTATAACAACACGGACGGCGGCGCCATGACCCTGCCGCGTTCGGAGTGGCAGTTTACAATGAGGTTCATCTTCGGTGGAACCGACCCGATCCGCACATACTGGTTCCTCTCCGGCGACGACGGAAGCGATAAGATCCTGCTCGATACCGTCTACACCGGTCAGGAGGACACCCTCGTTGTGGGGCACGGCTTCCTTGAGGTCATCACATTTATAGATTCCCTCGACTTCGCCGATGTCAACGTTGCGTATGCTGAAACGCTCAGCTATCCCATATGCAACTCGTTCGAGACCGTAGACACCTTGAGGATCGGTGAGATCGACTATCCCGACCCGGCGGTCTTCAGCGTGCTTTATGCGCCTTCCGTGCTTGCGCCGGGCGCCTGTGAGGATATGATAATCGTATTTCATCCCCCCGACAGCGGCTTCTTCGCCGACACGATCGTGCTTCACACGAACGTTCCGTGCGACTCTGTGACGTACATCCCGCTTTTCGGGCACGGTGTGCAGCCGGGGATCGACTCGGTCTGGTTCTCTGAGGAGACCGACTGCGACGGGCAGAACGTAGTGGAGGTTTGTTACACCCTCTTCGGCGACGCTGATCAGGCGCTGCCCGTTACGGTTTCCTTCACGCCCGACACAGCCGGCGGGGTCTGGCTCGACTTCGCCGACTACACGATCTCCGACGCCGAGGGCGACATGGGCGAAGAGGTATACCCGGGAACCCACTGCTTCACCTGGCTTGCGAGCGAGGACATGCCCGGGCTGGAGAAGAGCGATTTCGCCGTCCGCGTGGATCTTGGCATAGCCTCGGGCGAGACGGGGCGCTGGTCGATGTTCCAGTTCGACGTCGCAAACACGGGAAGATGCCCCTACCTGTGCTGCACGGACTGGTCTGTGCTCGATACGCTATGGAGCTACGACGTCGGGGCGCCGATCCGAACCGCGGCGGTGTACGACGAGGACCACATATATTTCGTCTCCTCCGACGGTGTGGTCCATTGTGTCTCCTCCGAAGGCGATGTCGTTTGGGAAACCGACATAGGCGCCGAAACCTACGCCGGTCTTGCCTTGCTGAGCGACGGGAAGGTCGTTGTAGCCGATGACGCCAACACCGTCACCGCGATAAACCCCGACGGCACCGTCGCCTGGACCTATACCTCAAGCCTGACCACCGCGGGGTTCAGATCATATATAACCGTGGACGACGATAATATATATCTGACGGGCTTTTACGATGGCTGGAACGGCGTTTTGACGGCGCTTTCGCCCGCGGGCACACTCCTGTGGGAGATAAATATACCCGGCTCGGGCACCTGGTCGAGGTGCGCCCCGGCGCTGGACAGCGACGGAAGAATATT
>CBEVQY010000059.1:0-2308 GCA_965552135.1 uncultured bacterium | reverse complement strand
GCCTCTCGGAGCTTCGCGGAAAGGTCGTCGTGCTGAACTTCTGGGCAACGTGGTGCCCTCCGTGCAGGATGGAGATACCTGGCTTTGCCCGCATTGCCCGAAAGTACAGCCCCGACAGGGTCGTTGTCGTTGGCGTGAGCCTCGACTACAGGCTCACCAGGTCACAACTCCGCGACTACGCCAAGCGCCTCGGGATAAACTACATCGTCGCCGTTGGCGCCGCAGACCCAAAAATCACACAAAAGTTCGGAAACATACGCTCTATCCCGACAACGCTTATAATCGACCAAAACGGGATAATAAGGGAGAGGATAGTGGGCGCAGTCTCGGAGGAATACCTCGAAAGAAAGATATCTGCGCTTCTGCCGCCGAAGGCATAACGCAGTGGAGGTGAAGATGCGCTGGAACAGAGCGCTGATACCGACCTTTCGGCAGGATCCCTCCGACGCCGAGGTGATCTCGCACAAGCTCATGATAAGGGCTGGGATAATAAAGCAGCTTGCCGCAGGTCTTTATACGTTTCTGCCGCTTGGCTGGCGCTCGATGATGAAGGTGATGCGCATAATCCGCGAGGAGATGGACAGGATCGGCGCGCAGGAGATATACATGCCCGCGATGAACCCAGCCGAGATCTGGGACGAGTCGGGCAGGCGAAGCGACATGAGCGAGATCCTGTTCCAGTTCAAGGACCGCCGCGGACACGACTTCGTGCTCGCCCCCACTCACGAGGAGATAATAACTGAGATAGCCAGAAAGGAGATCCGCTCGTTCAGGGACCTTCCGCAGACGTGGTACCAGATCCAGGAGAAGTTCAGGGACGAGCCACGCCCCCGCTTCGGGCTCCTCAGGGTGCGCGAGTTCTTCATGAAGGACTCCTACACCCTTTGCGCCACATGGGAACAGCTGGAGGAGGAGTACCGCAAGCACGAGCTTGCATACCGACGGATCTTTACCCGCTGCGGGATAACCGACTTCGTCGTCGTTGGCGCCTCAAGCGGGCTTATGGGGGGGAGCGCGTCGCAGGAGTTTATGGTGCCCTCCGACGCGGGCGAGGACAAAACAGCTTTCTGCACAGCATGCGGATACGCCGCAAACATCGAGGTAGCCCAAAGCAAACCCTTCCCCTTTGAGCCGAAGCGGATAGGCGAAAGGAGAAAGGTCCACACGCCGAACCTGAGGAGCGTGGACGAGGTGAGCAAGTTCCTCGGGCTGCCCGAGGCCCAGATGCTCAAGTCGCTCATGTACGTCTCCGTGCGGGACGGGACGCCCGTTATGGTTCTTCTGCGCGGCGACCATCAGCTAAACGAGGAGAAGCTCTCCCAGTACCTTGGGGGACCCGTTCGCCCTGCACATCCCGAGGAGGTGCACAAGTGGCTCGGCGCACCCGTGGGATTCATAGGACCCGTGGGCGCGCCCGACTTCATAAAGATCCTCGCCGACGAAGCCTACCCCACCGACGCCGAGTTCGCCACAGGCGCAAACGAGGAAGACTTCCACATAATGGGCTGGCGCCTTTCGGACGTGCGAGTAGACGGCTTCGGCGACTTCAGAACCGTCAAGGACGGCGAGGGATGCCCGCGCTGCGGAAAACCACTTTCGGTCAAAACCACCATCGAGCTCGGACACATCTTCAAGCTCGGGACGAAATACTCCGAATCGATGGGCGCGTACTTCATCGACGCCGATGGGCAGAGGAAGCCGATAATAATGGGCAGCTACGGCATAGGCGTCGGGCGGGTTCTTGCCGCAGCGGTTGAACTCTTCGCCGACGAAAAGGGCATAGTCTGGCCAATATCAATAGCGCCGTTCGAAGTGATAATCACCGCACTGGATATGTCCAACAGGCAAGTAGTGGAGGCCGCCGAGGGGCTTTACGCAAAGCTTCGGGACGAGGGCGTCGACGTGCTCTACGATGACCGCGACGAGCGCGCCGGCGTCAAGTTCAACGACGCCGACCTCATAGGAATACCCCTGCGGGTCACGGTGGGAAAGAGGGTCGAAGATGGCGTTGTGGAGCTCTTCCGGCGGAGGGAACGCACCAAGGAGGACGTCCCCCTGCAAAACGCGGTGGAGAAGGTCATCGAGGCGCGAAACGAGCTTTACGCCGAAATAGAGCGTGCAGTGCAGGCTATCGACTGACCGAGGGGCTTTTCCGCATCGCTTCGCACAACGCCTCAATCTCTGTCTGCGCGGTCACGGCGCGCGAGGCACTCCAGAGGTTTTGGGCTACCACTCGATGATCACTATTCCAGCGGCGCCGCTTCCGCCCGCAGCGCCGGGGTGACCATCGCCCCCTAACATGTAGTCT
>CBEVQY010000058.1:0-2480 GCA_965552135.1 uncultured bacterium | reverse complement strand
CGTTTCGAGCACGACGGGCGACACAGCCGGCAACACGAAGTACTGCACCGTAGGCGGTGGCTTCAACAACGCCGCCTTGGGCGAGGCGTCGGTTGTTGCGGGCGGCGAGGGGAACGTCGCGGGTGGGCGATGTGCGGTCGTTGCGGGTGGTGCCGGAAACACAGTCTCGAACGAGGCTTCGACCGTATGTGGCGGGCAGGGGAACTCCGTAAGCGGTAGGGCGGCGTTTATCGGCGGCGGCGAGCAGAACTCAGCCGAGGGCGAGTACGCAACCGTCGGCGGGGGATACAACAACATAGCCAGCTACGAGAGGTCGACCATAGCCGGCGGCTACGGCAACAAGGCGATGTTCGTTGGCGCCACGATAGGCGGTGGCTACGACAACGAGGTCTACGGAGCTTACGCAACCATAGCCGGCGGCTGGGATAACCAGGCATCCGGTGTGGCTTCCTTCGTGGGCGGCGGAGCAGAGGACTCCGTTTCGGGCAACTACTCCGTCGTCGCGGGCGGCAGAGGAAACGAAGTCCACGGCGAATACTCCGTCGTACCCGGCGGATACGGCAACTACCTCTCCGGAGATCACTCGTTTCTCTTCGGCATCTTCGACACCACCGCGCTCGATTCGACGTTTTACGTCGGCACGCCGCGCATAGTCTTCGAGGAGATTCCCTACGACGCCTCGGCGGAGACCCTCCTTGCGATCGTTGGCGGCGAGGTCCGCAAGGTTATATCAGGCGCCCTGAGCGTTTCGTGGGACACTTTGCAAGCCTATTGGGACACGACCCATCATTTCGCCTCGCTCGAGACGCTTGCCGCATACTCCGACACGACACACACCCACACCCTTTCGCTTTCGGGCGATGTTTTGGGCAGCGGGACCGTTTCGGGCACCTTGGCGACCGACATAGCTGCGGGCGCCGTGGACTGGGATGAGCTCTCCCCCGACGTTCAGGACTCCATCCGCGGCGATTGGGTTGCACTGTCGCCCTCCGCTCCCCAGGTCGACCCCGACGCAACGCCGGCGATTTACATAAACAAGACGGGCGTGGGCGAGCTTGTCGTCCTCCAGAAGGACGGCACCGACAGGGTCCGCATAAGCAACTCGGGCAACGAGATCTCCCTTTTGGGGCCCGGGGGAACGAAGAGCTTGGTCTCCGACTCCTCCCTGGGGCTTTACGCCAACAGGGGGTCGTTTTTCGTCATCGACGCCGACAGCAACAGCGCGAGCGCAAGCTTCCGCGTCCTCCACAACGGCGGAGACACCCTGTTTTGGGTTTCGGAGGCGAACTACGTCGCGATTTACCCCCGCTCCGACGAGCCCTCGGTCTCGCCGCCCGGAGGGCTTTACGTGAACGGCAACGGCGTCGGCACCGATACGCTCTACTTCTACGACGGCTCATCCTGGCAACCCCTTATGACGGGTGATATGGTCTCTGGCTCGTTCATCCTGAACCAGTATTCGGGCGAGCAGGCGGCAAGCTTTCTTTTGGGCGGCAAGGGTCACATCCACAACACCGCCGACGGCGACACGGCTTTCGTTGCGCGTGAGGGCGGCATTGGGGGCATAGGGATATACGCGCGCGGTGGTTCGGGCAGCGGCAGCGTTGCCGTTCTGGCAGAGCGCCCCACCGAGAACAACATCGCCAAGCTTGCAACATCCGACTGCGGCGTTTACGGCGAGGTCGACGCCTACGGCGAGGTGGGGGTCTTCGGCACTAACGTCGCTGGCTCTGGAACGGGCACCGCGGTGGGTGTGAAGGGTGAGGCATCTGGCGCAGGCGGCGATACTCACGTTGGCGTTGTGGGCGTTGCGTCCGGCGCCACGACGAACTGGGGCGGATACTTCGAGCCGAGCCTTTACGTCAAGGAGTACGTCCAGTTTGGCGGTCTTTCGTCGCCTCCTTCGGCGAGCGCGGGATGCCAGTACTACGACACCACCGAAAACGCAATGTACTACTACGACGGCACAAGCTGGGTTCCGATGGGCAACGTGAGCGGCAACGGCGCAGCCGGTCAGGTGGCGTATTGGACGGGTGCAAACACCATAGGCGGTAACGACAACTTCCTCTACGTGAACACCTCCACCGACGACACGCTCAAGCTCCGCGCAAGCTCGTCCGGCGGCTGGCCCGTCGCTGCCTTCGTTCTCTCGTCGCTCGATACATCAGCCGACCCGCTGCCTCCGCCGCGCTCCCTGACCCTCAAAAGCGCCCAAAGGCAGGAGATGCACACAACAAACGACTTCGTGGCGTTCGTAGGCGGCAACGCGGAGGTCAGGGTTGGGGTTAGCACAGGCAATCAGGATTTTTACGTCTGCGACGGCTCTGGCAACAAAATCCTGACGGTCGAAGGCGACGAGGGGCAGGTTGGCATAGGGACTACAAGCCCTTCCGCGAAGCTCGACGTTTCGGGCACGGGCAGGTTTACAGGGACGCTTACGATAGGCGTCTACACCCTTCCCAACACCGACGGCTCAAGCG
>CBEVQY010000057.1:0-2796 GCA_965552135.1 uncultured bacterium | reverse complement strand
TGTTGGAGTGGGACGGGAGCGCTTGGGTAGCGGGCACGGACGACGTCAACGACGCAGATGCGGACGCCACCAACGAGCTTCAGACGATAACGGCTGGAGCTGGTTTGACGGGTGGCGGCAGCGGCACGAGCATCACGCTGGATGTTGGCGCGGGGACAGGGATAACGGTTTCAGCGGATGCTGTATCGCATGCTGATCTTTCGTCGCAGGGTTCGGTTGACAACAGCGGGGGCACGGTTATACAGGACGTGACGCTTGATTTTACGGGTCATGTTACTGGTCTTTCGTCGGTTAATCTTGACAATCGTTATTACACGCAGAGTCAGCTGAACACCTCGGACGGTGATGGACCGAATGTGGGATCTAATCGTGTGCATTGGGACAATTTGACGGGGGTTCCGGCTGGTTTTGCGGATGGAGTGGACAACACGGGGGCGGGTGGCAGCGGCACACAGAACTACCTCGCCAAGTGGACGAGTGGGAGCTCGCTGGGGAATTCCCAGATTTACGACGACGGGACGAACGTAGGTGTGGGGACGACGAGTCCTGGGGCGAAGTTAGATGTGAACGGTAGTATTCGTGTTGAGAGCAACAACAGGATAGAGCTTCAAGGGAATGGGGATGCGTCTATTGATGTGTCGCTGGCGGCGAACTCGGAGAGTTTTGAGATAAGGGAGCCGGAGGATGGTGATAAGATTT
The DNA here is from genome assembly GCA_965552135.1 of uncultured bacterium. GTDB lineage: Bacteria > UBP14 > UBA6098 > B30-G16 > B30-G16 > CBEVQY01. Next base: position 2,097 of record CBEVQY010000057.1, on the reverse strand, counting down.
GGGCGTATATTCAGGATGATTGGGGGCTTCATCTTACAGGCGCTCCTAATCTTCAGATGAATGGTGTGTTACAAGTGGACGGGACGGGGAACAGTTATATACAGGGCAACGTGGGCATCGGTACGACCTCGCCTTCGTATAAGCTTGATGTTTCGGGCGATGTTCGTATAACGGGTGCTCTTCGCGATGCATCGGGCAACGCGGGCTCAAGCGGACAGCTTTTGCAGAGCACGGGGAGTGGCATCCAGTGGGTTGACCCAAGCGCCGTAAGCGACGGCGACTGGACGGTTTCGGGGAGCAATATATATTCGGCTGTGAGCGGCAATGTAGGTATAGGGACGTCAAGCCCATCGTACAAGCTTGAGGTTTCCGGTGGCGTTAAAATAAGCGGTCAGCTTGGCGTAGCGGGTGCGAATCCTGGCACAGGAGGCATAAACTCTGGGGCTGGTTATGCGTTGAACGGTTCTATAGCCCTTTCGAAATCGGGTAGTGATTTGGTGTTGGCGTCTGGAGGAGGTTTTGCGGGAGGTTCGGTTGTCACCAGCAGGGATTTGAACGTTGGCTCGGGGGTATTGTTCGTAGATGCATCCGCTGGCAACGTGGGTGTGGGGACTAGTAGTCCTGGGGCGCGTTTGGATATAGATGGTCGTTATAGGGTTCATACTTTTCAGGCGACGGTGAATGTTTACGATACGCCGCAGAACATCTCTTTGGGCAGCGCAAACGTTGGGACTCCGCTGTGGATTGATGTTTACGACGCAGGTTGTAACGGTGGGGGGAGTATAACGTATTATATACCCGCTGGGTATTCACCTTCGTCAAATCCACCTGTGGTTTATACGCTTGGCGACAACAAGGATTATCCAAATCTTAACAACAAGCTCAGCTTTTACTATAAGGAGAAGAACTCGAGCGAGTATTATTTGTATCTTCAGGTGTTGCCGTTTGGTTGCGCTGATCCGAACAATCATGATATACGTGTAGTAGTTCGCGCTGGGGGTCCATATAATCCCTCGGACGATCCTGGTTTTAGTGGTTTTACGGAGTTGGTCAAGTATACGGTTGCGGTGAGCAATGGTACGGGCAGCGGGACGAGCAATTATGTTCCCAAGTGGTCGACGAGCACTTCTTTGGTCAACTCGCAGCTCTACGACGACGGGACGAACGTGGGGATAGGCACGACCTCGCCCTCTGCGAAGCTTGACGTTGTGGGCACGGCGTACGTGGACGGTCTCCGCGTCGACGGGGTAAGCGATATGTACGGCACACTGCATATGCATAACAACAACGTCGACCAAGCCAACGCTTTCCTTATAAACGATCCGGGGCCGAACGAGGGGCTTTTGTGGTCTGGTTCACAGGCTAAAATTTATGTTGCTCCGCTGGACGATTCGAATGCGGACGGCTACCTGCAGCTGGTCAACGACGGGGGCATTGCCTTTGAGCCAGGCTCCGACGGCGCGACCGAGATGGTCATAACAGCTACGGGCAACGTCGGCATAGGAACGACAAGCCCATCATATAAGCTTGACGTTCGCTATTCTGCCAGCGGCACGGACAACAAGGCGATTTACGGTTTGTCCAACGGCAGCGGCGGCGACGAGAACTACGGCGTTGAGGGTTCGGCTTCGGGCGCGGACATAAATTACGGCGTTTACGGTCTTGCGTGGGGCTCGCTGAGCGACAACTACGGCGTCTATGGTGCAGCTTCTGGCTCCGCGACGAACAACTACGGCGTCTACGGCACCGCGTCCGGCGGAACGAACAACTGGGCGGGTTACTTCAGCGGCAACGTCGGCATAACCGGCAACCTTGACCTCAGTCAGGGGACGGTGATCCTCGACAGCGACGGCGACGCGCCCTCCGCTGCAGGCGACGTCCTCGTCTTCGACGGCACCGACTACGACTGGCAGTCGGGTGGAAGCGGCGTTGGCGGAAGCGGCACACAGAACTACCTCGCCAAGTGGACGAGCGGGACAGTTCTCGGCAACTCGCAGCTGTACGACAACGGCACAAACGTAGGAATCGGTACGACGAGCCCATCGCAGAAGCTCGATGTTGCGGGCAACATAGAGATGAACGACAAGCTTTACTTTG
>CBEVQY010000056.1:0-2939 GCA_965552135.1 uncultured bacterium | reverse complement strand
GGCAGCGGCACGAGCATCACGCTGGATGTTGGCGATGGTTCCGGTTTGACCGTCGCTGCTGATGCTATAAACGTCAACGTTGATGGGACGACGATAGGTATAAACGGTTCCGACCAGCTTTGCGTTATAAATCTTCCGTCGGGGGATGGTGATTACATACAGAATCAATATTCTTCTGCGCAGTCGGCTGATTTTTGGGTTTCCGGCAACGGTCGTGTGGGGTCGGACTTTTACGTGGACGGTGATTTGGGTGTTGGCACGACAAGCCCGTCGCAGAAACTGGACGTCGATGGGGACATAAGGATGCGTGCTCTTCGGTTCACGAATCAGGAGCCGCACAGTTGGGCTAATCAGGGAGTTTCCGAAGGGTGGCTTGCATATGATCTTTCGGGCGGTCTCTGGTTCAATCCCGGGTCTGGCGCGTGGGGTTCTTATACCGGTCAGGCGTGGTATCGTATATTTGACACGGGTAACACCAGATGGGGTAACCATCTTTCGGTTGATTTCGGAGGTGATGCTTCGCCGATAACGATAGACGTCAAGGACGATTGGGAGGGGCATAATCTCTACAATCTGGGCAACGTAGGGATAGGCACTTCCTCTCCGTCCTATAGTCTTGATGTTTCGGGCGATGTTCGTATAACGGGTGCTCTTCGCGATGCATCGGGCAACGCGGGCTCAAGCGGACAGCTTTTGCAGAGCACGGGGAGTGGCATCCAGTGGGTCGACCCAAGCGCCATAAGCGACAACGACTGGACGGTGTCGGGCAGCGACATGTACTCCGCCGTAAGCGGCAACGTGGGGATTGGGACGAGCTCGCCTTCGTACAAGCTCGACGTCTCGGGCGCGGGCAGGTTCACAGGGACGCTTACGATAGGCGTCTACACCCTTCCCAACACCGACGGCTCAAGCGGCCAGGTTCTGACCACAGATGGCGCCGGCAGCGTGAGCTGGCAGGACGTCCCCGGCGACAACTGGGGCAGCCAGGTCGTTCAGACGACAGCGCGGCTTTCGGGGGACGGTACGTCTGCGAATCCCCTCGACATAGCTCAGATGGGCGCGTCCCCTGGTCAGGTTCTGAAGTGGAACGGCAGCGCCTGGGCGCCCGGCACGGACGACGTGGGCATCTCCGGCAGCGGCACCCAGAGCTACCTCGCCAAGTGGACGAGCGGGACGGGCATTGGGAATTCGCAGGTGTACGACAACGGGACGAACGTGGGCATTGGCACGACGAGCCCGTCGGCAAAACTCCATGTGAACGGCGGGGTGGTTTTCGGCTCGAACGCGCCCGATGCCTCCACAAACCTCCGCATGGCGCTTACTGGGGTGGACGGCGACCTCTACTTCCACATCCAGGACGGCTCGGGCAGGGCGCATCTTAGATGGAACGCCTATTACTCCGGCGGGAGTTACTATGCTCCCACAGGCGACGGTGCTTCGTGGCTGCGGATAGGCAACGACAACGTTGGCATTTGGACGGCGCCAAGCGGCGCCGCGGGCCGCACAATAAGCTGGCAGGAGAACTTCTATGGCACCGACACATACACCCGCCTCCACGGCGGCGCGCTCTACATAAACGACGCGGGCAACGTAGGTGTGGGCACAACTTCGCCCTCCCAGAAGCTCGACGTCAACGGAAGCGCCATCGTCCGCGGCCAGCTCGATATGAACTCGAACAGGATTGTCAACCTCGCCGACCCATCCTTCCCTCAAGATGCGGCGACGAAGGCGTACGTCGACAACGCCATAAGCACCATATCCAACAACACCCTCGATCAGGCGTACGATGAGGGTGGAGCCGGCGCTGGGAGGGTGATAACCGCCGACGCTGGTCCCGTGGAGATAAACGCGAGCGGCAACACGGGTCTTTCGGTGAACGTTACGACAGGGAACCATGCGATATACGCTTCCTACAACGGACCTGCGGGCGGCGGCGGTCAGGCGATCCACGCCTACCGCAACTCCGGCGGTTCGGCGGTTTACGTCGAGAACCTCGCCAACGCTGGCGGCGGCTTCAACGTCTTCGCCATAAACGCCTGGGCTGTTGGCGACGCCTCGGGCGTATGGACCGACGCGGGCATCCGCGGAGGGTGTAACCACGGCTCGGGGATCATAGGATACACGACCGCGGGTCAGTACGGCATCGTTGGCGAAAACTGGAACAGCCGGACAGCTATCTACGGTATAGCTGACGACGACGGCGCGCTGAGCCCCTCCACCTACAACTTCCCGATAGGCGTTTTGGGCGAGGTCTCAAGCGACATAACGTCGGGTGTTGGCTACGGCGTTTACGGCAAGAGCCAGGCGGCAACGGCATTTGGCGTTTACGGTGTTGCCTCGGGCACGGGAACCAACTACGGCGTCTTCGGCGCAGCATCCGGCGGAACGAACAACTGGGCGGGTTACTTCAGCGGCAACGTCGGCATAACCGGCAACCTTGACCTCAGTCAGGGGACGGTGATCCTCGACAGCGACGGCGACGCGCCCTCCGCTGCAGGCGACGTCCTCGTCTTCGACGGCACCGACTACGACTGGCAGTCGGGTGGAAGCGGCGTTGGCGGAAGCGGCACACAGAACTACATCGCCAAGTGGACGGGCGCAACGAGCCTTGGCAACTCGCAGCTGTACGACAACGGCACAAACGTTGGGATAGGCACCACATCGCCCGCCTGGAAGTTCGACGTTCGAGGAACTGGCGACTACGTTGCCCACTTTGGCGACAACGCCGGCAACGACCTCACGATAGACATAGCCGGCGGTCAGGGTTTGGTCAATCTTGTTGCTGGCGCGAAGGTCACGAGCGGGACGAACAGCTACGAGTTTACGGGCAGCCGTGGGGCATCGAGGATCGAGATGCACGATGGGGTGATGCACTTCTACACCTCGACGACCACGACGGGCACAGCGGGCAACACGGTGAGCTGGAACACAGTGATGAC
>CBEVQY010000055.1:0-3246 GCA_965552135.1 uncultured bacterium | reverse complement strand
GAGGGATCAGTAAGCTTGCCCTGATAGTTCAGCGTCCGCGGAACGCCAAACGCAAAGCCCAAAAGGGCAACGACAAGCAAGAAAGCGCGCCTCATCGTTTCCTCCTTTTCCTCGAACGGCTTATTCGTAGTACAGGCTTATCCCGTCGATGAATATGGTCGGCAGGTAGCGCGTATAGCCGGAATGGTCTTTGTGAAATTCTATTCTTATTTTATCCACAACCTTTCCCAAGGGAGCTCCCTTTGCGTTCAGCTCTACTTCGTAAACCTGCACCCTGTCGGCAGGAATGCCAGCGCCGTAAGTTATATACCCGTCTATAGTGGTTGAGGTTGCATCGGTGTAGGTCAACTTAACATGCCAGTGGAAAAAGCCGCACTTGTATTCACCGTATGTGTAGAAGCGCAGCCGCGATGCCTCGGTTATGACGTGGACGTTGGGCACATCCTGCTCAACGCCCCAAAGCAGACCGTCGTTAGTGCCTACGATAGAGCTATCCGTAACCGCACCGAGGGCGTAGTCGCCTTCCGCCGCATAGGTGTTGCTTTGAACCACGCTCGGCGTGAGCCAGCCAGATATTATCGTCCAGTTTGTCGCATCCCCGCTTTCGAATCCGTGATTCTTAACCGCTGTCTTCCCCATCGCTATGTAGCCGTTCACGTGAAACTTCGTTGCCGGGCTCGTCGTCCCTATACCCACGTTCGTGCCGTTATCGTAAACCTGTGAATTACCAACCGTGCGGGTGCCAGTCCACTTGACCAAATAGTTCGTGCTGCCGCTGCCCCGAGCATAACGATTGTCCAAGTTCACCGAAGCCAACCCCGTAACATGACCGCTCCAGTCCAAACTCACGTCCTGAATCACCGTCCCGTTGCTGTTGTTCACGCTGCCCTGGCTCGAACGATCCTCGTGCGTTATCGTAACGTCGTGGTTGCTGGCGTTGTAGCTTATGTCTATGCCCGTCCCGGCTATGAGGTTCAGCTTCTGGTCCCCGTCCGTCACCGAAAACCGAAGAGTCCCGTCGGTGTAAACGTCCACAAACTGGGTGGAGTTGGAAATCTCCGCGTTGCCGACAACGCCGCTGCCAAGTTGAAGGTCATCGTACGAGCCCGAAACATCGCCGGAAAAGCTTGTGGAGGTCGTGAGATCATCGGAGGCGTCGGTGTCGCCGGTGTTGGTAATGCGCAGCGTATCGCCGACAAGGGAAAGGGATATTCCCGTTCCGGCACGAAAAGCTGCGTCGTTCGTTGTGTTGCTTAGATCGAGCACATATTGGCTCCCGCTGCCGCTCCAGGAGAGGGTCTGAAGCTCGTTTGTGGCGCTCAGGTCACCGGTGTTTTCGACCCGGAGGGTGTCGCCAGCGAGGGTGAAGCTTATGCCCGTTCCGGCGCGCAGGGCTGCATCGTCGGTCGTACCGCTCAGGTCGAGGAGATACTGGCTCCCCGAGCCGCTCCAAGAAAGGTCCTGAAGCTCGTTCGTCGCATCGGAATCGCCCGTGTTGGTTATCGTTATGACGTTGGACCCCGAGGTGACCGATATCCCATCCCCCGCCGCAATCGTTATCGCCGGTCCCGTTTGGCTGTTTATGCTCGTTATTCCGCCCGTGCCGGTCTCATCGTCCGCAGGACCCCAGCTCGTGCCGTTCCACTTCAGAACCTGACCAAGCCCCGCCCCCATCTGAGCTATCTTGACCCCCGTAACAGCGCCGTCGGCAAGCTGCGCCGTCCCTATGCCGCCAGCCGGCACACGAAGCTGATCGCTGGCTATCTCTATCGTCGCCCCGTCGACATTGACCGAAAGCTGATCCGAAACAACAACAAGACCGTCGCCGGCGTTCACGTCGAGCACAGGATCAGACGACGTCCCCGAGTTCGAAAGCCCCGCGCCGGCAGTAACGGAGCTCACTCCGCCCGTGCCACCCTCATCGGCAGCCCACTGAACCGTGCCCGAAACTATCTTCAAAACCTGACCCTCGCTGCCGCCCGTGGGGCTTATCTTCGCAGCAGTTACCGCACCGTCCGCAAGCTTCGACGTCGTCACAGCGTTGTCCGAAAGATACTCCGTAGTAACACCACCAACCGAAAGCGAAACCGGCGACGAGCTCGTGCCGTCCCCCTCTATCGGGCTGCTCGTCGAAACAACCTGCAGGAAGTTGCTGTCAACGTAGTTCTTCGTCGCAGCGTCCTGCGCAGCCGTCGGATCAGCTACGTTGACTATGCGGTTCGAGTTCATATTGAGCGCCCCAAAACCGCCAGCGCATATCGAAGCCGAACCCTGAATCGTAAGATCACCATCGCCCGAAATGTCCCCAACTACCGCAAGGTCCTCGCCGATGTTCACGTCAGGGTCCGAAGCATCGCCGTCGAAGATCTGACCCGAAACGTAAAGGTTGCCCGAGTTTATTATCTCAACGTCTCCTGAAAACTCGCCGGCGCGGTAGTTCGTGCCGTCGTAATAACCCAAGGCGCCCCAAACGGTGCCCGAAACATCCCCCCGAACCACAGCCTCGCCGCCGGATATACCACCAGAAGCATCGGCGTGAAGCCTGCCCGTATTGTACACGCGGAACATCCTCCCAGCAGCGTCGCCCACGCTGTCGGGATATATGTAGCCCGAAGCAGCAACCCACTGACCGGAAAGACCTCCTCCGCCAGAGCCAGTGTCGTCCGGCGCGGCAACCCAAAAACTCCCGTCCCACTTCAATACCTGACCAACCGAAACACCGCCGCTAAGGTCAACGTCGCCAAGGTCGCCAAGGCTGTTGTCCGAAAGATCATCAGCCTCGTTGTCGATCACCGCCGTAAGCGTCCCACCCCCGTCGGTGAGCGAAAGGACGTCGCTCGCGTCGTCGAAGGAAAGCGACACGTTGTACTCGTTGCCAACAACGCTGTCGGCGTCGTTGACGTCGTCCACGCCGTCGGCAAAGTCCGAAGGAATCCCCCCTATGTTGCTCCACAAAACGTAGCCCGCAGTGTCCGCAACAAAGGCAACCTGCGCCGTATCCACTATCGAAGCACGTATCGCATACGCCGCACTCGACAAAGGAACACGCGGCGCAAGTACCTCACCGTTGACCACTATCTCCAAATAATACTGCTCCGAGAAATCGAGGTCCAAAGGGACGATGGAGCCGAGTATCACGCTGAAAAGCCCACGCTGAACCGAAACGCCCGTGTGACTCTCGACCCACAAAGGAACGCCGGAAAACGGCGCATCATAAAGCCTGAACTCCAGGTTCACGCTGCCGTT
>CBEVQY010000054.1:0-3453 GCA_965552135.1 uncultured bacterium | reverse complement strand
CCAAGGATCCTGCAGGGAACATCGACGCTGTAAATATAAGGCTTCGCATACCTAAGCGCTCTAAGGAACTCGGTCGACACATCAGTTACACATATGGAGCAGAAAGTCAGAGAAACCGTAAGGGCACAAAGCAAAGCTATCCTCCTCATCTCTCACCTCCTTTGTGGTTGTTTGTGGCGAACGTCATCGATGTTGTGGCTGGCAACTGAACGTTACCCTTCACCTCATAAGCCACCTCCTTTTTTGGGTTTGACCGCGCGGCGTTTTCTCTGTATCGCCACGGGCAGAAGAAGAGCCCGCGCAAAACGTCGTCCTCTTCGGGCTCCTGCCACCTCGTTTCCCTCACCGCTGCCAACGCCTCCACCAGCATCGCCTCGCCTCCTTCTTCCTCCTTCCGCCGACATTATACCGACGACCACTTAAAACTCACTTAACACTGACGAAAAGTTTGTAACCGCGTATCGACTTAACACACAAAGCGTTACGTGAAATGTAACGTTATGATACCCGAACCAACTCGTTTCTGTCTCCTTCCCGAGCGTTGTGGTCGAAAAAATTCACTCACCCCTTGCCCGACGACTTTTGGGCGATTATTTTTAGCTGGCAACGTCGAGGAAGGAGGTCTTTGGATGCGTTGGCGGGGCTTTTTGGCTTTTTTGAGCCTTTTGGTTCTGGCTTGTTCTGCGTGGGGAGGGATGCTTTCCGCCATCGACGCCGAGCTTAGGGCGGGCAAGCTCAGCTACGAGCAGGCGTTGCTGTATAAAGCCTATGCCGTTTTCGCTCAGGACAGGCTTCCGGCTCGCTTTCGCAACCTCGAGCCGCCTCGGTGTGGTACGCCCGTTATAGTCGAGATCCGCAGGAGCTGGGACAGGCTCTCGGACGGAGCGAAGGCGGAGCTTTCGGCTTTCCTGACGCGACCCACAGGACTCCCCGAGACTTATTCCACCGCGCACTTTAGGATGCACTACACCCTCACCGGCGCCGACGCCGTCCCGAACGAGGGCTACGTCCACACGATGGCTGACAAGTTCGAAGATGCCTGGGATTTCCTCACCTCCGAGCGGGGTTATCTTGAGCCCCCCTCCGACGGGACAGCGGGCGGAGACTCGAAGTACGACGTGTACATAATGTCGCTAAGCCCTGGTGTGATGGGCTACACGTCGCCCGAGGCTGCCGGTCCTCAGCCGTGGAACGACGCAACAAGCTACATCTGCATGCGCAACAGCTACGCGGGCTACGGCGGAACGCAGATGGTGGAGCTTACCGCCGTCCACGAGTTCTTCCACGCCGTACAGTTCGCCTACGACTACAGCGAGCAGCCATGGTTTATGGAGGTCTCCTCCGTCTGGATCGAGGACGAAAGGTACCCCACCTACGACGACGAGCACTACTACCTGCCCGCGTTCTTCGACAACCCCGAGGTCTCGATAATGACCTACGACGGCTCGCACGAGTACGGCTCGTATCACTGGGCGGTCTACCTTTCCGAAAGCTTTGGCGACACGGTTATAAGGAGGATCTGGGAGGAGAACCGCTACTCCAACTGTCTCAACTCGTTTCAGACGGTTCTTTCCGCCTACGGCAGCGGCAGGAACCCCGCGTTTTCCGAGTTCTGGACGTGGAACTACTTCACCGGCAGCAGGAACCTGCCGGGTCTTTACCCCGAGGGAGCCGATTTCCCCCTGATCCACATCGAGCGCACCCACTCAAGCTATCCCGCCAGCGGGAGCTCCACGCATCCCCCCGAGCCTCTGGCAAGCAACTACATAGTCTTCAACATCCCCGCGGGCGCATCGGGACCGTTTACGATAACCTTCGACGGCGACGACGACGCAAGCTGGGTGGCGCGGGTGATTCTGCCCGGCACATCGACGTACACCGCTCACAACATCCCCCTAAACTCCTTCGGATACGGATACCTCACCTTAGACGAGAGCGAGTGGTCCTCGTACTCTCAGTTGATTCTGGTCGTTGGCAACACCTCCACAAGCGGCGACGCCGCGAACTACACGTACCACGCCGACTTCGAGGAGGTTGGTCCGTCGTACAATCCCCCGCGCAACCTCGTTGCCGAAAGCGGGTATGCGGGCGTAGTTCCCTTAAGCTGGGACCCCCCTGTGGGTTCGGGCGGGCTTGAGGAGATATACTACGACGACGGCAACCCCTACGGCTACTTCCCGTGGGACCTCACGCCCTACGGATATGGTCACACCGACTTCGAGTGCGTTCGCTTCACCGCGGCGGTCGACTGCACGCTGCGCGGTATAAAGGTTTACTTCGACGGCACCGGCGCCGCCACGGTGCAGTTCCACGTAAAGCAGGACGACGGCGGCTTCCCCGGGACGGAGTTCCCCGGCTCGCCTTTCTCCGCAACCGTCACACCCGGCGACTGGCAGACGATAGACGTCCCCGGCGGAATAGCCATCCCTGCGGGGGATTTCTGGATCGGCTACGACAGAACCGGGGATTCCCCGCACTGCCTTTTCGACGCCGAGGAGGGCTCCGAGAACAGGTCGGTTGTGCACGACGACGCCGACAACTGGTTTTACGCTGGCGGCGACTACCTGATGCGCGCCCTTGTGGCGACGGGAGCGTCGGGACCCACCGTAACTGGATACACGGTCTATCGATCGACGACCACGGGCGGACCCTACTCGGCGATCGGAACGAGCACCACCACCTCCTACAGCGACGCCTCGGTGACCGATGGCGTAAGCTACTACTACGTTGTGACCGCCAACTACAGCGACGGCGGCGAGAGCGGCTATTCGAACGAGGCGATGGCTGTTCCCGGCGTTGTGGGCGCCGAGGCGGAAACCCTATCCCACAACGACGGCTCCCCGGGCTACGTCCTCGCGGGATCGGCGGGGGGAGAGGAGTACGCCGTCGTCTTCGAGCCAGCCGAGCCGTGCCAGATCCTGACCCTGAGGTACATGGTCAGCGGAACGCCATACTACAGCATCTTCGGCGTCGGCATCCACCGGTGGACGGGCGACAGAATCACAGGGAACTACGTCGAGCCGTTCTACTGGTGGGTCGACCCCGGACCCGGCGGATGGACCGAAATAGATATGACGCCCATGGAGCTTTATGTCTCCGGCGACTTCGCCGTTGGGTTCATCGCCGTCGATACCTCCGCACACATAGCCATAGACGATGTGAACGACGACTACTCGTGGTATTACTCGCCCGAGTACGACGCCTGGTATGACCTCGAGTACACGCTCTTTATCGAGGCGGTGGTAAGGTACCTTGAGAGCGGGGAGACGCACACTCTCTCCGGTCACGTTTACCTTTCCTCGGGGAGCGGTGGTTCGCCGCCGCCCTCTGATCTTTCGGGCAGCGTTGTGAGGATTTTGGAGACCGGCGACGCCGACACGACGGACGCCGAAGGGTTCTACCGGATCGACAGCCTGCCCGCGGGCGTCTACACTGTGGAGGCGTGGCATCCGG
>CBEVQY010000053.1:0-3532 GCA_965552135.1 uncultured bacterium | reverse complement strand
AAGCAGGTGCCCTCGGGCGTGTACCTCTGCCGGATCAAGGCGGGCTCGTTCTCGCGGACGAAGAGGGTGTGGCTGGTGAAGTAGAGAAGTCAGCATCGGGGCGGTCGCAGCTGCGGCCGCCCCACAAACAAACACAAAGGCAACAAAAGCAAAAGGAGGAAAAAAGATGCTGAGAACAAACCTGTTAATTGGGCTGTTTTCGCTTCTGGCGATATTCACTGCATCCTTTGCCGATGTGGCAGGAAGCGGATACTGCCTTTCCGATTACTCTGACATTGGTTACGCCTGGGCGCAGGGTGAAAGCGGATTTAGCGTGACAGTGGAATTCTATGCTCCAACGGACCTGCCCGAATCGGAAAGACGCGCAAGAGCTATCCATGCTAAGAGTTATGCAGAAGGGGAAGTTCTCGACAGCGACGCCGAATACGCTTGGATGAGGAATTACGTTAGAAGCAAATGCAACGAGCTGGACTTCGCCGGCTCAGTTTATCTGACAATGCTCAGCGCACCTGTAGACGTCTTCAACGTCATAGGCTTCATCCAGGCCGTCCGAGCAACCGCGTGGATAAGTAAAAGTCTTAATTTAACTAAGACCATAATCCGCTATGTCTGGCTTGAGGACGGGTCCCGGTTGGCCTATACAATAAGAGTTACAGCAGAAGGCGTCTTTCGCTTCCTCAAAACCACAGAAGCCGTCAGCACCTGTGCTGAGGCGATTGATGCCGGTTGTTCTGCATTCTCATTAGGCGTTGGAGCATATAGCACATGGATGGGACTCCTTGAGGCTGCTGAGAGCGCTTCCGACTCCCGCTCCGGCACTTTAGCAAGCGGATACGCAGAATATACAATAACAGTCAGAGAAGATACCATTGCTATCGATACATTATACTACCCCAATCCATCACTTGCGACCTTCAAGGAAACGGCAGCACAGAAGCCGCAGACTCCATCTTCGATCACATTATCAATCTACCCCAACCCATTCAACACAGCCACACAGATCACATACAGCATAGCCGAGGAGGTGCCCGTCCAGCTTGCGGTCTACGACGCAACGGGGAAGCTTGTGCGAACGCTTGCCTCGGGTGATATGGAGCCTGGGGTCTACACAGTCCGCTGGGATGGAACGGATGAGGCGGGCAAGCAGGTGCCCTCGGGCGTGTACCTCTGCCGGATCAAGGCGGGCTCGTTCTCGCAGACGAAGAGGGTGTGGCTGGTGAAGTAAAAAGCCGGTGCCAAGGGGGTGGTTCACTCCGAGGACCACCCCCTGCGGATCAAACCCTAAAAAGGAGGTGGCATATGAGGTGAGAGAGGAGCGTCGTAGGCATTCAGCCGCCGGAGAGGTTGTCTGGGCTTGAGACCGCAAGGCGCAGCGAACCAGAAAACCAGGGAGGTGAAGCGATGCTAAGGCAGTTTGCAGTTGCGCTTACACTCGTTGCCACAGCGATCCTTGCAGGCAGCGCGAACGCAGACGATCCCGGGTTCATGTACGGACTGAACAGCTGGGGCGGTGTGAATCCGTCCTACATCCAAAAGATGCGCGAGCTTGGCGTTGAGTGGTATGCGCCGTTTCTGCGCTGGCGCGACGTCGAACCAAACATAACGAACCTGCACCTGACCGTCGATCAGGTGAGGGCAAACCCCGAGATGATCAACGACTACATAGCCTCGCACGACTGGTCGGCTTTCGACAACAAGCTTCTGCCCTTCTATGCGGCGGGGTTTAGGCTTTTCCCCGTGGTGGGGCAGGGTTTTACGTCCACCGTGCCGCTATACAACGGGAAGCCTATAGTCCCCCACGACCCATCCGTGCCCTTCGATAACGACAACAACCCCTTTGGCATCGACGTCTACCCCGTAAGCTGGGAGGATTATCTTGGGCACATCTACCTGCACATCCGCGCCGTCGTGAGGAAGTACAAGAATCTGATACACTACTGGCAGGTTGACCCCGAGATGAACCAGTCGGCGATGTTCCGACTCTTTGGCGGCTGGAAGGTGGGCGAGGCTTGGGCGCACTGGGACTTTTTGACCCAGCTTCTGCAGACGATGACCAGCGCCATAAAGGACGAGGACCCCAACGCCAAGGTCTGCCTGCCGTTCAACACCGACCAACCACCCGCTGTAACCTTCTACTACGCCTCAAACCCGCTTCTTTCGGAGGGGGACGTTGAGGTTCTCAACTGGCCGGACGCGATAACAGACTGGCTTCCGTACATCGACATAGTTGGCGTTGACTTTTTCGAGAGCCAGGGGACGGACGACCCGCACTGCTACAGCAGGATCTACGAGCGGGTTTCCACGGCGGTATCGCGCGCAAGCGGCAAGCCCGTGATTGTTGCGTCGATAGGGGCGCCCTCGGGACCGAGCGAGCTTGGCTGGTCGGAGAGCTGGCAGGCGACCTACGTGGCCGAGGCTTTCGACGCCGCTGTCGCCGCAGGCGCTCAGGGCTTCTTCTACTTTGAGCTCAAAACGGGCGAAAGCCACAGCGTCGACATAACGGAGAAGGACATCCGGGCTATCGACTCCGCCCGCGTCGTCTTCAACAACGCCTGGCACCAAACCCCAGAGGAATTCGAGACGGCATTTTGGGAATGGTTCCACTTCACCACGCAGGAGGAGCCTCCCGTAACGCTGCCGCACTTCTTCCAGGTGCTCGAGACGGCTGAGGGGTATTGGGGTCTGCTTCGCTCCGACGGAACGCACAAACCGTCCTACGATGCGCTTGCGTCGAGATATCCGACCTATTCGCCCTCAAGCGTCAGGCTGCACCTGCACAAGGGGCTTAACGTCGTCACGCTGCCTGTAAGACCCTCGCCGCTCCCCACGCTCAAGGACCTGCTCGATATCTTCAGCGCAAACACGATAGTCGCCATAGACCCGTCCACCAACAAGTTCGTCGCCATGACGGACGCCATACCGTACGACTCTCCCAAAAACCGCGCGGTTTTGCCGGGCGAGGCCTATCTTGTGATAAGCGACGACGACGTCACGGCCACCATAACGGGCACCGCCTGGAGCGGCTCGGTGACGCTCTACGGCACAACTGTGGCGCTTGTGGGGCTGCCACTCGACCCCGGATACCCCTACATGGCAAGCACGCTCCTTGCACAAACGGGCGCAAATCTGGTGGTTGCCCAGAACCAGTACACCGGCAAGTTCTTCGTATATACAACCTCTATGCCCCCAACCTATGATTTCCCGCTTGCGGGCGGAAAGGGGTACATCCTTGCGGGGAACTTCACAAACAGGAGCCTTTCCTTCTCCGGTCGAGCCTGGAGCGGCGCCCTCAACAGGGTCTTCTACCCAAGCGATAACTGGCAGTCCGGAGCAACGACCGGGGACACGATCTACGTATCCCTGTTCAACTCCGCACAAATCGAGCAGATCATAAGCCGCTACGGGCACCTCGAGGGAGACCTCGTCTTCGAAGGAGACTCCATCTACATCGCCTTCATCGTCCCTGAGGTTAACACGCCGCCTTCCGCCTCCGCGTCGGCTTCGACATACTCGGGCACAGCGCCCCTGACCG
>CBEVQY010000052.1:0-4078 GCA_965552135.1 uncultured bacterium | reverse complement strand
ATCTTTCGCTTTACTCCGACCAGGGCGTTGTGATTCGCGTAGATTCCGACGACAATTCGGGTTCGTCGCAGTTCAAGGTTGAGCACGACGCGGGCGGGGATCTGTTTGTTGTTGGCGAGGCTGGGTATGTTCGTGTTGTGCCTCGGACGAGTGCGTATTCTACTGCGCAGAGCGGGGGGTTGTATGTTTTGTCGAACGGCGCGGGCACGGACACTCTTTACTTTTACGATGGGACGGCTTGGGTTCCGGTGTTTGCGGGCGATGGAGGTGGGAGTTTTATCCTAAACCAGTATTCGAGCGAGCAAGGGGCGAGCTGGCTTATATCTGGCAAGGGACATGCGCACAACGCGACAGACGGTGACACGGCACTGGTTGGTCGGTCGACGGGGGCGGGGAGTTACGGTGTTGTAGGTCTTGGCGGCACGGGCGCAAGCTACGGCGTTTACGGCGCAAAGCCTTCGGATGGTAATTACGGTTATCTGGGCGGCGCGGACTACGGCGTTTTTGGTTCGGTGGATGCTTCGGACGAGGTAGGTGTTTACGGTGAGAACACGAGCGCGGCGGCAAGCGGGGATATGGTAGGCGTTCGCGGCGTAGCGAGCGGAGCAGGAGGTGGCACGTCGGTTCACTATGGCGTTTACGGCGAGGCATCTGGAGGTGGCACGAACTTTGGGGGTTACTTCAGCCCGATGCTGGGCATTTCACCGCAGGGCAGCGAGCCTTCGGGCGCTGACGGAGCGCTGTACATAAGGTCCGTTTCGGGCGCTGCAGACACTTTAAAGCTTTACGACAGCGACGTCGGTGCCTGGATCACCATTGGACCTACGAGCGCTGACGAGGACTGGACGAGAAGCGGAAACTATGTCTACACCTACAACGTCAACGACACTGTAGGGATAGGGACGACCGCGCCATCTTATAAGCTTGACGTGGCGGGAGATATCAGGACGCAGGGGAATCTTTACATACAAAACACTTCGGGCTCCACCGATATAGTTGGTCGTATAGACGGGAACTCCGATATACTCTATATAACTGCTTCTGCCTCGACGAGCACCTCGGGTTCGGATATTTACTTCCAAACGACCCCTGCTGGCGGCACGCCGCAGACAAGGATGGTTATTCACGATGATGGGAACGTCAGCATTGGTCTTATAACCTCTGGGGCTCGTTTGAACGTTAGGTGGGACGGCGAGGATGTCAGTTTGCTCACCAGAGCCGATTATCCTGTTATAAAGCTCGCTGATTACGATGACACCGATGGTGGCACTCCGGCTATAGAGTTTTGGAATAGTCCTATGGACGCGACTTATGATATTCGGATAGTGCAAACGGGCGATGACTATCTTGCCATAGAGGGCGGCAATTTGGGTATAGGTACAACCACACCCGACGGTCCATTGGATGTTGAGGGTGGTGGGATATATGTCTCAGAGATCACGGAGCCTTCCACTCCCAATAGTGGCAAAGGCGTTATTTATGAGGAGTCAGATGGCAAGCTCTATTTCAAAAACGACGCTGGCGTGGAATATGACTTGACCAGCGGGATTGCTGGTTCTGGGAGCAGCGGTCAGGTTGTGTTCTGGACGGGTACCAACACCGTTTCGGGGGACGATGGGCTCTTTTGGGACAATACGAACAAGCGCCTTGGGATAGGAACGACATCGCCGACGTACGACCTTCACCTTGTTGCCAGTCCGGACCCTGTTCTTGTGCTTGAGTCGTCGGGGAACCCGACGAATCCCCGCGTGAGGATTTTTCCGTATGCTTCTGGCGGTGAGGTGTGGTTTCAGGCAGGGACGGACTGGGTCGCCGGCTCTACCGCGCCTATCAAGTTTTCTGGGATGTTCGGCACGCCTGTGCACATGGCGATTCTGGGCAACGGCAACGTCGGCATAGGGACGACCACGCCATCTTACAAGCTCGATGTTTCCGGCGATCTTCGCATTACTGGTGCGCTGCGCGACGCCTCGGGTAACGCCGGCACGAGCGGACAGCTTCTTCAGAGCACCGGATCGGGCATCCAGTGGGTTAACCCGTCGGCAATAAGTGATAGTGATTGGGAGCGCAGCGGAAACTACGTTTACGCATCGAACACAACCGACAGCGTTGGCATAGGGACGACGTCTCCCGTATGTCCCTTCCACGTTCAGAGCGCTGCGGGCGGCAGGATCGCGTGGTTCAGGGATGAGAGCAACACGGTTGACCTGACCCTGGGCGGACAGGGAGGTTACTTCTACGTCTGCGCAGGCTCGGGCGATAGGCTTCTGCTGGCTGCCGGCGGAGGTTTCCAGTTCCCCCACCTTGTCGTCCAGAGGGCTACGGGCTCCGATTACGCCAGCGTCGGCGTAAACACACTCACCCCCCACGGGAGATTTGAGGTCAACATGTCGACTACATCCTCCGCCACCAACGATTATCTCTGCGTCAACGACGACACCAATATAGGCTTGGAGCTTCGCTCGGGCACGACGGGCGGCACGCCTTACATAGACTTTTCGAACGACAACTCCTCCGACTACGACGCCAGGATCAGGCTGACGGGGGATAATTACCTTTCCGTTGAGGGGAGCCGTTTAGGCGTTGGGACGACGACGCCTTCGGCGAAGCTCGATGTGGTTTCGGGTTCGGACAGCGTGGCAGTTGAGGCGGAAGCCTCTCGCGCAGCCACCGCAGACGACCAGCAGGTGTTCGGGTACTATGCCTCGGCGTCGATGACGGCCGGCTCCTACGACGGCACCAGGGCCTATGGTCTTTACGGCTCCGCCACAAACGACGACGACCTCGGCTACAGCTACGGCGTTTACGGTGTGGCGTCTGGCGGCGGAACCGCTGCGTTCGCCCTCGGCGTTGAGGGCGTTGCATCGGGCGCCACAAGCAACTACGGCGTTTACGGCTACACCGATGGAACGGGCACCGACAACTACGGCTTGTACGGCTCTGCCACGGGCGCAGGAACGAACAACTATGGCGTTTACGGCGAGGCATCTGGAGGTGGCACGAACTTTGGGGGTTACTTCAGCCCGATGCTGGGCATTTCACCGCAGGGCAGCGAGCCTTCGGGCGCTGCGGGCGCGCTGTACGTAAAGGACAACGCCACCGACACCCTCTACTTCTACGACGGCAGTTCGTGGCAGCCTGTTGCGGTGGGACCTGTTGCAAGCAGTCTCCAGGGGGCATATGAGGGTGGCAACACGATAAGCGTGAGCGCAACCTACGGCAGCGTTACGATCTCGAACGCGGATGCCACGACGCCTTTGGTTGTGACTTCTTCGTCTGGTTCGAACGAGGCTGCGTATTTTGGCAATTCGGCGGGCGGGAATGCGATAAAAACCGGCGGTGGCACGAACTCCGGCAACATCTGGATGGAGACGGGCAACCTTACTGTGGATGCGGGGAACGTTGTCGTCGACGGTCACATATATGCGCGGGACGGTTCGAGCAACAAGTTCGACGTGGACGGCAACACGGGGAATCTTTGGACTGCTGGGCACATCTATCTTGAGAACAACGGCACGATTTACGCTAAAAACAGCAGCGGGTCGGACGTTGCGGTTTTCGTTCCGATGAAGGTGGAGACGACTTTGATAAATCTTCCCGGCAACGATTTGAAGTTCAGGGATTCTGGCGGGAATATGGTTTTGCAGCTTACGGGGGGGACGGACCAGCTTGTTTGGGCTTGGGGTTCGATAGTTGACGCGGACGTTGGCGTGAACAACCTTGGCTCCGACGCGAATTATTTCAACAACCTGTATCTTGACAACCAGATAATCTGGAAGGGTTCAAGCGACGGTGTGCTGCAGGTAGCGGGTTTGACTGCTTCGCGCACCTGGACACTGCCGGATGCTTCGGGCACGATAGCGCTCACGACGGACACTTACCAGTACTGGACGGCGAGCGACGGGACGAACACGACGGACATAACTTCGACCGCGACCTTGACCTTCAGCGGCTCGGGCGGCATAACGACGAGTCTTTCGGGGAACACGCTTACGATAGACGGAAGCGGTGTGGTCGACAACGACTGGACGGTTTCTGGCAGCGACATGTACTCCGCCGTAAGCGGCAACGTCGGAAT
>CBEVQY010000051.1:0-4218 GCA_965552135.1 uncultured bacterium | reverse complement strand
CGGTTTCCGCAGGCTCAAACACCATAACGATAACCAACACCGGCGACACCGACCCCTCCGATGATCTCACCACCTCCACAAGCTTTTCCGGCGATGTTTCGGGGACGTACGATGACCTTCAGCTTGGCAGCGGCGTTGTCGGCAACGCGGAGATTTCCAACTCCACCCAGTTTGTGGACGTTTACACCGACGGGACTCTTCGGTTTTCGGTGACGGACGGGGACCAGAAGCTGAACCTCATAGCCGGGACGGGCATAGACATAAGCTACAACGCCAGCAACCACGACGTTACGATAACGCACGAGGATCGTTCGAGCCAGGGCAGCGTGAACAACAGCAACGGGACGGTGATTCAGGACGTGAGTTTGGACTGGAGCGGTCATGTTACGGGGTTGGCTTCGGTGAACTTGGACAATCGTTATGCTCGGGGCAGCGGCAGCACGAACTATTTGGTCAAGTGGACTGGCACCCGCACGGTGGGCAACTCACAGGTTTACGATAACGGCACGAACGTGGGTATAGGGACGACAAGCCCATCGCGAAAGCTTCACGTTCTTACAACCAAAACCGATGAGTACAACGCCTCCAGCCCCGGCTATCTTGTGTCGACGATTGTTGTGGACAACGACCCCAACTCTAGCTCCAGCTACAGCAATCAATACGCTGCTATAGGCTTTCACGTGCAAAACTGTGCGTCGTGCAATAACGCTTGGGGCTATATTGCTCTGGTTCAGCCCCAAGCCAACCTTTACTTTGGCGATTTTGTGTTCGTTTTGCGCGATTCCGACGGTGATCCCCCGGTGGAGAGGATGCGCATCAAAAGCAACGGCAATGTTGGCATTGGGACGACCAACCCAACACACATATTGACCATAAAGCAGGGTTCATCTAGTGATCCTATTGCTGACGCGTGGACGGTTTACTCGACCCCAGATTCCAAGATCATACTCGGCGAAGCCGACGATGAGGCTTTCAGTTATCTTGAAGTTTTTAAGCGATTGCCGGTTTATAAGTGGAAGAGGACCGAAGGTGAGCCTGTTCGTTTGGGCGTTGTTGCTCAAGAAGGTGTGCCCGAGGAGATTTTAGCCTATGGACCCGACGGCAGCATTGACGGCATAGATCTTGGCGCCTATATAGGCTTTTTGCACGAAGTTATGAAGGCAATGGAGATCCAGATCGAGGAGCTGCAGGCTCAAGTCGACAGCCTTCGGACTGAGCTTAAGATGATAGGCGGATCAGGCGTAGAGCGATAAAAAGGCTGTCGGCGCTACCTGCCGACTACATTCATCGACGGGATAGACAATAAGCCGTTCGAAGAAAGGAGGTAAGCGATGAAGCGAGCTTTTTTGCTCGTTTTTGCCCTTTCGTGCTTGGCGTTTGCTATCCCCCGCCAAATAAACTATCAGGGCAAGCTCACCGATTCGACCGGCGTAGCCCTCAACGGACCTTATACGATGGTCTTCAGGATATACGATTCTCCCAGCGGCGGCACAGCCCTTTGGAGCGAAACGCACGACTCCGTCTTCATAACGAAGGGGCTTTTCGACGTCGTTTTGGGCGAGACAACACCCCTTGATCTGCCGTTCGACAGGCAGTATTACCTTGAGGTTGAGGTTGACGGTGAGGTTCTTTCGCCGCGTATACCGATGGCGTCGGTGGGATATGCCTTCAGGGCTTTGTGGTCCGATTCGGTGGATTGGGGGAACATTGCGGGCGTTCCTTCGGACTTTGCCGATGGCGTGGACGACGTCGACGACGCCGACAACGTCGTGGGAAACGAGTACAACACCTCCCTCTCCTTCGACGACGCAAGCGATGTTCTTTCGCTTACCGATGGCGGTGGGACGCTTACGGCGGTTATCGACAACGAGGCTGATGATCTTTCGGACAACAGCCTTGGCGACCTTGGCGACGTTGACCTTAGCGGGGGTGTTTCGGTTGGTCAGGTACTGAAGTGGAACGGCAGCGTTTGGCTTCCGGCGGACGATGAGGCAGGCACTGGCGGCATCGCGTCGATAAACGGGCAAACGGGTCCGGCGATAACGATAAACGGGGGCACGGGCATAGCCGTATCCGCAGCCTCGAACACAATAACGATAACGAACACGGGCGACACAAACCCCTCCGACGACCTCACCACCTCAACAACGTTTTCCGGCGACGTCTCGGGGACGTACGACGACCTTCAGCTTGGGACGGGCGTTGTCGGCAACGCCGAGATTTCCAACTCCACCCAGTTTGTGGACGTTTACACCGACGGGACTCTTCGGTTTTCGGTGACGGACGGGGACCAGAAGCTGAACCTCATAGCCGGGACGGGCATAGACATAAGCTACAACGCCAGCAACCACGACGTTACGATAACGCACGAGGATCGTTCGAGCCAGGGCAGCGTGAACAACAGCAACGGGACGGTGATTCAGGACGTGAGTTTGGACTGGAGCGGTCATGTTACGGGGTTGGCTTCGGTGAACTTGGACAATCGTTATGCTCGGGGCAGCGGCAGCACGAACTATTTGGTCAAGTGGACTGGCACCCGCACGGTTGGCACCTCGCAGCTTTACGACAACGGCACAAATGTAGGACTTGGCGACACCAGTCCCGACGCAAAGTTCGATGTGCAGGGCAAGCTCAGAATAAGCAACGGCAACTACCTTGTGCTAAGCTCATCCGACGGAGGCGACGAGGACTTCGGCTTTAAGGCGGACGGAGAGAATCTCTTCATAAGGGAGATTGAGGACGCGAACAAGTTCTACATGGGCTTTTACGACGACAGCCGCGTGAGTATAGGCGTTGGCAGCGAGGTATTAAGCGTTACGGGGAGCAAGGTTGGTATCCGCACAACAAGCCCCAAGCGCGAGCTTGACGTAAACGGCACAGTGAGGATACGACCCCCGCTTGCTTACAAGAAGACGACGACCACATATACGATCCCGAACAGCTCCGAGGGTTCCTGGATCGACGACCCGATGGGCGCTGCGAGCGTTACGATTTACGGTCCAAGCACGCTCTGGATAGTCTATCGTGGTCGCATTTACGCCAGAGACGATGGTACCTGCGGAAACGCTCACTCCTACGGATACTCGAGGATAAAGGTTGGCGGTACCGCCTACGGTGAGAGCAAGTTCGCCTGGGAGGTTTCGACTGGTGAAGGCAGCAGCGCCGAGCGCGGCTTCATAAGCACCCTGCTTGTCGACGTCACCTGCGGGAGCTACCCCTGCACCATCACCGTAAAGGGGCAGGTCAACGTCCACGACGGAAACTGTCCCTGCGTTTTCGGTGGCTGCGACGTAAAGCAACGCCTTGCGGAAAGGAACCTCTTTGTGGAGGTGTTCCGCAAAAACTGAGCGCAGACGCCCTTTTCAGTATCTCCGTCTCTGTCTGTGGGCTTTTTGCCTTCGGGGCACTCGCGCGGGGACCGGCGGAAGCAGAATCGGTTTGACACAGCCCTCGAATAGCTTATCTTCTGGGGCAGGGAGGGAGCACCGCCGTTGCTAACGCTGAAGCCGGTGGAGGAAACCTCGTTTCCGTTTTCTTCCGTCGGTTTTTTGGCTTTGTTGGGGCTATGCGTTTTGTGCATAGCCCTGATTTTCCTTAAGGTGCGGTCGAATAAGGCTTCGAGAGGATTATGGTAACCTCATTGCGCAAAGCAAGGAGGGTGAGGAGATGAGGAAAGCCTTGCCGTTTGTTTTTTTGCTTGCGATTTATCTTTTCGCTGTGCCGTCCACGATGAGCTTTCAGGGCAAGCTCACCGATGTTTTCGGCGTAGCCCTCCACGGCGTCTACGACATCACGTTCAGGATTTACGACGCTCCCACTGGCGGCGCCCCGCTTTGGAGCGAAAACCACCCGTCGGTGGTTGTGACCAAGGGGCTTTTCGACGTCGTTTTGGGCGAAACAAACCCATTGGACCTCCCCTTCGACGGTCAGTATTACGTTGAGATTCAGGTCGAGGACGACACCCTCTCCCCGAGGATTCCCCTCTCGAGCGTGGCGTACGCCTTTCGCGCTGCGTATGCGGAGAGCGCTGGCACGGGCGGGAACTGGGTTTTCCGTGTAACCGATGGTGCCGACACGACCCTTGTGACCTACGGTGTGTGGGGTATCTCCCGTGCCGGCAACACGCTTTTCGGCAACGCCGACAGCACGCACGTCAACCTTGGCGTTTCGAGCACGACGGGCGACACAGCCGGCAACACGAAGTACTGCACCGTAGGC
>CBEVQY010000050.1:0-6478 GCA_965552135.1 uncultured bacterium | reverse complement strand
ACCACGTTCCGCCGCAGGTGAAGCCGGGGTCGCCGTCGTCGACGATGACGGATGACGGGACGGTGAGCTGGTTTTCCACGGCGCCCCAGAATGCGGGGTCGCCGTCGTCGTAGCCGAGAGCCCACCAGCCAACACCCAAAAGCCCCCACAGCTTAACATACGAATATCGCACATCGAGCGAGGCTGAGTCGGAATACCAGCACTGGTGCCAGCTGCCATAGCGGTACCAGGGACCCGGCGAGTTTGAGTCCCAGAGTCTTCCGTATGTTTCGGCGTTTGCGATGGCGTTGATGTAGGTGACGGCGGTGCCGGATGCCGTTGTGTTTGCGCCGCGGTCGGGACCGTCGCAGGGCCAGTCGAAGCCATACGCCGGAAGACCGAGGATTATCTTTTTGGGCGCGCCGCTCTGGCTGACGTAGTGGTTCACGGAGTATGCGAGGTCGTAGTACTCCGTTGGGTCGTTTAGCGGGTCGACGGGACCGGTTTGCGACGAGCCGCTCCAGTGATACCCGTAGCCCATTATGAACATAGCGTCGCAGAAGAACTTGAGCTGGTCGGTCAGGTATGTATCGCGCCAGTCGACGGCGGGTAGGCATATCGAAAGCCAGGCGCCCGGGGCGCGAGCGTTGAGGCTTTCGCGGAACTCGGCGACGAAGGAGACGAGCTCATCGCCGTAGCCTGAGCTTGGGTGCTCGAAGTCGATGTTTATGCCCGAGCCGCCGCGGGCGAGCATCGCCTCTATTGCGTTGTGTATGCACGCGCCGCGGGAGGCGGGGTTGGAGATTATTTCGTTTATCGTTGCGTCGTTGAACTGTGCGATGCAGAGATCAACTGGGACGCCGCGCGCCAAGGCGGAGTCGACGACAGGCGCGTCGTACCAGTGGTTTGTGGCGACTATTGAGCCGTCGGAGCCTATGGTGCAGTTGAAGTAGGCTATTCGTGTCACGAGGTCCCATCGGGGGCAGACGTAGTATCTCTCCCAGTAGGGCACGAAGCCGTAGGTTGTGTAGGCTATTTCGGTTATTTTGGGTTTAGGTGGCGCCCATCGTCCGTGGTGGAAGACGGAGTCGCCGAAGATGCGTTCGTGCTCCAGGTGGGGCGAGGGAAGCTCCTGCCCCCAAAGCGCCGAAAAAAGCGTGGGGATCAGCCACAGCATCGTAACTAAATGATATCGATTTCGCTTTCTTCTTTCAAGCAGGCTAATTTTCCCCTTGACATCTTCGCGCTGTTGGGTTTATTTGGGAAGTGGTTGAGTTCTTTGAAAATAGAAGAGCGTGATTTTTGCGCGAACCTCAAGCGCACATAAAAACCCTGGGGGGTTCGCGGTGGGGGTCATAACCTGCAAGCGCTTCGCGGGAAAATGAATGACCCCCACCATCGAATTCCCCGATTGATAGGGGATTGCGACCAGAAAGCGGAGGAATAATAACAAACGAAAGGAGGTTGCATCGAATTCCCCGATTGATAGGGGATTGCGACGGCGCTTCGAAGCCAACAGCCACGAAGATCCAAATCGTTGCATCGAATTCCCCGATTGATAGGGGATTGCGACTGGTGGATGAGTATGTCAACCCCCAGCTCCATCTCGTTGCATCGAATTCCCCGATTGATAGGGGGTTGCGACGATTCCCCCGAGGGGGTACTTCTGGTGATCCCAGTCCGTTGCATCGAATTCCCCGATTGATAGGGGGTTGCGACGCGTCGGGATCTGGCCCGTTATACGCCCAGACCCACAGTTGCATCGAATTCCCCGATTGATAGGGGATTGCGGTGGGGGTCACAGCATAGCCCGTATTTCGTGACAAATAAATAACCCCCACCATCGAATTCCCCGATTGATAGGGGGTTGCGACCTTCCTCGACCTCCCGCTTAACTTCTGGGAAGTTGAGTTGCATCGAATTCCCCGATTGATAGGGGGTTGCGACGGAATCCAGCATTCACCTTCGGGAACCCGCTCAGAGAGTTGCATCGAATTCCCCGATTGATAGGGGGTTGCGACTTTTGGAAGTCAAGACACCCCACCCATTCCCGACCGGGTTGCATCGAATTCCCCGATTGATAGGGGATTGCGACGCCTCCGAATCGCTCTTCGAGGACGATGACCTTTATGTTGCATCGGATTCCCCGATTGATAGGGGATTGCGACTTCCTCGAGAGCCTTCCTGCAGATCCTTTTCACGTGTTGCATCGAATTCCCCGATTGATAGGGGGTTGCGACATCAATCGAGGATGGGTCTTCGATGATCGCGAGGACGTTGCATCGAATTCCCCGATTGATAGGGGGTTGCGACTCCCGTAACCTTCGAATGAAGCGGGCAAGGTTAATTACGTTGCATCGAATTCCCCGATTGATAGGGGATTGCGACACTCGAGCAACTGTCTCTACATCCAGTTTCCGGCCCGTTGCATCGAATTCCCCGATTGATAGGGGATTGCGAGTGGGGGTCATAGCTTGCCCGTATTTCGTGGCAAATAATGACCCCCACCATCGAATTCCCCGATTGATAGGGGATTGCGAGTGGGGGTCATACCTTGCCCGCGCTTCACAGGAAAATGAATGACCCCCACCATCGAATTCCCCGATTGATAGGGGATTGCGACTTTGAGCCACGCGAGAACCTTCTTTGCAGCATCCTGCGTTGCATCGGATTCCCCGATTGATAGGGGGTTGCGACGGAATCCAGCATTCACCTTCGGGAACCCGCTCAGAGAGTTGCATCGAATTCCCCGATTGATAGAGGATTGCGGTGGGGGTCATAACTCACCAGCGCTTCGCAGGGAGTGAATGACCCCCACTGACCCCCACCCCCGATTGATAGGGGATTGCGGGTGGGGGTCATAACCTGCCAGCGCTTCACGGGAAGATAAATGACCCCCACCATCGAATTCCCCTGATTGATAGGGGGTTAGTGGAAGTCATAGCCTGCCCGTGTTTCGCGGACAAATGAATGACCCCCACCCCCGATTGATAGGGGATTGCGGTGGGGGTCATAGCTTGCCCGTATTTCGTGGCAAATAATGACCCCCACCATCGAATTCCCCGATTGATAGAGGATTGCGGTGGGGGTCATAACTCATCAGCGCTTCGCAGGAAGTAAATGACCCCCACTGACCCCCACGGCCCCCACCCGCCTATGCGTTCCAGCGGAGGGCGTCGACTGGGTTTAGTCGCGCTGCGCGACGGGCAGGAAATATGCCGAATATTACGCCACAGGCGGCAGAAAACAAAAGACCAAATACCGCCACGCCAAAGCTGACTTTTATATCAAATGGTATCGTCCCGCTTATTATAGCCGAGATTATATATAAAATCCCGATCCCCAGAACTCCGCCCAAAAGCCCTAAAAGCATCGCCTCGAGCGTAAACTGCGCCATTATAGCCCCCGGCGTTGCGCCACAAGCCTTGCGGATGCCTATCTCCCTCGTACGCTCCGAAACAACAACGAACATTATGTTCATTATCCCAATCCCCGCAACGACGAGGCTCGCAAGCGATATCGCAAAGCCAACCGCGTAAACCGCAGCGATTATCGTCGTCAAAAGCGAAAGAAGCATATCGGCGGTGAGGATGTCGAAGTCGTTATCCTCGTACGCCTTAAGCCGCCTGAGCCTGCGAAGAACGGATATAACCTCCTCCTTCGCCGAGGATACCGCTCCAGCTTTAGCCCGAACTACGTACTGGATTCCCCACCAGCCGCGCCAGTGGTGCAGCGCCGTCGTTATGGGAACGACCACGAAGTTGTCCTTATCCTCGCCAAAGGCGCTCCCCACCGAGTCGGCAACGCCAACGACGACAAATGGGATCCCTCCAAGCCTGATCCTTCGACCTATCGGGTTGGATTTGCCGAAGAGCTCATCGAGCACCGTTTGACCTATCACGCACACGTAGCGCTTGCGGTCGACGTCGCGCTCGTCGATGAACCTGCCGAACGCAAGCTTGACGCCCGAAAGACCGTTGTACTGCGGCGTGGTGCCAACAACCGAAACGTCCTCAAGCTTCCTTTTGCCCAGCGTTGCGGTTTTGCCCGCGTACGTCGCAACGGGCGCAATGCGCTCGCACGAGGAACAACCATCAACGAGGGGTTTCAGGTAGCTTAGCTTGAGTCTTGGTCGTCGCCACAGCTTGCGCCAGTCGCGCCTGTGTGACCCTCTTACGAAAACAAGCGGCGATATCCGCACAACGACAAACGTCTCCGCCCCAAGCGAGGATAGTTGCTGCTTCACCGCCTGCCTTATCGACACCGCCGCCGCGGTCATACCGCCCACCGCGACAACGCCAACCGCAACGCCCAAAACCACAAGCGCGCTCCGAAGCCTTTGGGCGAATATCGACCGCAGCGAAACCTTTAAAAGCTCCAAAAGCATCGGCTCAGCTTTGGTTCAGGAACTTTTCGGCGGCGAATGCGGCGGTGGCGCCGTCGCCAACGGCAGTGGATACCTGGCGCAAAAGCTTGGATCTCACGTCGCCCGCCGCAAAAAGACCGGGCACCCCCGTGCTCATATCGCCGCCGGTGACGATAAAGCCGCCACTGTCGAACTCAACGCCCGAAACCGAAACAAAGTCTGTGTTCGGCTTTATCCCAACGTAGATGAACACGCCGTCTGCGTGGAGGGTTTTTCTCTCGCCGCTTTTGCGGTCCTCGACCAGAACCCCCTCGACCCTGTCGGTTCCGATGATGGCGACGGGTGCGTGCGCCAGGAGTATCTCCATCTTCGGGTTTTGCGCTGCGCGCTCCTGCAGCACCTTCGTGGCGCCAAGGCGGTCCATTATCTCCACAACGGTGACCTTCTCCGCGAAGCGGGTGAGGAAGAGCCCCTCTTCGATTCCTGCGTCGCCGCCGCCTATCACGACGACTCGCTTGCCCGAGTAAAGCGGTCCGTCGCACGTGGCGCAAAACGATACCCCTTTGCCCAGAAACTTCTCCTCGCCGTCGATGCCCAGCCTCCTTGGCGATGCGCCGCTCGCGATTATAACCGCACGCGCATGCGTGGAGCCAGCGTTCGTCTCGACGGAGAAGCCACCCTCCGCCGCAGAAAGCCTTCTCACCTCCGCCGTCACGATGTTGGCTCCGAAGCCCTCAGCTTGCCTGCGGAGACGCTCCATAAGCTCAAATCCGCCCACAGGCTCGGGAAAACCCGGAAAATTCTCCACAGCCTCGGTGTTTATTATCTGCCCGCCGGGGATTGGGTTTTTCTCCAGGATGGCGTGCTTCACCCTCGCGCGTGCGGCGTAGAGCGCAGCCGTAAGACCCGCGGGACCACCGCCCACGATCACAAGGTCGTAGCCTGCCTCAAGCTTGCCGCCTGCGCCGGAAACGATAAACTGCGCCATCTTAAGCACCTCCTCGGAATTGCCGGGCATACAACTATATCGCTTTGCGTCGGGGGCGCAAGGTCGCTTATCGTGCCCTCATCGCCGCATCGACGAAGGCGGAGAAAAGCCTTTTGGAGTACTCATCGTCGGCTGCCTCGGGGTGCCACTGCACCGAAAGCACAAACCTTCCGCCCTCCGTCGCCTCGAGCGCCTCGCAGACACCGTCGGGCGCGCGACCAACGCAGCGAAGACCCAAGCCCAAATCCCTCACAAGCTGGTGGTGCGACGAGTTCACCAAAAGCCTTTCTGTCCCGAGGATCTCCCTGAGCATGCTGTCCTCGGCGATCACGACGTAGTGCCAGAGCCTGCGCAGGATGCCGTCTTTGCCCCTTTGAGCGCGATGCTCAAGGATCACGGGCGGGTCGGTGTTCCAGAACTGGCTTACGTCCTGCCAGAGCGTTCCGCCGAATGCAACGTTGAGGAGCTGATGTCCGCGGCAGATGCCAAGCACAGGCTTTTCCGTGTTCGCGAGGAAGAAGCGCAGAAGCGCAAGCTCGAAGCTGTCGCGCAGCGGCTGACACTTCGTCTTCGGGTGCGCGCTTTCATCGCCGTAGAGGGCGGGCGATACGTCGGCGCCGCCGGAAAGCAAAAGCCCGTCTATGCGGCTTGCAATCTGCGCAAGAAGCTTTGTGTTGGGCTCTTTCAGGTTCGGCAGCGCCACGGGTGCACCGCCGCAGCGGGCAATGTATTCGCTGTAGGCGCTTTTCAGGTAGTCGAACTGTGCGTCGGGAAGCTCGGGCCGGCCAGGGCGCTCGGGGGCAACATCGCAGCTTATACCTATAAGCGGGATCACCGCTCCGACCTCCTCAGCGCCACGCGCACCGCCTCGGTAAGCATAAGGACCGCAAGCACCACAAGCGCCGCCGCGATGACAAAGAGGGTGTAGTTGCCGGTGGACGCAAAGGACAGCGCTTTGTACACAAGCGCCCCCACCGTCGTGGCGAGCATGAACGATGCTGGCAGGGCAGCGAAAGAGGATGGCTTTTTTGTCGCAAGCAGGTAGCTTGTTGCCACAAGCAGCGCCAAAGCCGCCACGAGCTGGTTTGCCGCGCCGAACACCGGCCAGATCGCCTGCCAGCTGTTGGTGCTTCCGAGGACGAAAG
>CBEVQY010000049.1:0-8148 GCA_965552135.1 uncultured bacterium | reverse complement strand
TCACCAGGATCGGCGTGACCTACGACTACATGGTCACCGTTCCGCCGTGTCCTTTGAGCGGCTGGACGGGCGGCACGACGCACGAGATAGTCGTTTCCGCCTGCGACCGCGCAGGTCCGCCGTGCGGTCCAAACTGCGCCGACCCACTCACCGTCGTCTTCTACGTCGTTGGTGATACCCTGTCGGCCTGGACGATGTCCGTCGACGTCAACAGCGACGCCGGACCGTCTGTCCACCTCACCTTCGGCATGCACGAGGACGGCTCCGAATACTACGACCCGGGGCTTGATCAGGCTTACCCGGGCACGCCGGGGTTCTACGCCTACTTCCCGCTCTCCGACCCGTCTCACCCCGACATCACCATGCTCTCGAAAGACATCCGCGCGCTGCACGCGGGCGTGGAGTTCTGGGAGATTCATATGGAGGCTGCGTCGGGCGAGTGCAGCATAAGCTGGGATCCCACGGCGATACCTGCGCTTGGCGGATGTTATATGCTCGACCTCTACGTTGGTCATGGACCCGAGGGCGGTAGCATCGACTGGACCGACATGAGGACGGCGGTTTCGGTGGACGTTGCGCCTGAGGATATAATCTACCTCAAGGCGCAGGTGCGCGACACCTGCACGGGCGCCGGAACAAGACCGTATATCACCAACCTCGATCCGCCGGCCGGAGCTACCGACGTGCCCGTGGGAGCCATAATCAGCTTCGATATCAGGGACGACATCGGCATAATCGACACGAGCATACACGTCTACTTCACGCCCGGCGGCGACTACACCGACTATATCACCCTCACCCCGCTTGTGAACGGTTATCACGTTGAGTGTGATCCGCCTGGGCTTCTGGTTCCCGCGACGACGTACGAGGTTCACGTGATTGCGCGTGACCTCGACCTCGACACCCACACGCTCGATACGACGTACTCGTTCACCACTGCGGGTCCGTGTGCGCCGATGTTTAGCCTGAATATCACCGCCGTCGACTCGAGCTCGGCGGAGGTCAAGACGAGCGTGGTGACCATTGGTACCGACAGCGCCGCCACCGACGGCTTCGACCCCGGACTCGACGTCTACGCACCCCCGCCCATAGACTTCTACGCATACATCGCCGCCGTAGCCGACACGATTTACGACCAGTACGCCACCGACATCCGCAACAACTGCGCTGCCGAGGGACATGTTTGGGAGATCCACCTTGGCAACGTAAGCGGCGACGTTCAGTGGGTCGAGTGGAGCTCCGCCCTCGTCCCCTACGACGACCTCTGGAAGCTTCTGGTGGCGGTTTCGTCGAGCGGTCTGCCCACCGACTGCAGCGCATTCTCCGATATGAGGGATATAAACCGCGTCGAGGTCGGCTCCGACGAGGTCGTCTACGTCTGGCTTACGACGTCCTGCGGACCCACGACGTACAGCGTTTTCGGCACCGTCACCGACTGCATCACAGGTTTGCCCGTCGAGGGCGCGCAGGTTGATGTTGGTGGGCTTGTCGACTTCACCGACAGCCTTGGTCAGTTCGAGGTTTCGGGGCTGTTCCCGGCGACGTACGACGTCTCGATAACCGCGAGCGGCTACGAGGAGTTCGACACGAGCGTCACGATAGTCGACGCGGACGTTGAGCTTTCGGTCTCGATCTGCCCGCCCAGCTACGTCGTCTCGGGCACGACGTTCGTCGAGGGCGTGGCGACGGGCGGAGTTGAGGTGCAGATCGGTCCCGCAACGCCCGTCTACTCCGGCGCAGACGGATACTACGAAGTTCGACTCACCGCCGGAACCTACGAGGTGCGGGCGTCGTACCCCGGATACCCCGTCTACGTCGACACCATCGACGTCTCGTCTGATCTGAGCTACAACATCTACATCGAGGCCGGCACGTTCACGATAAGCGGCTTCGGGATGCTTGAGGGTGAGGCTTCGGCGGGGATATCTATTTCCGTCGACGGCTCGCCCGCCGCAACAACCGACGACACCGGATACTATGAGATCGAAGTTCCCTACGGCGTGCACACGATCTCGGCAAGCTACCCCGGGTATGAGACGGTGGATACGACGCTTCTTGTCGACTCCGACCTCACCCTCGACTTCGACCTTTCGCCCTCGTGCGTGCAGGTTTGCGTTGACGTCACGGTTGAGGGTGCTTCGGACAATTCCGGCGCGCTTGTGGAGATGCCGCCTGAGGAGGCTTTGGTGACGCCGCCTTCGGGGCTTGTGTGCTTCGACTGCGTCGACTGGGGCGACTACACGATAACGGTTTCGAAGGAGAACTACTGCGACGCGGAGACTGCGATAAGCGTGAGCGCGCCGGAGACGGTTGAGATCACTCTGCCCTTCGCGTGGCCCGTAACCGACCTTGAGGCGCTTGTCGTGCCCGACACAAGACCGCTTTCCGAAGACCTCCACGTCGTCCTCTCGTGGACGGCTCCAACAAGCTCTTACCTCACCGTCGAAAGCTACGACATCTACCGCAACGACTCGCTTATCGCAACTGTCGACACCGCCGGCTACGAGGACTACGATGTTGCCGACGGCGACGTCCACACCTACTACGTCGTCGTCAACTACGCCGAGGGGTGCTCCTCGCCCGCTTCGGATGCTGTGATCGTCGACGTGAGCGTTTCGCCCGACCCGAACGAGATCCTCGTTGTGGACTTCGACAACGGCGCGGGCTTTACGGAGGACCTCACAGCTGTGCTCGACGACATCCTCGTGGACGCGTCCTACACCGTTACGGCGCAGGATGAGGACATCACCGCCCACTACGACCTCGGCGACTACGACGCCGTCATCGTTGTTTTGGGCGTTCGCGGCGACGCATCCGACGACGTTATGCCCTCCGAGATGGTCGATATGCTCACCGCCTACATAGACGAAGGCGGCAAGGTTTACGTTGAGGGTCCCGACTTTGCGCAGGACTACGACGGCACCGAGTTCCTCGACAGGTTCAGCTTCAGCGCCACCGACGGCAACCCGAGCTCGACCGGCAACGTGGAGTACGTCGTCACCGACGATGCGTTCTTCGGCGGCGCGATGTGGACGATGGACTATCCGTACCAGACCGACGCCGACCACTACGTCGACCGTCTGACGCCCCTGGGCGGCGCCGCGCCCATGCTCTACGCAAACGACGACTCCGTCGTGGTGGGGGTCTACTATCTGCAGAGATATTATACTTCCATCTACATCACCGAGCTTTCGGTCGACGGCTACCCCGCGCCCAACAGGGTTCTGGGCGAGATCCTCGAGCACATGGGCTTCGAGACGACGGGGATTGCGGAGCATGCTTCGGCTAAGCCCTCTGCGCTTGCGGTTTCGGCAAAGCCCAACCCGTTCAACGCCGCCTGCGACGTGACGTTCGACCTGCCTTCGGCCGCTTCGGTGGAGCTTGCGGTGTACGACGTCTCGGGCGCCAAGGTCGCAACGCTTTACGCCGGCAAGCTCAGCCAGGGGCGCTACACGGTGACGTGGGACGCTACGGGGCTTGCCAGCGGC
Organism: uncultured bacterium; assembly: GCA_965552135.1. Lineage (GTDB taxonomy): Bacteria > UBP14 > UBA6098 > B30-G16 > B30-G16 > CBEVQY01. The sequence goes on along the minus strand of CBEVQY010000049.1, from coordinate 4,660 downwards.
GTCTACGTGGTGAAGCTCTCCGCAAACGGATACTCCACCTCGACGAGGGTCACGCTGATCAAGTAAGGTCAAAGCCAAAATCCGGTCCGGATGAGGGTTCCCCCGCCTCACAAGGCGGGGGATTTTTTTTCTTGACAGAAGACTTGCGGTTATTATTTTGTTATTACGCTGTAATAACAAGCTATGAAGCCGGATTTTCTCACAACCTTAGGTCTTGGTGAGAACGAGGCGAGGCTTTACGTTGCGCTGCTTGAGCTTGGCGAGGGCACGGTCGACGAGATAGTTAAGATCGCGGGTATAAGGCGCCCCAGCGCGTATAAGGCTTTGCGGAGCCTGTTGGATAAGGGTCTTGTTGCGGAGGTAGCGTCGCGCCCGCTGAGGTACAGGATCCTGCCGCCCGAAGAGGCTCTCGACGAGCTTTATCGCCGCAGGCTTGAGGAGGTTGCACGTTTGTACGAGGCTCTTCCCAAAAGTTACGAATCCTTTCTGAGGGAGGCGCAGCGAGCTTACGCCAAAGCCCGCAGCAGAGTCGACCTCGGTCGCGACATCGTCATCCTTCGAGGCGCCAAGGCGGTGGTCGATATAGTTACGCGCCTCGGAAGCCAGGTGCGGGACTGCGTGAGAATGACGGCGCGAGCACCCGTGCTCGGAGAAGACGATGCACAAGTCGTGGAGGGCGAGTTTGAAGCCGTCGGCTTCCCACAGGTGAAGCAAGGCGTAAAGCTTAAGATGATAGTCGAATCCGGTATCCTTAAGGTGCCGGGTTTCATAGAGCTGGCCAGAAGCACGAGGTTCGGCGAGAAGGTCATCAGGCACATCCCCAGGGTGCCTATGGAGCTTGCCATTTACGACGACTTTGCGGCGGTGCTCGAACTACACGGCGAAAACGAATCCGACCTCGAGAGGTGCAGGATGGTCTACGTCCAAAACCGCCACCTTGTGGAGCTTTTGATACTCGCGTTCGACGCGCTCTGGGAGAGGGCAGAGCCCATTGCGGAGGGGTGATGATGCCGAAGGCATCGAAAACATTTGCCGTTCTTTTCGTTTTGTCTGTGGCTTTTGGCGCAGATGTGCCGAGGACAGTGATCTATCAGGGCAAGCTTCACTGGAACGGCGGTCCCGCAACCGGCGGATATTACTTCATGTACACGCTCGACGACGACACCACAAGCTCCCCCGACTACCGCTGGCGGCAGGAACCATCCTCCCCGGCTGAATCGGTCTGGGTGCAGGATGGTCTTTTCTCCGACACACTCGGTCTTCGGATAGACACAACGCTTTCGGCATACAATCCCTTGTTCCTCAAGGTCTACGTGAAGAAGGGCTTTGCCGATACGTGGACGTATTTGGGCGCGGAGGAGCTTCGATCTGCACCTTATGCGCTTGTTTGCGGCTCGACGGGCTGCCTTTGGGCAGACAGCAGCACATACATCGTGAACCAAAACGCCGCATCTGACGAAGCAAAGGTGAGGATATACGACAACGGCAACGTTGGCATTGGCGTCGCCAGCCCCGACGACAAGCTCGACGTCGACGGCTCCGTCGACGTGAACCTGAACGGCATCAAAAACGTTGCAACGCCAACGACGGGCGCGCCGGCGGTAGGCGATGCCGTAAGCACAAGCTACCTGTACGGGAACCCAAAGGCTACCACAACGCACTTCAAGCTGTTTAGCAGGTAGTCTGGATGGAGGGGAGATGATGGGTGCGCGTACATGAGTGCGAAAGCCCGACGTTTCGGCAGCCGCCCCCCGGAAATGACCGGGAAGCCCCCTCCGGCGGCTGCCTCCGAAATATAGGGAGGGCGTGCGCATGAACGCTAAAGCACGAACAGTAAGAAAGCCAAAGGAAATCCTTATGTATTTAGACTTCATTATCGACGGTAACGAGCTTTCACCGGTTGAGGCGGAGCTTGAGGAGCTTGCGAGCATGCGCCAGGCGTTGCGCGAAGCAATTAAAAAGAAAAAAGAAGCCCAGTCGAGATGGATAGAATCCGTGAAGGAAGTATATGAGATTTGTTCAGCCGTGGAGAAAAGAATCCTCGGGCTTCAATATAAGTGGAGGGGACGTTATAAGGATAAGGTAAGATGAGCCTTGCGCCGTTGCTTCGGAAGGGCGAAAGGAGTTTAGTAACCTGCTTGGGTATATAAAGGAGGGTTGACTATGGCGCGCAGGACAGTTTTTGCAGTAATTTTCGCTTTACTTTTTGTTCTTTTGGCGCAGGTTCCCCGCGTAATGAGCTATCAGGGTAAGATCACCACGTCCGATGGCGTAGCGCTCAATGGAACGGACACGATAGCTTTCTGCATCTACGACACATCGGAGGCTGGCACGCCCCTTTGGGGCGAGACCCTCGCCGTGGACATCGTAAACGGGCTTTTCGACGTCATGCTCGGGAACGTCCACCCGATAGACCTCGACTTCTCCAAGCCGTACTGGCTCGAGCTTTCCATCTCGACCGACGGGGGCGTAAGCTGGGAGACGTTTTCGCCGAGGGAGAAGATAGCCTCCGTTGGTTATGCGTTCAGGGCGGTTTACGCCGATTCAGTGGAATACGCCGCATCCGCAGACAACGACTGGACGATTGCTGGGGTTGGAACTTTATACAGCTATCCGGACAGTACGGTGACGATTAAGGCTCAACGCGTAGGCATAGGAACGAATTCGCCCGATGAAGCGGCTGTGTTAGATATTGTGTCCACTTCCGGCGGTGTTTTGTTCCCCCGTATGACCACAGCCCAGCGCGATTCTATAGAATCCCCCTCCAACGGACTTGTGATCTTTAACCTAACAACAAATTGCCTTGAGATATATATCGGCAAGTCATGGTATCCCGTTAGGTGTCCTTGCACTTTTCCCGACGTCCCTGTGGCAACAGGTTGCACCGATGTTTCTCAAACGCAGTTCAAAGTGCATTGGAATACTGCGGAACATGCTGATGGCTATTATCTCTGCGTTGCTGAGGATTCAAATTTCACAACCTTTGTTCCCGGCTACGAAAACCTCGATGTCGGCAATGTCACCGAGTATACCGTCACGGATTTAACGTGTGAAACCGTCTACTATTCTTGCGTGCGTGCTTACAACAACTGCGCTGTCACTGGTTACTCCAATATTGTTACGTGCACAACCTCAGTCTGTTGCAGCATTCCGCCAAATGTGATCTGGTACCAGACATTCAACCCAACAAGCAGAGATGAGGCTATAAATGAAATTGCTATAGACGATTCGGCAGTTTATATCTGCGGCTATGATAATCTTAATTCGGAAATGAGATGGCGCGTGCAGAAACGTTCTCTGGATGATGGTTCGCTTATCTGGAACGTGACATATTACATTAGTGGTTCTAAATATAATGTTCCCTATGGTCTTGCTGTAGACACCTCGGGGGTTTACGTTTGTGGTCGTGGTGGGATGAGCGCGGCATTTGGCGTTTGGCGAGTGGAGAAGCGCTCACTTAGTGACGGTTCTATCATATGGTCTAGCAACAACACTTATGGATCTGGCGACAATCGCGCGGAAGATATTGCGGTGGATTCTACGGGAGTTTATGTATGTGGACATTACGGAACTAATTCATCTTATCCTGAACAAGATTGGAAGACCCGGGTTGAGAAACGTTCTCTTTCGGATGGTTCCCTTATTTGGGCGAAGAATTTTTCCAACAGTACCTATACGTTTCAGTATGACGAATCGGCAACAAGTATTTGTGTGGATACTTCGGGTGTTTATGTCGCTATGTACTATAGGGTTGATACGTATGACAGGGCGTGGCGCATAGAAAAGCGTTCCTTGGACGACGGTTCTCTCATATGGGCTCAGGGCGTTAATTACACAGGTAGCGATGACATACCCAGAGAAATTGTTGTGGATGCTACAGGCGTTTACGTCGCCGGATATTGTGGTAATAACAAGTGGCGTATAGAGAAACGTTCACTCTCCGACGGATCGCTTTTATGGGGCATCACGGAGGATTTGACCGGAAGTGAGGAAAGGGCTTTGGGCATTGCGTTGGACAGTACTGGGGTTTATGTCTGTGGTTTTGATGATAGTTTGGGGAACTATCAATGGCGCATAGAGAAGCGCTCGCTTTCCGACGGCTCGCTTATATGGACAGCGCTGAGCAATCCATCGTCTGGCAATGATGCGGCTAAAAGTATCGCTGTTGGGAGCACGGGCTTCTATGTTGGCGGTTATGATCGCATCCCCGGCAATTCTCAGTGGCGCTTAGAGAAATACTGTTTGCCGGAGGATTAGGCCGCCTTTCGCGGTTGTCTGTCGGCGTGGGCGTGATTGGCTTTCAGCTGTTTTGTCTTTCCCAAAGCTTGATTTCCCTTTCCCCGCCCGTGAGGTGGACGAAGAGCTCCTCGAGGGAGCGTCCTTCCATTTTTGCGTCTGCGCGGAGTTGCTCGAGGGTGCCTATTTTCATCAGGCGTCCGCGGTGGATTATGCCGATCCTGGTGCAGAGCTCCTCCGCCACAGGGAGCGTGTGTGTCGACATAAAGACCGAAGTTCCCCGCTCGACGAGTTTTCGCAAAACGCCTTTGACCAGACGCTGACTCTGGGGGTTCAAGCATGATCGTCTTTCTGTCCATTCCGTAGGGTGAGCCCACAAGCTCCAAAAACTCCCTGCCCGTGAGTCTGTCGTAGATGTATGGGT
>CBEVQY010000048.1:0-8455 GCA_965552135.1 uncultured bacterium | reverse complement strand
TCGGCAGGGGGGAGTGCCAGCTCCCGCCCTCTGCGGTCTCTGCGGAGGTCTTTGATATACGCGGCAGGCGCGTCCTTTTGGTTCGTGGCAGACAAAGCTTTTGCGCACCGCGCCGAGCCGGACTGTACTTCGTGCGGATGAAAACGAAGGACGGAAGAATTATCGTCAAAAGGATAATCGTGCTGTAGGCGGACGATTTTGGGTTGCGCTCTGCCTGAAAGCCCGCTTTTTTACCGTAAGATATGCGCGCTTCCTCGGGAACGTTTTGGAGGCATAGCCGCGACGACCTCGTAGGCGGCGTCGTCACCTTCATGACGATGGCTTACATCATCTTCGTCCAGCCGGCGATACTCTCCCAGGCGGGCATGGACTTTGGCGCGGTAACGTTCGCCACGTGCGTGTCGGCGGCGATCGCAACGGCGATAATGGGGCTTTACGCAAACCTCCCGATAGCTCAGGCCCCGGGGATGGGCGAAAACATCTTCTTCACCTTCTCCGTCGTCCTGGGGATGGGTTTGGCGTGGCAGGATGCCCTCGGCGCAGTGTTCGTCGCGGGGCTTATCTTCCTGCTTCTGTCGGTGCTTCGGGTCAGGCGCGCCATCATAGATGCCATCCCAGATGCAATGAGACACGCCGTCGCCGCGGGGATCGGGCTGTTCATCGCCTTCATCGGGCTTGTGGACGCGGGCATCGTTCAGAAAAGCGCGGGCGGGGTGATAGAGCTTGGGGACGTCACCGCACCGCACGTCCTGCTCGCCCTGTTCGGGCTGCTTCTCACGGCGATCCTCATGATCAAAAGAGTCCCGGGCGCAATACTCTGGGGGATCTTCGCTTCGCTTCTGGTCGCGCTTGCAACGGGCATGATCCCGTATGAGGGCATAGTCGCGGCGCCGCCATCACCCAAGCCAACGCTTTTTAAGCTTTCGTTCCAAAGGCTCTCCTCGGCGACCTTCTGGGTGGCGGTCTTCGTGTTCCTGTATACCGATATCTTCGACACGGTTGGCACTCTGCTCGCTGTGGCCGACGCCGGCAACCTCCTTACGCCCAAGGGCGAGATCCCGCGCGTCAACCGCGCCCTCATCTCCGATGCGGTCGGCACGGTTGTGGGCGCGCTTCTGGGTACGTCGACAGTCACAAGTTACATCGAATCGACCGCCGGTATAGCCTCCGGCGCGAAAACGGGAAGATCGTCGCTTGTGGTAGCCGCTTTGTTCATCGCGTCGCTGTTCTTCTACCCCGTCGTGCGGATGGTCGGTGCTGGGGTCGAGGTGGGGGAGAAGGTCTTCCACCCTATAACCGCACCGGCGCTTATTGTCGTGGGAAGCCTCATGACCAAAACCCTCCGCCGCATAGACTGGAGCAGGCTTTGGGAGGCTTTCCCCGCGTTCCTCACGATGATAGGGATCCCGCTCACTTACTCCATCGCCGACGGGATGGCGCTGGGGTTCGTTTCGTATCCCATCTGCGCGCTCGCCGCGGGAAAGGCAAAGGAAGTAAACCCCTTCATGTGGGTCATAACGGCTCTCTTTGTTGTGCGCTACGCCTTCTTCGGATGAAGCTTTTTAGGAGCCTGGCTCGCCCCTTTGATGCCTTTGGTTGTCCGCGCCTGCGGTCAGCGTTGCGCGCCAAAGAGCCGGACCCTCAGGAAGGCTTTGTTGCCGTTGGGCGCCTCCGCCATCACGAGCTCCTCCATTCGCCTGTACGGGAGCTCCTCCGCAAGGGCGACCTGGACGAAGAGTTTTCCGCCGGCGGAGCTTGCCGAGATCTCCTCGGGGAAGAGAACGACGCCCTCGGGGGCGCGACGAAAGCCGCGGGTGAGAAGAATGGTTATCTTCGCCACGTCCGACTCGGGGTCGAGGCGGTAGAGCTTTATCTTCTGGGGTTGTTCAGTCCAGGTGAAGAGTTTGAGGTTGTAAGAGCGCACATCGCCCTTGCGCAAATCCTCGAAACTTACAACCGACGGCACGAAAGCCATCTCGCCTTTTTGGAGCTTCGGCACAACGCCCTCCTTCGGCGGCGTCTCGAACCTGAAAAGCAGGTACGCGCCGACAGCCAGCATCCCACGCGTGGACTCGAGCGTGGGGCTCACGTCGACGCCGAGCAGAAAGTGGCGGTTGTAAAGGGAGGGGTCGTCGGGGAAGTCGATCCACATCGCCGTCTCGGCGGGCTTGTCGGGAGAAACAAAGAGCGTGCACTCCTCAACGCCGAACCAGCTCGCGTCGGGGATGTCGTAGTAGCCCGTAGCTTTCGTGCCGTCCTCGGAGGGTCTGCGCGGGGTGATCACGTAGTTGCCGGGGCGCGAAACGCCCGATATCCTTATCCTGTAGCCGGCTGCACCGGTTATGTCGTACCGCTCCCCAAGGGGAACGTTCTGCAGCAGGAACGTGGCTGGCGAAACGGATATCCCAACGCCAACGCACAGCGCCGCCAAAGCGAAAAACACAAAAAGGACGAGCCTTCTCATTTTTCCCTCCCCGTTTTTGGAGAAAAATAGCTTTTTTACGGCTTTGGTCAAGGGCGGCAAGCAAAACAAAAACGCTTGACCAAAACCCGCTGCCCCCCTATTTTGGCTGGCAACCCGCCAGCAAGTCCGGAGTTGGAAAAAGGAGGTGCCTGTGAGGAGAAAGGTCGTGATAATGGGCGCAGCAGGAAGGGACTTCCACAACTTCAACGTGTTCTTCAGAGATAACGAGAGGTACGAAGTCGTAGCCTTCACCGCAACGCAGATACCCGACATAGAGGGACGCATCTATCCGCCCGAGCTTGCCGGCAAGCTCTATCCCGATGGAATCCCTATAGTTTCGGAGGAGGAGCTTGAGCAGCTTGTGAAAGAGAAGGGTGTTGAAGAGGTTTTTCTATCATACAGCGACATTTCGAACCAGTACGTTATGGAGCGTGCAGCGCGCGCCCTGGCTGCTGGTGCTTCGTTCTCCCTGCTGGGACCCAACGACACAATGCTCGAGTCCAAGAAGCCTGTGGTCGCCGTCTGCGCCGTGAGGACGGGCTGCGGTAAATCCCAAACGACCCGCCGCGTAGCAGAGATCCTGAAGGCTTGGGGCAAAAGGGTCGCTGTGGTCCGCCACCCTATGCCCTACGGCGATCTGAGGAAGCAAATCTGGCAGCGCTTCGAAACCTACGACGACCTCGACAGGCACCAGTGCACGATCGAGGAGCGCGAGGAGTACGAGCCCCACATCGACAGGGGCAACGTGGTCTACGCTGGCGTCGACTACGGCGAGATCCTGAAGCGCGCAGAGGAGGATGCGGACGTTATCCTCTGGGACGGCGGAAACAACGATCTGCCGTTCTACAAGCCAACGCTGCACATAGTTGTGGCTGATCCCCTTCGCGCAGGCGATGAGCTCGAGTACTACCCCGGCGCCGTGAACTTCAGAATGGCGGATGTTATCGTCATAAACAAAGTCGACACAGCCGATTACGAAGATGTTCTTTACGTTTGGGATAACGCGAAGCGCATCAATCCCAAGGCGACCATAGTGTTAGCAGCAAGCCCGATAACGGTGGAGGATCCCGCGGTTATAGCCGGCAGGCGCGTCATCGTTGTGGAGGACGGTCCAACGCTGACGCACGGCGAGATGTCGGTGGGTGCGGGCTACATAGCCGCGCAGTTTGCCGGTGCGGCGGAGATCATCGACCCGCGACCCTTCGCCGTCGGGTCCATCGTGGAGACGTTCGAGAAATATCCGAACACAGGTCCGGTTCTGCCGGCTATGGGGTACTCGCCGAAGCAGGTCAGGGAGCTTGAGGAGACGATAAACCGCTCCGACGCCGACGCGGTGGTTGTCGGCACGCCTATAGACCTGAGGCGCGTCCTCAGGCTCGAAAAACCCGCAACGCGCGTGAGGTACGAACTTCAGGAGATCGGTCGCCCAACGCTTGAGGACGTTGTCCGCGAGGCGCTCGGGTAAAAATTCCTTGACTTTGAAGATGTTGGGCTTTTGAATTTTGGGATTCCCCATCTGACAGGAGGTTTTGGAGATGGCGTATGTGATCACCGACACCTGCATCGCCTGCGGGGTCTGCCAGCCTGAGTGTCCCGTTGGGGCGATTCAGGAGGGCGACCCGATCTACAAGATCGACCCTGAGCTTTGCACCGATTGCGGCGCCTGCGCCGATGTGTGCCCAACTGGATCGATCGTGCCCGGGAAGTAGCCCCCCACCGGGGTAAACGGCTAACTGAGCGGTTCTAAAAGCCCCTCGTTATGAGGGGCTTTTTTGCCAAGGTCACTCAGTCGTTGCGCTCGATGTGCAGACTCTACTTTGCGCCGTTCGCACCGCTCCTTGAGCCATGCCGCGACACGGATTCATACCGGACGAGGATCTAAGCGGTCGCAAATTCTACGACGCACGCTTGGTGAAGAGACTCGCCGGCTTCGCCAAGCCGTATGTCCCCCTTATGGTTGTGGCTTTCGCGCTTTTGGCAATCGCGTCCGTCGTCGAGATCTACCTGCCCTATCTCTCCAAAAGGGCGATAGATGAGTACATCGTCGTGAACTACCAGCTCCTTTGCTTCGGCGAGAACGACAGCCTGAAGGCGGAGTTCATTGGGAGGTACGGGGGCGTGATGTTCGTGGCGGGTGAGGACTCCTTCCTAATCGACGGCTCGCTGATCGACCCCGCCGACATGAGGAGGTGCATAGCCGCCGGCGTCCTTGCGCCGCACAAGTACATGGTCATATCGCTTTCGGCTGTGCCCGCGGAGCTTAAGGACACTGTTGCCCGGATCGCCGAAGCCTACCCGCAGTTTTTCCAGCTGCTTGGCGCCGCAGGAAGCAAGATCCCACCCCAAAAGGGCTTCAGGCTGCCGTTCCGGAAGAGCCGGCGGCTGACCAGACCCGACTTCGCCATCGCGTACGACGACCTGAAGCTAATTCCGCGGGATGAGCTTAAGGTTTTGCGCGGAGGGAGCCTCAGCGGGCTTTTTGCGATCGCCGCGCTGTACTTCGGACTCCTCGCTGCATCGTTTGCCGCCAACTTCGGCAGGGTCTATTCGCTCAGCGTCGTCGCACAGAGGGTTATGCACGACATAAGGGTTAAGCTCTTTTCCCACCTGCAGCGCCTTTCGCTGCGCTTCTTCGACCAGAACCCTGTCGGGCGCCTCGTGACAAGGTCCACTAACGACGTGAACACAATCGCGGAGATGTTCACGTCGGTCGCCGTGAACCTGTTTAAGGACATCGTGATGCTTTTCGGCATAGGCGCCGTCCTGGTTTACATGAACTGGAAACTCTCTGTTATGGTGATGCTCTTTCTTCCGGTTATAGCTTTTTTCGCGGCTTTTTTCCGGAGGCACTTGCGCGAGGCGTACCGCTGGGTGAGGCGGGCGCTTGCGTCGGTCAACGCGCGGCTCTCGGAGGACTTCGCGGGGATAAGGATCGTGCAGGCGTTCGTCCAGGAGAAGGAGGCCCAAAAACGCTTCGAGGAGGTCAACACGGAGTACTACAGGGCTACGATGAGAATGCTTACGGTAAACGCCGTATTCAGACCCTCCATGTCCTTCTTCGCCGACGCCGCCGTCGCGCTCATAATCTGGTACGGCGGGGGGCAGGTCGTCCAGCAGGCGATGTCGCTCGGAATGCTTGTGGCGTTCCTTTCGTATATAAGAATGTTCTTCCAACCCATAGTCGGTCTTTCGGAGAAGTACAGCATAATGCAGGCTGCTATGGCAGCTTTGGAGAGGATCTTCGGGCTTTTGGACACGGAGCCCGAGATTAAAAACCCCAAAAAGCCCTACAGCCCGCCTTTGGAGAGCATAAGAGGGAAGGTGGAGTTCAGGAACGTAAGCTTTGCGTACAAGGAGGGGGAGTGGGTTTTGCGCGATGTCTCGTTTGTCGTTCCGCCCGGGGGGACGGTTGCGCTTGTGGGGGCCACCGGCGCAGGTAAAACCACCATAACCGCACTGCTTGCAAGGCTCTACGACGTCCAGCGCGGACAAATACTTGTCGACGACGTCGACGTCCGGGACTGGGACATAACCACCCTCCGCAGGGCGGTGGGCGTCGTGCTGCAGGATGTATTCCTTTTCTCCACAAACATCCGCGAGAACATCCGGCTTGAGAACGAGGAGATAGATGACAGCGATGTTCGCGCCGCAGCCCGGATCGTAAACGCGGAGCAGTTCATACAAATGCTGCCGAGGGGATACGATGAGCCTGTGGCGGAGAGGGGAGCGAGCCTTTCGGCGGGGCAGAGGCAGCTTCTGTCTTTCGCAAGGGCGCTTGTGTATAAGCCCAAAATCCTCGTCCTCGACGAGGCAACAGCGAACATCGATACCCATACAGAGGCTTTGATTCAAGATGCCGTGGCAAAGCTTCTTGCCGGAAGGACTGCGATCGTCGTCGCACATAGGCTCTCCACAATAAGACACGCCGACGAAATCCTCGTTATGCACAAGGGACGCATAGTCGAGCGCGGTACGCACAACGAACTTATGAAAAAAGGCGGATACTACGCCCATCTCTACAACCTTCAGTTCAGGAGAACGAGAACCCTCGAGGGCAAGTGAAATCTCGAGCAGGTGGCCTGGTCAGAAGTCTCTGCGGCACTTTCGCTAAAATATATTGTTGACAAAATCGGGGAGAAAGTTTATGTTGGCGCGTAAAGGGGAGGTTGTCTTCACGTTTAAAATTCAGTTTCGAGAGGGGGCAAACAAGTTAAACAAGGGAGGTGTGTGATGCGCAGAGGTTTTGTGGTTGTTTTAGTTTTTGCTGTTTCAGTTTTTGCCTCCGGCGTGCCTCGCCTTTTGAACTATCAGGCGAAGCTGACCGACGCAAGCGGCGTTGGTCTTACCGGCACACACGACATAATCTTTAGGATTTACACCGTTCCCACGGGCGGCGCGCCGATCTGGACCGAACCGCACACCGGCGCCGACGCCATAACCGTCACCAACGGACTCTTCGACGTCCAGCTGGGGACCATAACGCCGCTCACCATCGCCTTCGACGACACGTATTGGATCGAGCTTGAGGTCGACGGCGAGGTTCTTTCACCGCGCGAACGCCTTGTGGCGGTGCCGTATGCATTCCGTGCCGTTACCGCCGACACCGCGTTCGTGCTCGGCGCCGGCGCAGTCCAGACGAACTCCCCGCTGACCGGCGACGGCACATCGACCAACCCGCTCGGTCTCTCTTACGGCAGCGGGCTCACGCTATCCGGCAGCGCTTTGGTCGTGAACGCGGGAAGCGGTCTCGGCTTCTCCGGCAGCCAGCTCGTGAACACCGGCGTAACATCGATCACCGCTGGAGCGGGAATAAGCGTCTCCGCCGGGACGGGTGACGTAACGATAACCAACACCGGCGACACCGACGCCTCCGATGACCTTACGACCTCGACAAGCTTCTCCGGCGATGTTTCCGGTCCGTACGACAACCTCCAGCTTGGGACGGGGGTCGTCGGCAACGCGGAGATATCGAACTCCGCTGTCTTCGTCGACGTCCAGGACGGCTCTGGAACGAGCCAGTTCACCGTCACCGACGGCGACAGAGCGCTCCAGTTTGCGGGCACTGGGGGTGCCTCTGTGAGCTTTGACGCTGCCAACCACAGGGTTACGATAGACGCATCTGGCGCGTCGGACGGGAACAACTACGTCAACGGCATTTCGTTCGACACGGGGACTGGCGTTTTGACGCTGAGCCGTCTGGGTCTTTCGAGCCTGACGGAGGACCTCGACGGAAGGTACGCGATAGCCTCGGAGCTCAACGATGGCTCGACTTCGACGGCGCCCGTTGGCTGGAACGACATCACCGGCAAGCCCTCCACTTACCCCGACGACGACAACGTGGTCGGCAACGTCGACGGTTCGGAGATAACAGACGGCACGATAACCTCCTCCGACATAAGCAACAGCTTTGTTACCGTTTCGGTTCGCAACGGCTCCGACGCCGAGCAGTTCACGGTTACGGACGGGGACAACAGGCTTCAGTTTGTGGGTTCGGGTCTTGCTTCTGTGAGCTTTGACGCCACCAACCACAGGGTTACGATAAGCGCCACGGGCGACGGTCAGGGCATAACATCGATAAACGGTCAGACCGGACCTTCGATTACGATAAGCGGTGGCACAGGCATCTCGGTTTCCGCCGCGTCGAACACGGTAACGGTGACGAACACGGGGGTAACGTCCGTCAACGGCTCCACAGGGGATGTCACACTTGCGGACCTGACCCCTGGCGCTGGGCTTTCGGGAAGCAGCTATAACGGTAGCTCCGCCGTTACCTTCTCGGTCAACGTGGGCGACGGGCTTGCCATTTCGGGAGACGCAGTTGTGGTTCAGGCGGCAGACAACTCCATCGAGGTCACGTCAAGCGGCATCAAGGTCGCCCTCGGGCAACCGAAGGCTACGTCAACGAACTACAAGCTCTACAGGAACTACTGATGGCGCGGAAACACAGTGGGACGAGGGGGCCTGAAGACACCAAACGGAGTTGCACGGATT
>CBEVQY010000047.1:0-8902 GCA_965552135.1 uncultured bacterium | reverse complement strand
GGCTCCAACGGGCAGATTCAGTACAACGACGGCGGCTCCTTCGGCGGCGCCGACGACTTCTACTACGACGACGCAAACGACAGGGTTGGACTGGGCACATCCTCCCCCGACGCGAAGCTTCACATCTCTGATCCGGGCTTCCGCGGCGAACTTTATCTCTTCGGCTACCTCACCGGCACGGACGACATAAGCTACGACGGCGGCACAGACAGCAAATTCTGGTTCACACACGTGGGCGCCGACACAGGCGATGTTAGGTTCAGGTGGTATGACGGCGCCACAGTCCACGACCTTCTGGTGCTCAAGAACAACGGGAATGTGGGGGTTGGCACAAGCGCACCTTCGTATAAGCTCGACGTTGCCGGGGATGCTTATGTTCAGGATGAACTCATTATTGACATAAACGACAACGGCTGGGGCTTCCGCGCACCGTTTGCTTCCTCAAGTGAAATCAACTTCAGGCCTTCCTCCGGCTCTGGCAACTTGCAGATAGGCAGCTCCACCGGCAGAAACGGCATAATAACGTTTGGCGGTGCATACTGGTACGATGCTGCGGGTGTTTCCGGCGACCCCACTCCGCCGTCGTACGATGCGGGCTCGGTTTATGGGATGTATCCCACCTCCACGGGGATACGTTGGTACGACGGAAGCTCGTGGCAGACCATCACGCCGGGGGGAGGGATATCTGGTTCTGGCAGCACAGGGTATCTTGCCCGCTGGACGGGGGCGACCTCCCTTGGCAACTCCGTCGTCTACGACGATGGAACAAACGTCGGCATTGGAACGACGTCGCCGTCCGCGCCCCTTGATATCAACAGAAACGATTTCGCTTTGCTTAAACTAAGGGGAACGAACCCACGGCTGGAAGTTTATGATTCCGACAACAACCTTGACATAGTGATGGGAACTATAGTTGGAGATGCCGCTGGCGATTTCCACACTTATGATCTGACGAATGGCAGGCAGATCTGGGGATACTTTACCAGCGGTCCCACATTTTCAATAATGAAAGATGGAGGCAATGTCGGAATAGGGACGACAAGCCCATCGCAGAAACTTCATGTATCGGGGAATTCGCTTGTTACCGGGAATATATATGTTAATTCAAGCTCAAGCGCTTGTGTGCATTTTGGAACAACCGGATTATATGGAGATGCAAACGGGTGGACACCCCCCGGAGCAAGTGCTAACGGCGGCGTATGGATAGAGCAGGGCGCTTCTGAAGGCGGTGGATTTTATGCCGATGGGAACATTGCTGTTATTTGGTCGCCGGGAGACAACGATATGTTGCTGGGGGTATTTGACGAAGACGGAATGGCGGAAAGATTCAGAATTGACGGCTCAGGCAGGTTGCAAATCTGCGAGGTAAGTGCACCTTCAACGCCGCCGGCAGGCTTTGGAAAACTTTACGCCAAAAGTGATGGAAAACTCTACTTTATGAACGATGGCGGAACTGAATACGATTTGACAGCCGGCGGCAGCGGTGGGGGTAACACTCTTGACGAAGCTTACGATGAAGGTGGTGCTGGAGCAGGGCGAACCATTAACGCCGACGCCGGCGCTGTGTATATAAATGCCAATGTAACCAGCAACGTTAATTGTGGAGATTCTATATGGATTGATACAAATAATCCTGATGATGTGGGTATATTTGTCTATTCGTACCTGTCCGACCTTGATCAACATTATGGCGATATTATCACATCTACATACGACTATGCTGGTGAGGGGAATGACTATAATTTCATTAGTATTACCTACGCCGATGCCTGGGGTGGTGGTTCGGCAGGTGGTGGCGGTGCTCAAGCTGCTCATTTCGAATGCGTCAACGACAATGATTGGTCCATCACAAGCTTCGGCGATGTATACATTACAAGTCAGTCCACCGACTATATATATTTCTACGATGATGAGGCAAGCACCGATATCGCTATGTGGTCCGATGGTAATAACCTCCGATTCCAGGATGATGTTGCGGGGACAAAGTCTCTGAGTGACCTCGTCAGCCAGTGGACGGATGGGGGGTCATATATATACCCTAACAATGTTGGTTCAAGCTGGCAGATTCAGGATGACGGCGACCTCGATGTAAGCGGTAGCTATATTTGGTTTGGTTCAGCAGAATATATCCGCGATGCTGGTGCGAATCTAGTTGAGGTGGGGGGGCATCTTCGAACTATGGCGGATAATTCTTATGACCTTGGAGATGCAAGTATAGCTTGGCGTGACCTGTACATTGATGGCGGCATAGTTATAGACGGAAGCAGGGGCTCCTCTGGACAAGTCCTTAAATCTGATGGAACCAATGTCTACTGGGGAACGGACGCGACCGGCGGCGGTCAATGGACAGATGAAGGAGATTATTTACGTCCAAATGATGGCGATTATGTAAGAGTGTACGAAGTCAACAGCGCTACCTATCAACTTTATGTAAACAAGGACTACAGCACTTCAAGTCAACAAACTGCACTATATGTGAATTATAATAATGATTCAGGAAGCAGTAGTAGTCCATCACGAGGAATTTACTGTTATGATGGCTCTCATTATGACGGGAGTGGTTATTCAAATGGTTTGCGCCCAGCTATCAAGGGATATGCCTTTTGGGGTGATGCTTATAGTGCAGGTGTTCAAGGTTGGTCTTATGGAGATGATTACAGGTCCTGCGGAGTAGAAGGGTGGAATGATGGCAGTTCAGGTGCTTGGGGTGCATTAGGGTATTATTCGTCTTCCGGAACGATCTATGGAGTTTGGAGCAGTACTTCAGTTGGTACCGGTTCTGGTGGTCTTTTAAGAACAGTTCCAACAGAAAATGACAGGCTTTCTGCTGGCAATGATGGTGCAGTTCATTCGGGAATCGGTATTGGAACTCAAGGGGATCTTTTTGGTCTGCAAGTTCACGGACGAGTTTATGGAGCATACATACAGGGAGGACGGTATTCTCTTTATACTCACGGGGATATTTACACCGATGGACTCAATATTCAACTCCAGGATGTTGGTGAAGACACAATGGTTGTGCTTTACTCAAATGCATCTACGGATGTTTGCGTTTATTCAAGCGGCTATGGAAAGTTAAATCACGGCGTTTGTACGGTGAAGTTCACCAAAGATTTTCGTGAGGTGATTTCCGAAGATGCTCCAATTGTGGTCACTGTTACACCTCTTGGCAACTGCAATGGTTTACATATCAGCGAAATTAGCAGCAAAGGGTTCACGGTTGAGGAAAACAATGGTGGAACCAGCGATGTAAGTTTCACTTGGATTGCGGTGGGTAGAAGAAAAGGGTATGAGAATCCTCAACTGCCACCAGAGGTAATCGCAACAAATTATAATGAAAAAATACTTAGAGGACTAAGTAGAGATATGGATGGACAAAGCGATTTTGTGGGGGAAGGTTTATACTTCCTAAACGGAGAACTGATATTAGGGAAACACTCTTCAATGCTACCTGACACGTCTGTAATTCGGCTAAAGTTAGAACTTGAAAATAACCCTGCTAAACACACCTATGAGGAATGGGTCGAGTTATTCGCAGAGAAAGGTGTTTCGCTGCCGCTTTCAGAATCAGATTATGAAATTATGCTGAAGAATAAGGCGAAACCTGAAACTAAAGTTTGGTATGACGAATACGGCAATCAGATACCTCCCGAATGGGTTGACGAGCTGCGCGAAGCCGGTCTGCCTATGTTCACTTATGAGGAAATGATGAAGATGCGCAAGCAGCGATACCTTGAAATGGCGAAGGAAAGGCGGAAAGTTATGCAGAATAAGATAAAGCCGAACCGAAATGAGTCTGAAGTAGTCGGCCGTGAAGTTGAAATCAGAACCGAAGCCGAGGAAATACCTGTTGCCGAAACGCATAGCAATATTGAAAAACTGGCTCCTGAACGGAAGCAGCCGCCGAGCATTGTCAAAAGCCGTGAGCAGCTTAAGAAGAACAGACCGAGCAAAACGGAAATTATGAATATGAGGAATAGGGAGAAGAAGAAATCTCAAACAGAGGAATAATGCAACCTCAAGACGCTTTAGTCGTGGGGCGGTGAAAATAATTGCTAGTGAGGAGAATGGGCGGAAAGGGAGTTTAATCCAGTCATAGGGGCGTTCCAGTGGGGCAGTTCTTGGAAGCGCTTCCCATACCGCCTGATCCCAACAGGGTTTGGGTTTCGCCCGATGGTGTAACGCTTATAGACTTCGAGCAGTGGGTCAAGGAGCACAACGAGAAGCCCAGGCGAGGGGATTTGCCGCTCAGAAGGGGGGCGGCGGGAAGCGTGGGGCAGTCCCAAAAGCCCGATTAAGGCAACAAGCGTCGTTGGAAAAGAAGGGGGAGTTCAAGTGAAGTGGGTTGAAGCGACGATACTTGTGACGCTGCTTTTGCTAAGCGGCGCTGTCTTGGCTCAGACCGAGTCCCGTCAGGATGTTGCCCAAGCCGCGCCGAAGCTTAAGTCGCTCGAGGTGCCTCGTGAGGTTAAGGCGCCTGTCGCCCCGCGAAAGTCTGCTAAGGATGAGGGCAAGTCTGTCGAAGAGGGTGTGGATGTTTCGCGCGAGCGCCAGGTCGACAGTACAAAAGTCTCTTTTGCCGAGGGCGTAGAGCAACAAAACTGCCAGCCCGTTTTGCGCAAGCGCCTCGAGCTGCCAGAGGAGATCCCCGCGAAGCGCAGTCGCAGGCTTCCGGGAAAGGGCGTTGAGGAGGCAAAGGCAGGCGCCGGTGAGTAGGGCTTTTCCGCGTGCCCGTAGGATTCGGCATGGCAAGTTCGAGGTGCGCCGCTGCGTCTGACGTTCTCGTCCTTAGCGTTGGCGCCAGCGCCGCAGAGCTTGCCTGCAGGTTCGTAGCCTCCGGCTTCCCCATTGCCGCGTGTTGAAAGCAAGCGTGTTTGCTCAGGGGATCTCCTCAAGGGAAGCCGCCCGGCTTGCGGAACTATGGGGCGGTTGCTTCTCTTTCTTCCCGCAGAGCGTCGTTAGGCGATATCCCCAGTGGATGAGGGTTTCTTTGTGCGCATCGTCCAGGCGCCGCCTGCGTTGATCCTTGTGCCTGCCGCTGCATGTGGCGCTTGCGCTGGGACCTGCCCGGTCGGTATCTCGCGCAAGGGCTGCAGGGCAATACGCAAAGCTTCGTCTTCCGCCTCCTGCCATCGTTCCCTGGACCGATGCGCCCGGCTGCGCCGCATCCCACCGATTTCTGCGGGTTTGCGCTCGGCTACGACGCTGAGCTTGCGGTTCGCGAGGCGGATCGCTGCCCGTCGTGCGGCGGCTGCGCGATCTGCGGAAGGTGCGCTCAGGTTGCGAAGCCAATGCCATCGAGCTTTCGCAGCCCCGGTGGGCGTTGTCGCTTGCCTGCCATGAGGTTCACTTCGCCCCCGCGTTCCGAAACGCCTTAAGTCGCTCCCTGGCAATTTCGCCGAGTGAGTCGTTCGGGTGGGTTTTGGCGACGAGCGCGAAAAGGCTGCATGCGTCGGGTATTCGCTCCAGCTGGACCATAGCGTCGCCCATCTGCAGCAGGAATTGCGGCGGCAGGTCCTCGCAGCCCAGGCTATCGAGCTTCTCTTTGATTCTCCCCGCAAGCTCCGGGCGCCCCTGGGTGAGTGTGCTCCAGCCGGCGTGGACGACAAGCCCGCAGGGGTCCGCAACGCTGTCGGCGAAGTTGAGGGCGAAGTCGACGGCGGAGTCCTGCAGACCGAGCTCCCAGGTGGCGTCGAACAGTCTTTCGGCAAAGTCCATCGCCAGGGCGCTTTTTTTGTCCATAGTCCGCCAGCGGCGCTGCAGGAGCGCCTTCGCCTCGGCGAACATCTGCGAGGAGATGTAAACCTCACTCATGCCCAAAAGCGCTGAGTCGCCCAGCTCGGTTCCGTCGAAGCGTCTTGCAACTTCGGAGAATAGCCCCAGCGTCTTTTCGTAGTCGCCAATGTATCGCCACATCCACCGCGCGACGAACATCTTCCCGATGGCGGTCCACGGTGGTTCGCCGTCGATTTCGAGGTCGTGCAGGGTTTGCATGGCGGCGGCGGTGTCGCCTATGGTGAGCTGCGCCCTGAGTATCCCAAGCGTTGCCTCGCACCATGCGCTATCTCCGGGGAGGCTTAGGGTTTGCGCGCGGCTGTAGGCGTAGATTGCGTCCTGCCAGTTCCGCGCCGACTCGAGGTCCCTGCCCATCCCGAGCGCAAGTTGCACCGCAAGCTCGCTTTTCGGGCGGCGACGTATGAACCCCCCGAGGATGTCGAGCCGCTCTGTGTACTCGCCGAGGTGGAATTTCGCCCGCTCTGCGAGCAGTGCGAGCGAGTCGCCCAGGGCGCCTTTGTAGTTTTTCTCCAGCGAGTCTGCCCACGCCACGAGGGCGCCGTAGTGACCACGGGCTTCCATCGCTCTCGCCGCCGCAAGCGCCACAAGCGCGCTCAGGTGACCCGTAGGGTACCTGCGGACGTATTTCGCCGCATCCTCCAGCGCAAGCGCCGTATCGCCAGCCTCAAGACGGGCGAAAAACAGAAGTCCAAGCATCTCCTTCGCGTGTTTGTCGAACCTCGAGAGGTAGTCTCCGATCTCCCTGACGGCGTCGTCGAGCCTTCGCTGCAGGTAGAAGCTTTTCGCGATGGCGTAGGAGGCGTCGTCGGCGAAGTCTGCGTTTGACACAAGCTTCGACCACACCGCCCGCGCCGAGTCGTATTGCCCAAGCCTGACGAGGCACCAGCCGCGACCCCAAAGCGCATACGGGACGTAGTCGCCGCTGACGGTGGAGTAGAGGGAGTCTGCGAGGTCGTAGCGTCCGAGCCTGTAGGCGCACTCCGCGGCAAAGACCAAAGCCTCCTCCGAAGAGAACGCAGCGTGCGCCTGCAGGAAGGTCGCAAGCGCCGCCTTGTACTTGTGGCTGTCCATGTAGTCCCAGCCGCGGCGCAAAAGCAAGTCCGCCCTGAACTCGGAGGGGAGCTCCTCCACCGAGGTGCTGCCCGAATACGCCGCCAAAAGCAGCCTTATGCGGTCGACGTAGCCGCTTTCCGGGAAGTTTCGTTCCAGGAGGGCGGCGCAGCTTTCCGCAGAGGCTATGTCGTCCGCCCTCACGAAGGATACCGCCCTCAGGAAAGCTGCCTCATCGGCCCACCAGTCGCTTTCCTTGTGGGCGCTTGTTTGATGCAGCTTTAGGGCTTTCGCAAGGAGCGCGGCTGCGGTATCGTACTCGCCGCGGCTGAGGTGCAGGGCGCCCAGCCTGAAGAACACCTCGCCCGCAATAAAGCTTTTGGGATGGCTTTCGACGAGGTCGGTCCATAGGGCGGCGGCGGAGTCGACCCATCTCGTTCGCTCGAAGATGAGCCCCCGCCAGTATGCAGCAAAGAGCTTGACGCTTTCGGGGATGTTTTCGCGTTGTAGTTGCGTCAGGCGTTGGAGTGCTTCCCACGGTGCGGAGTCGGCTGTGGCAACGGCACCGAAGAACCTGCCCCAAAAGCTTTTGCGCGGAAGCTTTCGCCACAGTGTGCTGTCGAGTGCTGCGAGCCAGAACGCTGCCCAGTCGCGAAGGTCATCCTCAGCGGCAAGCGCCGCAAAGCGATAAAGCCTCGCAGCCGAGGCAGAGTCGCCCAAAAGCCTCTCCTCATCTGCCCACGCAAGCACCTGGCGGAAATCCCCGGGAAGCGCGTCGAGCACAAGCGACGTGATGTTGTCGCGGTCAAGCCGATGGGAAAAATCACCCCATTGACCGAACACTGCCCGAACCGCTAAGGCGGTCAAAAGGACGGTCGTCTTCAAAGCGAGGCGGATCATCCTCCAAAGCGACCACTCGTTGAGACTAACGGTACTGCGAGAGTCCAAAGGTGAAACCCACTTTTGGACCGTTGCCGCTTATGTCGCACACATTGGCTTCGAAGCTTAGCGTGTAGTTGTTACCAACGTGCCAGTTTACGCCCAGAACGGGCATAATTCCCTTCCGTATGGGCAGAACGCACCATGTTCCCGGGGGGCAGTTTGCCGTCGAGGTCACCCCGTAGATGCCACTCCAACGCCACACGGTCGGCGCGGTTGGGGGGAGGGAGATCGTCGAGGTAGCTGTGACCCTTACGCTGCTCATCACGAAGCGCAGGGCGATGCCAGCGTAATACGTGAAGCGTCGTCTCCTGGTTTTACACGCAAGAAATGCGGCGCCCTCAAGCTCGTTGAAGTGGCACTCGCCGCCCCAGTTCCAAATGCCAAGCACAAAGTTCGAAAAGGTGCTGCGGATGAAAACGTACTTCGCGTCCGCGAAGATGTACCATCTCATATCCAGCCAGGTTACGTCAAGCGGGGTTTTCATCTTCACCCCCGCGCCCGGGAAAAGCTCCCATCTGCCGTTCCAGCCGGCTGTTTGGGTTGGGGTTATGCGTATATCGGGGTTGATGTCGGCGCCGCCGCCGTAAAAGTAAAGCTCAAGCCAGTTGTAAAGCGAGTACGAAAGCCTCAGCGCAAGCCTGTAGGATGTATGTTCGGTCGGTGGCCAGTTTGTGGTTGAGAAGGGGAAGTTTGCGGGCGGCGGGTTGGTGAAGATGAACTGCTTTGAGAACTCGACCGATGCCTCGAAGCTGCCCCGCGGCGGCACATCTGCCGGATTCCCAAAGGAGAGGGCGCGGCACAACCCGATAAAAGCCAGCCAGAGAAGAAAGATCCTCATGCAAGCACCTGCCTTCCTTGCCTACCAAGCAGCGTGCTCCACCGATCTCAGAGCCTGCCCTTGCTTGGTGAAAGCTAACCTATCGTTCGTCGAAGCGCAACAGTTCTTCGCGTCGTGCGGCGGTAGTGTCGATCTGCGGGACGATTGCGCCTGCGGTGGTGTCGTCCGCGTCCGGCGCTGGTCGCAGAAGCCCCAGCGTGTAGGATACCGTCTGCCAGACTGCGCACGCGCCGAAGGATGCGGTGAGCAGGTCGGTGCGGGAGACGGTGTCGGTTA
>CBEVQY010000046.1:0-11458 GCA_965552135.1 uncultured bacterium | reverse complement strand
GAAAACGAAGGACGGCAAGCTCCTTTTGGGGAGGATAGTCGTGGTCAGATAGCGCTCGATGGCGCAGCATCCCTGTCACAACGCCGGCGCCTGCGTGTTCCGAGCGGGGCGATGGCAGCGAACGAAAGCTTCAACTGTCTTGGCCCGCAGATCCCTCACAATCGGCTCGACAGCTCGCGGATGAAGCGCTGACGACAGCGCGCCCCTCAACCGCCCCTGGAGGTCACTCAAAGTCGGCTCGACATCTCGCGGAGGAAGCGCGCCGTGTCGGGTACAAACGACCGCATTATGACCTCGCAGTGCCGCAGATACGGCTCCTTTCTGACGCCCGGCGCGAACACGGCGCCGTCGAGCACGTAGCGCCTGCCGCGGGCAAGGTCGTCGAAGACGAAGCCAACAACCGGTCCGCCCAAGACCTTGGCTGAATTGCGCCACCGAGCGCGGTAGAGAATGGCGGGTCGCCCGAGGAACGTAACGCGCTCGTAGGTAAGCGTCCCCGGCTCGATCGAGTCGCCCTCGTAGTAGATGGCGCAGAGGCTGTCGCGAACGTGCTGCAGCCAGGCAAGCGATACCCTGCCGGCGCTCTGCGAATCGATGGGCGTCCACCACACGAAAACCCACCGCTCCGGCTCAAGCGCGCGCAGCCACAAAAACCTCGATGCGCCAGTCCCAGCCTCCCAATCGAACATCCGCGGAACGCGTATGCCAAAGCCATACTCACGCGCTATGCGCCGCTCAAGGTCAAACCTCTCGCCCCTCCCCTGATACGAGCCGAAAAGCCAAAGAGCTACCTGCTCGTTGCAGAAATCGTTGACGACGCCGAAGATTTCATCGGTATGGGTCAAGATGTAGTCGCGCAGGGCTTCGGGCGTCGGGGCGGTGAGGACAATCAGGATTTGCTTCCTTGCCCATGGGTCCTGCCGCACGAAGAGGTTGAACCTCCCTGCTTCAACGCTTTCTCGCGCCGCCTCGCTGAGGCTGCCTCGCACAAACGCCCCCCAGTCGCCCGGGGAGGAAAGGGACGCCGCAATGAGGACGATGTGATGTTTGACGGCGTTCTCGAAGTCGCTTGTGTCGCCCCAGTGGACGCGGAAAAGCCTCTCGGGTCTCGGCGTAACTATCTGGCGCGCCAGGGCAATCTCAATGGGCTCCTTGATCAGGGGAAGCTCGTCTCGGTCGGCGAAGGCGAAGACGGCGTTAAAGCTTCCTATGGCGTCGGGTTTGCGCTCGCCGCAGCCAAACAAAACCACCAACAAAAAACAAGCCGCCGCAGGCAGCAAAAGCCTCACGCGCAACCGGATCACTCCCAGTCCTCCTCGCGCGCGGGCTTCTGAACCCTTATCTCGAGGAGAAACCATTTGTTGAACTGCGATATGTCGATGGTCGTCGGGTCGAACTCGGCTTTCTTGGCAGCCGTAAGCGCAGCCTGATCTATTATCTCGTTGCCGCACGACATCAAAAGCCTGGCGTCGGTGACCTTGCCGAACGGGTCTATCTTTATCTTGATCCTTATCTTCCTGCCCTGCAGCCTCGACGACCACTCCTGCTCGGGGTAGTAGAGCCTTATCGGCTTTATGGGCTTCGGAGCGAGGGGGAGGTTGTCATATGTGTTCCTGAAGGTGTCGACCGGCGTGGGTGGAGAGCTCCCCAAGGCAAGCTCAGCCGTATCGGGCTTTGTGGGAGCTGGCTTCTCCGCGCGGACGGCTGTGACAAGCCCAAGCCTCACCTTGGCGAGCGAGTCGTACGGCGTGCCCGGATAGCGCTCCGAAAGCGTTTGGTAGAGTTTCTCCGCCTCGCCCACACGCGAAAGAGAAGCCAGTATCTCCGCCTTCGCGGCTATCGCCTTGGGAACCCACCTGCTTGACGGAAAGGAGTCGATGACGATGGAGTAGTACTTGAGCGCGGAATCGGGCCAACCGTACGTGAGCCAGAACTCCTCGGCTTTCACGAAGAAGTAAGCGACGTTTCGCGCGGCAAGCGAGTCGAGCGAGCCGCCGCGGCTTTTGAAGTACCTCCCCGCGCCAACGGCGTAGTCGCTTTCGGGGTAACGACTCAACAAAAAGGCGAAGACCGAATCAGCCGTGTCGTAGTCCTTCTTCTCGTTCGCGTAGACCCATCCCATAGAGTAGGCAGCCTTCGGCGCCAGGGAGTCGTCGGGGTAGTGCTCGAGGATGAACCTGTACGCGCTTATGGCTGAGTCGGGGTTACCGAGCTCGAGGAGGTACATTTCGGCAAGCTCGAGTTCGGTTGCGACCACATCGGTCCCGAGCGAGTCGGCATTGTCTATCTGATCCCTGTACGCCAAAAGCCTTCCGATTATGGCGCTTTTTTGGAGCGCAAGCTCGTGCACCTCCCCCGACGGAACCTCCTGCGCCGCCGCGTCGAACATCTCCTTGGCTAAAACGAGCTCGCCGAAGTCGAAGTACATCTCGCCGAGGCGGAAGTACGCCCACGCAGCCGTAGCCGTCTTCGGATACTTCTCCACAAGCCTGCGCCAGATCCCACCCGCTCTGGCTGTGTCGCCCCGGGCGTAGGCAACATCGCCCACAAGAAGCTCAACGTCGCCCCAGTGGGAGACGAACGACTCGTCCGCAAGCAGGTCGTTTAAGATCTCCTCGGCTTCGTCGAGGCGACCAAGTTTTATAAAGCAGCGCGCAAGAAGCGTTCGAACGGAATAATAGTCTTCGCGCGAAAGCTCGCCCTCGCGGATCTTCTCGAGGTGCTCTGCGGCATCCCGATACTCCTCGAAGTGCCAGCCTATCTGACCAAGGCGCATATGCGCCCTCGGCGCAAAAGAGCTTTTGGGGAACTTGTCGAGGAAGTCCAAAAACGCCGTCTTCGCCTCGATGTATTCGCCCTTTTGATACGCAAGCTCGCCGAGCATAAAGGCGGCTTCCTCCGCCCTGTTGGGGTCCTCGCGGGCGATGGCGTTAAGCGAATCGACCGCAAGCTCCTCCTTGCCGCCGTAGTAAAGGCACACGCTCCGCCAGTAGCGCGCATCGTCGGCAAACTCGCTTTCCGGAAAGTTTGCCAAAAGCTCGTTGAACTTCCTCAGCGCCTTTGTGTACTCGCCCGTGCGGACGAAGCACATCCCCAAAAGGAAAAGCGCATCGTCCACGTACTTGCTTTCGGGGTAGTACGCAAGCACCTTCGACGCCTTCTCGATCGCCTTATCGTACAGGGGCTTCGCCTCAGCGGGAACGGTGTCTCCGCCTGCCTTCTTCCTGATCCTCTCCGCGAGACGGTAGTTCTTCTTGGCGAGGAAGAAGGTGTTGTAGTAGACGCACCCTCCAAAAACGACAAAAAACGCCAGAAAGCCCGCAAGTTTAAGCCTTGCCGCCACGATGTCTATTATAGGGCAAATCTTTTGGGTTGCAAGAAAAGACCAAAGATTTCGCTTTCGCCGCAGCGTGTGTGGCGATAACTTATTTTCCGATGGACGAGAGGACCGAAAAGGTGGTCGAGATCCTTCTGCGCCTTGCCGACTACCTCGAGTTTTTGGGCGAGAACAGGTTCAAGGTGCTCGCCTACAGGCGCGCCGTAAGGTCCATCGAGGAAAGCGGCGCCTCAATAGAGGAGCTCTACCGCACGGGTAGGCTGAGGGAGCTTGCCGGCGTCGGGGAGGTCATAGTCAAGAAGGTGGGCGAGATACTCGAGACGGGCAAGCTCAGGAAGCTTGAGGAGGTATCGACGAGGATTCCGCCCGAGGTACGGGAGATGATAGATAAACTCCCCGTCTCGGGCGGGAAGGTGGCACGTTTGGTCGATGCAGGGATAAGAAGCCTTGCTGATCTCATCGCCGCCGCCAAGACGGACAAACTGGAAAAGATCCCCGGGCTGGGCGCAAAAACGCGCAAAAAGCTTCTGGAGTTCGCAGAAAGCCAGGGATGAAGAGGGGAAAGCTCTACATAGGCACCTCGGGCTACACATACTACCACTGGGTAGGCAAGTTCTACCCCCCTGATCTACCGAGGCAGAAGTGGCTCGAGTACTACGCCAAGCATTTCCCGACGGTGGAGATCAACTACACGTTCTACCACGTTCCGCGCGAGAGCACTGTGGAGAAGTGGCGCGACCTTGCCCCCGAGGGCTTTTTGTATGTGCTCAAGGCGTCGCGCCTCATAACCCACACCAAAAAGCTCGAAAGCGCCACGTTTATGCTCTGGAAGTTTCTGCAGCTTGCTGATCTGCTTGGCGAGCACAGGGGACCTGTGCTTATGCAGTTTCCGCCTAGCTTCGCCGACGCAGCCGCCATCGACGCATACCTCGAGCGGATAAAGCCGCACCACCGCGTCGCAATGGAGTTCAGGAACAAGGTTCTCCTCGACGACGACCGCGTCCGCGAGCGCCTCGCCGCACACAACGTGGCGTTCTGCGTGGCAAGCTCACCAAGGTTTGCGCCAAGGTTCGCCGTCACCGCCGACTTCGTCTACCTCAGGTTCCACGGAACGAAGAGAATGTACGCCTCATCCTACACCGACGAGGAGCTCGAGCCCTTCGCACAGTTCGCAAGAACGCAGCTTGACGAGGGAAGAGACGTCTTCGCCTTCTTCAACAACGACGCAGAGGGGTACGCCATCGAAAACGCAATGCGACTCAGGGAGATGATCGAGGGAGGATAGGAACGATGTTCAAAAGCGCGGCTGCTGTGCTTTTTTTGCTTTTCGGGCTTGCGCTTGGCAGGACGGTTTACGTTTCTGCGCGAAGCGGCTCCGACGAAAACCCCGGTACGAAGGGCGCTCCGGTCGCATCGATCTGGCGCGGCATCGAGCTTGCCGACGACGGCGATACCGTCCTCGTCGCGGCGGGAACGTACTTCGGAAGGGACAGCTGCGGCGCGTGGAAGGTGGAAAAAAGCATATCCATCATAGGCAGCGTGCAGGACAAAACCTTTCTGTACGCGAAGTGCGGTCAGTGGTGCAACGCCACCGTCCTTAAGTGCGCGCGTGCTTGCTCCGTCGACGTGCCAGTGCTCGAAATCGTGGGCGGAAAAAGCGTTCTCGTCCGCGGGCTTGTGATCGACGCGGGCGGAAGAAACTCCTACGTCTCGGGCTGCATCGACACAAGTGCAAGCCCAAAAACCCCTGTCGTCTTCGTGGACGGCGCCAAAGAGATCAGGCTCGACGGGTGCGTCGTAGCCAATGGCTCCGCGGGAGCAATCGAGATCAGGGCGAAGCGCTCCAGGGTGGAGATAACCAACTGCAGCATCTACAACACCGTCGGCGACGCGATAACGATATCCGCTCCCGACAAGAAGTCGACCTGCACGCTTACGAACAACAGGATCATCCTCGTCTGGCGCCGCGGGCGCAACCTGGGGCGCGCAATAAACGTAGACTGCCCCGGCAAGGTGGAGATAGCCTACAACACAATCGCCCTCGCCCTCGGAGGCGCCATCGCGCAGAAGGGGAAGCTTGAGAACACGACCATCGCCTACAACAGATTTTACCGCAACACGCCCGTCGACTATCTTCCCGTCGGCGTCGAGGGTGTTCGCGGCGCGCGATGCGCAGAGCTTTGCTCGCTCGGGTTCGCCCGCTGCGAGAGAAACGAGGAAAAAGCCCCGCGTGTGGCTCTGCCAAAACAGGCTCTCCGACTCGTCATGATGGGCTGCACGGCGCCGAAGGCGTCGGTCGAGGTGAAGCCCTTCGAGGTTAGCTTCGACCTTATGATAGACCTCAAGGAGCTTCGCGGCAGGTTCAGGAGATAGGAGGTATTCGGATGCCGCGCTGGCTTTGGTTGGCAGCGCTTGTTGCGCTTTTCCTTTCGGGCTGCGCGGAGCGAGAGCTGCCCCAGTGCGAGCCCAGGGTCGTGCTCTCATCACCCGAGGACGGCGACGTGCTCAACGAGGCGAGGGTCTACCTCGACTGGGAGCGCTTCACAGGCGCTAACGGATACCGTATCCTCCTCTGGCGCGCTGAAAACCCCGACTCGATCGTGCTCGACAGGATCGAGTTCGACTCGTCGACGAAGACGACGTGTGTGCTCACCAACGGCATCTACGCATGGACGGTCGGCGTTCGTGTGGGAGAGGGTGAGTTTGGGGCGTGGTCCGACACGTTCTACTTCGAGATAAAGCAGGAGCCGTTTCGCATAGCGTCGTGGGCTGAGACTCCGGGCACGTCGAAGGACGTTGCCGCAGCGGACGGCTATCTTTACGTCGCCGACGGCGGCGCGGGCATCTCCGTCGTAAACTGCCTTGATCCCGCCGGGCTTTTCCTCGTCGGGAACATCGACTGGGCGGAGCAGTACGATGCGCGCGGAATCTTCGCCGACTCAAGGTCCGGCATCCTCGCCGTCGCCGACTACCGCGGGACGCCGCCGCTTGTGTTCTTCGACATCTCCGACCGCGCATCCCCCGCCATGATGAGCACCGCGGGGGTCTGGGCAAGGCTCTGCGGGGACGCCTTCGGGCTCTGGATGAGGGACACCCTCTTTATCATCGCCGCCGACCGCGACAACGGGATGTTCGTCTACGACATGGCGACTCCCGGCATAGCCACGCAGCGCGGGGATCCGTACATGCCGCCGGGATTCTGCTGTGGGGTCTGCGCTCAGGGAACGCTTGCCGCAGCGGCTGCGGAGGACGCAGGCGTCGTGCTCGTCGACATCTCCAACCCCGACGAAAAAATCCCGCTGGGAACCTGCGACACGCCAGGACAGGCGACGAGGCTCCGATTCTTCGGCGAGTATCTCTTCGTCGCCGATGGGCTCGCTGGGCTTGCGGTGATCGACGTATCCGACCCAACATCCCCCACGCTCCTGTACCAGTCCGACACGCAGGTGGGCGACGCACAGGACATCGAGATCGCGACATTCGGCGGAAGGGACTACATCGCCCTCGCCATCGGCTCAGACGGCATACTCATATACGACGTAACGACGCCGAGCGCGCCTGCGCTCATCCAGAGGATAGAGACCATGTACGCCTACGGCGTCGGCGCGGACGAAAACGCGTTCTACATAGCCGACAGAGACTGGGGAGTCGTAGCCGTGGTGAAGGACTAAAAAGAAAGGGGCTGCGATGGACTTCGCAAAGTACATAAGAAACATCCCTGACTTCCCGCGGAAAGGGATACTCTTTCGGGACATAACGACGCTTGTGAAGGATTCGGTAGCCTTCAGCGGCGTGATCGACGCCTTCCACGAGCGCTATCGCACCAAGCACATCGACGCTGTTGCAGGGATAGAGGCGCGCGGGTTTATATTCGGCGCCGCTTTGGCGTACAGACTCGGCGTCGGATTCGTCCCCATACGCAAGAAGGGCAAGCTCCCGTGGAAAACCCTTTCCGAAACCTACGAGCTTGAGTACGGCAGCGATGTGCTCGAGATACATGCCGATGCGGTCTCGCCCGGGCAGAAGGTCCTTATGGTGGACGACCTCATCGCCACGGGTGGATCACTTCTTGCTGCGTGCAAGCTCGTGGAGCGCCTCGGCGGGGAGATCGTCGAGGTAGCCGTTCTTATCGAGCTTGTTGATCTGGGCGGGCGGGAGAAGATCGCGCCGCGAAAGCTTTTCTCCCTGATCAAGTTCGAGGGCGAGTAAAGGCTCACCGCTTCGAAAGGAGAAGCCATGGAGATAAGGTTTTTGGGCGCGACGCGCAGCGTCACAGGCTCAAAACACCTAATAGTGACAGGCTCGGGCTCGAAGGTCCTGCTCGACTGCGGGCTCTTCCAGGGCAGGCGCAAGGAAAGCCGGCAGAAGAACCAAAACTTCCCCTTCGCGCCGTCGTCGCTCGATGCAGTCGTGCTGGGACACGCCCACATCGACCACTCCGGAAACCTCCCGAACCTCGTCAAGCACGGGTACGAGGGAACGATCTACGCCACCGAGCCCACCGACGCCCTGTGCCACTATATGCTCGTGGACTCGGGCTACCTCCAGGAGCGCGACGCGGAGTTCGTGAACAAAAAGCACAAAAAGCGGGGACTGCCGCCGGTGGAGCCTATATACACCATAGCCGACGCCGTCGAGGCGATAAGGCTCATACGCCCCTACGGGCTTTACAGGTGGTTCCAGGTTGCCGACGATGTTGAGATACAATACGTCGAGGCGGGTCACATCCTCGGCGCCGCGCTAACAATAGTCAAGGTGCGCGAAAACGGAAGGGAGCTTCGCATCGCCTACCTCGTCGACCTCGGACGGAAGAACCTGCCGCTTCTGCGCGACCCATTCCAGGTTGAGGGCGTCGACTACGCCATCATCGAAAGCACATACGGGAACAGATACCACGAGCCCGTGGAGCAGGCGAAGGAGGATCTCGCCGCAACGATAAACCGAACCTACGAACGCGGCGGAAAGATAATAATCCCATCCTTCGCCGTCGAGAGGACGCAGGAGCTTATATACTTCATCCACGAGCTTGCGGTGGAGGGGAGAATTCCCCGCGTCCCGATCTTCATCGACTCTCCGCTTGCCGTGAACATCACGCAGGTCTTCAGGCGCTACCTGGACTGGTTCGACAAGGAGACCCAGGACTTCCTGCGCCGCGAGGGGGATCCCTTCCAGTTTGTGCAGCTTGAGTACGTCCGCTCTGTAGAGCGCTCTAAGGAGCTAAACGACCTCAAAGAGCCTGCCATCATCATCTCCGCGTCGGGGATGGCGGAGGCAGGAAGGATCCTCCACCACCTCGCCAACAACATCGAAAACCCCAGAAACACGGTGATGATAGTTGGCTTCATGGCTCAAAACACTTTGGGCAGGAAGCTTGCCGACGGCTGGGAGGAGGTTCCCATCCTCGGCGATCGCTACAAGGTTCGCGCCGAGGTTGTTGTGTCGCACGCCTTCTCCGCCCACGCCGACAGGGGGGAACTGCTCGAATACGCCAGGGGGCTTGGCGCGGTGAAGAAGGTGTTCGTCGTCCACGGCGAAGAGGAGCAGGCGCTTGCGCTCGCAGACGCACTCAGAGAGCTGCCCAACGTCGGGGAGGTCTATGTTCCCGAAGAGGGGGACGTTGCAGAGCTTTAGCACTGCGGCTGTTTTGCTTATCACAGCTGCAATAACGGGTTGCGCCCGAAGGGAGGAACGCACAAGATCCTGGCTTTACTTCGACACGATCGTTTCGCTGAGGCTTTACGACGTTGCCTGCGATTCCGCTGCCGACGCCATCTTCGCCTTGGCACAGCGCACGCTCGCCCACTGGGACTCCATCGCCGACCCGTACGACTCCACATCACCGCTTTTTGAGCTAAATCACGCTCCCCCGGGCACGCTCCGCGTGGACCGCGACCTCGCCGCCCTTGCGAAAGCGAGCATCCGATGGCAAAAAGCGACGCTGGGCGCGCTTGAGCCGCGAATAGGACACATAGTCGAGCTCTGGGGGGTGGGCACCGAGCACCCCAATCTGCCCACACAGCGTGAGGTCGACTCGGTTCTGGCGCTTGTGAGGGGGTCTGCCGTCGACTTCATCGGCGATGACGTCGCTGTGGTCCGCGGCGACCTCAGCCTCGACCTCGGCGCCATCGCGAAAGGCTTTGCCACAGACGACCTCTTCGACACGCTCCTACCCCTCTGCCGGGGCGGGGACGACGTCGGCGGCTTCCTCATCGACGGCGGGCGCACCCTGCGCGGATGGCGACGAAACGGAAAACCCTTCCGCATCGGAATCGCCAACCCAAGGGGCGAGGGAGTGATAGCCTGGTTCGAGCTGCCATCCGAAGCTGCCTGCGCTTCATCAGGAGACTACGAGCGCTTCTTCGTCCGAGGCGGCGAAAGATACCACCACATCTTCGATCCTAAAACGGGCTTTCCGGCCCGCGGAGCCATTGCGGCGACGGTCGTGGCGCCGGATGCCACCACAGCCGACGCGCTCTCCACCGCCGCCGTCGTTATGGGGGATGAGGTGCAAAAAGTTATAGACGCCGAAAGAACAACGGTTATCTTATTCACCGAGCGCGACGGGCGCGTGCGCTGGAAGGTTTTGGGCAAAAAACTCCACGTCCATCCCGTCGGAGAAGGAGGTGAGGCAAGGTGACCAAAAGGTTTTTCGCGTTTGCGGCTTTTATTTTCGCCTGGCAGGTCGTCGCCGCGCAGACCATGGAGGATCAGCCCGGCGGCGCTGAGTTCCGACCACAGCTTGGCGTAAGAGCCGTCGCTGGGAAAATAGGCGTCCTCTACCTGACCGATGACTACGGCTTCACGCCCGCGTTCGGCATCTGGGCAGAGCTGGGAAGCTTGGCGAAAAACCTCGACCTCGACGGCGGACTCGAGTACTGGAACGGCGGGAAAACCGAAGCCGGCGGAATAATACATAAAATAGACATAGCATTCTACCTCACCGTTAAGCTCGTGTTTGAGATCGACAAATGGCGCCCATTCCTCGGGGTCGGGTTAGGCGTAAACATGTACACCAAAAAATATCCCGAAGACTGGGAGGGTCGTCCCGACGAGAAGAACACAAACCTCGAGCCTCACATCGACATGGGGGTGAAGTATCCCGTCCACCCGAAGATAGACGTTGAGGCTCGGCTCAAGGTTAACCCCTCCGACGTAAGCGCGTACGGCATGCACATCTCCGCCCTGTTCAAGATGGGCGAGTGATGGGCATCCAAACTAAAAGGGGTGGGCGAGCGGGATCGAACCGCCAACCTTCGGATCCACAGTCCGACGCTCTAACCAATTGAGCTACGCCCACCACGCAAAAAGTAAGATAGAGCTTTCGTCCCGTTTGTCAACGGTTTTGTGTTGGCGCACCTACGGCAAAACGACCCTGCACCAAAGCGTTAGAATGATCGTATAGGTTCCCTCGCTCGAGATATCCCTGGGCGTTACGATTTGCAGCCACAAGTTTTCGGTATCGCCCGGCGGGACTGAGGCGCCGCCGGCTCCGAAGAGGTCTTCTGTAGCCCACACAAGCTCGGCGCGGACGCAGTCGCGGCTTCGGGAGAAGACGCCGGCGGAGGAGTCGTCGTTGAACTTGGCGCGCAAAACGAACCTGTCGGTGCCGGGAACGCAGCCGCACGAAAGCCCGCCGCCGTCGCTTACGGCAAGACCGAAGCGCACAGGCAGGCTCGAGTTGTTCGTGATGACGAAGACATCGCCCGCGGGAAGCGTGTACGTCTCCTCAAGCCCGAGAGTGTCGGATATCGACCACAGATTCGACGAAAGCTCGATATCAAGCTTCACGGTATCGCCCACATAATTTGCGACGAGCGAGGTCGATGTATCCGCAACGACTGTGCGCTCGCTGTCGGGAACGCCGTCGCTCCAGCCGCTGAAGGTATAGATGCTGCAGGGCGGTGCGACATCGTGTCCGCTCACGGAGACAACGACGGCGCTGTCCTGCCAAACCCAAGCCAGAGCCGAGGCGCCAAGCACAACATCTCCACCGATGGTCACTGTGCCGTAAGGCTCCGGAGGCGACTTGGTCACCACAAGCCTAAACTTTTTGGCGTAAAGCGCTGCGATGCTCTCGGGCGCCGACGACACAAGAACGCGGCGAGAGCTCCCCTCGCCGTC
>CBEVQY010000045.1:0-13330 GCA_965552135.1 uncultured bacterium | reverse complement strand
CGATTGAAGGGAGGGCAAGATGAAAAAGCATGTGCTGACTGTGTTTTTTGGAGGCGTTCTCGCCCTTTCGGTCGTTGGAGGTGTCTTTGCGGAAGAGACGGTTGGCTGTCCTCACGATGTGGGCAAGGGCAAGCTCAAGATTCGAGGGAGAACAGCATATATCCAAGCCACAAAATGCTACTCCGATGAAGTATGGAAAGCACTCCACGCAGATTCGCCATACTCGTTGGATTATGATAGAATGGTGAATTTGCCCGATGACTGGCACCTAAAGAAAACCAAAGTTGCCATAGGATTAGAATATGGGATAATTGATAGGTTAAGTGTGGGAGTTTTTATCCCATATGTTATGAAAGACCTAAAAAGGCAGGTTTGGTCGAAGCAGGCGAGCAAAACTGTGTGGAAGGATGTCGATGATAACGGTCTTGAGGATCTTTGGTTCTCGGTCAAATATTTGCTGTATTCAAGATCCCCTGGTTTGTTGGGTTTCGATTGGGAGGACGGTCTTTTCCTTGCTCTTAGCTACAAACCTTCTATCAGCTCCGACGAAAAAATAAAAAATGGCATAGGAAGCGGAACGAATGATTTCAAAGTTGTGCTTCTCTCTCATCCTCACTTCACCGAAAATTTCTTTCTCTGCAGCGATGTGTGGTATCAATATATTGGGAAGGTTAAGGAGATAGAAGGTTTTTCAAAGTCGGGCTGGGACCTTGGAGATAAGTTCGGATATCGCTTCTTCGCGGGCTGTGAGCTTTTTGATCACAGGTTCGTTGTAGTTGCCGGTCCACAGGGTTGGATTGCCGGAAGCAACAAGGATAAAGACGGAGCGAAACTTGAAGACAGTGATACATATTCTCACGGAATAGTAATAAAGTTCCGTTGGCAACCTTTTGGAGATGAGGAGGCAGGATCTATAGACCTTGGCTTGAGGATACCTTATGCGAATAAAGCCACTTTCGCTCCTGCCTTCATGCCAACTATTTGTGGGAGGATAAAGTTCTAATGAAAGGAGGCAGTGATGAAGCTTGCGATCGTGACGGAGGACAAAGCAACGATAAGTGAGCACCTTGGCGGTGCGCCGTACTTTGTGGTGGTGACCGTAGAGGGCGGTAAGGTGGTGAGCAAAGAGACGAGAGGAAAAATGAGTCACAAGGAATTCGCTGACGGAGAGACGCATCCACCGATCGACGAGAAGGGAAGACATGGCTACGGACCGACAGCATCAGAGAGGCATCGGAGGATATTTGATGTAATTAAGGATTGTGATGTCCTCATTGCCGGCAGGATGGGTTCCGGCGCGTATGACGATATGAAAAGCCTCGGGCTTGAGGTGATTTGTACTGACGTCAAGGATATTGATGAGGCTGTTTCGCTTTACATCGCTGGCAAACTGACGCACAGAGAGGATCGACTATGCTGATTTTTTGATCTTGTGCAGGCTGTTTGCGGCAGGATATTTTAAATTGGGCTGGTAAGCGCATGGGCTTTGCGGGCGAACTGCTTGACCTGATGGAGGATTTAACGGAGTCGCAGGCGTTCAGGACGTATCTTGTGACTGAGCCTCAGCTCTGGGCGGCTTGGCAGGCGACGAAGCAGGCACTGAGTAGGCTGGGGATTTTCTCGTCGGATCAGGAGAAGAAGGACGTCCTTGCAAAGCTCGCCGACCTCGCCGACGCCATCGACAGAAACTGGGCTTTCAACGTTTGGCTCATAACCGAGCCGCAGCTCTTCGTGGCGTGGAAGATGTTTAAGAAGATGCTGAGGGACACGATGAGGGTTCTGGGAAGGTGAACATCCGGACAGCGGCGAAAGGTGGGATGAAGTGGCTTAGAAGCAACGCCGGGGAAAGACATGTAGTGGCAGCTTTTCGAAAAAATGAGGGAATTGGGAATGTTGTCTGTCGAGGGCGTTTGGTGTGGTGGGACTTAGTCTTGAGAAGCGACGGCTCTTGAAAAATTTGTGGAAGCGAGCAAGGTTACGATGAAGGTCTACATCCTCTCCATATTCCCTGAGCTTTTTTCGTGCTATCTTGAGCACGGTCTTGTGAGGAGGGCGCGAGAGGGCGGTCTTCTGGAGGTTGAGCTCATAAACTTCCGCGACTTCACCGACGACCCCCACCGCACCGTCGACGACATGCCATACGGCGGCGGGAGCGGAATGGTCATAAAGCCCGAGCCCGTGATAAAGGCGTATCTCTCCATCCCCGCGGAGGACAGGGAGAAAGCGCTTCGGATAGTCCCCTCGGCGCGGGGAGCACTCTTCGACCAAAGCTGGGCGGAAAAGCTCGCAAAAGCCGAAGTCCTCATCTTCTTCGCCGGCAGGTATAAAGGGTTCGACCAGAGGATAGTCGACCTTATGGGCGCGCAGGAGATATCCATCGGCGACTACGTGATACAGGGCGGGGAGCTCCCCGTTATGGTGA
The DNA here is from genome assembly GCA_965552135.1 of uncultured bacterium. Lineage (GTDB taxonomy): Bacteria > UBP14 > UBA6098 > B30-G16 > B30-G16 > CBEVQY01. Next base: position 10,908 of record CBEVQY010000045.1, on the reverse strand, counting down.
TGCTCGATGCCGCGCTGAGGCTTGTCCCGGGCTTTTTGGGCGACAAGGACTCCGCCGCCACCGACTCCTTCGCAGGCGGCAGAAAGCTCCTGTCGGCGCCGGACTACACAAGACCGAGGGTCTTTATGGGCAGGGCTGTGCCGGAGGTTCTCCTCTCGGGGAATCACGCGGAGATAGAGCGCTGGCGGCGCAGAGAGGCTTTGAGGATCACCATGGAGCGCCGACCGGACCTCATCCCGCAGGCGGAGCTCGACGAGGAGGACTTCAAGATTCTCGACGAACTGCGCCAACAAGCCCACAGGAGGGAGCCTAAGGAGCAAAAATGACTCGGTTTGCAGATTGCGAACTCGCCAGACCTTTGGGGTTCGCGCGCGCCCTTCCCTTTTTTGTTTGCATTTTGCAAACGAAAGGGCGCCTTCTGCGGGCTGAGTCCTCGAGCTTGTTTGCTATAACGCTTTGACCTTTTTGTGATTGCGTCGTTTTGTGCGTTTTTGGCACGGATTTTGCAGCTCAACAAAGCGGACGGGAACCAGAAGCAGGAGGTGATGGATGCGTAGGAGAAAGGGTTTCACGCTCATTGAGCTGATGATCGTGGTCGTGATCATCGGCATCCTGGCGGCGCTTGCTATTCCGCGCTTCCTTGCTGCGTCGAAGAAGGCGAAGATAAGCGAGGCGCGTCAGATCCTCAAGCAGATCTACACAGCGGCGCAGGCGTACTATCAGGAGATGGGTGCCTATCCGCCCTGCGATCCTTCGGACGGCTCGAGCGCCGGCACCTGGCAGTTCAACGACGCGTCCACAAAGAACACCAACTGGAACACGCTGCCCGGTCTTGTGGTCGACAGGCCCAGCGGCTACCCCAGGTTCACCTACGTGATCGACCAGTCCGGTCCTACGTTCCACGCGTACGCAACCTCATCCAACTCCTACGATGCGTCGCTGCATGACGTCGTCAACCTCGAGGTCGACCAGGAGGGTCGTATAACCGGCGGCACCTGGTAATCCTCGGTCTGAGGCGCTGCCTGAGAAGGGGGTGGGGCGGGTGCTCCACCCCTTTGTTTTTGCCCTGCGGCGATGGATGGCAAAGCCAAAAGCTGGGGGAGACATCTTCTGCGGGTCGCGGGGATCATCGCGCTGGCTGCGGCGATGTACGCGCCATCCCTCTCAAGCTCCTTCATCTGGGACGACAACACCCTCATAGCCGAAAACCCGGCTTTGAGGATGAGGAGTCCGGTTTGGCTTCTTTTTCAGTCGTTCTGGCCGCCCACGCAGACGACGTCGCTGCCGGCGTATTACAGACCTGCAACCGTCTTCTGGTTCTGGTTGGGGTATCGACTGTGGGGTGCGAGGGCGATCCTTTTTAGGCTCTTTAATCTTTTCGCGTTCTGCGTGGTTGTCGTTTTGGTGTACTTTTTGGCGATGCGGCTTTTGGGCGAGGGCTTTGGGGCGACATTGGCGGCGGCGTTCTTCGCACTGAATCCCGTCCACACCGAGTCGGTGGCGCTGGTGGCAGGGCTTACCGATGTATCCGCCGCGGCGTTCCTGATCGCGGCTCTCCTGCTGTTTGCCTCCCGAAAACCGCTCCTTAGGTGGGGGCTTGCACCTGTGGCGTTCCTGCTCGCGATGATGTCGAAGGAGACGGCTGTGCCGGGGATATTGCTGTTCCCGATCTACGCGATCTTCTTCGAGAAGAAAGGCTTTGTGTGGGCTTTTTTGAGCCTGCTTGTCTTCTTTTTGCCGACCGCGGCGTATTTTGCGCTTCGGCACTACGTGCTCGGCGTTTGGGGCGCCTATGCGATAAGGACCGTCGGCTTGGCGCAGGCGCTTCTTACGATCCCCTACCTGATCATACGGTACATCCAGAACGTTTTGTTTCCCCTCACGCTTTCGCCGCTCCACGCCGAGTGGTACGGGATGTTTTCGCCCCTCGTTTGGTTGGCGTGGGTGTTGCCCCTTGCGGCGATCGCGCTAGCTGCTGCCAGGTTCGGCAGAGGCAGGGTCTTTTGGTTTTGCGTGTGTGGATTTTTTCTCTTCCTTTTGCCGGCTTTGAGGCTTGTGCCCCATCAGGGCGCGCTTTGGGCGGATAGGTTTGCGTTTCTGCCGTCGGTCTTTGCGAGCGTCGTTGTGGGGAGGTGGCTTGTGAGGCTTTGGAACATCCGTCTCCGCGGCGCGCCGAGACTGGGGAGGATAGCCGTTCTGGCTTACCTTGCCGCCATGTGGAGTTTGGGTTTTACCTACAGCTTTTGGTGGCGCAATGACTGGACGGGCTTTGCCAGGCTTGTGCGCGACGCGCCCGAAAACCCCGAGGGCTACACGGGGCTTGCGGGGGAGTTTTTGAGCGTGGGCGAGGTCGACAGTGCGTTCTTCTACGCGCAGCTTGCGCTTGAGAAGGACAGCCTCTATCCGAACGCGCTTGGGGTTGCGGCGTCGGCGGCTCTGGCAAAGGGCGATTTCGCGATGGCAAAGCGCTACTCAACGCGCCTCATCGAGCTCGATTCGGGGTTTGTCTCCGCCTACCCCGTTGCGGCTTTTGCGCTCTTGGCGTTGGGCGATACAGGCGGTGCCGTTGGTTTTTGCGAAAGGGCGCAGAGGATCGCTCCCTTCAGCCCCTACGTCAACTATCGCTGCGGGGAGCTTTACTGGGCGTGCCACGATACCGCGAGGGCTTTGGACTGCTTCGGTCGCGCTGCGGCGCTTTTGCCCGATAACGGGAGGCTTAGGGCGCGATACCGCCGTGCCTTAGAATCGGCGCGAGGACGAAAATGGTCGAACACTCCCCAATAGTTGCGTTTTTCCTGTTTCTTCTGGGCGCTGCGGCGGGGAGTTTTGCCAACGTGCTGATATGGCGCCTGCCGAGGGGCGAGTCGATAATCTCCCCGCCGTCGCACTGCCCCATCTGCGGAGCGCATATCAGGTTCTACGATAACATCCCCATCCTAAGCTACATCTTCCTCCGTGGGCGCTGCAGAGCGTGCGGAGCTAAGATCTCGCCGCAGTATATATTCGTCGAGCTTCTTGTGGCTGCAGCGTACACGGCTACGTATTTTATTTACTCCCCCACCGATTATCTGAACATTATAAAAACGTTACTCGTCTTTCCTATATTTGTCTCGATCGCCGTTATCGACGTGAGGCACTGGGTTATTCCCGACGAGTTGACGATAGCGGTAGCGGCGGTTGGGGTTTCCACGGCGCCGTTTTCGGCGGGATGGCGCAGTATGGTCGATGCCGTGGCTGGAGCGGCGCTTGGTGCGCTTATCTTCTGGGCGGTGGCGGTCTTGGGGAAGAAAGCCTTCCGCAAGGAGGCGCTTGGCGAGGGCGATATATTCCTCATCGCGGCCGTGGGAACCCTCGTCGGATGGAAGGGGGTGCTTTTGACGGTTTTTATAGCTGCACTGCTTGGCGCGCTCGGCGGAGCGGTCGTTATCGCGATCCGTAAGCTGACCAAAAGCCGAGAGGGCGGGACGGCGATACCGTTCGGTCCTTTTATCGTCACCGCGGCGCTTGTATCTATGGTGTGGGGCGAAAGACTTATCGCCATCTATGTGCGCTCTGTGATGCGCTTCTGAGGGCATCTTCTGTTTTAGAAGCGACGATTGGATTACCGTAGCCTCACAGCGCCTCCGGGTTGACGAACAGGTCTATCCAGGGCAGTTTGTAGGTGAACAGCGTGAACAGAAATCCCAAAACGACCAGCAAAGCCGCAATGATCGCCCTCGTTCCGCGGCTGAATTCGATTTTCTCGACCTCGCTCTCTATTTGTGCCGTGGACAGTGCCGAAATATACGTTATCGCTACCGCCCAAGATAGGTCGACGATTAAGGATTTCGCCCTGCCGTAAAGGGCGGGCAGCAGGTACCACGTTATGAATATAACCCAAGGGATCATTATTGTTGAAAGCATCCTCGAGTAGAGGAAGCCTGTCAGGTTTTCCTTAATTCGTCTTTTGAGCGCAAGATATTCGAACGCAGAAAGCAGGATATATCCCCAGAACGCCATCTTCAGGTGCTGGAAGACCGACTCGTTTACGCCGCAAAAGGGCGTCAAAAACGTCCATCCTGTGATCTCATAGCCGAAGTGGAGCAGGCTGAACGCTGCCAGAAACAGCAGAGCCTTGACGTACATGTTCATTTTGTACACCTCCGCAGGCATTTGGATTATGAACGATAGCTCATTTCGTTCGCCGAATCAAGCGTTATAGTCTTTGTGGAAACGTTTCTTGACTTGTCGCAGGAGCGTGTTTAGTTTTTTTGTTGTTGCCGGGGTGGCGGAAGCGGCAGACGCAGGGGACTTAAAATCCCCGGGGCTGTGCCCGTGCGGGTTCAAGTCCCGCCCCCGGCAGGGTTCTTCGCCCTCGGGCGAATTTGACTTGCGCTCCCCGCATCTTATAGTAACTTATGGATGCGAAGGATTTCAGGACGGGGGTAGATGTTCAAGCGTCTTTCGGCGGCGGTTTTGTTCCTCTTTTTTGGCGGCGTTTTCGCGCAGGTTGTGGCTCCGAGTGCGGGGGAGGAGGCGAGGCTGACTGTAGCTGTCAGTATGGTTGGTCTGAAGTATACCGTGACCTTGGGCGGTCAGGGTTCGGAGCACTCTCCGACGGCGCCAGCGCTTGTGTGGTCGCTTGTTGGCGACACGTTCTCCGCCGCGCTCGATACCGTCCACCCGTGCGATTTCCTCCATGCCGTCTTCTGGATCGAGAACACGGGCGGAATAACGCTTGATTTCAACATATGGGACAACGAGGTGTCCACCGATTGGGTTAAGAATCCCACTGCGACGAACGGCTGTGCGGCGCTGGTGGAACCCGCGCCTCCCTTTGGGGAGAACAGCTACGGCTCGTGCTATTCCTTCGAGGCGTCCGATGGTGTCCCTGCTACGCCGGATTCGGGCTTTGTGGGGTGGGTTGCCGCTCCGGTTGGCGGGGTTGGCTCGGAGGACGAGTTCGAAGGACTTTGGGCTCAGGACCCAAACGATACATCCGACGGCGTTTGGTCGGTGCAGCTCGACCAGAGAGAGCTGCACATCGGCATCCTTGCCCCCTACACCTCATCCACCACTGCGCCGCAGACGATCGACCTCTCCCTTACGGGCAAGGTGACCGATTGAGCTTGGCAAAACGGCTTGACGCCATCACACCCCCTTTTAGTTTATTGAAATATGCTTGATCGCATTGCCGACTTTGTGTTATGGATTCCAGGGCTTCTTTTGGCGCTTACGGTCCACGAGTATGCGCACGGCAGGGTTGCGTATGCGCTGGGGGATCCGACACCCAGGCGCGCCGGGAGGCTTACCCTCAATCCGCTGGCTCACCTTGATCCTTTCGGCACCGTGGCGCTCCTTCTGTTTCACATCGGGTGGGCGAAGCCCGTGCCCGTAAACCCATATTTCTTCCGCAATCCCCTGAGGGATATGGTCTTGGTTTCGGCTGCTGGACCAGCTGCCAACCTCCTGCTCGCAACGGCTTCAGGAGCGCTTCTTAAGCTGCTTTCCGCCGCGGGGGTGCGGGGATCTATGCCGTGGCTCATGGTGCTTTACACAATGGACATCAACGTGATCCTTATGGTCTTCAACCTTATCCCCGTTCCGCCTCTGGATGGCTCGAAGGTGCTTTTCGGGCTTTTGCGCGTTCGCGAGTCGACGATCTACGCCCTCGAGCAGTTCGGACCAACTCTGCTTTTGGTGCTGATATTCCTCGGAGGCATAACTGGAATCAATGTCCTTTGGATTTTGATTCATCCAGCTGTCGCGTTTTTCAACGCGCTTTTCGCTCTGTGAGGTATCGGCGAACAAAAACAGGGATGTATCGTATGCCCGTTCTGTCGGTGCTTTTGCTCTTCTCGTTCGTTTTTGCGCAGCATGTTTTGGTTGATGATGCTCCTTTCTGCGGTCATCACGACCGCTATACCTACCAGGCGCTCTGGGACACGCTTGCTGCTGCGGGCTGCACGATAGATTTCACCACCGACGTCGGAAGGTATCCTGATCTTTCCTCGTATGATTTTGTCGTTCTCATGCATCACAATTCTCCCTGTGGCGGCTACACCGAGTCACAGAGGACGCAGCTTATAGACTTTGTTTGTTCTGGCGGTCAGGTGCTCATCATGCCTATGGATGATCTTTCGCCGCACAACGAGCTTCTTTCTGACCCGAGGTGGAACACGGGGATACAGCTTGTTCCCGGCGGATCCCCCACGCGCACCACCTGCATAGCCTCATTTCCGCCGCTTACCGATGGGATTTCGTATCTTGATTGGCTTGTTGATGCCGAACTTTTGGTCAATCCGCCTGCGTATCCCTTTGTTTGGGACGATGCTTGTGAGCGTGTTTTGGCGGCTGTTTCGTATCCGCAGGGGCTTGGCGGCTTTGAGTGCAACACCTGCGAGAGTGGGGGTCGGATAATAGTTATTGGCGAGAACCACACGTACGAGTACGAGGTTGTGGGCTATGTTGAGCCGATGAGCTACAGGTTTATTGTGAACATATTGACTTCTCTTGCGGGGGTAGGCGATACATTGAATCCCTGCGAGCCGCCGGAGGGAATACCGCGATTAGATTCGATTCCGTGTGCCGACCCCGGCGATGTTGCTCATCTTTACGGCGAGAACATCCCGCCCGATGCGGATTTGCTGTTTGACGGCTCGCCGATCTCTTTTACTTGGATAGACTCTACGCATGTCACTTTCACTGTGCCGCTGTCTGCTGCTCAAGGTTTCCACATTGTCACTGTTCAGGTAACCGGTGCGGCGGGCGTCATTTCATTCAATATCCCGATTCAGGTTTATTGTGATTGGCTTGAACTTTTGGTTTTCGTGCCCTATTGTGCCGATATTGGCGACACGGTTTGGTTTTACGGGGAGAATTTTTCACCATCCGCCACGATAACGATGGGTGGCGCGCCGGTTTCGACCTACGACATCGTGAGCGATACCTCCGGATGGTTCGTCGTCCCCGACACGGCGGGATTGGTGGGATACCCATCGATTGGTCAATCTTTCCGTTACCAGGTTTGTATCGAGAACGAGCCGACGCAGATCGACTGCGCCTGGATGCTCGTTCCGTGTCCCTGTCCGCCCGAAAGCGAGGTCGTCGCCAGGATTGAGGACATACGTTTTGGGGAGCGCACCGACGGGACGGACACGGTTTATATAATCTACGATTTGGTAGCCGATTCTCCGCAGAACGTGGTTTTGTGGTGTTCCTCCGACGGCGGGGCGAGCTGGGATGTTCCCTGCACGACGGTTTACGGCGCAGTTGGTTCTGGCGTTGCGCCTGGGGAATCGCTTGTGATTGTGTGGGCGGCGGGGGAGGATGTGCCGAGCAACGAGCACTCGAACTGGGTTTTCAGAGTAGAACTCGCTGACTCCGGCGGTTCCGGTCCTGGCAGCTTTGGTAGCGCTCCCTCTGATACTTTCCATCCACCAGCCGTTTTTTCAACGGGGGACACATTTTGGTGCACGAGCAGAATCACGGGAGAAGCGGCAGGTGACTATCTTGGCAATTCTGTTTCTACCGCGGGAGATGTTAATGGCGACGGGTACGACGACATTATTATGGGAGCATACCGGAGTAGTGCGGGTCGTGCGTACATATTTTTTGGCGGACCGGAGTTCTCCGGCTCATTCAGTGCTTCCTCCGCTGATATAATAATTGTAGGAGAAGCAGCTGATGACCATCTTGGCTGTTCCGTTTCCACTGCGGGGGATGTTAACGGTGACGGATACGACGACATTATTGTGGGAGCAGAAGATAACGATGCTGGCGGGGATAGAGCGGGTCGTGCATATATATTTTTCGGTGGACCGGGGTTCTCTGGCTTGTTCAATGCTTCCTCTGCTGATGTAGTAATCACAGGAGAAGCAGCAGATGACGAGCTCGGCCGTTCCGTTTCCACTGCGGGAGATATTAATGGCGATGGGTACGACGACATTATTGTGGGAGCGTGGCATAACGATACTGGCGGGAGTAACGCAGGTCGCGCATATATATTTTTCGGTGGACCGGGGTTCTCCGGCTCGTTTAACGCTTCTTCTGCCGATGTAATAATCACAGGAGAAGCGGCAAATGACCATCTTGGCTGTTCCGTTTCCACTGCGGGGGATGTTAACGGTGACGGATACGACGACATTATTGTGGGAGCGCACTATAACGGTGCTGGCGGAGCTTGGGCTGGTCGTGCATATATATTTTTCGGTGGACCAGGATTTTCCGGCTCGTTCAACGCTTCCGCTGCTGATATAATAATTACAGGAGAGGCAATGGATAACCAGCTCGGTATTTCCGTTTCCACTGCAGGAGATGTTAACAGCGACGGATATGACGACATTGTTGTGGGAGCACATGGAAACAGTGTTGGTGGAACTGCTGCTGGTCGTGCGTATGTATTTTGGGGCAGCCCCGGATTCTCCGGTTCCTTCAGCGCTTCTTCTGCCGATATAATAATTACAGGAGAAGCAGCGAATGACTGGCTTGGTTATTCTGTTTCCACCGCTGGGGATATTAATGGTGACGGATATGATGACATTATTGTGGGAGCATACCTTAACGACGCTGGTGGGAGTGATGTGGGTCGTGCGTATGTATTTCATGGCGGACCAGGATTTTCCGGTTCATTCAACGCTTCTTCTGCCAATATAATAATCACGGGAGAAGCAGCAGATGACCTGCTCGGCTTTTCCGTTTCCACTGCGGGAAATGTTAACAGCGATGGATGCGACGACATTATTGTGGGAGCATGGCGTAACGATGCTGGCGGAACAGACGCTGGTCGTGCGTATGTTTATGCATTCACTGTTTCCTGCCCCTTCGGCGCCGTTTATGCCTCTGCCGAGAGCGACCCAGGACCTGTCGATACCTGGTGTCCGCGCGTTACCGCCACCTGCCCGCCCGGCGGCGAGGTTGGCGAAGCCACAACGATAACGTGGACGGTCGAGGATTCCTTCATCCCGCCGAACACACTGGCGCCACCATATCCGATAGAGCTTTGGTTTTCTCCCGACGGCGGCGCAAGCTGGAGCTTTATTGGCGCAAGCGCAAATACGGGGAGCTTTAATTGGGCGTATCCGCCGGTTCTGACGGGCTCGGCGCTGATAATGGTCTGCGCAACGGACAGCTTTGGTCATACCTGCTGCGACACCTGCGGACCGTTTTCCATAACGGGGGATACGGTGAGTCCTTGGGGCTACGCCTACGCCGACACATGCTCCCCCGACAGCGTCGTCTTCGTTCTGCACGACGATGCTGGGATAGACTGGTCTTCTGTCTGCATACAGGATCCTTTGGGCGTTCTGTGCTATCCGGACTCGATGCGCGTGGTGTGCGATACGATGCTAATTTTCTACCCGAGGCTGCCCGATTCGATAGCGGATCCGTCGCGCTACTTCTATGTCCGCCTTTGGAGCGCACAGGACTCGTCGGGGAACGACCTGCCTGAGACGCTCGTCGACGACAGCCTGACGGTTCGGTTCAGGCATCCCTGCTGCTATCCTGCGGTTGTTTGGCTTGTGTGCCCGCCTGAGGGATTTGATTTTTGGTCTTCGTGCGCGGCGCAAACTGTGACCTTCGGCGTGGTTGACACATCTGGGCAGGAGATTGACACCACGAGAATCTTCGTTCGCCGCATCGTAGATGGCGCCGAGGACACCGTTCCGCCCGATTCGCTCTCGTTTAGCCATTCTGGCGATACGCTTTGGGTCATCGTCCCCGGCGCTTATTCTGATCTTGACTCCGTTTGGGTCGTCTTGGATTCGCTCTTCACCACCGTCGGTTGCAAGACGGAGCCGTGAGGTTGAATGTAGGTCGTTGCGCTGAGAGAGGGCTGGAGGGATGCGAAGGGCTTTTGCTTTTGCGCTCGCTGTATTCATTTCGCTTGCGTCGTCCGATATTCGCCTCGAAAACGGCGTCGTCAGGCTCACGCTGGGCGATGACGGGTGCATAACGTCCTTCGCGAATCTTGCGGAGGGTTCCGAGGTTTTCTGCGAGGGCACTGTCGCGCTGTGGCGGCTCATTGTGTGGAGTGGCGTCTCGCCTGAGGTGTCGGAGACGAGTTTTCGCGAGCTTTGTGCGACCGATGCAGACGATTTCGCCTGGCGCGTCGATACATCGTCCGAGGGGCAAACGCTTGAGATGTTGTGGAACCTGGGTGACACGCTTGCGGTCAGCGCAACGGTGTTCCTCGCGTGGGATGATACCCAGTTCGTGTGGCGCGCCACGGTCGAAAACCGCAGCGAATCCCCGCTTTTCGCTCTCGATTTCCCCGTCTTCGGCGTCCTGCCCCTTGGCGGAGATCCCGAGGACGACAAACTCGCACTCTCAGGGCTTTCGGGAACACTCATCACAAACCCCTTCGGCGATCACTGCAGGATGGTCAGAACCTACCAGTCGGTTGACCCGGCTGTGGGAGGCTCCGCAAACGGACAATACCCGGGGAATTATATAATGCAGTTCTCGGCGCTATACGATGCTGCCAGCGGATTATATTGGTCCACGCAGGACACGCTTGGGTATGTGAAATTGTACTCCAGCTACGGCGCAGACGATTTCCTGCTCGTTTTCGTAAGGCATTTCCCCGAGGACAACCATCTGGTTCACTCGACCTGGAGCCCTCCCTATCCCTTTGTGGTTGTGCCATTCTGCGGCGATTGGGTGGATGCTGCGTTTCGATATCGTCGCTGGGCGACGGGGCAGTGGTGGTGTTCCCGCGGCACGATGTCGGAGCGCGGCGGGCTTGAGCACCTTCCCGCAGCGCTCAGATGCCCGCTTGGGCTTACGTGTGAGGTCTCGTTTTGGGGAGGTGACCCGAGTCTATTTCTGCGGAACGTCCGCGCACTCTTGGACACTCTGGGGCTCGATAGCATCATCGTTCACCTGAGGGGCGCCGCGGTGCAGCTGCCGGAAATATCCACAGAACCC
>CBEVQY010000044.1:0-13456 GCA_965552135.1 uncultured bacterium | reverse complement strand
ACACAACGCTGTCGGACTGGGCGAAAAGAAAGGCGAAAAGCAAAAACAAAAGCGCCAACCGAAGCATAGTCCTCTTCCCCATTTGATGTCCCTGCAATTAAATTATACTGTCCATACGGCAGGAGAGCAAGGGGGCTGGTGCCTTTTCGGCGCTTTGTTGCAATCCGCGCGAGGAAGAGGCGGGCAAAAACCGCAGCCGGCCCCCAGGGAACCTTTAGATGGCTACTCTAAGCCCAGCGCTTTTGACCGCAGGGGGTTTACCGCGCGAGCTCAGATCAGCCCTTGAAGTTGCGGACGTACTCCATCCCTTTCTTTATCGCCTCGACGTTTATGGGGATGAAGCTTTTATGCTTCACCACCGTGTTCAGCGAGTCGATGACGATTTCGGGGTCGAGTATTTTAGTTTTTTCGATGACGGCGCCGACGACGACCATGTTTGCCGCACGGAGCGTCCCCAGCTCGTCGGCCATCTCCGTGGCTGGTATGGGAAGGACCTCGATGTCGCTCCGCGTTGGCGTTGTTGCGATCATGGAGGTGTTGTAGATAAGCAGTCCACCGGGGCGCAGGTCCTTCTCGAAGCGCTCAAGGGATGGCTGGTTCATCACAATGAGTATCGACGGGTTGTCGACGACGGGAGAGCCGATCCGCTTCTCGGATATTTTGACGTGGCAGTTTGCTGTTCCGCCGCGCATCTCGGGACCGTAGGAGGGAATCCAAGTTGTGTGCCAGCCGTGTCTCATTCCCGCCTCGGCAAGCATTTGTCCCAAAAGCAAAATCCCTTGCCCGCCGAAGCCGGCGATAAGTATCTCGGGGTTGCGGTACCGCTCGGGAACGGCGCTCATGTCGCCCTTGATCTCTTTGACCTTTCTGTCCAGCTCGAGGATTTCGTAGTACTTTTCGATTGGCACCTTCTCGAGTCTTCGGGCGAATGAGCCCGGCTCGCGCTCGGCTGTAACGTCCTTCTTCACGCCGAGGGGGAACACCTCCGTAAGAACCTCCTGCACCCACTTCTTCGCGTCGGTTGGCGTCATGCGCCAGCCGCTGGGGCACATCGAAAGAACCTCGACGAGCGAAAACCCCTTCTCCTCTATTTGCGTTTGAATCGCTTTGCGTACGGCTTTTCGTGCCCTCATCAGGTTCTTTCCGTCGGTCAAGGCGACGCGCTCGATGTACGCAGGACCATCGAGCGACGCAAGAAGCTCCGCAACCCTCAGCGGCGGTCCCTCCCACTCGAGCTTCCTGCCGTAGGGGGTTGTCATCGTCTTTTGGCCAATTATGGTCGTCGGTGCCATCTGGCCGCCCGTCATGCCGTAGATGGCGTTGTTGACGAAGAAGACGGTGATGTTTTCGCCGCGGTTGGCGGCTTGCAGGATGTTGTTGCCTCCGATGGCGGCAAGGTCGCCGTCCCCCTGGTAGGCTATGACGATGGCGTCGGGGTGGGTTCGCTTGATCCCCGTCGCGACGGCGGGCGCACGACCGTGGGCAACCTGGAAGTTGCCGGTGTCGAAGTAGTAGTAAACGAAGACGGAGCAGCCCACGGGCGAGATCATTATCGTCCTGTCGGCTATGCCGAAGTCCTCAATGGCTTCGGCGATGAGCTTGTGCAGTATGCCATGCCCGCACCCCGGACAGTAGTGCGTGTCTTTTTTGAACCTGTCGGGCTTGCGGAAAAACTCATCGTAAAAGGCTTTTGGCTTGCGAAGAACGTCCTTAAGCTGTGCCATTTTATTCCTCCTTTATTCAAAAGCCTTCTTGAACTGCTCGACAAGCTCCAGAACCTTCGGCACAACGCCGCCCATTCGGTTGTAGAAGATGACGGGCTTTTTGCCCTCCACAGCCAATCTCACGTCGTCGACCATCTGTCCGTTCGACATCTCCACGACGACGAAAGCCCTGACGGCGTCGCTTTCGGCAAGCTCGCGTATCTTCTTTTTGGGGAAGGGGAAAAGCGTGATGGGTCGCAGCATGCCGACCTTAAACCCCTCCTCTCGCGCCGTATCAACCGCGCTGTACATTATCCTCGAGACGGTGCCGTAGGCGATGCCAACCACCTGGGCGTCTTCGAGCATGTACTCCTCGAAGCGCACCTCCTCCTCTTCCATTCTGCGGTACTTCTCTTGGAGTTTCTTGTTGTGCTCCTCCAGTTCGTGCGGGTCGAGGTAGATGGAGTTTATGAGGTTTCGTCTTGTCTCCGGCGTTCCCATGGCTGCCCAGCTCGTCTTGTCGACTTTCACGGGTTTGGGTTCTGGGAACTCCACGGGCTCCATCATCTGCCCGTTGAAGCCGTCGGTCAGGATCACGACGGGGTTTCTGTACTTGTCGGCGAGCTCGAAGGCGAGTATGGTAAGGTCGCACATCTCCTGGGGCGAGTTTGGCGCAAGGACCAGGACTTTGTAGTTCCCGTGCCCGCCGCCTTTGACTATCTGGTTGTAGTCTGCCTGCGAGGGCGCGATGTTCCCGAGCCCCGGTCCGCCGCGGACGACATCGATTATAACTATGGGTAGCTCCGAGCCGGCGGAGTAGGATATGCCCTCCTGCTTCAGCGAGAGTCCTGGTCCGGACGATGCCGTCATGACGCGGCAGCCGGAGCCTGCGGCGCCATAGCACATCTGGATCGAGGCTATCTCCGACTCCGCCTGGAGGAAGACTTTGCCCGCAAGCGGAAAGTACTTCGCCGCCGCGTGGGCGATCTCCGAGGCGGGCGTTATGGGATAGCCAAAAAACGCGTCGCAGCCCGCAATGAGGGCAGCCTTTATCGCAGCCTCGTTGCCTTTAATAAGTTCCCTGGCCATGGCAGTTCTCCTTTTTTCAGTCCTTGCGGTAGACGACTATCGCCTCGGGCTCGGGACACGTGTAGAAGCAAAGCCCGCAGCCCGTGCACCCCTGACCTTTGTACTTGGCGGGGTGGTACCCGAGCTTGTTTATCTCCTTCGAAAACTCGATAGCGCCCACAGGGCAGATATCGATGCAAAGACCGCACCCCTTGCAGTGGTCGGCTATGACCTCCATCCTCGGCATATTCACCTCCAGGTTTTCCGAAAGGATAAAAATTTAAGTCGATGCCCACGCAGGGGCAAGGGTTATTTGGAATTGCCTTTGGAGGATGAGTCGATCTTTTCCCCTTGCCTGTTCGGCGGGATGGTGCTATTATTGAAACTCAACCTCAAGCTTCAAGGAGGGTCGTAATGCGCATGCGGGCAGTTGGTGTGTTTTTGCTATTTCTTCTGGGGTCGTTTTTTGTCTGGGCGCAGGAGGGTCCCAAGCCCGACGACGTCGTTGCGGAGGTCAACGGGGAGAAGATAACCGTTGCGGACGTCATCTCCGCGCTTGGCAGGCTTTCGCCCGATGCGCAAAAGCAGGTCATGCAAAGCCCATCGGGCAAAATGGACCTGCTCAACTCGATCATCAAGAAAAAGCTCCTGGTTGCCGAAGCCAAAAAGCTTGGGATAGACACCCTCGACTTCGTCAAGGCTGCGGTTGAGCGCGCCGCCGAGGACATCTACGCTCAGGTGCTCCTAAACACGATTCAGAACCAAAACAGCGCCGTAACCGACGCCGAGATTCAAAACTACTACCAGCAGAACGACTCGCTTTTTGACCTGCCGAGGCGGTATCACATCGCGCAGCTCGTTCTCCCCGACAAGGAGACGGCGGAAAAGCTCTACAAGGACCTCTCGAAGGGCAAGATAAGCTGGGACGATGCTGTGACAAAATATCCCGGCGTCGGCAACAACAGGTCAGGCGACGGCGGATGGTTCTTCGAGACACAGATCGTTCCCCAGGCGCGCGAGGTGATACGAAAACTTGAGACCAACCAGATATCGGAGCCCATCGAGGTTGGGTCGACGTACTATATCGTGAAGGTCATCGAGTCCGAGCCGCCCCGGCACCTGTCCCTCGACGAGGTCAGGGACAGAATCCGCCAGATACTCAGCCAGCAGAAAGGTCAACAAGCCGTCACCGACTATCAAAACAGGCTTTGGATGCAGGCGAAGATAAGCATCGACAACGCGGTGCTGAATTCGATCAACTTTGGAGGTCAGTAGAAAGGAGGAGCCGGATGCCCGAGAAATTTTTGAACTACATCGGCGGCAAGTGGGTGGAGCCTTCGACTGGGGAGTGGTACGAGAACCGCAATCCTGCGGACTGGGAGGAGGTCATAGGTCTTTTCCCGCGTTCCGATGCGCGCGATGTCGACAAGGCGGTTGCCGCGGCGAAGGAGGCGTACAAGGAGTGGCGTCTTGTCCCTGCGCCGCAGCGCGGAAAGATCATGCAGCGCATCGGGGAGCTCCTCGTTGAGCACAAGGAGGACATCGCCCGCGACATGACGAGGGAAATGGGCAAGGTTCTGCTCGAGACGCGCGGCGACTGCCAAGAGGCTATCGACACCGCCTTCTACGCGGCGGGCGAGTCGCGAAGGCTCTTCGCGCCATTCGTCCCGTCGGAGCTGCCGGATAAAGTAGCCTACACGATGCGCGTCCCCCTCGGCGTCGCCGGGCTTATAACCCCCTGGAACTTCCCATCGGCTATACCGGCATGGAAGATGTTCCCCGCCATAGTTTCCGGAAACACCGTCGTCATAAAACCCGCCACCGACACCCCCTACACCGTCTACAAGATGGTCAAGCTTATGGAGGAGGCGGGGCTTCCGCCCGGGGTTGTGAACGTCGTCTTCGGGAGCGGGTCTAAGGTCGGCATCCCGCTTGTGGAGCATCCGGATACCGCGATCATATCGTTCACCGGCTCCGTCGAAGTCGGCAGGGATATAGCCGAGCGCGCCGGGAGACTTTTGAAGAAGATCTCGCTGGAGCTTGGCGGCAAAAACGCCGTGATGATAATGGAGGACGCCAATCTGGAGCTTGCGCTTGAGGGGGTTTTGTGGGGCGCTTTCGGGACAACCGGACAGAGGTGCACCGCCACGAGCCGACTCCTCCTCCACGAGCCGATCCACGACAAATTCCTCGACATGCTCGTCGAGGCGACGAAGAAGCTCAAGCTCGGCAACGGGCTTGACGAAACCGTCGACGTGGGACCGCTAATAAATCAAAAGCAGGTGGAGACCGTCCACAGCTACGTGGAGATAGGGAAATCGGAGGGCGCGAGGCTTTTGTGCGGCGGCGAGCCCGCAAAAGAAGGCGAGCTTGCGAAGGGATGGTTCTACAAGCCGACCATCTTCGCCGACGTCAGGCCGGATATGCGCATCTTCCAGGAGGAGATCTTCGGTCCTGTGCTTGCGGTCACAAAGTTTAAGACCTTCGAGGAGGGGGTTAAGCTCCTGAACGACTCGTCCTACGGGCTCTCAAGCGCCATATACACCGAGGATCTCTCCTGGGCGATGAAGGCTGCGCGCGACTTCGAGGCTGGGATAACCTACGTGAACGCACCGACCATAGGCGCCGAGTGCCACCTCCCCTTCGGCGGCGTTAAGAACACCGGCAACGGTCACCGCGAGGGCGGCTGGACCGTATACGAGATCTTCACCGACTGGAAGACCATATACATAGACTTCTCGGGCAAGCTTCAGCGCGCCCAGATAGACGACGCCGATTGATTGGCTGAGTGCCTCCTGGTCGGCTGGGGGAGCCTTTTGGCTCCCCCGCCTCTTGTCAAGGGAGGGGAAAGATGACGAACGTTGAGCTGGCGCGGAGGGTTTTTGGCGGCGTGGAGCTTGTGGCGGTTTTGGGCGACATCACCAAGGAGGCTTCGGACGCTATAGTCAACGCCGCCAACAACAGGCTCGTTCACGGCGGTGGCGTTGCCGGCGCCATCGCGCGGAGTGGGGGGAGCGTGATCGTGGAGGAGTCCCGTCGCTGGGTGGAGGAGCACGGTCCGGTTCCGACGGGCGGCGTTGCCGTGACCGGCGCGGGCGCGCTTGAGGCAAAGTTCGTCATCCACGCCGTGGGACCCCGATGGGGCGAGGGCAACGAGGACGAAAAGCTCCGCTCGGCTGTCCGAAACGCGCTCCGGAAGGCTGCGGAGCTCGGATGCGAAAGCGTGTCGATGCCCGCAATAAGCACAGGGATCTTCGGCTTCCCCAAGGAGCGCGGCGTCACGATAATAGTCGACGAGGCAAAGCGCTTCGCGGAAAACCCAGGGAGCGTCAAACAGATTCGCTTCTGTAACATCGACGAGGAAACGGCTCAGCTTTTCGCAAGGGAGCTTGCCGAGTGAGGGGGCTTTTTTCTGCTCTCTTACTTGTTGCCGCGGCTTTCTGCGGCGAGCAAAGCGTTTTCACCGATGCCGTGGGCAACATCATCCTTCTCCAGCCGCACGATGCCGGGCGCGCTCCAACGCTCATCTATCTCTCGTGCACCGGCGGCAGCTGGAGCGACCTGGACACCGCTCGCGTCGTCGCCGACTCGCTCGGGTGGAACGTGGCCGTCTGCGCCAGGTCGAAGAACCACCGCGACCCTGCGCTCAACGAGCAGGATATACTCGCCCTCGTCGACGAGCTTTTGTCTTTCCCGCAGGTTGATCCGAGAGGGATAGTCCTTTTTGGCTTTTCCGGTCAGGGGGCGCAGGCGCTCGCCACGGCTTTGCGCTGGCCAATCCGCTTCGCCGGCGTCATAACCGAATGCGCCCACCACGGACTCATCCGAAACCCCAACTGGAGGGACGCCGCCGGCATGCCAGTGGTCCTCATAACGCGGGAGAACGACTGGAACAGACAGTCCAACGAGGATATGGCCGCCGCGTTCGAACGCAATCTTTTGGAGGTCAGGCTCATTGTGACACCCGGACCACACCGTATAGGCGATTCGAGGGAGCTACTTTCCGCGTGCAGGCTTATGGACAGGCTCATAAAGGACGACGGGGACTAAGCCATTTCATACGGATCAACGTCTATTCGCAGCTTCACGCCCCTAAACTTCGTCCGCGCCACGCGGTGCAGGAAGGGCAAAAGCTTTTGTATGCGCTTGGCTTTGATAAGCAGATGCCAGCGGAACTCCCCCTTGAGCTTGCTTATCGGCGGTTTTGATGGCGCAAGCGGCGTAACGCCGGGGATATTTGCCTCGACGAGGGCGCGCATTATCACGCGAAGACACCTCTCGGCTGCGGTGGAGTCCTCGCTTTGGGCAATGATCCTGACGAGGTGCGAAAATGGTGGGTATCCGAGGAGCTGCCTGTGCGCGGCGGTCTCAAGGAAGAATGACCTGTAGTCGTGCGAGACGGCGTACCTTATGGCTGGGTCGTTTGGTCTGCGCGTTTGTATGATGACAAGCCCCGGCTCGGTGCCCCTGCCCGCTCTGCCCGCCACCTGCGTCAGAAGCTGGAAGGTCTTTTCGGATGCGCGGAAGTCGGGGAAGGTGAGCCCCACATCGGCGTCGACAACGACGACGAGGGTCACCCCCGGGAAATCGTGCCCTTTGGCTACCATCTGGGTTCCCACCAGGATCGACCCGCGCTGCGATGCGAACTGCTCGAGTATGCGTCTCAGCGCGCCCTTGCGGCTTATCGCGTCCGAGTCTATGCGGTGAACGCGCTCGGGCTCGACGAGGTTGAAGAGCTCCACCTCGAGCCTTTGGGTTCCCTTTCCCCTGTGGATGAACGCCTCGGCGCCGCAGTTCGGACACGCATCGGGCGCGGGAGCCTCGTAGTTGCACCAGTGGCACAAAAGCTTGTCGCCAACGCGGTGGTACGTGAGCGTGAGGTCGCAGTTCGGGCAGCGCGGAGCATAGCCGCAGTTCGGACAAAGCAGGCTCGTGGAGTAGCCGCGCCGGTTCAAAAGGAGTATCGCCTGCTCGCCCCTGTCGATCCGCTTTAGGATTTCGTCCTTTGCGGTCGGCGAGAATATCCGCTCGCTCCGTCTGAGTTTGGTCAGGTCAACGACTCGCACCTCGGGCAGCCGCGCGCCCGGAACCCTCTCTGTCATCTCGATGAGGCGATATTTGCCGGTCGTGGCGTTGTAGTAGCTCTCCATAGATGGCGTTGCCGAGCCGAGTATGACGAGCGCGTTCTCGATCCTTCCGCGCACGACGGCGAGGTCGCGGGCGTTGTAGAACGGTGTGTGCCCCTGTTTGTAGGACTGGTCGTGCTCCTCGTCGACGACGATGAGCCCGAGGTTTTCTATGGGTGCGAATATGGCTGATCTTGCGCCGAGGGCGATTTTGACTTCTCCGCGTCGCAGTCGTCTCCACGCGTCGGCGCGCTCGCCGGGCGATAGGTAGCTGTGCAGGACCGCAACGTCTTCGCCGAAGAAGCTCCGCAGCGCGCCCCACATCTGCGGCGTCAGCGCAACCTCGGGGACCAGAAAGAGAGCCCCCCTCCCCATCGACCTCACCGCGCGCGCCGCCTCGAGGTAGACGAGCGTTTTGCCGCTTGCGGTTATGCCGTGAAGCAAAATCGGCTTTGTGTCGCCGCGCCGAAGCGCACTTCGGATCTCATCCACCGCCCGCCGTTGCGATGAGGTCAGCTCCTTTATGTCCCTGCGCGGAGTGAGCCAGCCCTCGCTTGCGCGGACAAGCTCCCGCCGCTCGAGCCTTATGTAGCCCTTGCGCTCCAGCGCCTTTACTGCGGATGCGCCGAAGACGTTGCGCAGCTGCGACGCAAGCACGCTGCCCTCCGACAGGAGGTATCTCAGCGCCGCTGCCTGCCGCGGCGCTCTTTGGGCGAGCTGGTTCACAAGCTCTTCGTCGACGTCGGGCGCGGGCAGGGCAAACTCCACAAGTTTGGGCGGCGACTGAACCCGATACTCGTACCGCCTGCCCACAAGCCCAAGGCGCTCGAGCTTGCGGATGTGGTAGAGCGCTCCCCTGCGCCCGATCTTCTGCGCTATCCGCGCAACCTCAAGGGGACCCTCGCGGAGGAGGGAGATTATCTTCTGCTGCGTTGGCGTGAGGATGTCGCTGTATCGCTCTGGGTCGCCGACGAGGAATGCGATCTGCTTCGTTCCGACGGACACGCCGGCGGGCAGCGCCATCGCGAGGACCTCGCCGAGCGGCGCAACGTAATAGCGCGCCGCAAAATCACAGAGCTTAAGAAGCGCAGGCGTAAAAACCGGTTCGTCGTCGGGAAGATCGATTATCGGCTTGATCCTCTCCGGCGGGAGGTCTGTGCGCTCCACGACATCGACGACAAAACCGCTTACTACCCTCCTCCCCAGGGGAACCATAACCCTCCAGCCCGGCGCAACGAGGTCGGCGTACTCGCGCGGAACGCCGTAGTCGAGGAGGTCGAATATCGGCGCGTCGACGGCAACGCGAACGTATTTTTCATACCTGTCTGACACGGCTAAGACAAAGATAGCCCGTCGGCGGCAAAAGTCAAAAAGCCGCAGCTTGACCCAATCGCTCGGCGATCTTAATTTTGTTTTTTAAGGGGGAAAAGGAGATAGGCGATATGAGGCGGTGTGGGGCTTTTTTGTTTGGTTTTGTTTTGTTTTCCATTGTCTTGGCGCGGACGACGGAGCACGAAAGCATAGCTCCGAAGTTTCCCGAGCCAAGCATCGTCGTCTCTGTGCCGTACTCCAACGACTTCGAAAGCGACATCTCAGGCTGGACCACCTGGGCAGGCAACGACGAGTTCCTGTGCTTTTCGTACATCTACTGGAACTGGCTTGCGAACCCCGAGCTTATTCAGGTTGCACCCGATATATTTCCGAGCCGGGTCGATCTGCCCGAGGAGGTTATCGATGGGCTTACGGTAGCGTATCTTCCTCCTGCCCACAGCGGGAACCGCGTTTGGTGGTGCGGCAATCCTGAAAACGGAACCTTCATAGGCGAGCCTTACCTTCCCGGCTTCCCCGACGACGGCGGGATATCGGATTGCGCCATGGAGGCAACCTTAACCTCCCCCGTCTTCAACACCGCGGGGTTCTCGGAGCTTATGATGTCGTTCTGGACGTGGTGGGAGGTTGAGTGCATCGACATATACGCCTACGACGTGATGACCGTTGAGATTTCCGTTGACGGCGGCGCCTGGGTGCCACTCGACACACTCAACCCCCCGTTCTCGAGGCTCCCGGGATGGGACGAGTGGGAAAGCTACTCCACGGGCGGATATCTTGCCTACGGGCAGTGGGTTTTGTGGACCTATGATCTCTCGGCTTACGCGGGGCACAATATCCAGATCAGGTTTCACTTCGACACCGTCGATGCCCTGTACAACGGCTTCCGCGGCTGGATGATCGACGACTTTTACATCGGCGGTGGTCCGGAGCAGGGGGAGCTTGATTGGGAGCTTGATGCGCCCGACGAGCTTGGGGTCGAGGACTGCAGGCTCACGCCAAATCCGTTCCCCGCGACGATAAAGATTTGGAACTCCGGCGGCACCGTTGTGCACGGCGTTATGGCGTACCTCAATCTTCCCTCGGGGATGCACATAGCAGGCGGCGACGACACCGTGCACTTTGGCGACATCGCGCCCGCCGAGACCGTAAGCTGCAGCTGGCAAATCTCGGTCGACGAGACGCTTGTGGGTTCGCAGTGCTTCAGCATCGTGATAACCTCCGCCGACTCCATTCTGGGCTATCGCGACAACTTCGACGACACCCCTCCCCTCTTCGTTGGCGACGGCACAGGGCGGTTCGACTACACCGACTTCTCCACCGTCACCCGCGCCGGCATGCCGCCCTCAGGAACCGGATTCGCGGGCATCCCCGCCGATGGAACGGTCTACCCGGAGGTCGGCGAGTGGTCACTGACGTCATCCTTCGTGGACCTGACCGGCTTCAGCGAGTGTTACATATACTTCTGGCACTGGCTCGACGTTCGCGAAAGCGGGCTTGCCCTGGAGGGCGTTGACGGGGGCATAGTCGAGATCGACGTGAACGGGACCGGCTGGCAGCAGATTGACGAGTTCGCCACGGGGATGCTATCCCCGAGGTACAACGGCTACATCATGAGCAGCATCGGGAATCCCTTGGCGCTGAAGCTTGCCTACTGTTTCGATACGGGCGGCTGGGTTCAGGTGCGCAGCCACGACTTGATATCAACGGGGTACTGCTCGCCGGGCGACAGCATACGCATCCGCTTCCGCTTCGGGACGGGGAGCTTCTCGCCCGACCCGGATTACTCCAACGGCTGGTACATCGATGACTTTGTCGTCTCGTCCACGGGGCATCCGGTTGGACCGTATGAGGTGACCCACTGCGTCTGGATTCCCGTCATACTGCCTCCTTCGGTTGCCGCCTTTTCCGACACCGTTATCTGCCCCGGCGGCGAGGCGCTTTTGACCGCCGCGGTGGAGGGCGGGGTCGCCCCCATCGAGTACCGCTGGTTCCCGACTGAGGGGCTTTCCGACCCCTTTGGTTCTGCGACGAGCGCGTCGCCGGAGTCGACGACGACGTACTTTGTCGTTGTCATTGACCACTACGGCTGCGCCGACACCGACAGCGTCGTCGTTGTGGTCGACAGCCTGAGGCTTCTTGCGTTTGGCGACACGTCGGTGTGTGCTGGCGACACCGCGCTCATCTCGGCACAGGTCTTCGGCGCATTTGGATCAGTGGACTTTTCGTGGTCGCCCGTGGAGGGCGTTGTATCTCCTTGGGCTGGCACCACCGCGGTGGTTGTGACCGAGTCGGGCTGGTACGTCTGCACCGCGACCGACGAGGCGGGATGCTCCGCAAGCGACAGCGTATACATCGAGGTTTTGCCCATGCCCTCACCCGCAGAGCTTGTCTCCCCCGTCGACGGCGAAACACTCATCGTCGGCGCCATAGAGCTCGTTTGGCGCAGCGCAGACTTCGCCGACGAGTACATACTCGTCCTGGGCGATGAGACCCTCTCCGTTACGGACGACACGACCTTTATCTTCACCGGCGCAAGCTGCGGCAGCACCTACAGCTGGCAGGTCATCTCCGTCAATGTCTGCGGCGAAAGCACGTCGGGCGTGTGGACGTTTTCGATACAAAGCTGCGAGGGACCGGTCGCCGAGATCGTTGAGCCCCGCCCCGGAAGTTGGAGCTCGTGCGTTGATCAGCGAATAATCGTCGCGGTCGTCGACAGTGACGGCGTCGATCCCGCCTCGATACGGCTTGTGGTGAACGGGACGGAGTTCAGCGTCGACGGCACAATCCTCACCTTTGACGGAGAGACCCTCGTGTTTGTGCCGCCTGCAGGCTGGTACGACGGGCTTTTGGTCTCCGTCTGCCTCGACTCCGCAGCCGATCTGCTCGGAAACGCGCTCGAAGAGCCCGTATGCTGGGATTTCCGCGTGGACCTGTCGCCGCCGTCTTTGTGGGACGCCTCGCCTGCGGATACCGCTCCTGTGACCCTCGACGTCATCTCATTCCACCTGACAGATTCGCTCTCCGGACTCGACACGAGCACGGTAACCGTCGAGGTCAGCGTTGGGGGGACCACCTTCACCTTCGCTTACGGCGACGGCGTTTCGGGCTTGCTCGACTCGTTCTGGGTCGATGTGTCCGATATCGCTTTCCGCCACGGCGACAGCGTTGTCGTTTGCGTCCACGCCACCGATACAACCGACTACTGCCCCGACAACGCTCTTGACAGCTGCTGGTTTTTCGTTGTGGAGCCCTGTGATCTTTTCGCCGATGCGTGCGGCGACGCCACGATTTGTCCCGGCGAGTGGGTCGAGCTTGGCGCGCATCCGCCGTATGTGGGCGGTACACCGCCCTACTCCGTGACCTGGTCGACGCTTGACGGCGAGGTCATCGCGACGACGCCAAACCCGTCCGTCTCGCCAGAGACGACAACCACATACGTCCTTGTCGTTGTTGACGGCGAGGGCTGCTTCGCAAGCGATACGGTGACCGTTGTAAGCGAATTTTCGCCGCCTGAAGCCATTGAGCTCCTCTGGCCGCCGCCGGATACGATGCTTCCGCCAGGTGCTGTAACGCTTGCGTGGCGCAGCGTGGGCGGGGAAAGCTTGTTCTACAACGTCATCGTCGACGGTGAGGTCGTCGCGCTCGGAATCCGCGAAACGACCTTCACATACTACGCCGGCTGCGCTGAGACGCATACATGGACGGTGGAAGGATACTCAATCTGCGTAAGCTCGATCCCGCACTGCGACAGCTTGGGGTTCTGGCTCGAGGTCGATACAACCCTTCTTTTTGCCGACACAACGATAAACAGCTGGGGTTGGGAGGGCGCTTTGCCTTTCGAGACCTATCCCTGCACGGGTCCCGAGGCGGAGATCGTCCATCCCCTGCCCAACACGTGGACGAGCTGCCTGCCCGAAAGCATAGTGATCACCATATCCGACAGCGATGGGGTTGCGGAAAGCACCATAGTCGTCGACGTGAACGGCGCGGTCTACACCGTCGATTCCCCCGCCGCGATGTGGAGCGAGCCGAGGCTGGTTCTCTATCCGCTCCACTTTGCCGATGGGGAGACTGTGCGCGTTTGCCTGCGCGCAGCGGAGGACGTCTACGGCAACCCACTCGAGGGCGACTCGCTGTGCTGGACGTTCACGCTTGACTTTTCCTCGCCGCGCTTGTTTGGGGTTTATCCCGGTTTGGGGGATGTTGAGTACAGCGCGAGTTTTCCTG
>CBEVQY010000043.1:0-13724 GCA_965552135.1 uncultured bacterium | reverse complement strand
GACAACACGCATCTTCGTCGAGCACGATAACGGCAACGTCGGCATAGGGACGACATCGCCCGGGGCGAAGTTGGAAATTGGCAACTTTGGGAGCGGTATTGCGTTGAAGTGGTGGGGTAGTGGTGGAAGGGATTACGGGATAGAAACTTATGATAACAGGTTAATTCTGGCTGACTTAGGGACGAGAAGGATTTTCGAGTATGATCCAAGCGGTTGGCTGTATTTGAGGGGGACGACCGTTGCTTTTCCGGAGGGCAATGTGGGCGTGGGCACAACCTCCCCTTCTTATAAGCTTGATGTTTCGGGCGATGTTCGCATAACGGGTGCTCTTCGCGATGCATCGGGCAACGCGGGCTCAAGCGGACAGCTTTTGCAGAGCACGGGGAGCGGCATCCAGTGGGTCGACCCAAGCGCCGTAAGCGACGGCGACTGGACGGTGTCGGGGAGCAACATGTATTCCGCTGTAAGCGGTAACGTAGGCATTGGGGATGCCTCCCCGGATGCTAAATTGGATGTTGAGGGCAAGATAAGGATAGGGCAGGGGAATTATCTTATCTTCAGCAACGCGGAGACGGGAAGCGAGGATTTTGGATTGAGGGTGGAGGGAGATAATCTTTTCATTCGTGAGCCGGAGGACGGCAATAAGTTCTATATGGGGTTTTATGATGATAGCAGAGTGAGCATAGGGGTTGGTGGGGAGGTTTTAAGTGTGACCGACAGCAGGGTTGGCGTAGGTACGACGAGCCCGGGGTATAAGCTTGATGTTTCGGGCGACGCCAGGGCGACGGGAAAGGTTTACGGCAACACGCGCGTTGTAGTCAAGGATGTGAGTTTCAGTGTGCCGGCTTCAACCGAGAAGTGGGTGCGAATAGCTCGATCAACGTCCAATGCTGCGCGGCAAGCGGGCATCTTCCAGGTTAGGTGGGCTGTAAGCGGGCAGCACGGGCATGTTATATTCTACGCCGGCGCCGATTTCGGCGACGCCGGCGGCGTGCGGTTGACGCTCCTGGGAGCTGATCGATTCAGCAACCAGGGCGTGGATGCTGTAAGGATCCTTGAGGCCGGAACCTACGATTATATGTACGTCGAGGTGTACGTGGACAACAATCATGGCAGCAACAGCATGACCGTTTGGGTTGATCAGCTTACGCGTGGCTACGACGGCTGGAATTTGATAACGCCAGTCGACGGAAGCATCCCGTCGGGATACACCTCGCACCAGATCGACGTGAACGCCGCGTTTGCCGTTAACGAGAACAGCAAGATCTTCACCGTTGAGGAGAACGGCAACGTAGGAATAGGGACAGCGTCGCCTGCGGGCAAACTGCATGTGTACGGCAGCGGCAGCGTGGTTTACATCGGTGCGGGCAACGCAAGCTCGGGACACTCGTTGCGCCTTTGGAACAACGGAACGCAAAGCTACATCCGTTCTGTTAATCAGGGTGTGACGTACACTGATCTTACCTTCCAAGCGAACGATATAATTTTTGCTACGGGCGGTGGCACGGTCTCGGAGAGGATGCGCGTGACCTCTAGTGGACGCGTTGGGATTGGTACCACCTCCCCCGCCGAAAAGCTGCACGTCTCCGGCAACGCGCGGGTTACGGGGTATCTTAAGGTTGGCAATCCGAGCTCGCCCAGTGTCTCCGGTGCAGCATCGAGCAACATCTTCTGGGAGGAGTTTATGCGCGAGCGATGGTACTGGATTTCCGATATTTGCGGTTCAGGCAGCTGGTCGATCACTACAGATTTCTGGAGTGGGCAGCCGAAGGCGGAGTTCCACCAGAACAGCAACGGCGAGCGCCATTACCTCTGGTTCCCATGGGTAT
The DNA here is from genome assembly GCA_965552135.1 of uncultured bacterium. Lineage (GTDB taxonomy): Bacteria > UBP14 > UBA6098 > B30-G16 > B30-G16 > CBEVQY01. The sequence goes on along the minus strand of CBEVQY010000043.1, from coordinate 11,895 downwards.
GGGTGCCGCCTATGTACACAGGCGTGCACTTTACGTTGAAACACGACACAGGCAACTTCGAGAACAACTGGGATGGAGTTGCGTTTCAGTACACCACCGATGGGCGCAACTGGCACGATATCTCGACAAGCAATTGGGCAAGCCATCCGCCTAATCAGCAGATCGACCCCTACAACACATCATGTTCCGGCACAGACCCTATGTACGGTTGGGACGACGATGATCTTGGCGGCGATTGGGTGTCGGAGAGTTATACCATCTCGCTTCGGGGTTGGGTTAGGTGCAGGCTTGTGGGCGGTGCTGATGGCTCGGTAAATTACAACGGTTGGTACGAATGCTGGGGGTTCTACATCGATGGCACCTCCTACGGAACCACAAGCGGCTTCCAGTCGGGAGGCATATACGCCTCTGGTCCCATCTTTGCCCACTCGACGGTGTATGTAGGTGATCTTGCGGAGTATCTCCCCGTCGTCGACGAAAGCGAGCCCGGAGACATAATCTCCATAAAGTCCGGCACCGACGACGCCTACATTGTAAGCGTGAAGCCTTACGATCCCAACATCGTCGGCGTTCACTCAGAAGACCCTTCGGTGGCGATAAACAGCCCGTTTTCAGGGATTCCTGTTGCTCTTGCGGGCAGGGTGGAGGTCAAGGTGACCAACGAAAACGGTCCCATCAGGGTCGGTGATTACATAACGTCGTCAAGCAGAAAAGGTTTTGGGATGAAGGCGGACAGGCCTTGCTATGTCGTTGGTCGTGCTCTTGAGAGCTTCGACGCCGACACGGGAAGGATCCTTGTGCTCGTTCAGCCCGGGTGGTACAATCCCCACTCCCAGACTGGCGGGTTCTGCATGGGAGAACAGTTCGCGCGCCGGGGAAGCAAAAGCACAGTCGTTTACGACGAAAACGTGGCTCCACATTCGAAGATATTCGTTTCGTTCCGGGGCGATCCCGGGTGCAGATGGTGGGTGGCCGATATAGGAGAAGGTTTCTTTAAGCTTGAGTTCTCCGACATCCTGGACGGCGACGTTCCCTTCTACTACCTCGTTGGCGATGCTCAGCTGACGCAGGTAGAACCTGAGGAGGTTGAGAAAAAGAAGGTCGAGGCGACGCAGTCTGAGCAAGAAGATGGTTGCGACCAGTGCAATCCAATGAAGGGGTTTGCCAGGAATCTTGGTACGGGAGAGATAGTCCCCATTGAGCAGCTGATGAGGGTTCCGCCGACCCCTCCTGATCCGAGCAGGGTTTGGGTTTCGCCCGATGGTGTAACGCTTATAGACTTCGAGCAGTGGGTCAAGGAACACAACGAGAAGCCCATGCGCAGGGATCCTAACTGGCGCCCGCCCGGCAGAGGACAGGGGGAATGAGGATGATTGTAGCAGGGGATCAGGTTCGACAGTCGCCGCAAGCGCCGATGTCCAGGCAAAAGGCGATGCAGGAGGTCTTGTCGAACGCCTCTGTAGAACATCGGGGTTTTGGGCGGGCGCATCCGGCTGCGCAAAAGTCGACCTCGCAAGCGGACGTCAGGTAAACGTGGAGCCCCGAGCAACGCGTCCAGCGCTCTCTTAAACGTTTCGCCGGAAGAAAATCCCGACGGGAAGAACCTCTCTCTTGACACAGAGGCTGCTTTCCTTATATTTCCCCAAGTTATGAACAGGCAGAAGATAAAGGAGCTTATAGAGCTTGTGGAGCAAAGCTCCATCGCTGAGCTTGAGGTTCACTTTTGGGGCGGCAGGAAGGTTGTGATACGGAAGTATTCGTCTGGCGGTGGGCAGGTTGTGGTAAGTTCGGTTCCTCAAACATTGGCGCCAGCTGCGGCGTCATCGCCGCAGAGCGTTCCCGCAGAGCCTCAGGTTCAGGTCGAGCCCAAGGCGGAGCAGCCGGCGGCAGAAGGGGTTGATGAGGAAAGACTCCACAAGATAACGGCGCCTATGGTCGGCACCTTCTACAGGCGCCCGTCGCCCGACTCCAGACCGTACGTCGAGGTGGGGGATCACGTGGAGAAGGGGCAGGTCGTCTGCCTTATCGAGGCGATGAAGCTTTTCAACGAGGTCAAGTCGGACGTCTCCGGCGTTGTCCGCAAGATCCTCGTGGAGGATGCATCCCCCGTGGAGTTCGGGCAGGTGCTTTTCCTCATCGAACCCGACTGATGGGGGTGTGAGATGCTCGATGTGACGAAGCTTTTGCGTCAGATGAAGGCGCTTTCCGCCTCCGACCTGCACCTGCGCGTCGGTGTTCCGCCGGTCTACCGCATCCACGGCGAGCTCAAAAGGGTCAAAGGGCTTCCGCCCGTGACGCAGCAGGACATGGAGAACCTCCTCCACCAGATGCTTACGGCGGCGCAGAGGGAGCGTTTCGACAGGGAGCTTGAGCTCGACTTCGCGCTCCAGCTGCAGACGGGCGAACGATTCAGGGTAAACCTCTTCCACCAGCGCGAAACTTTCGCCGCAGCGTTCAGGATGATAAACACAAGAATCCCCACCTTCGACGAGCTCAACCTGCCGAAGGTGGTTCGCAAGATAGCTGATCAGAGGCGTGGTTTGGTTTTGGTCACCGGCGTCACCGGCTCGGGCAAGTCGACGACCCTTGCTGCTATGATCGACTACATAAACAGGACGCGCGCCGAAAACATCATCACCATCGAAGACCCGATAGAGTATCTGCACCAAAGCCGCAAGAGCATAATCGCCCAAAGGGAGCTTGGTATAGACACGCACAGTTTTGCCGAGGCCCTGAGGCGCGCCATGCGCCAAGACCCGGATGTGATACTTTTGGGCGAGATCAGGGACGCCGAGACGATGCAGATAGCCCTCATGGCTGCCGATACGGGTCATCTTGTCCTCTCAACGCTCCATACGCTCGATGCCCTTCAGACGATATACCGAATTCTTTCGTTTTTCCCGCCGCATCAGCATCAGGAGGTGAGGCTTGTTTTGGCGTCGACTTTGCGCGCGGTGATTTCGCAGCGTCTTGTTCCGCGGTGCGACAAGCCCGGTCGCGTGCCTGCGGTGGAGGTGCTTGTCGGAACGGCAGCGGTCAGGGAATGCATCATCACCCCCGAAAAGACCGCCGCAATACGTGACCTCATCGCCGAGGGCGCAGTGCAGTACGGAATGCAGACCATCGACCAGTCGCTCTTCTACTTCTACCGCCGCGGCATGATATCGCTTGAGACCGCCCTGCAGCATGCATCCAACCCCGACGACTTCAGGCTGCGCGTTGCGGGCATCGTCGGCGGATCCGACAGAGGCTGGAAGGAGTTCGAGATCGAAGCCGAGGGCGGAGAGGCGGAAGAGGAGCCACCGGACCTCCCCACCTTCGAAAAGCCCGATTCCGACAGGGAAAGACCCCTCGCCGAAAACCGGGGGCTTTATCCCTCAAAGCCCGGCGGCGAGGATAAGTAATGGCTCGTCCTTGCGTTTAGGTGCTTCGCTGTGGGGCTTTTGTTGCATGTGCAGGAGCTTTAACGGAGGGGGAGGGATTCGAACCCCCGGTCCCGCGTTAGCGGGACAGCGGTTTTCGAGACCGCCCCGTTCGACCAGCTCCGGCACCCCTCCGGGCGTCTCTCCCCAGCGGAGAGGGCGGGATTTGAACCCGCGGTCCCGCTTGTGGCGGGAACACACGATTTCCAATCGTGCCCCTTAAGCCGGACTCGGGCACCTCTCCGCAAATTTACTTTATTATGCCCAAAGCCCTCTCTGTCAAGGCTTAATTGCGGCTGAGCGCCTCCTTGAAGACCTCCGCAAGGCGCTTGATTCCCTCCTCGATCTCGGCTTCGGTCGGCTTCGAGTAGTTGAGGCGCATCGTGTTGTTTCCGCCGCCGTCGGGGAAGAAGGCAGAGCCGGGTATGTACGCAACGTTTTTCTCGACGGCTTTCGGCAAAAGCTCCATCGTATCGATTCCCTCGGGCAGCTCGACCCAAAGGAAGAGCCCGCCGTTGGGCTCGGTGAACTTGACGCCCTCGGGGAAATAGTGCCTCATAGCCTCGACCATGACGTTGCGCCTTTTGTGGTAAAGCTTTTTCACGCGGGCTATGTGTTCGTCGAGTCTGCCGTCTTTGGCGAACTCGTAGATGACGTACTGCGCGAATGTGTTTGTGTGCAGGTCGGCGCCCTGCTTCATTTTGACGAATCTGTCTATCGCGTCGGGTGGCGCGACAAGCCACGCGATCCTAAGCCCCGGCGCCAAAAGCTTCGAAAAAGTCCCAAGCATTATGACCACATCCGGGTCGAGGGATTTCATCGCCGGCGGAACCTCGCCCTCGAAGCAAAGCTCGCTGTACGGGTCGTCCTCGATGACGGGGACGTTGTACTCCCTCGCAAGCTCAAGGATCTTCCTGCGCCTCTCAAGCGGTATAGTCCGACCGTCGGGATTCTGGAACGTCGGGACAAGATAAATCATCTTTGGGTTTTGCGTTTCGAGTATCTCCCTGAGTCCGTCCACGGTCATCCCGTCATCGTCGGATGGCAGTGTGGCGTACTTTGGGAAGTAGGCGTTGAACGCCTGGATGGCTCCGAGGTACGTTGGTCTTGCGCAGACCACGACGTCACCCCAGTCGAGGAAGACGCGCCCACACATATCCAAACCCTGCTGCGAGCCGCCGGTTATCATTATCTCGTCGGGGCTTACGTTTATGTTCTGTCGCGAAAGCCTTTGGGCGATAAGCTCGCGGAGTTTATAGTAGCCTTCGGTCGTTCCGTACTGCAGGGCTCTGTCCCCCTTTTCCATAAGGACCTTCCGCGTCGCCTCGGCGAGCTCCTCCCTCGGGAAAAGCTCCGGCGCGGGAAGTCCACCACCGAACGAAATCACGCCGGGCTTTTGGGTTATCTTCAGCGTCTCGCGGATGATCGACGACTTCGTCATAAGCGCCCTGCGCGAAAAACGCCAAAGCTCCGACATACCTTCCTCCTTATGTTTTTGACAAACCAAGATAACGCATCGCGTGCTCGAAGCAAGCGAATCCTTGCGTTGAGCTTTGTGTCGAGACCAAATTTTTGTTGAGGGCAAAGGGGCAAGGCGTTTTATTTTTTATTGCTTCGGACGCAAGGGGGAGCCGATGAGAGCGCTTGGGGTTGTGTGTTTCGCCTTCGCGGTGTGTTCGGCGATGGTTTATCCCGGCTTCGACGGGAGGAAGCCCGACATGCGCCCGGGCGAGGTCGTTTTCCACCCCAAAAGCGACGTTGCGCTGGCAAAGATCGAGGAGATGGCGCGTCGGATGGGCGGGCGCGTTAGGAAGGTGACGAGGGTGCTTCCTATCTATCTTCTCACGTTCGAGCCAGCCCTTGACCCCGAGGTCCTCGATGAGCTTTTGCGCCGCGACGCGAAAGAGTTTTGGGAAGGCTACGAGCTCTGCAGAAGGCAGGTTCTGGATCTCGTAAAGAGGCTTGAGGAGGGCGGGCTTGTTGAGTATGCCTCGCCGAATCACTATTTTTACATAGCCTACACGCCCGATGATCCTTTTTTCGTCGACGACGGGAATTACCTTCCCGGGGCGGGTGAGGACCAATACGGTTTTTTCATCGCCAATGCGCCCGCCGGCTGGGACTACACCACTGGCGACAGGGACGTCCTTTTGTGCATAATAGACAGCGGCGTCGACGTTGACCACCCCGACCTCGCCGACAACATCTGGGTCAATCCGGGCGAGGACATCGACAGCGACGGTGAGCTTTACGACTACGACGATCTAAACGGCGTCGACGACGACGGGAACGGCTACGTGGACGATCTTTTCGGCTACGACTTCGTCGGCGGCAACGTGGGGGGCTTAAGCGATGATCCGTCGCAGGAGGACTGGAATCCCGACGTTCACTACTACGGCGACGACGGCTGGGGCGAGCCTGACCCATCCTGCGGCGACGGCATAGCGCAAAACCCGCTTGTGGATATGGCCGATGTGGGCGTTGCCCACGGGACACACTGTGCGGGCATCGCGGGCGCCGTTATGGACAATGGGTTTATGTTCGCCGGCGCCTGCGGACGTGTAAGCATCGTTCCCGTGCGCGTTGTGAACCCCGAGGGCAGCGGCGTAACAACCGATATCGTGGCGGGAATCGAATACGCCGCCCTGATCGGGGCGGATGTGGCGAGCATGAGCTTCGGCGGACTCACCGACCCGGCTATACAGGAGGCCTGTCAGTTCGCCTACGACAACGGCGTTGTGCTCGTTGCAGCAACAGGAAACGACGGCGGATCAGTTCTCCCCCCGGCCTCTTATCCCACGACCCTTGCTGTGGGCTCGTTCAACTCGGAGCGGGAGAGGTCGTATTTCTCGAACTACGGTCCTGGTCTTGACGTTCTTGGCAGCGGCGGCGACGCCACAACCGACGGATGGACGATAGAGTACACCGAGGTGGTGTGGTCGACGTGGGTTGTGAGCGTTGCCGAGGCGGAGACGACCTCCTTCTCCCCCGGCGACCACACCGACGCGGGCGAAGCCGGCACGTCTATGGCATGCCCGCAGGCGGCTGGGCTTGCGGCGCTTATAAGATCAGTTGCGCCGGAGCTTTCGCCCGACAGCGTGTATCGGATCATCCGCAACACCGCGCAGGACGTCGGTCCACCCGGCTGGGACGACGAGACGGGATACGGCATAATCGACTTCGGCGAGGCGCTTGCGGCAGCAACCTTGGGTGTAACCGAAGCCGCCCTGCCCGATGGGTTCAGGTGCACCGTGATGCCAAATCCCGCCAACCCTACGGCTGTGGTAAAGCTCTTCGTGCCGAAGGCTCAGCGCGCGGAGGTAAGGGTAGTTGATCTTGCGGGGAAGGTTGTCTGCACCCTCTTCGACGGACAGCTTTCGCGGGGGCTGCATCGGTTCACGCTGCCGAAGGAGGTGCCTGCGGGAACGTTTGTGCTTACGTTCTCGGGCGACGTGAGGTTTGCGAAGAAGATAACGATTGTGCGCTAAGGGGGATGTGCGATGGTGGCGAGGCGACCACCGGTGCAAAAGCGTCCCGCAACAGGCTGGCAGAAGGCGAAGCCCTATGTGCTTGGCATAGGCGTTCCCGTCCTTGTGCTTGCGCTTTTTATCTGGGGCGCTACAAGCCTTTTCAAAAGCGCCGCGAAAAGTCCCGTAGGCTCCGGCGAACTTATAGCCACCGAGCCGGATTTGGGTGTGGGTCTTGTTGTCGAGCGTCCTTCTGGCGGGGGCGAGGAGGTCGTTCAGCCGCTTGAGGTGGCGTCAGCTGCGGCTGCGGTGGAGACTGCGTCGACCGCTGCGGCGCCATCGACTCCGGCTCCCGGAGCAGCCGGCGCCGTGGAGGAGCCCTCCGAAAGCTTGGTAAACGTTGTCGACACCGCCGAGACCCGCCGCCGCGCACAACAAAGACTTCAGGAGGAGATAGACAAGATGCGCCAGATGTATCACGAGAGGCGTCAGGCGCTCCTCAACGAGGCGGTGGGCTTTCTGCGGGGAACGCACAGCGAGCGCGGCGTGAGGGCAAAGGCGGCGAACTTCAGAAAGCTTGCCGACCAGCTGCTCCAGAAGATAGACGAATTCCCCGAGCCCTCCTCGGAGGCGGAGGCGAAGCTTTGGGATGCCCAGAAGGAGGAGCTGCGCAAGACGGCGGATTTCCTCAACTACATCGCCAACACGATCTCCGCCACCCGCGCCGACCGTAGGAGGATGCGCATAGCTGCATCGCGCCTCGAGGCGGAAGGGGCTCCATGAAATTCGAAACCTACATCGCCCTCCGATACCTCACCGCCAAGCACAGGAACAGGTTCATAAACGTCGTGACGCTGTTTTCGGTGGGTGGGATTCTCGTCGGCGTTGGCGCGCTCGTGGTCGTGATATCGATCATGAACGGGTTTGAGGAGGAGGTGCGAAGCCGCATCATAGACACGACTGCTCACATAACGGTGTACTCCTTCCGCCCGGAGGGAATAGGCGATTGGGCTTCGGTTGCGAAGCGAATCAGCGCTTTGGACGGTGTTGTAGGAGTTTCGCCGTTTGTGTACGAGAAGGGGGCGATAGTTGGTCCCAAAAGCAGCGACGGCGTCATGATACGTGGTGCCTCCCAGGCGCTTGAGGGCGAAACGAGCGCCGTGCCTGATCTCGTTTACTGGGGCGATTTCGAGCTTGTGGATCCCGACACGGGATTGCCGACAGCCGTTTTGGGGAGGTATCTTGCCGCGGGCATCGGCGCACACCCCGACGACACCGTGACGATCCTCGCCCTGCGCCGCGGAAAAAAATCCCTCGTCTCCGGAAAACCTGTGGCGAAGAAGTTCATAGTGGCGGGTATATTCGAGACAGGAATGTACGACTACGACGCCACGTTGTGCTTCATCCCCCTATCGTGCGCCCAAAGGCTCTTCGGCTACGGCAACTTCGTGAGCGGGATTCAGGTCAAAACCGACAACTTCTACCGCGCCAGCCGCACCGCGAAGAGGATCGAGGAAAGACTCGGCTTCCCGTTCTACGCCGTGCCGTGGAGCGAGACGAACAAGAACCTCTTCTCGTGGATGACGCTTGAGAAGTGGGGGATGTTTTTGGTTCTTGCGCTTATCATCGCCGTGGCGGCGTTCAATATCGTGAGCACGCTCATGATGGTCGTTATGGAGAAGACGACCGACATAGGCGTTCTCAAGGCGATGGGTGCCAGGGACGGCTCGATCGTCAGGATTTTCCTCCTGCAGGGGTTCGTGGTGGGCGTTGCAGGAACTGTTCTTGGCGCCGCCTTGGGGGGCGCAATCGTCTGGGTTCAGAGGACATTCCACGTCATCTCGCTGCCGCCCGATGTCTACTCCATAAGCTCGCTGCCCATGCAGATACGGCTTTGGGACGTGGTTGCCGTTGTCGTTTTGGCTTTGGGTCTTTCGGTGCTTTCGGCGGTTTACCCCGCCTGGCGCGCCGCAAAGCTCAAACCCGTCGATGCCATACGCTACAGGTAGCTTTTCGCTTGCGCAGGAGGCGCGCTTGCGCAAAGTTTTTGTGGAGAATGCTTGCCGAATACCTCCAAGACCGGATCCTCGTTGCGGACGGCGCCATGGGGACGTACCTCTACTCCCTCGGCGTGCCCAAAGGGCACTGCTACGACGAGCTATCCCTATCGAACCCCGAGCTTGTGGAGCGCGTTCACAGGGAGTATCTCTCCGCTGGAGCGAGACTTATAACGACGAACACCTTCGGCGCGAACAGGCACATCCTCGAGAAGTACTACGACCTTGGCGCCAGGGCGGTCGACATAAACGTGTCGGCGGTCAGGGCAGCGCGCCGGGCAAGCGAGGGTGTATCGGAGAAGGTCTTCGTCGCGGGCGATGTGGGTCCCGTAACGAGACCCTTCGAGTCAGCCGAGGAGATCCCCGATGCCCAGCTTGCCGAGATCTTCTCGGAGCAGATAGCTGCGCTGGTCGAGGGCGGGGTTGATCTCATCCTGTTCGAGACCTTCGCCGACCTCGGGGAGCTTAGGGTGGCGATATCGGCTGCGCGGTCGGTTGCGCCCGAGGTGCCGATTCTGGCGTCGATGTCCTTCGTCGACGGGAAAACCCTTTTGGGCAACGACCCGGAGGAGGTTGGCGGCGTTCTTGCCGTCGAGGGCGTTTTCGCCGCCGGCGCTAACTGCGGCAGAGGTCCGCGGGAGATCCTCGATGCGGCAAAGCAGCTTTGCAGGGTATTTCCCGGAAAGGTTTCGGCTATGCCGAACGCCGGGCAGCCCACATTCGTTGACGGCAGGTTCGTGTATCCCGCCACTCCGAGGTATTTTGCGGAGTTCGCGAGGCGCGCCGTCTCATACGGCGTGAACATCGTTGGCGGCTGCTGCGGAACGACGCCGGAGCACATCCGCGCGGTCGCCGAAGCCGTCGGGGGGCTTAAGCCGCGAAGGAGGAAGCTTGTCGCCATATCCTCGCCGAGCAGACGGGAGGTCATCCGCAGGCGACCTCGCTCGATGACGTCGTTCGAGAAGAAGCTTAGGGCGGGTTTTGTCCTGACGATGGAGGTTGATCCTCCGCGCGGCGTCGACGTTGGCGAGCAGGTGCGTGCGGCAAGGCTTTTCAAAAGCCTCGGCGGCGACGCCGTCAACATATCGGACCTGCCTATGGCGCGGATGCGGATGAGCGCACTTGGACTTGCCGCAGCAATACGAGTCCAAACGGGAATCGACATTGTCCTCCACTTCACCGCGCGCGACAGAAACCTCATCGGCATGCAGTCTGATCTTCTGGCCGCCTTCGCAATGGGCATCGATAACATACTCGCTCTGCGGGGAGATCCGCCCGCCGTGGGAGATTACCCCTTCGCAACGGGAGTCTTCGACATATCGACGTACGGGCTTGTGAAGCTTATCGCGGCGTTCAACGAGGGGCATGATCTGCTCGGAAACCCCCTCGACGAGCCGACGTCTTTCTTCATAGGCGTTGCGTTCAACCAGAACAGTCCGTCCTTTGAGCGGGAGCTTGAGCGTCTTGAGCGAAAGCTTGAGTGTGGAGCGCATTTCGTGCAAACTCAGCCCGTGTTCTCGCCAAAGCCTTTAGAGAGGCTTGCACAATACCTCAAGGGTCGTGGCGTGCCAATTGTGGCAAGCATATTGCCTTTGGTCTCGTACAATCACGCCGTCTTTCTGCACAACGAGGTCCCAGGCATCTCGATTCCCGACGATATTCAGGCGCGCTTCGAGCGCGTTGGCAGCAGGCGCGAAGCCGTTGAACTCGGCGTCTCGATTGCCAAGGAGATGCTTGGGGTCGCGAGGGAGTTGGCGCAGGGAGCGTGTATAATGCCGCCCTTCGGGAGGTATGACCTTGTGGAGAAAATTCTTTTTTAGCTTTGTGATAGCGTTCGTTTGGGTCGCGGCTTGGGGTGCATCGATATCGGGTTATCTGACTGACGCCCAAAGCGGCGAGCCCCTGCCCTACGCCAACGTCTACCTCGAGGGCGAGCCCCTGGGGTCGTCGACGAACGACCGCGGGTACTACATCATCGAGGGGGTTGAGCCCGGGAGGCACAAGCTCGTCGCCACGTACCTGGGGTACGAGACCTTTGAGGCGACCGTCGAGGTTGAGGAGGGGCAAAGGCTCAGGTACGACATAGCGCTCACGCCATCGGCTGAGGTAGGTGCTGAGGTTGTGGTCGAAGCTCGCCGAGAGGGCGGGGAGCGAGACCTCTCGGTGGGGCACATCATAGTTTCGCCCCAGCAGGCGCGGCAGGCGTCGAAGTTCGTGGAAGCTGATCTCTTCAGGGCGATCCATCTTCTCCCCGGCGTTGCCGCCAAAAGCGACTTCTCAAGCGCCCTGTACATTTGGGGCGGACTGCCAACGCAAAACCTCGTCACCATCGACGGAATCGAGGTCTACAACGCCACACACTTCGGGGGGCTTTTCTCCGCATTCATAGTCGATGCGCTGAAGGAGGTGAACCTGATTAAAGGCGGTTTCCCCGCGAAGTACGGCGGGAGGATAGGCTCGGTGCTTGAGATCATAAACCGTGAGGGCAACAGGCGGCGCATCCACGGCTCGGGCGAGGTGAGCCTCCTTTCGTCCCATTTCGTCCTCCACGGACCTCTGCCCGGCTTTGCCGGACCGGGCGCGTGGATGCTCGCCGCAAGAAGAACCTACGTCGACCTCATATTCGACGCCCTCAGGGCCTGGGGCGCCACCGATTTCGACTTCCCCGTTCACTTCACCGACATCCACACCAAGCTAACCCGCGACTTCGAGAAGGGCGATAAGCTCACACTCACGTACTACCACAGCAAGGACGTGTTCGATTTCGAGGGCGAGAGCGACACGTTCTACGTCGGATGGGGCAACAACACATTTGCCGCAAACCTCATTCACCTGTTCACGCCCAAGCACTTTGGGCATTTCCTTGTGGCTTACAGCGAGTTTTCCGACAGGTTCGACGCCCCCGAGGGCGACCTTATGAAGGACTTCGTCCGCGACTTTACGGTGCGT
>CBEVQY010000042.1:0-15735 GCA_965552135.1 uncultured bacterium | reverse complement strand
GCGCACGCGCCGAAGGATGCGGTGAGCAGGTCGGTGCGGGAGACGGTGTCGGTTATGGCAGTGACCATAAAGCTTGCCTGTCCCGAGCTGTTCGTTGTGGCTGGGTTGGGTGGAGCAATAGCTGCCCCAAGCGCGCTTGTCAGCAAAACGCTTTCGCCGCAGATGGGGTTGCCCCAGATGTCTCTGACGGTGACGACGACGGCGAAGTCGCCGCCCATGGGGACCGTTCCCGGCGCGGTCATCGACGAGTTGTCGGAGCTGCAGTCGCCACCCATGAGGTTGACGGTGGCGGTCGCCGTTGCGAAGTCCGCACGCGCCGTTATCGTCGCAGTCGCAACCTGAGGACTGCCGCAGTTCTGATCAACGTCGACGACGGCGCTTGTGTACGTTGCATCGGCGCGCGTGCCGTAACACTCGTTGTAGGTCATTACAGGGCTCGTTATGGAGCCTATGTTGACCTCGAGGGTGACCTCCGTTTCGTCGACCACAGGGTTTCCGTTCACGTCGGTTGCCGTGACGACCACATCGGCGGTGCTTGTGCCATCGGCGTTGACGGAGCCGGGGGTGACGGTTATGCTCAGGTTCGTCGCGGGACCGGAGTTGAAAAGCGAGACGCTGTCGCAAACCCAGCCCGCTTCTCCGTTGCATGATGCGGATGAGTCGCCGCGCGTGCGGGCGTGCACCCAAACAACACCGTCGTCACGAGGATCAGCAGAATACCAGGTGGCGTACGCGATCCCGTTGCTGTCGGTGGTGGCGGAGCCCGTGACGATCCCCTCGTCGCACGTGAAGTAAACGGCGACGTTCGGACACGGGTTCTCCATGCTGTCGGAGACTATAGCCATTATCGTGTCGGACAGTCCGTCCACGAGCCAGCCGGGCACGTTGCAGTCGGTGCGGGAGACGGAGATGTAGTAGGGCAATCCGCTGGCTATCGTGATCCTCGGCGCCTCCGAGACTATGCCGGAGCCATCGAGCACCGCCGAGCGGACTATGACGACCCCCGAAGCCTTGCCAGCTCGAACGGTCACGTTCGCTCGACCGCTTAGGGTGTACACAGTGTCGGACCAAAGCTGCCCCAGTGTTGGGTGTGGCGGCTCAAGCGATGGCTGCCTGTCGGGGTCTGCGCCGCCGGGGTAGTTGGTGCACCAGAAGATAACCTTCGTGCTGTCCTTCACGGGGTTGCCGTATCTGTCGTAGATATAGGCGGTAAGCACCGCCTGGTCGATATTGCCCGAGCCGCGAACGTAGATGTGGTTCCTGTCGACGTCTATGCTCTCGGTGTGGGCGATCTCGGGGTCGAGAATCATATAGTCTCTGCCGAAGGCGTTGCCCGATTTCGCCTGAACCCAGATGACTCCGGCTTTTGTTCCTGGGGTGAACTGCGTTGAGAATCTGCCTGATGGGTCGGTCAGGACGGTGACGTCGGCGATCGTTCCCAGGCTGCAGGGTTCGCCACCGGCGCCGCAGGTGTCAAGCCCCGAGGCGTCGGTGGAAAGCCAAAGCTCCACAAGCGATCCCTCGCCAACCGGGTTGCCCAACGTGTCGAGGACGTAGCCGTAGATCGAGTCGATGGTGCTGCTGCCAACGGTGTCTATCCCCTGCGAGAAGTGCACCAGAACCGTGTCGGGCACGCCGGGGGTAAACGTCACCTGGATCGTCGCCGTCTCTGGCTCGCACACCGCCGTCACCGTCACAACCGATGCCGTATCTATGGCGGTCAGTATGGCCTGCGCCTGCCCGTCGGCGGTGGTGTCGTACGGCGTGATGTAGCCGTCGGTGGTGTAGAAGAACACGCCGATGCCATTGGAGACAAGCCTCCCGAGCGAGTCGAGCACAATCGCCGTGATTGTCGACTGGCTTGTGCCGTCGGCAGGGAGTATCGATGGCGTTGCGAAAAGCAGGATCGTGTCGACGGGCACAGGCTCGTAGTGGACGTTCATGTAGCCCTCTGCGCTCCCTGCTATCGCCTGGACCACGCCGTCGCCTATGTTGCGCGACGAGACGACCTGGAACGTGCCCCTGCCCGAGGTGTCGGTCACCACGACGCTTGGCGTCACCCTGCCGAGGTCGAGGGACATGTTGACGGGCTGCGCGCCCACCGGGTTGCCGTATCTGTCGAGCACCCAGAGGGTGCAGGTTGTGTCGGTTGCGCCGTCGGCGGGCAGCGTGAGGCTTGTGGGGCTGAAGAGTATCACCTGCGGCTCGCCGCCCTCGAAGTACACGACCTCGGTGTCGCTCATCACGGAAACCGCGCCGCCCGTGTCGATGTACGCGTAAACGGAGCACACGCCAACCGCTGTGGGCGCGATAAGCTGCACGGTGGCAACCCCGTCCGACGTCTGAGCCCAGGCGGGGAAGAGGTTTGCTGGCACAGAGCCTGCCGTTATGTCGAAGTGGACGCCAGTGCCGTCGGGTGCAGGAAGGCCAAGGGTGTCGAATACCATCGCCGTAACCTGTGTGCTCGAAAGACCGTCGCCCGGCAGGTAGTGGTCGGCGATGGAGAGCTCAATCGACTCCACCGAAGGCGGCACAAGCTCGATGATGCAGGTTCCCGTAGCGCTGCCCGAAGTCGCGTTGACGGCAACGACGCCAGGCTGCGTCCCTGCACGGAAGACCGTTCGACACTGACCGCCGGAGGAGGTAACACCGACCTCCCAAACGTGCCCCATCTCCGACGGCGTCACGCTGAAGTTCACAAGCGTCCCGTCCTTGACGGGGTTGCCCGCGGCGTCCGTAACGGTGGCTATGACGGAGGTTGTGTCGAGACCGTCGGAGATGAGGAAGATCTGGTTCGGCGTAAGGACGATATTCGCGGGCGGTCCGGCGACAAACGTAACTGCGACCGAGTCTGCCACATCACCGCAGCTTGCCACAAGCGTATCCTGACCGACTATGGTAAACGCCACAAGCGTAGCCGAGGCAGACCCACCCGTGGTCGTGACGATGGGCGGATCCACAAGCCCAAGCGAAAGCCCCGAGAACAGGACGGGCGTGCCGTCGGCGATCGGGTGGCTGTTTACATCGAGCACGGTCACAGAGACGTTTGCCGTTGCCGTGCCGTCGGCAACAAGCTCTATCGGGTTTACCGAAAGTATCACCTGCCCCACCGAGTCGGGGACGAACTGTACGAGCATGCTCGCCGTTGCGCCGCCGCAAGTTGCCGTAACCTGCGCCCAACCAACCTCATACTCGCTCGTGAGTATAACCGAAGCCTGACCGTTTTCGTCGGTGTAGGCGTTGGGCGTAATTATGCCGATGGTTGTGGAGAAGCTCACGGGCTGCCCCGCACGGACGGGGTTGCCGTAGTCGTCGAGAACCTGGACCCATATGCGCAGCGAGTCGTTCCCGTTTGCCACGAGCATCGAGTCGGGCGTTGCCCAGATCGACATCCTCGCCGGCGGACCGGGAACGAGGATCACCGTATCCGTATCGGCGACGGCGCCGCTTATCGCAGCAATAACAACGGTATCGGGCGAGACGGCGGATATAAGCTGCGACGTAGCTATGCCGCCCGATGTGTAGGCGATGGCGGGGTTCGTGAGCCCCCTCGAGGCCGAGAAGCGAACTATAGTTCCGTCGGAGACGGGCAGCCCCGTCGAGTCGAAGACCACCGCGGTAAGGTCGCTTGTGGAGGCACCGTCGGCCACTATCTCACGCGGATAGACCGCAAGTATTATCGAGTCGGCCACAAGTTGTTGCATCGCTATGGTGGCGTATCCTGTTGCGCCCTGGCAGGTTGCCGAAAGCGTTGCAACGCCCGGCGTGCTGCTTGCCGTAAGTATCGCCCAGGCGTAGCCGCTGTCGTCGACGGCGCTGTTGGGCGTTATGGAGCCAAGGTTCGTGCTGAAGGAAACGGGCGTTCCGCGCTGCACCCCGTTGCCGAAGGCGTCCAGAACCCGAACCCAAACCTGCATCGTGTCGGTGCCGTTGGCGGGAAGATCGTGCAAGTACGAGCTTATAAACTCAACGACCGCAGGCGGACCAGGCGCAAGGTAAACCTTGACCGAATCCTTGAGCGTATCGCCGGGCGGGATGACGGGACCTATCGCGTATATCGTCGTCGTGTCGGACCTCGTGCCGGCTGTGAAGGTCACCGAAGCCTGACCGTTTTCGGTAAACGCAATGGATGACGCCAAAATCCCAGGACCGCTCACCCTAAACTGCACGGGCACTCCGTCGGAGACCGGTATGAACATCCCCGTCGATGTGTCCATAAGCGTTGCCGTTATGACCGACTGCGACACACCGTCGGCGGTGATGATGTACGGGTTGGCTATGACGCTTATCCAGTTGCCCTCGATTTCGCTGAAGCTGCAGTGCGCGGTTGCGATGGCATCGCCCGAGCGGGCGGTTATCACTGCAGGACCGGTCTCGTGGCTCATTATGTATGTGACCGCGCCGCCTGTGTCGTTCGCGACCACCGCGGGCGACTGTATCTCGCCAAGCGTTGTGCTGAACGTAACCTCCGTGCCAACTTCAACGGGGTTGCCGTAGGCGTCTTTGACGACGACGGGAACGGGGTAAAACCTCCCGTCCGCCATAAAGCTCCCGAAGCCCGTGGTGTCGAAGCGTATCACCGCGGGCGGACCTGCGACGTACTGGACGTCGAACGAGTCGACTATCGCCGAGCCAACTGTGTCGGCGTAGGCGTAAATCCTGCCCTTGCCCACCTTGACGGGCGCAGTGAGCGTGGATGTGATAACGCCGTCTGTGGTGTAGGCGATGTGCGGCGTTATGACCCCCTGCACGAAGCCGCCTGTGGTGTCGTGCTGCGTCAGGACTATTCGGCTTCCATCGGAGACGGGGAAGCCCGCAGAGTCGTACGCGTTCACCGTTATCGTTGCGCTCGAAACGCCGTCGGCTATAAGCTGGATCGGGCTTATCGTCATTATTAGCTCCGCTGTCAGAAGCTCGTAGAAGGTCACCTGCGTGAACCCTGTGATGTCGCCGCATGTGATTGTGACGACCGCGTTGCCCGTTTCGGTTCCCGCCGTAAGCAGCGCCGATGCGTGTCCGGACATGTCGGTGAAGCTTACGTCCGTTATCGTTCCCAGCGTTGTGGAGAACCGCACCGTTGACCCTGCGCGGATCGGGTTGGAGTACTGGTCGTACACCCACACGTCTATTGTAACGCTCGATGCGCCGTCGGCGGGTATTCGCGCGCTGTCGGAGGGCGAGGGGCTTATCACCATGCGTGCCGGATCGCCCGGGTCGAGCCTGAAGGTCAAAGCCGCCGTATCCGACGTGTCGCCGCCAAGCGTCGCGTAGGCGAAAACCCGCACCGCGCTTCGCGCTATGGTGTCTGCCCTGACGGTCGACTGCGCCTCGCCGCTGTCGGTGTAGGTCTCCTCGGGCAGAAGGTGAACCCACGCGCTTTCGGCGAAGAAGTGCACTATCGCCCCATCGGAGACGGGCGTTCCGCCGGGGGCGTAGACCGTTGCCGTAACCGTCGCCATATCGACGCCGTCGGCGCGCAAAACGGGCTTGTCGGTGGTGAGCAGAATCCCCTCTATCCGTGTCTCGATCATCTCGACGCCCAAAAATCCCATGGCGCTTCCGCAGGTCACCGTCACCGTCGCCGTGCCCGTCTCAAGACCAGCCTGCAGGAAGGCACGCGCAAGACCAGATGTATCCGTCATCGAGCTTGTCGGAGAGAACCTTCCCATCGTCGTCGAGAAGCTCACGGTGTTGCCGCCGAGGACGTGGTTGCCGTAGGCGTCGTAAACGCGCGCGTATATCCAGGCGCCGTCGTTACCGTCGGCGTAGAGGGTGCCTGCCGGCGCGTGGGCGGAATCCATCCAAACGACCACATAGGCGGGCTCGCCGGGGCGCAGAAGTATCCTCACCGAATCCATCACCGTTGTCGCCGGCGGGAGCGTATCGCCTGCGAAGACCCAAACGTAGCCGCTGTCCACCGATGTGCCCACCACAAACGACGTTGCAGCCTGCCCGCCGCTTGTGAAGCGCGGCGAAATGACGGTACCCGAGCTTGCGGGGCGAACCCAGAAGTAGATCCTCGTGTTGTCCGTCACGGGCGAGCCGCTTGCGTCGAAAGCCTGAGCGATTATCGCCGAGCTTGAGACGCCATCGGCAACAAGCTCAGCGGGATCCGCCGAAAGGACTATTGTGCTTATCTGGCTCGGGCGGAAGTACACCGAGGTCACGTCGTAGACGCCGCCGCACTGCGCCGAAACCTGGCACTCGCCCGGAACGCTCCCCGCCTGAAGGACCGTTCGAGCCGTGCCGCTGTCGTCGGTGAGCAGTGTGCTGTAGAGTATCGTCCCAAGCGTCGAGTTGAAGTTTACGGTTTGACCCGCATCCACGGGGTTGCCCCACTCGTCGTAGACGACGGCGGTGATGTCGCTCCTGTCCATGCCGTTGGCGGAAAGCGTGTCGGGGTTTGCCGTGAGGTTTATGGTCGCGGGCGGACCGGCGGTGAGGGTGAGGTAGACTGTGTCGGTGTGGGCGGTGTCCGTCATCGCAACTATCGCCGCCCTCCCCTTCCGAACCGATGCCCGGAAGGTGCTCGTCGCAACGCCGGAGTGCGTGTACGATATCCCCGGAACCGTAACGCCGAAGCTCTCGTCGACGAGGGTGAAGATAACGGGCGTTCCGTCGGAGATGAGGTTGCCGGAAGTGTCGAGGACGGTTGCCGTAAGCGATGCTGTCGAGTATCCGTCCGCCATAAGCGTTTGCGGGTCTACGGTGAGGTAGACGGTGGTTGGCTGCGTTTCTGTGATCACGATGGAGCATTCGCCGCGCGCCGAGTCGGCTCTGCCCACAACGCGTGCCACCCCGGTCTCATGCCCCGAGCGCAGGAAGACGTAGGTGCTGCCCGAGGCGTTCGTTTCGTTGCTCGTTGGGAAGAGCTCGCCAAGGCTCGTCGTGAACTCGACGGTGATGCCCCCGCGCACCCTGTTGCCGTATCTGTCGTAGACGACGACGCCTATCGTGTCGACCGTTGACGAGTCGGCGGGGATGGTTCCGAATGTGGGCGTCATGACGATGGTGTGCGGCGCGCCGGGGACAAGCTCTATCGCCACCGAGTCGCGCACCGAGCCAACCTCCATCCAAACCCAAACGGTGCCGACGTAGGTCGCCGCGGTGAAGGTCGCAGAGAAGTTGCCGCTGTCGGTGTAGACCGTTGCGGGGGATATGTTCCCCAGCGAGTCGGGCGTAACGCCCAGCCGAACCTCCGTCCCCTCGGCTATCGGGTTGCCCAAAACGTTGCGGACGTAGCCGTGGATGTTCGACGTCTGGTGTCCGTCGGCAACGATTATGTCGGGGTCGGCGAAGATTGCAACCTCGCCCACGTTCGTCGGGCTTAGGGTTATCCTGCCCGTGCCCACGGCGTCGCCGCAGGTCACCGTCACAAGCGCAACCCCGGGCTCTATCCCAGCGTGGAACATCGCCTCGGCGTACCCCGTGGTGTCTCCGCCGATGCTGTGGGTAACGTCGAGGCTGTCGATCTCGCCAAGCGTCGTCGCAAAGGAAACGAGCAAACCCTCGCTCACCCAGTTCCCCTGCAGGTCGGTTATGTATGCTCTCACAAGCGTTGTGTCTTCGCCGTCGGCGGAGATGTTTGTTCTCTGCGGTACGACGGTCACTATGGCGGGAGGTCCGGCAACGAACGGCACGCGCAGCGTTCCCGAGACGGCGCCGGCGACGACCAGAACGACCGCGGTGTCACCCGCGTGCGTGCCGCTTCGGAGCGTTACCGTAGCCTCGCCGCCGCTCGTGTACGTCACGCCGGGGAAGACTGCGCCAGCGCTCGTCGTAACGTAGACGGGCGTGTTGTCAGGCACGGGATGACCCATCGAGTCCTGGGCAACGATGTGCACGGGCGTTGTAGAAAGCCCGTTGGCGGTAAGGTAGGCGGAGTCGGCGTAAACCGCCAGGTTCGCAACAGCCTGCGAAACAAGCTCCACAACGGCAACCCCGTTTAGACCGCCGCAGCTTGCCGTTATAACTGCGCGCCCAACAAGCTCACCGGGATAGTAGGTGCAGACTATCGTGTCGCCGGTGTATCCGGTGGTGGGGAAGACCTCGCCGTTGTCGGTGGATATCGACACGGTGTAGCCGGGGTCGACGAGGTTGCCGAACACGTCGGTGACGACTATCGTCACCCTGGCGCTCAGCGTGTCGTTCGCATAAAGCGTTCCCGGCGATACCCAAACCTGCACCTCGGCCGGATCACCCGCGGTGAAGGTGACGGTCACCGTGTCCGAGAGCGTGTCGCTTTCGCCGTAGTATGTTGCCGATACATATGCCACGCCTGTTCTGGTTGGCGCCACAAGCTCGACCGAGGCTTCGCCGTTTGTGGTGGTGGCGACGGTGTCGATGTCGCCGAAGGGGGCGCCGCTTGCGTCCACCGAGTGGAACACGACCATCGTCCCGTCCAGAACGGGTCCGCCCACGGAGTTTATGAGATGAGCCGTTACCGTGCTTGTGGAGATCCCGTCGGCGACGAGGTACCTCGGGTTTGCGGTGACCGACAGGTACACAGGCGGCGTCATGCCGAAGTTGACGTCGACCGAGGCGTAGGCGTCCTCGCACTGAGCGGTTATGCGGGCAACGCCAGGCGTCGTGGCGGAGGTGAGCATAACCGTCGCCTGACCGGAGGAGTTGGTCGGAGCCGACGATGGGTAAAGCTGCCCAAGCGTTGTGGTGAACGAGACCATTCTGCCGTTTTCGACGGCGTTGCCGAAGCGGTCGAAGACGGAGGCTGTGATGTCGGTTATGCTCGTTCCGTCGGCGGGGAGGGCTGTGTCGGCTGCAACGAGGTATATCGAGTCGGCGGGACCCGCCACAAGGTCGACGAACGTTTCGCCGCAGTGCACCGAGTCGACGCACGCCCGAACCGTAGCCCGCCCGGTCTTCGTCCGCGAGCGGAACTGAACCGCAGCAACTCCGCCTGAGGTGAACCCGACCGACGGCACCAAAAGCCCAAGCGTGTCCTCGCCCGCGGCGGTGTCGACTACCTGAACGAACATCACCGGCGTTCCGTCGGAGATGGGGTTGCCGAGGGAGTCGCTAACCTGCGCCTGGATCATCGTTGTGGACATTCCGTCGGCGACTATCTGCCCCGGCGATGCCGTCACAACGACGATGGCGCCGCCGGTTTGGGTGAAGACGACCTCCGTTTCGTTGACCGCCGACCCCGACGACGCCCGAACAAGCGCCACACCGGGAACCCTGCCGCTCCGAAGCGTCGCGGTCGCCTCGCCGGAGGAGTTGGTCGTTGTGCTTGTGGGCGATATCTCGCCAAGCGTCGTCGAGAAGTTCACTGTCGCGCCGCTGCCAAGCCTGTTGCCGAACCTGTCGTAAAGCGTAGCCGTTATGGTCGATGTGCTGAAGCTGTCGGCGGGAATGCTTGTGGGGCTCGCCGAAAGGGCTATGGAGTCTGCCTCGCCGGGGACGAGGTCAACGAAGACCGAGTCGGAGATGGTGTCCACCGACGCCACTATCCAGACCCTGCCGATCTTGGTTCCGGCCACGAATGTCGCCGAGAAGTTTCCGCTGTCGGTGTGCGCGGTAACGGGCATAACCTCGCCGTAGCCCTCACATCCCAGGGTGTCGGAGCAGTGGACCTCAAGGCGCACCGGCGTGCCGTCGGCTATCGGGTTGCCGATGGTGTTGGTGACCCTTCCCGTGACCGTGGCTTCGCTGCGCGAGTCGGCGACAAGCTCGTTGGGATCGACGAGGATGTACACAACCCCGACGTCGGTCGGCACAAGCGAGATCATGGTTTGCCCCACGGCGTCGCCACACGTGGCGACGATGACGGCTGTCCCAGGCGTTATCCCCGCCTGGAACGTCGCGCTAAACGAGCCTGTGCTGTCGGTGAACGCAACGGTATCCACAAAGCCCAGGTTCGTGGCGAGGGACACGCTTATGCCCGCGCCAACGTGGTTGCCGTTGGCGTCGTAGACCGTTCCCGTTATCGCTGCGGTGGTTTCGCCGTCCGCCGGCAGAACCGACGGAGAGGCAGAGATTATTATCTGCGCCGGCACGTCTGCTACGAACTGGACATACGTGGTGCCCTCAACTCCTCCGCCCGCGTCGGCTATAACAGTTGCGAGCCCGGGCGTTGTTGGTGCGCGGAGCGCCACCGATGCCTCGCCGCTGTCGGTGTAGGCAACGCCGGGGATCACAAGCCCAAGGTCGGTTTCAAAGAATATCGGTGTTCCGTCGGGCACCGCGGCGCCGGTGGAGTCGAGCGCCGTGGCGCGGATCGTCGTGCTCGAAACGCCGTCGGCGGGAAGCGATATCGTGTCCGCAGTGACTATGACCATCGCCGCGGTGACGGGGGTGAAGACCACCTCGGTGTTCGCCTCCGCCGACGCCGACGACGCGGTTATGTGCGCAACGCCAGTCTCACGCGCGCTTACCAGCGGAACCTCGGCAACGCCCGTGTCGTTGGTGAAGCTGTAGTCGTAGACAAGGTTCCCGAGGTCTGTGGAGAAGTCGATTCTTTGTCCCAGCCCAACGGGGTTTCCGAACTGGTCGAACGCGCGGGCAACGACTGTGCTTTGTGACATACCGTCGGCGGGGATCGAGTCGGGATAGGCGTCCACGGTGAGGTAGAACACCTCCCCCGGCGTGAAGCTCACCTGGGCGCTGTCGGTGTGACCCATAGCGGTCGCGAAGACCCAAGCGTCGCACGCCACGGTAGGAGCCGTCAGGTTGGCTGTGGCAACGCCGCCTGTTGTGGTCGATATCGTGTCGATGGAGCCGACGGGGTTGCCGAGGCTGTCGAGGCAGCGAAAGGAGACTATCGTCCCGTCGGCTATCGGCTGGCCATACTGGTCCCTCACGTCCGCGGTGACGGTCGCCACGCTCGTGCCGTCGGCAACGAGCCTGTTGGGATCGACGTGGAGAATGATGAAGTGCACCGTTGCCGCGACGAACTCCACCGTCGCCGTGCCGCTCTGGTCGCCGCAGGTGGCCGTTATCGTGGCTATGCCCGTCTCAAGCCCACTTGTGAGGATCGTGGTTGCCGCGCCGCTTTCGTCGGTGACGGCGCTTGAAGGCGCAACCTGACCCAACGTCGTCGAAAAGTTCACAACCTCCCCCTCAACGGGGTTCCCGTAGGCGTCGGTGACGTAGGCGGTCACTGTCATGCTGCTTCGGCCGTCAGCCTCCAAAAGCGAGTCCTCGGGCACGACGGTTATGCTCTGCGGCGCACCGCCGTTTATGCTGACGAGGATCGAGTCCAAAACGTCCTCGACCTGAACGACTATCCAAAGCTCACCGGCCTGCGTTCCGCTGCGGAAAACCGCCCTGAAATATCCAAGGCTTTCGGGGTTGGTGCTCGTGTAGGTGTATGCCGGCGATATCATCCCCATCCCAAGCGGCGCCGGAAGCCCGTTCTGATGGAGGGCGAAGTTCACAGGCACAGGAAGCCTCACGGGGAAGCCGTAGCCGTCGAGCACAAGACCCACAAGAACCGCCGTGTCGCCAACCGTCACCTCGTCGGGCTCAAGATCAAGGAGAACGTAGGCAACGTAGGGCAGGATCGGGTCGACGGGGAGCAGGTAGATGTTGAAGTAGCTCGTGTCGACGCCGGCTACGACGGTGATCCTGTCGGTGGTTATCACAGGCGGCGTCATGTGGTGGTTGGTGCCGGAGTAGTATGTCGTTCTGGCGTATCCTATCGAGTCGGTGAAGACGGGCGAGACGATCGATCCCGAGTCGGCGAAGAAGTAGACGGGGTAGTTCGGCACGGGGTTGCCGTTGCGCGTGATCCGAACCATTATGTCGGCGGTCGAGAGTCCGTCGCCGAAGACGGTGTCGGGGACGACGTAGATGAGGTTGTGCACGACCGTGTCGAACGGGGGTATCCCGAGGGTGTCGAGCATGTAGAAGTAGAGGCTGTCGCCCACGCCCGCATCGGCGCAGAGAGCCCTGATCCAAACCTGACCGTCTATCCTCGGGTCGGCGGCGTACCAGTACGAGTACGCAAGCCCGAAGGAGTCGGTGAGGGCGATCGAGTCGGCAAGCCCGCTCGGATATCCGCCAACCCTGCCCTCATCGCAGGAGAAGTGGATCGTTGCGTTTGGGATGGGGTTGCCGAAGCTGTCGGTCGCCGACACCCGAAGCTGTATCCAAAGACCGTTGCATGTATCGCCGTCCATGTTCCACGCGTTGGGGAGGTTGAGCTGCGGCGCATAGCCGTTCATCGAGGGATCCCCCGACCACCAGTTGTAGTCCCAGCTGCAGTACTCGCACGTGTAGGGCGGCACCGATAGGCACGGGTTGCCCGTCTCGTCGTCTATGTTCGACCGCCTGCGCGCCGAAAGCGAAAGAAGCTGCACCTGCCCCGAGGATATGTTTATCATCTCGCTTGTCGCCATTTCGCCCGAGCCGTCGAGGACGTACGCCGCAACGCGGACAACGCCGGGGAGCGTTCCCGCCTTGAGGGTCACCTGCGTGGCGCCGTCGACGGTGTAGACGGTGTCGGAGAAAAGGTAGCCCATCGTCGGGTGGCTGGGCACAAGCCGCGGACACGGCGCAAGACAACTGTCATCCCAAACGGTGCAGGCGTCCATGTAGGTGAACGTGTCGATAGCGAACATAACGGGCGTCATGTCGCTTACCGGATTGCCGAACTGGTCGAAGATGAAGGCTGTTACAAGCGTTTGATACGGCGCGTTTCCGCAGGTCCTTATGTGCTGGCGCGAGACGGCTATGCTGCAGCTTCGGGCAAGCTGGGGGTAGATGATGATCGACGCTGCGCCGTGGGCGCTGTCCGCCTGAGCGTGTATCCACACAACGCCCGACATCGTGCCCGGGGTGAAGAGCGCAGTGAAGCATCCGAGGCTGTCAGGCACAACCGACGAAGGCTCCACCGACCCGAACGGGCAAGGGTAACAAACCGAGTCGCCCGCGGGATCGTAGGCGAGCCACAGCTCCACAACGCCGCTGTACTCCACGGGATTGCCGAAGCTATCGGTTATGCAGCCGTAGACGGTGTCGGGCACAAGCCCGCCGACGGTATCGACCGCAGGCGAGACCGAAAGGTCTATCGCCGCAGGCGGTCCGCTGTGGACCGTTATCCGCACCGTGTCCGACCCTACGCCGGCGACGTCCGCAACAACGAGGACGGTGCCGACCTCGGTGCCCGTTACGTAAACCCCGCCAAAGTTACCCAGGGTGTCGGAGTAGTACGAGAGGCTGTCGAGCATCCCCATAGTCGCCGGGGCGATGGAACCATCGGGCAGGAGGAGCTGCCAGCTTATGGGCATCGGGGTCGTTATCGGCTCGCCGAGAACGTTCCTCACTGCGCCGCTTAGGTGGACGATCTCACCACCGACCGAGGGGTCGTAGTCATCGGCGACAAGCGTCACCACGCCGCCGAGGACGTTGAGCACAACCGACGCCGTGCCCGTGGAGGCAACGACCACCGTTATGGTAACGACCCCCGCCTCCGTACCCGTCTGGAACGTGGCGCCGAAGGTGCCCAAAGTGTCGGTGAAGCTTGAAGCGCTCACAAGAGCACCCATAGACGGGAAAGTGTCCGCCGTCGAGAACCACTCCAGCGGAAGCGGGATGTGCACCGGATCACCGTACTGGTCGAGGACGTAGCCGTAGAGGTTGACCAGCTCGCCACCTATCGACGGGTTGTACTCGTCGGCTATGAGGCTTACGTTCAGGGCGACCGACACAGGGCGGATGTAGACTACTACGCTCGTCGTTTCGCAGTAGTCGCCGCTTATGATCCGGACGACGTCCGAGATGACGTTTTCGGAGGGGTTGACGGCGGCGTACTTGACCGAGGCAACGCCGCTTTGGTCGGTGGTGTCAACGTGCGCCGAAAGACCACCGTAACCCGCCCGGAAGAAGACCTCGTAGTTCGGGAGCGGAATGTTGTTGTAGTTCAGCTTCACCTCAATCGTCGCCGAGTCGAGTCCGCTCCCGTCAATCGTCTCCGGCGTGACGGTGGCGTATTCGAAGTGGATGTTCTCGCAGGGGTCGCAGCAGAGGTCCCCTGTGGGGTAGCGCAGATAGAAGAACAGGCTGTCGCCCACGTCGACCTCGTCGCAGTAAGCTTTGAGCATCACAACGCACGAGTCGAGCTCTCTCCTGTCGGAGGAGAACCAGTATGTCTGGCATATCCCCATCGAGTCGGTCGTGACGGCCACAGACGGCGCGCCGGGCCATCCACCGACGACGCCCGAGGTGGTGGTGAACCAAACGGAGACGTTGGGTATGGGATTGTGGAACTCATCCGAAACAACAGCCATAACCTCAAGGGGCATGCTGTCCTGCGTGCACGCGCCCCACATGGCGTAGTCTATCGGGGCTGAGTAGTACCCCAGGCTTGGGTCGCCCGCCTCCCACGTTGAGCTTCCCGGAACCCTCGCCGAAAGCGAGATGTAGTGCGGCTGCCCGGAGGATATGTTGATCTGCGGGATTTCTGCAGTTGTGCCGGAGCCGTCGCAGACCTCGACGCTAACGCTTACCACACCAGGAACCCTGCCCGCCTTCAGCTTCACCGTCGCGAAGGCGACCTCCGTCGTGCCGTCGGCGGCAAAGCCGCGCTGAACCAAAACGGTGTCCGAAACCCAGCGCCCCAAAACGGGATGCTCTGGCTCAAGACCAGGACAGGGATAACAGTTATCCTCAACCGGGTTTCCGCAGGAGTCTTCGTATGTGAAGCTTTCGATGCGGAAGACGACCTTCGTCCCGCTCTTTACGGGGTTCCAGTACCTGTCCCAGATGTATGCGTAGATGTCGGTTT
Source organism: uncultured bacterium (assembly GCA_965552135.1). Classification (GTDB taxonomy): domain Bacteria; phylum UBP14; class UBA6098; order B30-G16; family B30-G16; genus CBEVQY01. Next base: position 989 of record CBEVQY010000042.1, on the reverse strand, counting down.
GGTCGTAAGCGCCGAAGCCGCAGCGGTAGATGTGGTATCTGTCGGCGGCGAGGCTGCAGGTGTTGGCGACCTCGGGGTCGACTATGATCACGCCGCAGACGGTGTTACCCCTCGTGTCGGAGGCGCAAATCGTGTCGATCCCAGCCTTCGTGCCGATGACGAAGTACGTCGTGCAGGCGCCGGCGGAGTTCGTGAAAAGACACGAGTCGGAAAATACCCCCATAGTGCGGTCGGCGGAGTAAAAGCACACAAGCTCGTTCTGCACCGGGGAGCCGAAGGAGGTCTTTGCCACAGCCCAGAACTTCACCTGCCCTGATCCCACCACAACCTCATTCGCCTCGCCGTAAAGGGAGAGCTGCCCCTGGTCGACCGCCGAGTAGACGACAAAGTCCTGCGACTTGGTGTACTCCGCATACCCTATGACCTTCACAGTGACGGACAGCGCCACTGTGCTTTCGGGCAGCACGAACGAGAAACACGCTAGGCCGGGCTCGGAGGGGTTTACGCCGGTCTCATCGGCTAAGATCTGATCCTGCACAGCTCCGCCCTGACTCACCTGCGCGTCGACGGTGAAGTAGACGGTTTCGTCGGTGGGAATCCAAACGGTGTCGCCCTTTTCGTCTATTCTGAAGATTCTCGCGCAAACGGTATTGGCTTGACCGGCAAAAACGGTAAGCGGATCCCCGGCCTCGGAAAGCCCGGTTGCCGAGTAAATCGTCTCGATAGTCCAAACCTTGAAAAACGGCGCCGTAGGACCACCACCCTCCTGACAACCCCAAAAGACGACGAGAACTCCAAGAAAAAACGACAACGCAACTAAAAACAATAACCTCTTGCACTTCATTGCAATAGCACCTCCAACTTATCTTCTTAAGTTAAAAATTAGACAATTCTCGTTAACAGTCAAGTCATTTTATTTAAAGGACTTTCCCGATGTTCGATTTTGCTTGTTTTTCACCACGGTCTTCTGGATATTTATATATCAATTG
>CBEVQY010000041.1:0-16918 GCA_965552135.1 uncultured bacterium | reverse complement strand
CGCCGTCGCTCCAGCCCGCAAAACACCACCTGACGTCGGGGGCAACGCTGTCGACATCGGATGCCTCAACGACGTGCTCGCTACCCGAAATCCACCAGCCCCTGTAGAGGGCAGACGATGCGCCAGTGTAAACGGTGTCGTCGACGACGAGCGCACCAAGCGTCTCGGGCGGAACCTTGGAAAGCACAATCCTGTAGGCGACGTCGTAGTTCGCGGAAAGCTCCGCGTCTCCCGTCACGGCGACGGCTGCGGTCTCGCTCGAATCGAAGCTCCAGCCGCGGAAGATGTATGCGCTGTCGGGCGCAACCGTGTCGACCGGCGACGCCGCAACGACAACGGTGTCGCCGACCCTGCGCCACACAACAACGCTTTCGGCGCCGGCGAAAGTCTCGCCATCGACGGAAAGCCAGCCCGAAGCATGAAGCGGCTGCTTCCTCACAGCCACCCTCGCGCCCTGGACGAAGTGCGCCACGGCGGTATATGCGCCGTCCATCGAAATCCCGGTCGACGGGGCGAGGGAGTCGTCGAAGCTTCCGCCCGCGGGAACGCTGCTCCAGTGCAAGAAGAAATAGTGCGCCCCATCCGACGCGACGGCTTCGGTGTCGACGGAGATATACGCTGTGCTTTCGGCGGGATACCAGCCCGCGCCCGAGGTGGTAACGGCGGCGTCTGCCGCGCCGCAGGCGGCCAGAGAAAGGCGATACTCATCCCGCCAGCGCCACACAAGCTGCGCCGTGTCGGAGACCTCGAAGGCGCCGCTGCAGCCTGCACCACCGGTCGGCGAGATCCCGCCGTAGCCGTCGAAGCCAACGCAGACGTGCCGCACATAGGCGCCGTCGTACACAAGCGAATCGACCGATGCGAAAACGCTCTCACCGGGCTGACACCAAACCGTTCCGGCGGGCACAGGCAAGCCGTAGGGCGAAGCGACGAAGAGGGGAACCATACCGCCCCACATCCAGAACAGTGCGCCTGCCGAGTCGGGCGCAAGGGCGACCAAATCGCCGAAGCCGTCTGGGATCGCCCCCGCGCCGACGTAGCCCGTGCAGTACGCGTGGGCTTCGCGATCAGGGCTTCCAGCAGATGCAACAAGCGTGTCGCCCTCAGCAAGCCAATAAGTGCCCACAGGCGGCTGCGGCTCGCCGAAGCCGCGGTCGTTGAAAACGCCAACCGCAATCTCCCTGACGTACTGCGCGCAGAGGGACGTGTCCGACGAGACGAGCAGGCTTCGCTGCGGGCTTGCGACGCCGTCGGACCAGCCAACGAAGACGAACCGCTCGCCCGCCGCGCCGAAAACGGTGTCGAACGCAGCGACCTCGTGCAGACTGCCGCCCGTCCAGGTGGTTGAGAACGGCGACGCCTCGGGCGAACCATCGACCAAAAGCGAACAACCGCACGAAGTCGACAAGGCAACGCCGAAGCCCTCCTGCGGGACGAACAGGGACGGCACCGTCCCCGCGGAGGCGATATCGTATCTGGCGGAATCGCAGTGCATTGTGCCGCTGACGGGCGTCGTCGAGACGGCGAACCGCACGAAGACGAGCGTTTCGGGCGGCGAAGCCGAATAGCCCGACGCCCTCGCCGCAAAGATCCTCGCGCGACCGCCCAGGTCAAAAAGCCCGAGCGTGTCCCAGCCGATGCCCGGATCGACCAGCGAGACGGGCGAAAGCGACGCCCCGTCGAAGACGACGTCAAGTCCGATCGTGTCCAGGTCGACGGCGGCTGTGTCGTAGAGGATCACGGGGACGTCGATGGTCTCCGAGGGCGCTGCGGTCACCGTCCCCGGCATCGACACCTCGAAGGCGGAGTAAACCGCCACAGCGGTCTCGGGTCCAGCGGGGACGAAGGCGAGCGGATTTTCGTCGGCATCGGCGACTGTGCCGGTCCAGTGGTCGAAGTGGAATCGCTGCGCGCCGTCGTACACCAGATTTGGCGCCGCAACGACCACCGTCTCGCCCGCGGGGTAATACCCACCACCCGAGACCTCGACGACCGCGCCACCGCAGCCGGTATACCCCGTCACGACGAGCCAAAGCGTGTCCCAGACCGCGAAGACCGAAACGGCGGTGTCCACAACGACGGCGTGCGGGTTCTCGGTGCCCACATAGTCGCCGCCCCAACGGCTGAAGCGCACCTCGAATCCGTCGCAGACCAACGTCTCTGGGGTCACGCCGAAGGAGGCGGTGTCGCCGTCGCGGTACCATCCGCCGCCGTAAGCGAAGCCGTAGTCGGAGCTTACGGAGACCTCGTGGTAAACGCCCCAGAGCGCTTCCTCCACTATAGGCGACTCCACGACGACCGACGCGGGATTGCCGCCGCCGGTGTAGGAGTATATGCCCGTGCCGCGCCAGCCCTCGAGCTTGACGGAATCGTGCGGCGTAAGCTCAATCCCGACCTCGTTGACGCCGAAGCTCACCTCGGCGCCCTCAGCGTACCAGCCACCGCCGAACGTCGTCGAATATGGGGACGTCACGGTGAGCTGGTAGAGCGTGGTCCAGACGGCTCGGACCGTTTCGGGCTCCGCGCCGACGACGAGGCTTAAGGGATTTTCGGCGAGCGTGTCGCCGCCCACCGCCCAGCCCACGAAGACTATCTTCGTGCCGTCCACGTCGACGCTTTCCTGCAGCGCCGCGACGACCACCGTCTCGCCCGGCGCGTAGAAACCACCTCCGCAAACGGTGCCCCAATCGCTCAGGACATCGACTCGCACCAGCCTGCGCCAGCGAGCGAAGAGGGTTTCAGGCGCGTGGACCGCCAAATCGAACTCGACAGCCGGCGTGTCGACGGTCCCCTCCCAGCCGGCGAACTCGAACCTGACGACGCCCGCCGAGTCCTCCACAGCTGGCGAGATGGAGATGTGAGCATTCTCGCCCTCCTCGTACCATCCGCCGCCCGAAGCCACGCCACGTGGGCTCTCGACCACAACCAGGAGCTCCCTGCGCCACAGCGCGCGGAGCGACTCCGCCCTCAGGACGGCAAAAGAGAAGGGGTTATCGCTCGACGCCGCCGTTCCGAACCATCCTCCGAAGGAGAAGCGCACCGCCTGCGTCGACTCGACGACGGAGGGATAGCACGAGACGGTCGCCGTTTCGCCCTCCGCGTACCACCCGCCGCCTGTGACGGCGGCGCGCTCGCTCTCGACGAAAACGAAATGCTCGGCGTCCCACAGCGCGGTCTGCGTGATGGGTCCGTTGACCGTTGCCTGCGCGAACCTCTCGGGTCCGCTGTACGAACCGTCGCCAGCGCCCTCCCAGCCGGAAAAGCTATATCTCGACCCGCCCTCCTGCACGCACGCAGGACCGACGCCAAAGTCGACGACGCTGCCCGCATCGTACCATCCCCCGCCCCAGGCGCTCCCGTGCTCGCTTTCGACCGAAAGCTTGTACCAAACGGCGTAACCCGCAACGAAGGTGTCGGGCGCGGATGCCGATACGACGTGTGTTCGCTCGCCGCCGTCCGACCAGCCGTCGAAGACGAAGACCGACGTCGAGGTCGGCGCGACGACCGGCGGCGCGCTTATCGTGTGCGGCTCGCCGGGAAGCCAAGACGTGTCGAACGGAGCGGAAACCCACATCCCGTCGACCATGACGTAGCTTGTGCCGGGCAGGTCTGTGGTCACGGTGACGGGCACGGGATCACCAACGAACACAGCCGACCGCGAACCCGTCGCGCCGGAGATGGAATACCTAAAGTGCCCGCACCACATACTGTCCGCGCCCGACCCCGACACGCGGAACTTCACCAGAACAAGCGTCTCGGGCGGCGTGACGTAGACGTTGGCGATGCTCGCGAAAATCACAAGACTGTCGCCCCCGGGGGAACCCGTCAGAGTGCTCCAGGAGATCCCAGGGGGATCCTCAACGCCGAGATAGGTCAAAAGGGCGGTCGGGTAGAAGAGGGTGAACTGGATCGTGTTTATCGCCGTGAGGGCGTCGTTGTAGAGGATGATGGGCACAACAAGCGTTTCGCCCAAAGCGCCCGTTATCGTATCCTGCGGCGAGACCTCGTAGGGCGAGTAGTGCGCCACCACCGTCCTGGTCGTGTCGAGGATAAGCGTTGCGCACCTGGATGAATCGTCGTCGAACGTTGCGCCGCTCCAGCGCACGAAATGATACCTGACCTCGCCCTCATACGCCACCTGCTGCGCGCACACAGAAACCTCGGCACCCGCAGGATGATAACCCTCGCCCTCAAGCTCCGGGTGAGACGCCCCAGCGCCGCTGTCAGTGACCGAAAGATAGAACTGCCTCTCCCAAAGCGCCGTCACCGTATCGGGTCCAAGGAGCCTGAAGGATGCGGGGTTCTCATCGCCCGAGTAGGCGCCGCTCCAGCCGACGAACGCCCATCTCACGCCCTCGCCCACCACCTCCATGTCCGGGTCAACGGACACCACGACCTCCTCGCCCGCATCATACCAGCCCGGGGGCGTTGCGGAGCCATGCCCGCCGCCGTCGACGAAAAGATAATACTGCAGCCCCCAATCCACCCACGCCGACTCCGGCGCGGCAACCTCGAAGCAGACGGTCGTTTCGGCAAAGACACCCGCGGACGTAAACCAGCCGTCGAACGCCCAGCGCACGCCCTCAGTCGAGTCGATGGATGAGGGTGTAACCCTCAAACATGCGGTGTCGCCCTCATCGTACCAGCCGTCGCCCTCAACAGTGCCTCTGTCGCTTCCACCAGCGACCCTGTATTGCCGCTTCCACAGGGCAACAAGCCGCTTCGGTTCGTTCATCACAAAGCCCACGGGATTGATGTATCCGCTTGTGTCGCCGCCCCAACCGATGAAGACGGCGCGCAGCCCGTCCGAAACGTAGACCGTCTCCGGCGACACACCCGCCCACGCAAGGACCCAGTCGTCCTTCCAGCCCTCGCCCCACACAGAGCCGAACTCGCTTATCACGTCGAGGTAGTGCTGCGTGCTCCAAAGCGCCTGCAGGGTCTCCGCTCTCGTCACGGCGAAGCGAAGCGGGTTTTCGGCGGATGAGATCGTACCGCTCCAGCCGGAGAAGGCGTGGCGCGTTGCGCCCTCATAGACCGTTTCGGGATAGGCGAAGACGAGCGCGCTATCGCCCTCATCGTACCAGCCGCCGCCCGAAACTGCGCCGTAAGGGGTGCTCACCTCGACCCAAAACGCCACATCGAACGCCGCGACCAAGCTCGTGTCGCCCTCGATGCGAACGACATGCGTTGCCGCTCCACCATCGGACCAACCCGCGAAGGTAAAGCGCTCACCGCCAACCACCACCGTCTCGGGGACGGAGACGGTGTGGCGCGAACCGACCACGGCGGTCGTGTCGAACGGAGCTGTGTGCTCAACGCCGTCCCAAAAGACCGGCCCGCCGTCTATGCCCCCGATGTGAACGGATGCAGCCAGACCCACAACGACCTCACCCTCCCCACCGGCAACCCCCAGGAGATCACCGGAGGGTTGCAGGACTTCGATCAGAGCATTGCCCTCAGTTACGGCGACGAAGCAAAGGCAGAAGAGGGTATCGCCCTCATTTACGTCGACGTATGAGGGCGAATTGAGGGTGACACCGATCATCGTGAGGGTGCCAGTGCACGTTGTGTCGATCTCCAGCGCGAACGCTCCGCACTCCGAGGCGGAGAGAAATTCCACAATGCCCCCGGCGAACCGAACGACGACCTCAGCTGTGTCCACGAAAACGGCATCGCCGTGGTAGACGATCGGGACGCAGAAGGTGTCGCCCACGAGCGCTTCGGTCACCGCGGGCGCGACGAAGTTCGGCGAGTAGTGCGCCACGGCGACGACATGCCCGTCGACCAGAAGCCTCGTCGAGTGGTTCGTCGAATCGGCGAAGGTGCCACCGCTCCACGTGACGAACCTCGCATCCCCGACCTGCGGCGGCGCGTAAACGCTCGCCCGCTCGCCCTCACGGTAGAACCCCCCGCCCTCAAGGTCGGCAAGGGCGCCATCGCTCGCAAGCTCGACGAGAAACTCACGCCGCCACAGCGCAGTCTCGCTCACAGCACCGATCACCGATATGCTCGCTGGATTGTCCGCACCGTCGTAAGATCCGTCGCCCTCACCTACCCAGCGGTCGAAGCTCCAGCGAACGGTATCGCCCTCAAAGGACGACGGACTTACGGAGAAGGTTGCGCTTTCGCCCTCATCGTACCAGCCGGAGCCCGCGACGCTCCCCAGCGGGCTCGACACGTCGACGTAGAACTGCCTTCTGTACAGAGCCTGCGCGGACGTATCGCCCTCGACCCGCAGGGTTCGACGGCGGCATCCGCCGTCGGACCAGCCGTCGAAAACCCACCTCGCGCCATCGCCACCCTGCACCGCGGGCGCATCGACCTCAAGCGAAAAGCCAACGGGAACATCCGCACAGAAGGAGTCGACGTACACGTCCCCCAAGACGACCAGCGTGCACCCCGGGCACGTGCGGAGGGTTACGTGCGCCACACCTCCAACCTCCACAACCCCATCCACGCCCACAGCGGCGCCCAACCCCGAGACACCAGACACCGCAAGCACGCAGGCGCCGGAGGTATCGCGGGAGACGCAGACAAGCTCGAAGATAGTGTCGCCATCGCTCAGGGCGACGGCATCGCCCCAGGCGGAAAGCTCCACGTAGCCTTCGGTCGAGTGGTCGCTGATCCGGAGGGTGTCGAACGGAGAGAAGGCGTCGACGACGCCCATGATGCCGAAATCGAAGTGGACGGTGAGGGCGACGGAGTCGGTCGTTGCGTCGCCCCAAAGGACGATCGGGACGACGAAGAACTCGCCTGGCGCGGCGAACGTCGTGTCGGGCGGCTCGACGACCACATCCGCAGAGGCGGTGCCGTACACGGCAACAACGCTTGTGGGCGCATCCACAAGAACCGTGGTCGACGGCGATAGCCTATCCGAAACCGGACCGTCCCAGAAGACGAAGTGATACCACACTCCGCCGTCGTTCACCGAGTCGGGCGCCGAAACCGAGGCGTAGGTGCCCTCCTCGTACCACCCATCGCCCTCAACGGCGGGGGAGGCACCCCCACAACCCGAATACGAAACCGAGAGGTGATGGAAAGCCGTCCAGTTTGCCCGCTCAACGACGTTCCCGGCGAGGGTGATTGTGTGGCAGCTGTCGGGTCCGCTGTACGCGCCCGGACCAAAGCCCGTCCAGCCGGAAAAGCGGTAAAAGCTTTCGCCCTCCAACACCGAATCCGCGCAGATGCAGAACACCACGTCTCCGCCGCAGGCGTAGTAACTCGTTGCGCTATCGCCGGGGCAGTGCTCCGTCACAACGGTCAGGGCGCACTCGTTCTGGACGAAGTTTGCGGTCAGGGTGGTATCGCCCTCCGGCACAAGGCTGCGCAGCCTCACACCGGCGGTGTCGCTCCAGCCCGAAAAGGAAAGCGTCGTGTAGGGATCAGGCGACTGAACCGAGTCGCAGTCGAGGACGAGCGTGTCCCAAGCCGAGGCGACGGCGGAATAGGGCAAGGCGTGACTTTCGCCGTTGATCAGCGCCGCAGCGCCCGCGTGGGAGGTGAGTATCTGCACCAAAACGGGCTGCGAAACGAACACCTCGCCGCTTCCAACCTCAGCGGCGGCAAAATCGAAGCTGGGATCCTGCGTTGTAACCATAAACTTTGTAAGCTCACCCGGATCACACAGCACCGAAAAGAGCGTTTCTCCGGGCGAGACGGTCGCATCTCCCCAGACGAAGGCGCCAACTCCCCCGGGGATGAGGCTGTAATCCAGCGAATCCCATAAGGCTCCGCTGGGGAGAACAGCCACAGCCGACGCGCCGTCGAGGATCACCTCAACATACCCCTCGCTCACCGAGACCGGCACAGGGGCGTCAAAAACGATGGGCAGCGGGAAGAGTTCGTCTGGCGCAAAGAGGGTCTCCGGCGGGGCAACGCTCATATAGAATGGCGTGGGACCGTACTGGGCGACTATCGTATCGGGACCGAGGACGCAGGCTTGCGTGGAGGAGCTGAACGGATCAACGACGTTGCCGCCAACCCACTGGACGAAGTAGAACGTATCGCTCCCCGCAGTGACGAAGTCGGAGGCGGAAATGGGTATGGTGTCGCCCTCGGCGTGCCAGCCGCCGCCGGCAAGCGTGGGGACAGCGCCGTCACAGCCCGTATAGTCGAGCACGATGAGGTGCTCGGTCCCCCAAAGCGCCCTCCCCGATGATGGCGCGCTCATCCAGATGGTGGCGGGATTGTCGGTGCCCACGTAATCGCCGCTCCAGCCCAAAAACACGTGCCGCGTGCACAACGAAGCATCGTATACCGTCTCGGGCGAGACGGAAAAGGTCGCCGCCGTGTGCGCAAGGTACCACCCCTCGCCAGAAGGACTGCCGTAGTCGCTCTCGACGGAAAGGTAGAAGAACGAATCGTACTCCGCAACGAATGTGGTGTCGGATATGGGCGCGACGGTGTGCTCTATCGCACCTCCGTCGGACCACATCGAGAACCTGACCTCAACGCCCTCCGCGGGCGTGTACAGCGACTCTGCACCTATCGTGTGCGCCTCTCCCCCAAGCCATTCGGCGGAGTAAGGCGCGGCATAGGGCGTATAGTCGACCCAAACCGTTCCGGCGCCGAAATCGTTCGTCACCACAACCGCAACGGTCTCAGGGCGCACGCAGAGCGTTCCGGGGCGCGTGCGGGCATCGGAAAGATCGTAGAGGAAGTTCAGCATCTCAAGCTGTGTGCACCCGAATGGCGCATCGGTCCGCACGGTGAAGCGGTAGAAGAAAAGCGTTTCGGGCGGGGATACAACCGTGGGCGAAGGCTGGTCAACGAACACGCGAACCGTATCGCCCAAAAGCGAGTACGAAAGCTCGCTCCACGGAATCGAGGCGAACTCCACCGTATCGAACGAAAGCGCGGTGGTGTCGAACACAAGGTCGAACTGGAAGCTGTCGAGCTCAACGTCGACGACGGCGGTCATTATCGCCGGAAGAAGAATCCCGTCGCCTCTTCGCGCCACAACGCTTTCGGGCGGAAAGACCTCTGTTTCGGGGTTGGGAACGTAGACGGCGGTTATCGTTATCGGATAGTCGAGGTAGACGCTGTCGTCGTTGCTTGTGGAGTCGCCGAAGACGCCGCCGCTCCAGTGGTCGAAGATGTACCAAACGCCGTCGTGGAAGATCGAGTCCTGCGCAAAGATGTGGACCCAGCTTTCGGGCGGATGCCAACCCTCGCCCTCAAGGTAGGGCGTGGTGTCGGGAACGCCCGAGCTTGTTACCGTGAGGTAGTAGCTTGTGTCCCAGACGGCGTCCTCGACGATGAAGCCGTTTACGACGATGGTCGCGGAGCTGCTTGGACCGGTGTACGATCCGCTGCCTGTGCCAACCCAGCCGCCAAAGACGTGCCGTATCGTGGTATCGGCGTTGTAGACAGTCTCGGGGCTTACGGAGATGTTAACCATAGAGCCCGGCGGATACCATCCCGCCCCCTCGGTCGTGCCGTAGGGCGAGTTTAGGACGACCTGATAGAAGGTGTCGAAGTATGCGGTGTAGGTTTGCGCGGTGTCGGCGGCTATGACCTCGTGAACCCTCGCACCGCCATCGGACCAGAAGCGAAACTCGTATTTGACCCCCACACCCGGCGTCTGCACCGAGTCGACCCCGATGGTGTGGGTCTCGTCGGAGATCCAGGTCGTGTCGAAGGGGGATGAGTGCGTGACGCCGTCGACGATGACCTCGCCGCCGTCGAAGGACGTCTGCACCCGAACCGCCGCGGGAAGATGATACGTCACCTTGAGGTAATGCTGGCTCTCGGGCGTAGCCACATAGGCTATGCACGTATCGGTGATGTCCAGAAACTCGTCCAAAAGCACCGAAAAGGCAAACCAGTCCTCGGAAAGAAGATCAGTAAAGTCGCTTTCGGCCTGGGCGTTGAGGTATATCTCGTTTACGCCGGGGCTTATCGCCTCGCCCGTGAAGTAGCTGTTTCCGTTGGTTGCGTCGTTGTAGCGCTCAAGGTCGGTGAAGTACTCCGAGGGTCGACCGCTTATGTCGAGCATGTCGCGGGACATAACGTGGAGGTTGACCATGCCGTTGTTGGTGCTTATGCTCGTTACGTTCAATCCAAAAATGAGCTGCTCGACGATGGCGCTGTCGGGGATTGCGGTGGTGTTGAACTGGAAGATGAGCAGGTGCTGGACCATCGAGCCCGCAACTCCGCCGCAGTTCCTGCGCTGGGCGATCTGCCAGTTCGTCTCGGAGCTTGCCGATATGACCGTGGTGTTCGCGCAGGGTGTGTGGGTCGCGTAAAGACACCTGCCCCAATCGCCAGCGAAGGAATCGGCAACGAACTTGACCTCGGCGGGGATCAAAACGGTTCTTCCCCCGCCCGCAAAAAGCACTCCCATCAAGACTAAAACGCAAACCAAAAACCGCGCCATACTCACCCCTCCGAAAAGCTCCAAGGATTTTAATCTACAAACACAAAACGCTTCTTGCAAACCGCTTTCGTCCGGGCGGCGCCAGCGAAACGCACCACAAAAAATTTTCCTCAACCCCCTTGAAATAACGCCGCAATGGCGTATATTGTATATAGTTGATGTAAATGGAGGTCAGCAGGATGAGGGGAAAAGTTTTGGTCGCGGCGTTGGTTTTGGCGTTGGCGGGGCTTTGCTTCGCCGATGCCCAGCTTGTGCGCATCTCCAGATTCGACATGTGCCCCACCGAGGCGGTCAACACCGACGGTCAGGTCGTCTACGCCGGCGTTGGCGCAGCGCTGAACATATACAACATCTATCAGCGCGACTTCCCGCAGCTTATGGGGACCATCGAAGGGCACTCAAGCAAACTTAAGGCGCTTTCCGTCAGCGCGGGAAGGCTTTTCGCGCTGTGGGAAAGGGAGGGGCTTGAGATATACGACATATCCGACAGGTACGCTCCTCGGCTTTTGGGCAGGTTCCCCGCCGCAGCCGACGATCGATTCAGGTCGTTTACCACGATGGACCTTGACGGCGAGGTCGTCTACCTTGGCGGCGCAAACTTCATCGCATCCGTCGACGTCTCTGACCCCACGGCGCCGTCGCTTCTGGGATACGTGCAGCTAAACGGCGCCCCGATGAAGCTCGACTACCACAACCACAGGATCTTCGTCGCAGCCGGAAAGCTCGGCTTGGGCGCATTCTTCGTCCCCAACCCGCACCAGATCTTCTTCCAGGGATCTCAGCCCGGAGTATACACCGTCGTGAAGGCATACAAAGACATCATCCTCTACGGTCGCCTCGACGAGCCCAAGCCAGACGAACCATCGCTTTTCAAAAAGCATCTCTTCAGCTTTCCGTTCCGCTCGCCGATGGTGGCAAAGGTCCGCGACGATGTCGTTTTTGCGGGCGGAATGGCTAACTTCGCCATCTACCGCCTTGAGGAGGGATACAAGGACCCGAAGCTTGTGTGGAACCTGCCCGACATGCCCACCGTCGACTGCGTGCTCAAGGACGACGTAATCTATCTTGCCAACAGCTACCGCGGTCTTTCGGTGTTCGACATCGAGGACGTTGAGAGCCCCAAGGAGCTTGGTCGCATCGAGACCTACGACGTTCCGCGTCGAGCCTGCCTCACACAGGGGAGGCTTTACGTTGCCGCCGGCAAATCGGGCGTTGTGGTGCTCGACCTAACCGAGCCGCGCTACCCGCAGGTCGAAACCACATTCGGGCTCGAAAAGCTCCAGTCGGTTTGGGCTGTGGCGGAGCACGAGGGATACATCTACGTGCTCGGCGCAAGGGAGGACCTTGCGAGCAACATCCTCATCGAGCGCTACAGCCCCGATGGCGACTGGCAGGCGGAATACCCCGTCGCCCACGTCGACAAGCTCGACCCGATAGGTGAGATCGTCTTCGGCGACGGCTACTGCGCCGTAAGCCTCGGCAGCGAGGGGATAGTGCTTATGCGCACGAACGGCGTCGACCTTGAGGATGGGTATTCGCTTTACGACGGCACGGCGCAGTTCTGCGACCTCGCCTTCCGCGGAGAGCTCCTCTTCGCCTCCGACTACCACGGCGGATACCACATCTACGACCTCTCGTCGGGCATGCCACGCCTTTTAAGCTACATCCGCACAAGCCAGGACGGCGGCAACGGCATCGCGCTGTGCGGGAAGTACCTCCTCGCAGCCGATGGTCCACAGGGACTCACCATAATAGACGTTAGCGACCCCGTCGAACCAAGGTTCGTGCAGAGCTACCCAACGGTGTGGGGAACGGACATAGCCGTGTGGGGCGATTATGCGTTCCTCTCCGACGGTCAGGGTGGATGCAAGGTGTTTGATATCTCCTCCCTGCCCGAGGTTGAGCTTGTCGCGGAGCTGCCCAGAAGCGGATACTGGACGCACATCTACGCCGACGGCGATTACATCTACGGCGTGGATCAATACTTCGGGATTTACATCTATCGGCTTGAGGTTGAGGGTGCGCTTGCGAAGCGCTCGCCCGGCGCGCCGAGCGCCGTGACGATAGGCGGCGCGTTCCCGAACCCGTTCAACGCGCAGACGAAGATCGAGTTCACCATCCCCACAAGGACCGAGGTCGACCTGACGATATACGACGTCCGCGGCAAGGCGGTGGAGACGCTGATCCACGACAGGCTCCCCGCGGGAACGTACGCCCTGCGCTGGGACGCAAGCGACGTACCGTCAGGAACGTACTTCGCCGTGCTCACAACGCCAGACGCAAAGGTGAGGGAGCGGCTGATGCTTGTGAAGTAACGGTGCTGTGCACGCAGGCGCTTGGGGTCGGCGTCCACCCGTCTGGGGTGGGCGCCTTTTTGTTCGGTGAACGACCCTCAGTTCGCAAGGGATCATTTCGGGATGGATAGCCTTTCGTTTTCGAGAGGGAGCGTCCCTCCACTTTCGGGCGGATGCCCACTTTTATCCTCGGTGCCTCTTCGCCTTCGGAGAGTTTCTCTTCGCTTTCTGTCGCCTATTCGCCTTTGGGGCGCGCCCTTTTCATCCTGCCCCGCTGGCGAGCCCTCCCATCCCAAAGCCCAACGCAGTCCCAACCCCCGCGCAAACCAAACCAGCAGGCATTGTATAGCTACCGCTGACGCACAGGCAAACTCAAAGAATCCGCCCCCTTGAGCTTGAACTCCCTCACAACCTTCACCGTCTGATAGTACGCCTCTATCGAGGCGCCCGCGTCAGCCCAAAAGCCCTTCAGGATAGAGTACCTGAGCTTGCCGCGCCTTAGGTAGGCGTTGTTGACGTCGGTGATCTCAAGCTCACCGCGCTCGGAGGGCTCAAGCGTCTTTATGATGTCGAAAACGGTGGAGTCGTACATGTATATCCCGACCACGGCGAACTTCGATGGGGGGACCTCGGGCTTTTCGATTATCTCGACGATATTCCCATTCTCGTCGAACCTTGCGACGCCGTAGTCAGTGGGGTCGTCGACCTCTTTGAGGAGGATCCTTGCGCCGTCGCCCTGCCTCTCGAACTCCTCGACGATCGGCGCGAGGGACTCGCCGATGATGTTGTCGCCCAGAAAGACGACGACTTTATCGCCGTCGACGAAGTGCTCGCAAAGCCCCAAAGCCTCGGCTATGCCGCCCTCGCGCTCCTGATAGGTGTAGTTCAGATGCTTGAGCCCGAACTCCTTGCCGTTGCCCAAAAGCCTGAGAAACTCCCCAGCGTGGTTTCCGCCGCAGACTATCATTATGTCCTCTATCCCTGCCTCGACCAGAGCCTTTATCGGATAGTATATCATAGGCTCGTCGTAGACGGGCAAGAGGTGCTTGTTCGTTATCTTTGTGAGCGGGTAGAGCCTTTTTCCCAGTCCGCCTGCCAGCACGACGCCCTTCATAAAACTCCCTCCGAGGGCTATTTCCTGCTTGCCTTTCTTATCTCGCTTTTCGCCCAGCGGATGTAGTGCAAAAGCTTAACGTTCGCCGGGCAGACGTATGCGCAGCTTCCGCACTCGATGCAGTCGAGGGCGCCAAGGGACTTTGCAAGCTCAAAGCGCTCGTGCTTCGCCGCGTGGGCGATCTGCGTCGGCATAAGCCGCATAGGACACACATCGACGCACCTGGCGCAAGAGATGCAGTTGCCCTCAGGAAGCGGCTTTACGTCCCTGCGCGGGACGAAAAGGACCCCACTTGTCCCCTTCGTCACGGGCACATCGAGCGACCACTGGGCAAGACCCATCATCGGGCCGCCCATTATGACCTTTCCGACATCCTCCTTCGCACCCCCGCAAGCTTCAAGGAGCCTTGCTATAGGCGTTCCTATTCGGACGAGCAGGTTTTTGGGCTGCGCGACGGCAAGCCCGGTGACCGTGGTGACGCGCTCCACAAGGGGCTTCCCATCAACGACCGCGTCGCGCAAAGCCTTCGCAGTGCCAACGTTCTGGACGTAGCAGCCAACGTCGAAGGGCAGACCGCCGCTGGGAACCTCACGACCGGTTATCGCCTTGATAAGCTGCTTCTCCGCGCCCTGCGGGTACTTCGTCTTAAGCGCAACAACCTCCACGTCTCTGCCGGAGCACGCCTTGCGCATCGCCTCCAGCGCGTCGGGCTTGTTGTCCTCGATGGCGACGACAAGCCTCTTCGCGCTCAAAGCGCGCTTTATCATAAGCGCGCCCTCGACTATGTGCTCCGGGTACTCGAGCATGAGCCTGTGGTCGGCTGTGAGGAACGGCTCGCACTCGGCGCCGTTTATTATGACGGTGTCTATTGGCTTGTCCTGCGGCGGCGAGAGCTTGACGCTTGTGGGGAACATCGCTCCCCCCATGCCGACCAAGCCCGCGCAGGCGGCTATCTTCGGGAACTGCTCCGGCGGAAGCTCCTCCCAGTTGGGATGTGGTTCAAGCTCGCAGGCGGGGGTGTCGGCGCCGTCGTTCTCGATGACGACAGCAGGAGAAAAGCCGCCGAGGAAATGGGGCACATCCTCAACGCCCCTGACCTTGCCCGAAACGGGCGAGTGGATGTTCGCCGAGATAAACCCACAGGCCTCGCCGATCCTCTGCCCAAGCTTTACCGTATCGCCCCTTTTGACCAAAGGCTTCGCCGGCGCTCCGGCGTGCTGCGAAAGCGGAACGTAAACCACCTCCGGCGCGGGCAAAACCTCGATGGGCACGCCCCGCGTGTAGTGCTTCCCCTCCGGTGGGTGAACTCCGCCTCTAAACGTCACCGCCACAACTAAACCTCCGTAAGGAACGACAAGATAAAATAAGCCTCTTTCGACTGCGGGCAAGACGATTTTCGAAAAACGGCGCAAAGCCCATCCACTTGACGCGGGGCTTCTTCTGCATAGTTTTTGGTGGATGCGGAAACTCGCCATCGCATACGTGGCTTACGCCGACCTTGGCGCAAACTCCGCCGCAACGGAGCACATACTGCAGGTAGTTGGCGGACTCGCCAGGCGCGGTCACAGGGTCACCCTGATATGCCGAGGCGACGGCGGGCGCAAGCTCCCAGAGGGCGTCGAAGTCCTGCGCGTGGGCGGTCGCATCGCACCAGCCTTCGACAGAAAAGCAGCGAAAAAACTTGGCAAGCTCGAATTCGACATCCTCTACCTTCGGGATTTCCTGACCGCCTCGGCGGTTGTTGACCGTGCAGCGCAAAGGGGCGCGCCCATCGTAATCGAACACAACGGACTGCTGCACGCAGAAGTACCCCTTTCGAAAAAACCATGGACGAAAACGCTTTTTATGTACGACGACAGGTTCACCCTCCAGCACCGCCTCAGGCAAGCCCGCGCGAACATCGTCGTGACCGAGGCGATAGGCGACTACCTCTGCCGGCGATACAACATTCCGCGCGAAAGGTTCGTCCACATCCCAAACGGGGTCGATGCGGCGCGATTTGCCCCGGCGCGGGACAAGCGCCTCCTCCGAAGCACGCTGGGGCTCAAGCCGGAAAAGGCGTTCTGGGTGGGCTACATAGGCTCGATGTACCCCTGGCACGTCCTCGACGTTGCGGTAAGGGCGCTGGAGCTTATCGCCGACGAAAGGGACGACGTGCGCTTCTTCATCGGTGGCTCAGGGCCGGAGCTTGGCAACGTCAAAGCGCTGGTTCAAAAAAGCCGCCACCGCGAAAGGTTCCTCGTGAAATCCCCCCTCCCCCTCGACGAAAGCCCCAGCTACATAGCCGCGCACGACGTCATGCTCGCCCTTATGGACGAGCGGGTTTCGCCGTACTGCTGGCAGGTCAAGGTGAACCATGCGGCAGCCTGCGGCGTACCGTCGGTGATAACCCACCACAGGCAGTTTTCGACCCTCGAGCAAGCCGGCGCTGCAATCGGCGTCAGGGAAAATTCCCCCGAAGCCGTGGCGGAAAAGATATACACCCTCCTCGACGAAAAAAAACTAAGCTCCCTTGCCCAAAGCTCGAGAAAATTTGTTGTGGAACGCCTGAGCTGGGATAAAATTGTCCTGAGTATCGAGGAGGTTTTGTACAAGTCGATGGAGGTGTCGCGATGTCAGAGGTGATCCACGCCAGCGACAGCGACTTCAAGGAGAAGGTTTTAAGCTCGAAGCTTCCTGTGCTTGTTGACTTTTACGCCGACTGGTGCGCGCCGTGCAAGATGGTTGCTCCGGTGGTCGAGCAGGTGGCGAAGGAATACGCGGGGAGACTTAAGGTCTGCAAGGTCAACGTCGACGAAAGCCCAGTGGCAGCGTCGTCCTATCAGGTCATGAGCATACCGACGCTTATAATCTTCCGCGACGGCGCGCCCGTAAGCTCCGTAGTCGGCGCCGTTTCGTTCGAAGCACTTGCGCAGAAAATAGACGAGGTGCTTAGGGGATGAGGAGGTTTTTTGCATTTGCCCTAGCTGCAGCCATCCTCTGGGGTTGCTCGGGGGGCGGATCTTCGGGTAAGTTCGGCGTCAACACGCAGGCGCCCGACTTCACACTCCCCACAGTCGACGGATCAACGATAAGCCTCTCGGAGCTTCGCGGAAAGGTCGTCGTGCTGAACTTCTGGGCAACGTGGTG
>CBEVQY010000040.1:0-17396 GCA_965552135.1 uncultured bacterium | reverse complement strand
TGTCCGGGGTAGTCCAAACACCAACAAGCTCCATGTTGTAGTACACAACGCTGTCGGACTGGGCGAAAAGAAAGGCGAAAAGCAAAAACAAAGGAGCGACACGACCCATGCCAAACCTCCAAGGAACGCCCCCAATCATAAAAATATCGATAAAGTCGCCTGAGGTCAAGGGCGAGGGCGTTGCGAGGGATTAAGTCGTTGGAGTTCGGCTTCGCATAGGCTAAATTTCCCCGATGGCTCGAGCGGCGAACAGGCTTCGGGAGTTTTTGTGGGCGATATACGACTTCGCCGACACGATATTCTCGATGAACGTCGTGTCGCTTTACTTTCCGCTCGTTGTGGTCTCCGAGCTCGGTGGCAAGGACATTTACGTCAGCGCAGCTAACTCCGCCTCGCAGCTTGCTGTGGTTTTTCTGGCGCCTTTTTTGGGCGCCATCTCCGACCGAAGCGGCAAGCGGATGCCCTTCTTCGTCGCCTCGGCCGCGCTGACCGCAGCAGCAACCGCCGCCATCACGCCCTTCTCGCGGGTAAAAGCCCTTGTGGGGGTCCTGCTTGCGTTCTTCGTCGCAAACGTGACGTATCAGCTCTCGCTGACGTTCTATAACTCCCTTCTGCCGCGCGTCTGCCCGCCGCAGCGGTGGGGGAAGATAAGCGGTCTGGGAACGGCGTTGGGGTACGTTGGATCGATATTCGGCATGGCGGTGGTCATGCCGTTCAACACGGGGACGCTTTTGGGCGTGGATGTTCCCTTTTTGCGCGGCGGAGGTCGCACGGCAACCTTCATACCTACAGCCGCGCTGTTCGCCGCCTTCGCCGCACCAACGCTGATCTTCTTCGCCGTCGACGAGGCAAAACGCCCCTATCCCGCCGACTCGTCCCGCGGAAACCCTCTCCGAAAGGTGCTTGAGGCGCTTCGGGACGCCGAAAGGTTCCCGGGCGTGGGGAGATTCCTTCTGGCGAGGCTGCTTTTCCAAGAAGGCGTCGAGACGGCGATAATATTTATGGGCGTTTTCGCGGATAAAGCGATGGGCATGCCCGACAGCGCGAAGATCCCGTTCTTTATGGTCTCGACGACCGCGGCGGTCTTCGGATCCCTCGTGTGGGGGCGTGTGACCGACTCCATCGGTCCGCACCGGGCGCTTATGCTCGTCCTCGGTGGATGGGTTCTGGGGCTCGCTGCACTTGTCGCATCGCCATCGCTTACGGTCTTTTGGTTTGTCGGCGCGTGGCTGGGCGCGATGCTCGGCGGCGTGTGGACAGCGTCGCGACCGTATATTCTGTCGCTTTCGCCGCCCGAGACGGTCGGAAGGATCTTCGGGCTATACTCCCTCACAGGCAAAGCCGCCGCCGTGCTCGGACCGCTCGTCTGGGGCGCAGTCGTCCTGGCGACCGAAGGATTGGGAACGAGGACGTCGTATCGAATCGCTGTCTCGGCTCTCGCGCTCATAATCGCCGCCGGTGCCGCCATCCTGCACAAAAACGGCGAAGTCTTCCGAAAACTCAGTTCTGCCCAGCCGGCGCAGGCTCGGAGATGACGCTGTCGGGGCTTATGAACGAAGGCTTCGGCAAAAGCCTTAAAACATAGGTCGCGGGCTCCCCGGTTATGTGGACCACCGCGAACCTGTTTCTGTACCTCTGCACAGCGGGCACGAGGAACTGCGGCGTCGTGGCGGATATGCGGTCCACGATCACGTAGTTGGCGCCGCTTGTGTCGATATCTGCCATCACCGTGTCGGGGCTGGAGCGCAGATACTCCCGGCTCGGAATGCCCGAAAACCACCAGCTGAGTCTCGGCTTGCGGCTTATGACCCCCCGCGCGTCGGAGGCGTTCTTCGCAAGCCACTCGCTCGCTTCGATGAAGCGAGCATAAACCGGGTGGTATCCCGCGAACCTGTTGCCGGAGAGGTTTTTTATAAGCGTGGGGAACGCCTGGGAGGCGTGAGATATATACACCGGCAGCGCCAGCACGGCGATCAGAGCGGCAGCGCCCGAGGCGATAAACCGCCGAGCCCCAAGGCGCGCGTCCACAAGCGCCAAGCCGCGGAAAACCAAAGCCGCCCAAAACGGATAAACCACAACAAGATACCTCAATATTACAGCCTGCGGATTGAACATCGAAAGTAAAGCGATATATAAAAGCAGATAGAGTGCATATGCCTCGCGCTTTCTTTTCGCCGCATCGACCGCACCCCACACGGCGAGCCCAAAGAGGACCGCACCAAGCGCCGCGCCGAGAGCTTTTGCCCTCCACAACGTCCGCTCCAGAAGGGGGAGGAAAAGCGTGGGCAGATGCAACGATATATATTTTGTGAAATTAAATATGACCTTTGCCGCAAACTGCGTCGCCGTGAGCTTTGTCCCCGTAGCAGGGTTTGTGAAGAACTGGGATGAGTAGGCTCCTCCTGTAAGCTGCCCTGCGACGATAAGATTTCGCACGAGCCACGGCGCCAGAAGTAAGGCATTGGTCGCGGCGAAGATGAGCGCAGCCCTCCACCTGCGTCTAAAAAGCAGCGTCGCGAAAAGTGCCATCGATACAGTTGCACCTGTGGCGCGTATATAATATGCAGCAACACTCAACACGCCCGCTATTACCCAGTGGATGAATCTGTCCTTCTGCATCGCCTCGAAGAACCATAGGATCGCCGCGGTCGTTATAAGCATATATATCGCCTCAGTGAGCTCCCAGTGCGAGAACTCAGAGATTTTATAATTTAGCACGGCGAAGGTCACAAGCGCGAACGCGGCAACAGCCCCGATGCCTTCCCTTCGGAAGAAAATCCACCACAGCCAAAGCGCAGCGAGGAAACAGAAAAACGAAAGTATCTTGGCAGGCAGAAACGTCTTCCCGAAGATCGCCATAAGCACCGCCAATATCATCGGATAGCCAGGAGGGACGCCGGTCTCGGGCGGAGGGTGAATGAACGCTTCTACTCTATAATGTCCTCCCATAAGCGATTTTGCCAAGGAAGCATAATAGGCGTTGTCCCCGCCCATGAACGTTTTTACGTCGAAGGTCAAGAAGAGTAGCAGCGCAGCCAGAACAAAACCTATCAGCAGCAACACCTTCGACTCAGACCGCTTGACTTGCTGCGAAGCAGATTTTCGGTTCTTTTTGCTCACGATACTCCTCTATTGAGATCATGTTAAATTTTCTGACAAGCCACTTAAACTTTTCCATTCCTTTAGTTGCAAATCCCCTGTGAACGAAATTTTTAATAGGACCGAGCGGCAAGGGAGGTGTCAATGGGTCTATATCCTTAGGATGGATATACAGTACAGGAATTTTGTTTCGGCGCCAGTAGCTTTTTATTCCCCTTTCGATCAGTACGCGTGGATAAACCCTAAAATAGAAACCTCCCGAGAAAGACACCCTCACTCCCTTGAAGTCGAAGCATGAGGGCGGGAATTCGTCTAAAGAGCCTATTTTATGAATAAAGCGGCAGGATTTCGTGGCGCCGCCGTAATACATAATGGCGGGGAAAACGCTGGAATCATACTCGAATCCAAGGGACTCCAGTATTTCAAACGCCCAGGGCGTCGTTAGGGGATTCAGCGAGAAATTCGGTGCACGAAAACCCCGCGGTACTTTGCCGGTGATCGAGGCTAATACGTCTATAGAACGCAGAACGTCTATTTTAAACTTATCAGGTCCCAGGACAGTGGCTCTTATGTGGTTGAATCCGTGAGACGCAACTTCGTGTCCACACAGCGAAACCTCCTCAATGAGGGAGCGATGTTTTTCGGCTATCTCGCCAAGCACGAAAAATGTTGCCCTTGCGCCGACTTCGTCGAGGATCTCGAGTATCTGAGCACAAACCTTGTCAACTCTAACTATATCCTTATTCACCAAACTATAGTCGTAGCCGGGATAGGCGCCATGATACCATTCTTCAAGATCAAACGTTAAGATACAGGGCATGTGTTTGTCCATAAGGTGCATCTCATCACTTAAGAGAGAGCACAAAAATGCCAGCTATGATAATTAAAATGCCTATGTACCTGGTTGGTGGAATTGTCTCCTTGAAGATTAGAATGCTCAGCAATATTGCAAACGCATATCCGATGCTGTTCATAGGATAAACTAAGCTGAAGTCGTACTGTGATAATATATATATCCACACGATTGTTGCGAGCACGTAAGCTCCTGCGCCCGCGATGAAGTACCACGATGTTATGTACCTACCAACAAAGCTTAGCCAGGGTTCCTCTGGTACGCGGAGCTTTGTTATGCCAAGCTTCCAAAGGGCTTGTCCAAAAACTATTATTACGTAGCACAAACCTACCTGAACCACTGCCCATATGTTTCTGCTCAGCTTCATCGTATAATAATTCTTTTGCTGTTGTGGGTATTTCCGTTCCGATCGCGCAGCCTGAATAGGTATACTCCAGCAGGCAAGTTGTTCAACGGTGTCGACGCATCTCGAAAGGTGCCGATTCGCCTGCCAAAGAGGTCGAAGAGCTCAAGCATTCTTACATCTGTAAGGGCCTGACTTACTGCTGGGTCGAGAGGTGTGTCTGAGGTTATGCCGGTTGCCTCCTCAAACAGCGTAACTACTTGATTCGGGAGCACATTACACGCTATTGACATTACGCCACTTGTCCAGCGAACTATTATGGAATCTATCGGAGACGATGCCGTTCGTCCCAATCCGAAGTGAAGGCGGTAGGGGTTTTGCGAAGCATATCCGTGATTTGACCCGACCAATCGCGTGAATCTTCTGCCCCGCACCACCACCGTAACCGACGTGCCGACTGGATTAGCGGGGGATGCAACGCCGACGAGGTCTATCTCTATCCAGGAGTTGCCGTTGGAGCGCTCGTTACGAAAGATGCTTTTGGGTTCGTCGTACCATCGCGCGACGGCTATATCGAGAAGACCATCTTCGTCGAAGTCAGCCCATGCAGCGCCGCAGACGGAGCCTATGTCGCTCAGCCCCTCCGACTCCGTCACGTCGACGAAGAGTTCGCCCGAAAGGTTTCGATACAGGAAACTGCCGGATGTTTGCGTAATAAGCAGGTCCAGCCATCCGTCGTTGTCGAAATCGCCCCAGCTACATCCTCCCAATCCGGAGGATGCCGTTTCGATACCCAACTCTTCTCCGACTTCAGTGAAGGAGCCACCGTCGTTTCTGAAAACGCGCGGGCGACCGTTCGTTACGATGGCGAGATCAAGATCGCCGTCGTTGTCGAAGTCGCCCCAGTCGTGGCCGCCTGTTATGTCGCCCGTGGTGAGGACTGTGTGCGAAAAAGAGCCGCCGCCATCGTTGTGTACAAGCCTGATGTAGTTTTCGTTGGCAGATACCGATATATCTGTCAACCCGTCGTTATCGAGGTCGACTACGGATGGAAGATCGTTGCCGTCGCTTATGGTGCCAAGGCATGTTGAATCGGTGACGTCAACCAGGCTCGTTCCTTCGTTCCTGAACAGCTTTTTGGAGGCGTGGTAACGTCCAACGAATGGATCGAGACGGCCGTCGTTGTTGAAATCGAGGCAAGCGGTGCCCTCTCCTTGGTTCAGAACCTCGAAGTTCCAGGTGTCGGTTATGTCAGAAAAGTAGTCCCCGTCGTTTCTGAAAAGCAGCGAAGGCGAATAGAGAAAAGCCACAAAGTAGTCAAGGTCACCGTCGTTGTCTATGTCGAGGAGGGTTCCCCCCCGCGTGTATCCGCTTGTAGGCAGCCCGAGGTCTGTTTCCTCAAAGTGGAATGGGGAGTCGGCAATAAATGTCTTGACGCCGTGATCGCGGGTGGTGAAAAGCAAGTCGAAGAGTCCGTCGCCGTTGACGTCTCCCACTTGAACGCCCGAAGTGGAACAATATACGTCCAAACCGGCCGAAGCGGTGTAGCATACGAAGCCCGCATTTGCAACCAGCCACATGCTTGTCAGCCACAGTGCGGTTTTCATCATCTGCTTCCCCGCTTTATTTTTCTGCCCCAGGTGATCTCGGGCTTTTGCTCTTCGGGCGGCTGGATTGGTGGCTCTGGTTTTGCTTCGATCTGAGGCTGCGGGGCTTCTTGTTTTGGCTGCGGCTCGGGGGGTTTGCGTTTGGGCTCTGCACGCTGCTTTGCTGGCGCAGGCTTTTGCGATAGTCGCTCTTCCAGCTTATCGACCCGAACGCGTAGTCCCTCGACCATCTCGCCCAGAAAGCCGCCGATGAAGAGCAAAAAACCTATGTTCGCAAGCATGGCGACGAGCGTAAGGAGCGGTCTGTAACCGTGGTGGAATCCGTAGCGCAGTATGAGCGCCACAACGCCTATGGCGACGGCGAGGGCGAGCGTCAGAAGCCCTGCGGTGCCGAAGAAGAGCATGGGCCGTCGGGCGAACTTGAGCTGGAACCAAACCGAGAGCATGTCGAACGACCCCACCAAAACCCGTCCAGGCCCTCTGTACTTCGACTTCCCGTGCAGGCGCGGGCGAAGGGTGACGGGATGCTCGACTATGTTGAACCCCATCATATGCGCCCAGATCACGATGTACCGGTGCCAGTCCTTGCGGAACGGGATCGCCTCAAGCACCTCTCGCCTCATGGCTTTAAGGGCGTTCATGTCCCTCACCGGAACTTTGAAGAGCAGCCTCCCCAGCGCGTTGTAGACCTTCGAGACGAAGGGCTTTTGATATTTGCCGACCTTGTATCCCGCCACGAGGTCGGCGCCTGCGTCGAGCTTCTCGAGCATCGGCGGGATGTCTTCGGGGTCGAACTGCAGGTCGGCGTCGAAGATAACGATGTACTCCCCCGAAGCTGCCCTAAGCCCCTGCTGGACGGCATACGTTTTTCCGCGGTTGACGCCGTACGACACGACCTTGAGGAACGGGAAGTGTTTCGCCAGCGTTTTGGCGCGGTCCTTTGTGCGGTCGGTGGAGCCGTCGTCGACTATCACCACCTCAAGCCTGTGTTTGAGCTTGCGCTGAAGGCTGTCGAAGGCGTCAACCAGGGGGATTATGTTGTCCTCCTCGTTGTATGCCGGAACGATGACCGAGACCTTTGTCCTTTTGGTCTTTGCCATGGCGCGTTCTCCGTTTAGGTCAGGTTGCGAGGGTTTCGGCGAGTTTGGCGTAATCGCATTCCGCCTCGTGGAAGAGGACGATATTGAAGAAGCGCTCGCTTATTTTTGCCGCATCGGGCGCGGCAAGACCGATCCTTACGGGTATTCCCGCCCTTGCGGGGATCTGCGCGGTTACGAAGTCGAAGTTGGGTGAGAGGTCGACGGCGACGTCGAATCGCGCTGCCTTCACCGCCTCGACAACCCTGCCCGACACTATGCCGAAGTACCCTATGTCGGCGTCCGTGAAGAACATAGGCTCCGCGGACCACTTCTGCACAAGCTCAAGCGGCGTGCCCAGAGCCAGAACCGAAACCCTCTCCGCCCCAAGCGCGAAAAGAAGCCTCTCCCTCCACCTCTGCACCGCGAGGGCGGCTCTGCCCTCGCGCGGAAGCAGGAAGAGCACCCTCCTTGCCCTCCTCAGCGTGGTGGGGTAGGTGAACTCGACCCTCCTTGCCCTCCAGATTGCTCCCCAAAGCAGAGCCCAGAGTCCTTTTGTCCCTCCGCCGCTTTCTGTCATCGCCAAACATTATAGTTGCCAAAGCCCTTGTCGACAAACGATTTTTCGTCGTCGAAGAACTTTGTAAACCTCGGGCTGCTTTTTGCGTCAATAGAAGTGGAAGACGTAAGGGCAAAAGGGAGCGGCGATGTGGACTTCGAGCTTGTGGAGCGTGCTCGAAGGGGCGATAGGGAGGCATTCGACGAGCTCGTCTTGCGCCATCAGGAAGTCGTCTTCCGCATAGCGTACGGGATGCTTGGCAACAGGGAGGACGCCTTGGACGTCGTGCAGGAGACATTCTTCCGCGCCTATCGCTCGCTTAAGAGGTTTCGCGGCGAAAGCAGCTTCAGGTTCTGGGTGGAGCGCATAGCCACGCGGCTTTGCGTATCGCGCTATAGGCGCCGGAGGGTTTTCGTCGAGCTTGGCGCCATCTTTGGTCTTGGCAAAAGCTTTGCTTTCGATGAGCGCATCGACGCCCAAAGGGGCGTTGAGGCTTTGGGCGACGCCCTTGGGGAGCTTTCACCGAAGGAGCGCGCAGCGTTCACGCTCAGAATGGAGGGGCACTCAATCGCGCAGATATCCGACGTGCTCGGCGTCGCCCAGGGGACTGTGAAGTCCCTGCTTCACCGCGCGGTGCAGAAGCTGAGGAAGGCGCTTATGCGACGTGGATTCGACGGAATAGAGCTGACCGAAAGTGATCTGGAGGGTTAGGTTTATGTCCGGTGATATTCGCGAGATTTGGCGTTGTTGGCAGGCGCCGCTTAGCGAGGGTGAGAGGCGGATGGTCCTCGACGGCGTTTGGCGCCGCGTGAGGAGGCATCGGATCGCTGTTCGGGTCAGGTACGCCGCCACAACTGCGCTGGCTTTTGTCGTGGTGCTGCTTACGGTTTTCGTCGCGCGTCCAACGCAGAAGGGCGACGGGAGCGAGTTCGAGCTTCTGTCGACCGCGGAGCTTATGCGGCGCGTTGCCGCGTACGCCTCCCTCGGCGCCCTGACCGAGCTTGCCGGCGACGACGCCGACTCCATGCTTGCGGCTATCATCGCCGAAGCCGATGCGCGAGAGGCGCTCGAAGCCCTACCGCCACAGGAGCAGGAGGAATTCCTGCTCGCGCTGGCAGAGGCGTCCATATCCGTAGACAAACAAGGAGGCGTTAGATGAAAGCGCTTTCTTCAGTGCTCATCATTGCGTTTTCGGGGCTTGTTTTCGCCCAGCCCGAGTTCGCCGAGGGCGGTCCACCGCCGGACGTCCTGGAAAAGCTTGAGATGATCAAGATGTGGAAGCTCACTGACGCGCTGGATCTGACGGAGGAGCAGGCGGCGAAGCTCTTCCCCGCGATGAAGGATTTTCGTCGCGCGCGGGAGGAGCGCCGCAAAAGGGAGCTTGAGCTTGTGGGCGAGCTCCGCGAGGCGGTGGACCAGGGCGCAGACACAGCCGAGATCATGGCGATCCTCGATGAGCTGCAGTCGATTAAGGCGCAGGAGTGTCAAGCTGAGGCGCAGTTTATGACGAAGATGCGTTCGATACTCTCCGCGCGGCAGCAGGCGGAGTATGTGCTTTTCGAGGCGGCTTTCAGGAAGCGCATGATCGAGCTTTTGCGCGAGTTCCACAGGGGCGGCAGGGCGCGCAGAAAATTCAGAAACCCCTGGAACGAGCTTGAACCCTAAACGAGGAGGTGTAAGATGCGCACGGTGGTCTTTGTAGCCATTGCGGTTGCGGCGTTGGTTACCGCGGCGGTTGCCTTTGGTCCACATGGACCGAAGCCCGGATTCCGCGGCGGTCCGCTGCCAAAACAGCCTCTTGCGGGCGGGCGCGGACTTATGCTGTGGGGTAAGATCGAGCGCTTCGCCGACGAAATCGACCTCTCCGAAAAGCAGCTCGAGCAGATCAGACAGATCCGCAAGGAGGGCGAAAGGGAGCTTATAGACCTTCGCGCCCAGCTTCGGAAGGCGGAGCTCGACCTGCGCGACCTTATGGGCGACGTAAGCACCCCAAGCGACCAGATAAAGTCCGCCGTGAAGGCAGTGCTCGAGAGGCGTCAGGCGGTGGAGCTCAAGACGATAGACATCATGCTCCAGATAAGGGACGTCCTAAGCCAGAAGCAGCGCGAGAAGCTCCGCGAGGTGATAAAGGAGCTTCGCAGGAAGCGTCGCGAGGAGCTTATGGAGCGCCGCAGGATGCGCCGCCACCCTATGCCCGAGCTTGAGGAAGAATAGCTTCTTTTGCCGCGCCCCCTGCGCACGCGGGCGGAGAGGCAAAGCTCCTCTCCGCCTTTTTTTACGCCCTATAAAAACTGCATTGACACAGGTTAGTTTCATCGTTATTAAATATTGATGTGTGATGATGCGGCACAGGGTTCGTCGGGGGCGCCCAACAAATATTATCTTGCCACCCTCGGTTGTCCGAAGAACGAGGTCGACAGCGACGTTTGGCATAAGTACCTCTGCGATGGAGGTTTCGTCCCCGTCTCCGATCCCAGCGAAGCGGACCTCCTTCTTGTGAACACCTGCGCCTTCATCGATGCTGCCCGCGCCGAGTCGCACGAAGCGATAGAAAAGCTTGGTGAGATCAAGCAGAAGCACGGGAACAAAAAGCTTTTCGTCCTCGGCTGCCTCGCGCAGCTTGAGGGTGAGAGGCTTTTGGAGCAGTTCCCCTTTGTGGACGGCGTTTTCGGCAACCTCAACATCGCCGATGCGCACCGCGCCCTCGTCCAAAGCATCGACGCCAACGAAAGGGTTGTGCACCTGCCCAAGCAGGTGGCGCTGTGGTACCCCGAAACGCCGATAAAGCCCTCTACCTACCCCTACGCCTATCTCAAGATAGCCGAGGGGTGCGACAACCGCTGTTCGTACTGCCTCCTTCCGTCGATACGCGGCAGATATCGGAGCATGCCCCTCGAGAACCTGCTTCTGCAGGCGAGGCACCTTGTTGAGGAGGGGTTCAAGGAGATCATACTCGTCGCCCAGGAGACGACGCGCTACGGGAGCGACCTGCACTACGAGGCTGGACTTGTGACGCTCCTTGAGAAGCTCAACGAAATACCCGGGGATTTCGTTGTGAGAGTTCTCTACACCAACCCTCTGCGCATCGACAGGCGCCTCGTGGAGGCGATAAGCGGGCTTCCCAAGGTGGTTAAGTACCTCGATATCCCTCTTCAGCACTACGACGACGATATTCTCGAGCTTATGGGACGTCGCTATACCTCGCGCGATATAGAGCTACTGCTTGAGATGATAAGGTCTGTGGATGAGAGCATAGTTCTGCGGACGACGTTCATCGTGGGCTTTCCCGGCGAGGACGACGAGAAGTTCGACAGGCTGCTTCGCTTCGTTGAGCGTGGTCATTTCCTTCACATCGGCGTTTTCGAGTATTCGTCCGAGCGGGGGACGCCTGCGGCGAATCTTCCCGGGCGTGTTCCGCAGGAGGTTTCGGCGCTGCGACGTGAGCTGCTCGAACTCGTCCACAGCGACTTCCTCTTCGCATACAACCAGCGCCTTGTGGGCAAGCTTGTCGACGCTCTGGTCGACGAGTACGCCGTGCGCGACGGTCTCTACATCGCGCGAATGCCAGAGGATGCGCCCCAGATCGACCGACACATAAAGGTAAGCGGTGAAACGAAGCCTGGGGAGTGGGTGAAGGTTAGGATCCTCAAGGCTATGACCCAAAGCTTTTTGGGCGTGGTCGAGGAGGTTTAGAAGTCCCAGCCGAAGAATATGTCCCACCGCCAGTGCGGGTCGACCGACCTGAAGTCGGTTGTCTGCGCCAGATCAAAGCGCAAAACGACATACCCCTCCAGGTTCATCCGCGCCCCTACCCCGTAGCTTCCCACGATGTGCGGCTCGTCCTCCCATGCGTCGCCGGCGTCGAAGAAGAGCGCGCCGCGTATACCTCTAAGGTCGATGTCCAAAAGGGGCGTTCGGACAAGGAGCCTGTCGAGAAGCGGGAAGCGGAGCTCGGAGTTTAAAAGAAGCTGATTCCTGCCGAAAAACGAGAAGTACGGATACCCCCGCATGTCCCACGTTCCGCCCATGTAGAAGCGTTGGGGTTCCTCGCCCGCGCTGTGCCGGACTATAAGGCGATGCGCCCAGCACACCCTGCGCCCCAGCCTCAGGTAGTGCCTCAGGTCGATCGACGCGAGGTAGTGGTAGAGCTTTCCCGAAAGCCCGACCCCTGCGCCCACGGTCAGGTTCGCACGTGCGCCGTCTATGGGACCCGTGATGCCCCAAAGCGAATTATCCCACACGATCGACGCGTTCGCCGAGGCGATGCCGTCCACCCTGCTTGAGGCTGGCTCGCTCCGCCGGGAGTAGTAGAGGTACGTCACCGCCTCGGCGCGCAGAAATCGGCTCAGGGCGTAGCTTGCACCAACAAGGGCGCCGGCTTGCCTCTCGTCGTACGACCCCTCGTAACGGTCGTAGGAGCGGAAGTGCAGGTGGAATCCGCCGGCGGTAAGGCTAAAGCGGTTGCCGTAGAGGCTGTAAGCGACAAACAGATTCGCGTCGCTAAGGATATCCTCCCAGCTGCGGGCGTTTTCGGCAAAAAAGACGTAGAGCCTTCTGTCGCCCACCATGTCCGACAGCATCACCTCAAGCCCGCCGCCAACCTCCTGCGCCGATGCGGTGGATACTCCGCCCTGGGCGAGGTCGAAGGATAGTTTGTGAGCGTTGGGCTTTTGCCGTGGCGCGCCCGACGCGAGCTTTTGCGCAGCGGTGGGCAGAGACCATCCGCCAACGAAAGGCTCGAGCCTGTAGGTGCCCACAAACTCCACCGTCTCGGGCGCAACGACCCTGATCTCGATGCCATCTTTGCCCTCCACCGAGACGAGGAGCGTTCCCGGCGATGGAGCCGATGAGCCCGGCGCAAAATCCCCTCCCCAAAAGCCGACATCCATCACCGGGGCGTTTACGTGGGTGAGGCGCCACACGCCGTCGCCCTGGAGGTCGAGGGCATAGGCGTCGGGGAAGGTGTCGTCGTCGGCGATGAAGAGAAGCCAGCGCCCACAGTCGCTCTGCACAAGCGAGCGCGGACGAAAGAGTCTGCAGCCATCCCACACAACGCGCCTAAGACAATCCTCGCCCAAAAGGAAAATGCCTAAGCTGTCCGGGTCTCCTCTGTCGGAGACGAATGCGATCTCGCCTGTGGCAAGCTGCACAGGGAAGGCGTCGTAGAAGTGGTCGTTCGTTACGCGTGTAATGTCGCCTGTGGCAACATCCAGCGACCAGATGTCGGTAAAGCCCGCGAGGTTTGCCGCGGAGAGGATGATCCTGCGCCCGTCGGGCGAAAACGACGGCGACGATATCGCCACAAGGCTGTCGAAGCCAAAGTCTTGGCATTCGCCGCTTCTTATGTTCAGCACGAAGAGCTTTTCGCGCCCCTTCGATTTTGCCGAGAACGCAACGAGGCTGTCGCCGAGGACGCCTATCCTGTTCCCCACAAGCCGGACTGCTTCGGTGGCTTGGGTCAGCTCCACTTTGCGCAAAAGCTTTGCCCGCCCGCGGCTTATCAGGAAAAGCCCGCCGTATCCAAGCACGTTCCCCTTGCAAAGCACGGCGGCTGAGTCTACGCGGTAGGGGGAGAAGAAAAAGCCCTCCGGCGATATCCTTTTGCCCTCAAGCTCGTAGGGTTTTCGCGACGCGGCGTATCGCCCGAAGCGCGTCCAGAGCCACTGGCGCCAGGCAAGACCAGCCTCCTCCACCGATGTGCCGACGACGGCGCGGAAGACATCGTCCCACCAGGCATGCTCCCACACGCGCTCGAAGAGTCGCACATCGACATCCGACCCGTACCTGAGCGAGAGAAAGCGCAGAAAGCTTGCGCTCTCCTTGTACATCTGGTACGTTCCCGATATCGCGGCAAACTCGTGCGGGAGGACGAGCTCGTCGTTGGCGAGTGCTCTAACAAGCTCGGTCCGCTCCTCGACGGGTTCGCGCGGCTGCGACAAAAACTCCGCCTCACCCTCCACGAACCAAAGCGGCGGGAAAGAGAGAAAGAAAAGCTCGTGCGCGTCGTGGAGGAACTCGTTGTAGTGCATCTGCCACACGTGAACGAGCTCGTGACTCAGGACGTGTCTGAAGCGCGCGATTGAGCCGTCGAACGGAAGGACGACCCTGCCCTTCACAAGCTCCGTGAAGCCACTTATGCCCTCGGGAACTATGTAGGGCGTTGTGTGTGTTTCGGAGAAGAGCACGGGGCTCGAGTAGAGGACGATCGGCACACGCTCATCGGGCGCAAAGCGGAAGTGGGCGGTGTAGCTTTGATAAGCCTTTTCGGCTATGTCGGCTGCAACAAGCGCGATCTCGCGCTCGCAGGAGAAGTAGTAGACGTCGAAATGCTCTGTCTGCAGGACGTCCCACCTGTAGCCGAAGGGCTGGATTTTGTTTTGCCCGAAGTAGTACTGGCAGCTTGCCGCCCTTGCCCACAGTGCGATCAGGGCAAGCGCCGCCCACAAAAGGCTTTCGCGTCTCGCAGACCCCATCGACACATATCACTTGCCACAAAGCAAAAAATACACTAAAGTTTCTATGCGGTCAATCGCCGGGGTGGGGGATGGTTCCGATAAGGCTTTTGCTCCACAACTTCCGCAGCTTCGCGGGTCCTGTGGAGATCAGGTTCGACTACGCTCCGCTTATCTGCATAGTTGGCGACAACGGTGCGGGCAAGAGCTCGATCGTCGAGGCGATGCTTTGGGCGCTCTTCGGCGCCTCGCGCGAGGGCAAGGGAAACTCCCGGGCCGTGATGCGCCTCGGGACATCCCAGGTCACGGTGGAGTTCGACTTCAGGACCCTTGGCGGCACGTATCGAGTCGTGAGGTCTGTCGGCAGGAGGAACCGCCTGAAGGTCTACGACATAAGCGGCGACGAGCCCCGCCCCCTGGTGAAGTCCAACCGCATAAACGATGCCAAAGAGGTGATAAGGACGCTTGTTGGCGCAAGCTACGACGAGCTTAGGGCAGCTACGGTCTTTATGCAGAACGAGGCGGGGGTGTTCTCCACGCTGGACCCTGCGCCGCGCAGGAAGCTCCTTGCCCAGATGCTTGGCATAAGCCGCTATGCCCATATATCCGAGCGGGCACACAACCGTGCGCGGCAGCTTGAGAGAGGGCGCGAAGAGCTTGAGCTAAGAAGGCAGGAGCTTGTGGAGCGTATCGAGACCTTCGGCGACGTGGAGGGTGAGCTTGAGGATGTCTCGGCGAGGCTTTCGGAGGCTGAACGCCGCTTCAACGCGCTCACCAAAGAGCTTGACGTCGTAAACGAGAAACTCGCCCAGCTTTCGGCGCTGGAGCAAAAATTTTCGGCACAAAAAGCGCGTGCCAGTGACGTCAAAAGCATGCTGGAGGAGTTGTCCGCCGAGCTTGAAAGCTGCCTGTGCGAGCGCGAAAGGCTTTTGGGCATAGTGGCGCGCGAGAAGGAAATCGAGGGGGCATATGCCGAATACCGCTCCCTTTCGGAGGAGGACGGTCGTCTTTCCGCCGCTGCTGCGGAGCTTGCCGAGCTTCGGCGGAGGCTTTCGGAGCTTGAGCGCCGCGCAAGTCGCGCAAAACAAGAGCACGAGCGAAAAATAGGCTCGCTTAGGGGGAAGATCGAGCAGATGAGAGCGGAGCTTGAGGCGTTGGATGCTGAGCTTTCGTCGTCTTCCGAGGTTGCCGCTGGCGTGGAGCGGCTTTCGGCTGCGCGCAGCATGCTCGACGACCTTGTGCGGAAGCGCGAGCGTGCGGAGCAGCTTCGGCGCAGGATGTCGGAGGCGCAGGCGCACATCGACGAGGAGCGCGCCCAGCTTGCAAGGAGGCTCGAAGAGCTTTCCCGCAGGGCGGCTCGCCTCGAGGAAGAACTCGCCGAGCGAGAGGGGATCGAGGCGGAGCTCGCCCAGATCGAGCGGAAGATAGCCGAGGCAAACGACGCCGCACAGAGGGCGTCCGTGCTTCGGGACGATATTAGCAGGCTCGATGCGGAGATAGCCGCTCTGCGGGGCGCGGAAAGCTCCCTTGCGGAGGAGCGCGCCAAGGCGAAGGATCAGCTTTCGTTCGTTGTGCGCAGCGATTCGCCCCGCTGCCCTCTCTGCGGCTCTGATCTTTCGGGCGAGCGCCGCGACGAGCTCGAGCGGAAACTCGCCGCCCAGATCGAGCAGCTGTCCGCGGAGGCGAAGGAGGTTCGGCGCAGGCTTGCGGAGCACATCCGCCGCAGGGATGAGCTTAAGTCGGAGCTCGCCGAAGCCGACGCAAAGACAAAGGCGGTTGGACGCCTCTCCCGGCGGAGGGACGAGCTGCTATCCAGAGCCGCCCAGCTCCGTCAGGTGGAGGCTGAGCTGCTTGAGGTCAGGGCATCCTGCAGGGAGATCTCGGAGACGATGGAGAGGGGTGCGTACGCCGTAAGCTGGCGGGCTGCGCTGTCCGAGGCGCGGGAGGAGCTTCGCAGACTCGCCTTCTCCGAAGAGGCGTTCGCTGAGGCGAAGAAGCTTGTGGATGAGCTTTCCGTCTGGGAGGGGCGTTGGGCGGTGCTTCAGAGGCAGCGCGAGCGTGCGGAGAGGCTCCGGCGCGAGCTTAAGCGCCGCGAGGACGAGCTTGCCTCGCTCGAGTCGACGGACCCTGCGGCAGCACTCCTCGACGAAGCGAAGGCGCTCGAGCGAAGGATAGGGGAGATCAGTTACGATCCCGCGCGGCACAGGGATGTTCGCGCAAGGCTTGAGGAGCTTGCCGGCGCAGCTGAGGAGTTCGCTGCACTCGAGCAGGCGAAAAAGCGACTTCCCGAGCTCGAGGAGAGGATAGCTGCGCTTGAGCGCAGACTCGACTCTCTGCGGGACGAGGCGGCGCGCATTGAGGAGGAGCTTTCCGCCCTTTCGTCGAAACTTGGCGAGCGTTGTGCGCTTGTTGCGCGCCGCGACGAGCTTACAGAAGCGCTCGCCGACGCGCGCCGCGAGGTCGACGACCTCAGGGAGCACAAGGCACGCGCACAGGAAAAGCTCGCGCAGTTGCAAAGGCTCAAGCAGGACGAAGCCAGCATATCCCAGAGGATCAAAGAGCTGGGCGAGGAGGAGAGCCTCTATCATCTTGTCTCGGAGCTTACGGGACCGTTGGGCATCCAGGATTGGCTTATGCGGCGGTATCTTTCGGCGATCGAAGCCGCTGCGAACGAAACGCTTTCCGTCATAACCGACGGCGCGCTCAGGCTTTCGCTCGTGCCCGAGGAGGGGGAGAAGCTTGTGGTCTGTATCTCCGACGCGCTGGGTGAGAGACCGTACAAGTCCTTCAGTGGGGGCGAGGGGTTCCGCATAGACTTTGCCCTCAGGCTCGCTTTGGCGAAGGTTCTGGCGCAGAGGGCTGGCTTCCCGCTGCGAACGCTCATCATCGACGAAGGCTTCGGCTCGCAGGACCAAAAGGGGCTCAATCACCTGATCGACGCCATCTACGACATCCAGCCGCAGTTCGACTGCATAATCGTCGTTACGCACATACCGGCGCTCCGGGAGGCTTTTCCCGTAAGGCTCGAGGTCGAGAAGACGCCGCAGGGGTCGAGGGTGACTTTCGTGTCGTAACAGCTCCTGCAGCTTCGGGGGCGCGAGGTTTTGGGATTCGTCCGCCGCAGGTGGCGTGGAAGCAGGGCAAGGAGTGCAGGTGCTGCGCCCTTGGGCGCTATCTGACCACGACTATCCTCCCCAAAAGGAGCTTGCCGTCCTTCGTTTTCATTCGCACGAAATACACCCCACCGCGGGATGGTACGGGGAACTTGCGCACCTCACGAACGCTCAGCACACGCCGACCAGCAAGATCAAAGACCTCTGCAGAAACCGCAGAAGGCGGAAGTTGACACTCGCCCCTGCCGAAAAACACGCTGGGGTTAAGATACGCGTAATCGTAATCTCGACCCC
>CBEVQY010000039.1:0-18768 GCA_965552135.1 uncultured bacterium | reverse complement strand
ACAAAAACCAAGAACAACCTGAGATGTAACTAGTGCGGGCGCGTACCGCGGGGGGGGGGGGGGGGGGGGCCCCCCCCCCCCCCCTTTTCTCTTTGCGGCAGGCTATTTCCTCTGCCTCTTGAGCCTGTACTTATCGATGTTGATGTGATTGCAGCGAGGGCACTTATCGAGGGATGCGTCGTACTGCTCTCCGCAGAACGCGCACACAACAGTTTTTCCCGAGGTGTGCGCTGATGTAGTCGATGGCGCTTGTGCAGCAGGGCGCGGAGTGGGTGCGTTTCTGCGCGGAACAGCCTTTATGGTGCGCTCCTGGACGTGCGGCGCCGACGGTGCCCTCGACGAAGCCCGTCGCTCAAGCACATTGAGCCTTTTGCGCATCCCCTGCAGGTGCCGCTCGACGCTCTGCAGCCTCGCGAAGATCCGCTCCAGCGCCCATGCGATCATCAGAACGGCTAACGATATGAGAATTAATTGGATATCCATACTTTCGTCTAACTTTCAACCTCTACGAAAACGGCAAGAGATGTTTTTGTCAAGGTCAAATTGCGATCAAACGGCAAAGGCGCATCCCCGCCCGATTAAGCAGCCGCGTTCAACAGGGACGGTGTGACCTTTCAAAAGATTTCCTCCTTCAACGCATCCCCGGGATCGCCGTAGAGGATAGCGGCGTGTGCCGCGGCGAGTCTGGCGATCGGCACCCTGTAAGGCGAGCAGCTGACGTAGTTAAGCCCAACGCGGTGGCAGAACGCAACCGACTGAGGCTCTCCGCCGTGCTCGCCGCAGATGCCAACGATAAGCTTCGGGTTCGCCTGGCGACCGTACTTCACCGCTATCTTTATCATCCTGCCGATTCCCTCTTGGTCGAGCACCTGGAACGGGTCGTGCTCGTAGATGCCCATTTCGACGTAATCGGGGAGGAACTTGCCGGCGTCGTCGCGGGAGAAGCCCGCACCCATCTGCGTGAGGTCATTGGTGCCGAAGGAGAAGAAGTCGGCGTATTTAGCGACCTGGTCGGCGGTTATGGCACAGCGCGGAACCTCAACCATCGTACCTATCTTGTACTCCACGGTCTCACCCTGCTCCTCGAAGACCTGCTTTATGACCTTCTCCGCCCTCTCCCGCGCTATGGCAAGCTCCTTCCAGTGACCCACAAGCGGGATCATGATCTCGGGGTGCACGGGGATTCCCTCGCGCTTGACCTGTATTGCCGCCTCCATTATCGCGCGCACCTGCATGTCGGATACCTCGGGGTAGGTTAGCCCGAGTCGGCAGCCGCGGTGACCGAGCATGGGGTTGAACTCGTGCAGCGCCTCGACGGTGCGCTTTATCTTCTCCAAAGGCACGCCCATAGCCTCCGCCATCTCGCGCTGACCCTTCTCGTCCTGCGGCAGGAACTCGTGCAGCGGCGGATCAAGCAGCCTTATCGTCGCCGGACGACCCTTAAGCTCGCGGAAGATGCCGATAAAGTCGTTCCTCTGGAGCGGCAAAAGTTCCTCGAGGGCCTCGTTGTACTGCCTGAGCGGCTCCTCAAGCTTCTTTTCTAGCTCCGCCCTCTTCTGCGGATCGTCTGTGGCGGCTATCTGCTTGCGGAGGTCCTTGACCTCCTCGGCAACGAGGATGAGCTTGCGGAAGGAGATGATTCTGTCGCCCTCAAAGAACATGTGTTCTGTTCGGCAAAGCCCTATCCCTTCGGCGCCGAACTTAACCGCTATGGCGGTGTCCCTTGGGTTGTCGGCGTTTGTGTGGACGCCTATCTTGCGGAACTCGTCCGCCCACTCCATTATCGTGCCGAAGTCTCCGGCAAGCTCGGGCTCGACGGTGGGAAGCTGCCCAAGGTAGACGTTGCCCAGACTGCCGTTTATCGATATCCAATCGCCTTCCTTGACGACGACGTCGCCTACGGTGAACTGCCTCTTCTGGTAGTCGATGACGATGTCACCGGCGCCCGCAACGCAGGGTGTGCCCATGCCCCTCGCCACCACAGCGGCGTGGGACGTCATACCGCCGCGAGCCGTGAGGATCCCCTGCGCCACTGCCATCCCGCCTATGTCCTCCGGCGAGGTCTCGACGCGGACGAGGATGATCTTTTCGCCCCGGCTCGCCCACTCCTCGGCATCGTCCGCGTTGAAGACAACGCGCCCTGTTGCAGCCCCTGGGGAGGCGGGCAAACCCCTCGCTATAACTTGTGCGCCCGACTCAGCATCGGGATCGAAGGTGGGGTGGAGGAGCTGGTCGAGCTGCTTCGGGTCTATGCGCAAAACGGCTGTCTTTTTGTCGATCAGACCCTCCTTGACCATATCGACCGCTATCTTCACCGCAGCTTGAGCCGTGCGCTTGCCCGTGCGCGTCTGAAGCATCCACAGCTTGCCACGCTCTATCGTAAACTCGAAGTCCTGCATGTCCTTATAGTGCTTCTCCAGCGTCTCCTTCACCCGCAGAAGCTCGCTGTAGACGTCGGGCATTTCGGTTTTGAGCTCATCTATGGGCTTGGGCGTCCTTATCCCAGCCACGACGTCTTCGCCCTGTGCGTTCAGGAGGTATTCGCCGTAGAGCCTGTTCTCGCCGGTGGACGGGTTCCTCGTGAAACCGACCCCCGTTCCGGAATCATCTCCCATATTGCCGAATACCATCGACTGGACGTTGACGGCGGTGCCCAAAAGCCCCTTGATTTCGTTTATCTCGCGGTATTTTATCGCCCTCGGGTTGTTCCACGAGCCGAACACGGCGCCTATCGCCATCCAAAGCTGCTTGTGGGGGTCCTGCGGGAACTCCTTGCCGTGCTTCTTGTAGATCTCCTTGTACCTTTCCACGAGGTCCTTGAGTTCGTCGACGCCGAGGGCGGTGTCGGGAACGACGCGGTTGAGCTGCTCCTGCTTGAGATCTTCGATGCCCTCGATCCCTTGCCTCTTGCCGAACTCGCGCTTGACGTCCTCCAAAGCCTTTTCGAACTCGTCGTGCTCGATGCCGAGGACGACGTCACCGAACATCTGGATGAAGCGTCTGTATGCATCCCACGCAAAGCGCGGGTTTCCCGTCTCCTTGGCAAGCCCTTCGACGGTTTCGTCGTTTAAGCCCAGGTTGAGGACCGTGTCCATCATCCCGGGCATCGATACCGCCGCCCCGGAGCGAACCGACACCAGAAGGGGCTTTTGCGGATCTCCCAGCCTGCGACCCCTGACCTCCTCCAGCCTGCGGAGCGCAGAGTCCACCTGATCCTCAAGCTCGGGGGGATAGGTTCTGTCGTGCTTGTAGTAGTAGTCGCACACTTCGGCGCTGATGGTGAAGCCGGGCGGCACAGGAAGACCGATGCGACACATCTCCGCAAGGTTCGCGCCCTTGCCGCCCAGAATGTCCTTCATAGCGGCGCTGCCGTCGGTGCCCTCGCGCGAGAAGAAATACACAAGCTTCTTTTCCCCGCTCATCGCGTACCTCCGGTTTCTTCAGCCAAACTAAGCAGCATAAAATTAGGGGCTTTGGACGTCCGCGCAAGGAAAAGTTTTATCCCGCCAAGCCTTGGGGGTTTTAGCGGAGCGGACCTTTCGCCAAAAGGCTTTCCGCCTCGCTCAGGACGCCCAGGATAGCTGGGAACTCTCCGAGGTACTGCGAGAGCGCCTTTGCCCTTGCGAGAGCGGAGGGTATGAAGCGCTCGAACCACCACTTGCCCTCAACCCTCGACAGGTACGCGAACGCGGCAGCTGCCTGCAGAAGGCGCTGCAGGGCAGCGTAGGGATATGAGTTCACAAAGCGCCTTTGCTCGTGGGGCGCGAGCTCTGAGTGCGTGAAGTACTCGTTGAGGAGTGCCCTCTTCAGCTGCTGCGGCAGCCGGACGTACGGGTCCTCGAGCAGCGAGGCGATGTCGTAAGCCCTAAGTCCCCTGCGCGCCCCCTGGAAGTCTATCACCCTCACGCCCCCGGGGACGACGAAGATGTTCTGCGACTGGAAGTCGCGGTGCATAAGTCCTTTTGGGGATGTTGCGGCGGCTTCGGCGAGTGCGGCGAACTCGTCCAAAAGCTGGTCCACGGCGCCCGGCGGAAAGCCGCAGTAGCCCATCAGGAGATGGCGGGCGAAGTACTGCGTTTCGAACATGAGGTCGGGTACGTCGAACTCCGTCACAACCTGCCCCGGGACGTCGCCCAGGGCGTGGATTCTGCAGAGGGCTCTTACGGCGCGGAAGTACGGCTGCGCATCGCC
Source organism: uncultured bacterium (assembly GCA_965552135.1). Classification (GTDB taxonomy): domain Bacteria; phylum UBP14; class UBA6098; order B30-G16; family B30-G16; genus CBEVQY01. Next base: position 14,577 of record CBEVQY010000039.1, on the reverse strand, counting down.
CGTACGGGTGAACCAATCGTAGAGCGATACAGTTCCGACGTCCTCCATCACCAGGGCGCCAGCGGACTCGTCGACGGCGTACACTTCTGGGACCGGGACGCCGCGTCTGCGGAGGTTGGCGAGCAGCCGCGCATATCGCGACGCCTCGGTGGCGTCGTCGTCGCGCATGATTATGTAGCTTTCTGCGCCGAACTGAATTCGGTAGAACCTGCGCCGCGAGCCGCCAAAGATGCGCTCGCCACAAAGCTCCCCGCGCAGAAACCTGGAAAGCGTCTCGAAGAAATCGACCATAACTCCCTTGCCTCGCAGCCGTTGCCAATATAAACTGCATCGGCTCATCTTGCAAGGAAGGTTTCGGATGGCGCTTGTTTTTGTTCTTTTGCTCTGCGGCGGGCTTTTGGCGGGGGAGTGCTACGACGCCCAAAAGATCTGGCTTGTGGTTCGAGTTGGCGGTAAGGCGGACGTGTTTGAGACGAAGTCGGGCTGGGTGAGAAGCGGTCACAGCATAGGCGACTTTGCGCGAGACGACGTCACGTGGTTTGCACGCAACGCCGAGGGTGTTTTAACCGACGATGAGCTCCTTGCCCTCGTCGGTCAGGATGATCTTGCGCGCAGGCTGGCAGCCGAGCGCCAAAGCCTTCGTCGCCGAAGCACGATACAGCTTGTGGTCGGTGTCCCGCTGGGCGCTGCCATGATGGTCGGGAGCATCTGGTGGGGCAGGCGCATCTGGTCGACCGAGGTGCCCTCAACCGTCGACATCGCGGGCGCCGTCGTGATGGGCACGGCAGGGATCGGCGTGATCATCGGGGCGCTCTCCAGCTACATCCGACATCACAGCCCGCCAAAGCCAAACCAACACGAAATATCCATTAAACAAGCCGTCGAGCTTGTCGACAGGCACAACACCGCCCTTATGTACAGGTGTCAGTCCGTAAAAAGCGGGGATATGCCCAATGGCAGGTAGAAGGAGAACGCCTGCCCCGTGCTCAGGGTGAACCCAACCTTTCCCGTCTGAGGGCTATAGGATACCTCGGCTCTCGTTATGCTGCCTCTTGCGGCGCGTGTGGAGCATATACGCACACCAACGCCGAAGTCCACGAGCGCCTCGTCCTGAGAGGGGAGGTATCCTGCGTCCGCGAAGGCGGCGAGCCCAAGTCTGAAGGTGAAAACCTCCACGTTTGGAAAAAGCCTCGCCTCCGCGGAAAGCTTGAGGAGAGTTTGTGTTTCGTTCCAGTCGCAGACGGCGAAGTAGGCGGGCAACCCCCGAAAGCCCGTTCTGTCGTCGGCAACGATGAACTTCTCGCCGAAAGCGGAGCTTATGCGCCATAGGTCCGCGGCTACCCCTATCCGCCAGGGGCTTTGTGGCTTTGTTGGTGCAAACGCGCGCGCCGAAAGCGCGAGGCTTTGCTCGAACGGCTCGATCCGTGCGTCCAGCGAAGCTGCGCCGTAGACACAACCGAGGTCGGTGGCTGCCCCAAGCCTCAGAGCAAAAAGCGGCGATACTTCGTTCGCGTTGGTTTCCACGGCTGCGCCCGCAGCCACATCGATCAACACGCCCGTGGGGATGTCCTCGGCGCGGGCGAGGTTGTCCACGTTGCGCATCTGGCGGAAGGCGCGCCCAAGCAGGCACAGGCGGCAGGCGGCGGCAACAACGGCGTATCCGGTGTCGGGCAGCGTTGTTGCGTGAAGGCTCGCCAGGCGATAGTGGGCGCCAACTCCGCCAAGCACGTCCCCGAACCTAACCAGAGCCTCCGCGGAGCCACGCCACCTGCGTGCGTTGAGGCTATCCACCGGGGTCGCGCCGCTCGCAAACCGCGGGACGGAGGTGCTCCCCGCCGCAACATCGGAAAAGATGATCAAGTGCGCAAGCTCGCTGTCGGAAGTGCTCTTGAGGGAGAGCGCCCACTTCCATTCCCCGTTCCTTTTGCGGAAGGAGAGGGAGGGGGAGAGGTCCTTCGTCGGGAAGCCATACAGTTTTCCCGAAAGCTCCGCCCAGTTCCCCTCGATGTAATGAGCGAATCCCGCGGAGAGGTATGCACCAAGCCCCAGAAGATTTTCCTCCTCGAGCGCGACCGACCATTCGGTCTCCGCTGCGATGTAGCGGAGGGATGCTTCAAGCTTTGTCGTCCACGCGTCCTGGACGTCGATTGCAAGCGTTGTCGATTCCATCTGCGCCTCTGCATCGCACCAGAACGGATAGGAGCGCAGGATCCTCTCCGTCTCGCGCAGGAGGCTTTGGTTCACCGTATCGCCCACCGATAGTGGGCACAGGCGCAGCACCGTCCCCGCCTTGCTGTTTACGTGGACGAGGTTGAGAACGGAATACACGAACCCCGCAATTCCTTTCGCCTCGGGATACGGCTCGTGGACAGTGACCCTTATCGAGTCGACTCGAGCGGCGCAGACGGCAGAGAGACTAACCGCCAATATCGTCAACGTCCTCAAGGAGGAATCCTCCTTCGCCGTCGGGCACGAGGAGCTTTAGCTTCCCCTCGATCTTATCGAGCTTGCTCTGGCACCACTGGACCAAAAACTGAGCGCGCTCGAACATTGTGACCGATTCTTCAAGTGGAAGTTCGCCCGAATCGAGCTTGGCAACGATCTGCTCGAGCTCCTCCAAAGCCGCCTCGAACGACTCCGGCTCCTTGTGCTCGCGCTTTTCTGCGCCGTTGTCGGCGGGCCCTTTCTCCCCGAAAAGATCCTCCATCTATCGCCTCCCAGTTCCTGCCCTCTACAAAAAATGCTGATCCCAGAACCGTTGCGCCACCTTTTTGTTGAACGCTGTGGCGGCGTTCTTCTGGCGAGCATTCGTGAGGCACGTGTTGGAGTGGAGGGAGGTATTCCAGCTGTTCCAGGTTTCGCGGTGCAGGGCAACAAGTTTACATAAGGTATCTTATGGCGCTTAATTTACCTGCCGAGCCTGTAAATGGCGGTGTAGGCAAACTGGGTTTTGCTGACCCCCGTCGGCGGCATCACGAACTCCATAACGGGCACCAAAGGAAGCGACGGATACTTCTCGAGGGCCTCCAACGGCCGAGTACGCTGTGTGTGGACGAAGTAAGTTGGGTGCAAATCCCTTACAGCGCTTTCAACATCAGGATATTTGCTTATCCACGGTGTGACAAGTTTGCCCCAGTCGATTATGTACCGCTCCGACCAACGCCCTATGATGCCGACGTCGAGCAGCACGAAGATCTTATCATCGGGATCTGAGTGCTCTCTGAGCCACCGGGCAGCGATTATGTGTGAGTCACGATACCCCCACTTGAACATATCGATCCGCGGAATTATCAACGCTCCCTGGAGCGCCGTTGCAGTTGCAACGAAGATAGCAAGCCCCCAATGGGCGCCATGTACCTTGCCGCGCTCTGCAGCCCGTACGTCCGCCAGATATAGTAGAATACGAACAAAGCCGCAGTTATGACCTCAGGCAGAATTTCCTTTATGCGCGGCCAACTCTTTTTGCTTAAAGAAGCTGCGGCTAAAGCCGTAAGTGGGATGTAAACCGATAGCACCTTTCCTATTTGTATCGCGGTTCTAAGCGACAGGTGGAGCAGCGGCGCCTGCGCTTTAATTAGGGTGTTCGGCAAGACTCTTCCGAAGGCGGCGGCAGCGAAAGCGACCCAGGGCAAGACGGGTAACGCGAAAAATGCCGCGTTCTTAACGATCTCCCGCGGTCGAGGAAAAAGCATCGTTCCAGCCCAAACAAGGCCGGTTTCGGGCCGGATAAGATACATCACGCCGCCCATCACAGACAGCGAAGATTTTCTTCCCAGCTTCCGCGCAGCCAGCACGAAGGCGACGACAGCGAAGGCGGCAAGAGATGTCTCCATTATCGTCCCGGACCACCTTAATATCCAGGGATCGAAACTTACGGCAGCGGCATACGCGAAGGCCGAAACGTCGCTTTCGAAGATGGTTCTCCCTAAGTAGAACGCAGCTATTACCAATGCGGCGAGCGCCGCGAGAGATACGCCCACACCCACCGCCTGCGCGCCGACGCCAAGCGCCTCACCCGCAGCAAGCACCAAGGTCCAAAGGGGGCTTGTGGTGCCGTAAGTGGGCTCACCGGGATTGAACGACCAGCCCTTGCAGTGGGCGATGTTCTCGGCGTAGCGGAAGTATATGTACGCATCGTCGTGCCCTATGTAATCGCCGTAGAAGGCGCAGCGAGCAAGCAGGGCGCAGAACGAAAGCGCAAGCAGATGCCATATCCTCACGTGTGCATTAGAAGACATCTCGCTTCCATAATAGTAAGCGAGGGGGTCATCCGCAAGCCACTCAGAAAGATTATCTTAGGACAAGGAGTTTTACTACACCAATGTAGCCTTCGCTTGTGGTCATCGTACATAAGTAGACACCCGACAGCCTTTCCGACGCATTCCACACAACGCCGTGATGGCCCGCAGGGAGTTCACCGTCCAACAACACGGAAATAAGCTTACCAAGGACATCGTAGATGGCTATTCTAACGTGAGTTGTGTGCGAAAGCGAAAACGGTATCTTAACCTGGGCGTTGAATGGGTTCGGGAGAGGCGTCATCAATCTCGTTTCGGGTCCATATTCGGGGTTTCTAGGCGTTCGTCTGGAGTACCCGCGCAAGTCGTCCACCAGGCATCGCAGGGAAGGAAAGACACGCTCCTGCCCAGCGCGGGTTACGATCCAGTCGTCGTCGTCGGGGTCTCCGCCGTAGAAGCCGTCGCATCTCCTGAGAACCTTGCGTTGGAGTACATCTGCAGCCGCGGAGAAGCTGCCACGCTCGATACGCTTGTCCGCAATGGATATCCAAAAGCACAGGCTTCGCTTACGACTGTTAGGATCACCTGAGAAATCAAAGCACGCCAAATCGGTAATGTTGTATGCGATTTCAAATAGTCTCCGCTCGTAGCTTGTGGTTGCCTCCCCCAGTGGCGCCAAAAGGATCAGTCTGAAAAGCTCGGATTCAAAGTCATATAGTGGTTCCTGTGATTCCTCAATGACCCAGTCATTTCGAGTGGAACCATCGCACGAACCGTCGGTGCGTTCGAGGTTCATTCGCATCACGGCCGCCGCGGCGTTGTAAAGGCCGCGGGAGGTCAGCCTTTGGGCAATGTCGATTCCAGCTTTAAGCAACGAACGGCGAACGACGGCGTTGCCTTTGAAGGCGCTATCGGGAAGTATATCGAGCAACGAATCCGACCTGCTTGCCCAGAGGGAACTTGCGGTGGCAATGTCCAAGGCAACATAAAATGTTCCCGCGAGAGCCGATGTCGAGGTAAGGGGATTTCCCCACCTATCCTCCGCTCTGCTGAGCATCCACTCAACCCTATAGGTGGACCACATCGGCAACGGGCGGAACCGTAACTTTCCGGCTGTGACTGAAAGCTCAGGCGACGTTGTGTCGAACCTCTGCCCGTTTACGATCAGCTCCACCGTGCTGTCTACAACGCCTGCGGAGTCTGTGTAAAAACCTCCTTCACAGTTGTCCACAAGGTCCCATAGGCGAAGAACAATGGGGGTCGTGTCGGGTACGGCAAAGTCCGTGTCGGGAGAAATACACTCGCCCGTGGGACCTGTGAGATCAAAGACCACGGAAAAATTTCCAGATAGGCGGGCGGTATTATTTCGTTCATCGCAAGCCAAGGCCTCGAATGAGATCGTCTTGCTATGCCACCTCGGCTTCTCCTCGTATATGAGTATCGACGAGACTGTGTCGTACCTTATTTGGGACGAGTCGAGCGTGAAGACTGCGCCATTGAGTTCCAGTCTAAACTCCGAGATGTTCGTTCTGCCCTCGCCAGTGCAAGTGCTGAATGTATCGTAAACTAAAAAGGCCATATAGTTTGTCGTGTCGACGCAGCCCTCGGTCGGGTGGATGAGCTCTAACACAGGTGGCATGACGTCAACGTCTACAGAAAAACTCGAGTCCAACGCCTCTGCGGCATTGCCGTCGACGTCAAAGATGCCTGAAAGCTCGAATTGCACTAAGGTGTCCTTCCATCCGCCCTCCGGCAGGAACATTAAGATGCCTGCGCTTGTGTCGTAGCTTATTTCGCTGCTTGACAGGTTATAGCTTTGCCCGTTTACGAGCAACTCCATAGCAGAGAGGTCAACGCGGGTCGGGTCAGAAAACGAGCCCAGACAGGTCGACACGGTGTCCACGATACGTATCAAAAGCGGCTGAGTGGTGTCGACACACCGGGTTTCAGGCTCGAGGATCGTTACCTTGGGCGGCAACGTGTCATAGTTGACAAAAAATAAGCCCGCCGATGCACGATATAGGTCGTTTCCAAGGGTATCGCGTGCTCCGACAAGTTCCCAGGCAACCTCCGCGGTGCTCCAACCGCTGACCGGCAGAAAAGTTAAGATCCCATTGCTGTAGGAAAGCTCGACGGAATCGGCGGTGTAGGTCTTGCCGTTGACCTCCAAGGCGATGCTTCCCACGTCAATGGCGCCTGCGGAGGTGGTGTCGCCTCTGCAGTCCGATATCGTGTCGACCACCAGTACGCGCAGCGGTTCGTCGCGTCCCACACAGGCATTATTTGGCGGATAAATCGCAGCGCTTATCGGCCCGAGAGTGTCGATCCCCTCTCCAGTGAAACCGCTTACCGCATTCTCGAGCTCGTTGCCAACAACATCCCGGACCGAGATAATCGACCAGCTCAGCGACGAAACACTGTCTGGAACATCATAGACAAGTCTTCCTGATCGCCTGTCGTACCTGAGCCTCTCCCCTACTTCAAGCGTTTCGTTGTCCGCCACAAACACAATGCTTTGCTGCTTCACCCTATAGGGCGCATAAACGATGCCGTCTGGAGTGGGAACCGCGTCAGAGAGGACGACGACTAAACTGTCCAAGTCGGCCACGCAGCCCTGGGGATACGCTTCCAAGACGACAGGACCAAGGGTATCGCGCACTTCGTAAACGATTAGTCTCTGGTTCGCATCGACGCGCGACAGAACGGTTTTGAGTCCGCTTGTCCACTCCACAACGATGGAGTCGGCATAGTCAAAGCTGCCGAGCCCAAACCCAAGGATCCTGCCGTTTTGAGAGGTATAACTTCCGCCACCGTCGACTACTTGCATGAGTCTGTTTCTTCCGGCATAGACCGTAACGCGCACGCCTATTGCGCTGCAGTTGGTATAGCCGGGCAGGCCGGCGTCGATGCACTTGATCTCGAGCCAGTTGTTGTCACCGCCGAGGTTTTTGTACAGGATATCGGGCGAGACCAAAAGGTCCATCCAGCCATCATTGTTGTAATCCCCCCATGATATTCCGTGAGTAGATGAGAATGTGTCGACGTGGGCTTCCCGAGCGACGTTTACAAAGGTCCCGTTCCCATTGTTGTACAGGATATTATACCCTCCCCCGTATTTTGAGACATAGATGTCGAGGTCTCCGTCGTTATCGTAATCGGCGGCTGCAGCGGCAACAACGCCACTCTCCCCTACTAAACCCGCGCTGTCGCTTACGTCGTCGAAGGTTCCATCGCCGTTATTGATCAGGAGCTGATCGCCGCTGTACCTTGAACAGACGTAGATATCTAGGTACCCGTCGTTGTTGAAATCGGCCCATATAGCGCCATGTCCGCCGGGAACACCGTTGCCAGGGAGCGCTTCTTCTGTGACTTCAACGAATGTTCCATCGCCTTCGTTACGAAAGAGGCGGTGGCGACCGAAGTGGGAGCTGGGAAAGAAGACGTCGGGATATCCGTCGTTGTTGTAATCGCCCCAGACGGCGCTGTGGGTGTTTTCGGGCACATATAGCCCGGCGGCTTCGGTGACATCGGTGAACGTTCCGTCGCCGTTGTTGTGGTAAAGCCTGCTTGCGCCGCAGACGAAGAGGTCAAGGAAGCCGTCTCTGTCGTAGTCACACCACGACGCGCACGGGTCGTTGCCACTTCCAGGCACCACCGCTGAGTCAGTGACATCAACGAGTGAATCGATGTCATTGCGGTAGAGGTGGCTTTTGTTTGTGGTCGTAAGCTGTCCGTGGATGTAGATATCGTCGTCCATGTCGTTGTCGAAGTCGCCAACGACGCCGCCGCAGAAATAGCGCTCGCGATGGATCCCGAGCTCGTCGTCGACTGGGGTGAAGGTGCCGTCGGCGTTGTTGCGGAAGATGTAGAATCTATCAGGGGTCGCGATGGCGGCGTCCTGGAAGTCATCGTTGTTGTAGTCGTACCATACAACGCCGCGCCACCCGCTGGACGGGACATCTAAGCCGGCGCTGTCGGAGACGCAGGTGAACCTGGCTTCGAGGAAATATCCATCGGATTGCAGGAAGAAGTCTCGCACGAGGCCGGGTTCAGGTCCGCCATCGGCGACAAACCATAGATCGATATATTCGTCCGGCAGCAATCCTGTGTAGCTTGCGTCGCGGCCGCGGAGGTTTTTGTATACTGTGTCGCCCGAGGAATGCATCGCCGAGATGAGGGGAAACTCGATCGGCTCCGCGATGGAGGCGGGAGCGAGCGTTATCGCGTCAACTTCGTAATGGACATCCCAGGTGAGCATGAGATGGACGGAGTCGCCGAAGGTGTAAGCGGGGTCGAGGAGTACGTATGCAGTATCTGCGGCATATCGTGCGCCGACAGAGCCGATTTTAATCCAATCGTCGCCGCTCCACTGCCAGATCTCGACGGTGGGTTCGCTTGTTTTAGCAGGTGGCGGGAGAATTGCAACGTAATTGGAGACGGATGCGTCTGGCAGTGGCGGGAATACGATATCTACCGCGCCTGGGCCATCACAGGAGTATAGGACGCCGTCGGCGCTGCTGAGCGCTTCGGTTATGTCTTCGCCATCGAATGTTTCGGCGTAGGCGCAGGGGATGGTGCTTGTTTGCGAGTACAGGATGTACTTTCCGGTGGTTGTGACGGCTGCCGTTGAGTCCTCGGTGTGGTCTACGGCAAGCAGCCTGAATCGATCGAAGAAGTCGTATACTCCGCCAAGTTCTTGAATCTGGAGTTTGTATGTGCCGCCTTCGTTCGTTGGTTTGTGCCTAAGCTTGAGGAAGTCGGTTTCGCTTGTTCGCCACGGATGCGTTGACAGTGGGAGGATGTTGTTTTCGAAGTAGTAATTTCCGTTTGAGAAGGAGAACGCCGCGGGGCACCTGAGCCTTCCTCTTCGAAATTTGACGAGAGCCACAATGGAGTATTGAGGGAGGCGCAGACAGACGCTGTTCCCGCCTTCAACGGGAATCGCCTCGGAGCCTAGTTCGATGGAGGGTATGTGGGTAATTCCTTCGCATAAACTCATTTCGGGATTGTCGAAGAAGGCGGAGTTAGCGGCAAACACCGGGCTTGGCATTGCCTGGTGCCGCGCGTATCGCCAGCTGATCTTGTGGCACCATCGGTTCCACGCCGCCGTGTCCACATACATTATGGAAACGAACGCGGTATCATAGAACAATCCACGGACTCTGTTTTGTAGGATGATAGTCAGGGGCGTTGTATCGGCCGGCTGGTTGTTTATGATCGCGACAAATGCGGTATCGGGCTTTACCGCTGCTTGCACTGAGAAGCGCAGGATTGTGTCGGGAAAGTTTACGGTGAGTCTTCCGCCTGGGATGAAATAAAGGCTTTCGGCTGACACGTCAACAGGTTTTGTGAATGGGACGCCGGGGATCTCCCCTCTCAGCGTTAGTCCGTAGCTTTCCCCGTGGACTCTGACGACGGGTATGTAGTAAGGAGCCATAATGAATCTTTCCGGCGCTGTCCAGAATTGTTTGAATGTTAGTTCGCGTTCGATTACTATGCCTTCGTCGGTGGTGTCGTGTACTATGACGACGGCGAAGAGCGTTCCAGGGTATACATTGAAGGTATCGATCGGGATTATTTTTATTTGGGTTGAGTCGAAAGCGACGAGGGTGGGTTTGTGAAGCAGGAATTCATCGGTGAAGAGCTTGAAGGCGATACCGGTCGCCTCGATGAGGACGGTATCTTCATCGGTTACTTCGCCGAAGGCAACATGTGTGGCGTTGTGACAATTATTGAAGCGCAGCGTGGTATCATCGCAAGTTGCGGTTCCAGCCGCACAGCAGAGTTCGGTGGGCATTTGAGTGAATCCTACTGCGAGATCTTCTTGATTTAGGAGCGTTGCGAACTCGATTTTGAGTGGGCTTTTGTACTGCATCCATAATATTGAGTTTAGGTGTGATATGGCGGAGAGCGCTGTTCGGTCGAGTTGGATGATGGATTTTGCGAGGCCGTCGACGCTCCATTCGACAAGTGCGATGGGTTTGTTGAAGTGTGGGCCTATGTATGTTCTCATGGTATCGACGAGAGCTTGTATTACGGATCTGAACCAGAAGTTTGTTGCGAGGTATATTTCGATGACGTCTTTTTCAAGAGATCTGCCTTCGTCGATATCGTAGAGGAAGAGGGTGTCGTCGCCGAAGATTCCGTTTCTCAGACGGGATGATGTGTAGAATGTATGGTTTCTGATCACTATAGTTGAGTCGCTTCGGATTTTGGTTGCCCAGCCCCGTGGCCATCCGTTCAGCATTACGCCGATGAAATCGACTTTATCGCCTACGGGAGGCATGATGCTGTCTATTGGTGTATCTCTGCGCTCGGAGTCCGCTATGCAGGAGTAGAGAAACAAGAATGGGTTGTTGCCTACGACCCAATGAACTCCAGACTCAAGCACAATCTCTTCCTTTGTTACACTCGCTATGAAGAGCTGTACACCAAGCTTGACGTTTGGATTATATATTTGCAGAAGGCTGTCGACAGTTCTCACGACCCACCTGAGGTAGAAGGCGCGTTGGAGGTCATCCCCCCAGACGTCAAAGCTTGTATCGATAGTAATCCAACAGGCTGTGTCAACAACATTTGGGAGTGGTGGATTACTCCACCTGTCTGTCCAGTACTTATTTGACAGGTCGTTTCCTAATAATAGCCACTTTATATTGTTGAACGGTTCTGAGTGTCCCTCGATATGGCGTAGTTGCACCCACGGGGATGAGTCGTCGGTTGCCCAGAGGAACTGGCACAAGGCTTCGAAGTCTTCGACGAGCTCGTCGATGCTGCCGTCGGAATATAGAGTGGTGTCTGTGAACCTTGTGTATGTTAGTTCCACGTTAGCGTTGAGGCTTTCGGCGAGGATTAGGGCTTGTGCGAGGCCGAACTCTTGGAGTCTTGGAGGGAGGGTTAATCCTTCGAACGTTCTTGCAGTTGTGCTAAGTGGTCCTACGACGCGTTTCCAGTCGAAGTAAGGCAGGACCCAATGTCCTTCGGGCAGCTCATAGGAACCTGTTCCGCCGGGGTATCGGATTACGCCGCCTTTTGGAAACTTGCTTATGAGCTCCATGTTGGGGTGTCCGAAGTTGGCGGGGTCGCTGGGATAGGAGAAGTCGTCCATTGGGATTTCCCACAGACCGAACGCCGTTCTAGTTCTGTTAAGCACGCATTTATAGCCTAGCCAACTAAAGTCAAGATCTGGATGTGTGGCGAGGTAATTCGCAACGTACTCCGAATCGGGCATGGAACCGACTTCGAGCGCGAAGCCGAAAAGGTTGAGGTTGAATGTGTCTGGTGAGGGGGCTGTTGTGAAAACGGTCAGGGTGTCCGCGGATAAAATTGATACGACAATTAAAATTAACGCAAGGATCATCATCATAATACCTCCTTTTATCCTACAACAAGGAGCTTTTTCGGCTTTCCGTTCCTCGGAAGAACTATATACAACCCGGGCTTAAGCTTTGAAGTATCAATAATACCTTTCGAATCAACCGTTATGATATTACGTCCACAGATATCATAGACTACTCCTTGTTTATTAGCATAAACAGGGGTGCCGCGAAATACGGGATTAGGATGAAGATTAAAGTTATCAAAGCTGTTCAACCCGCCCTGAATACCTAAAGTGCCAATAGGGGCAGCGTAAATCCGTATCTCATTAGGATAGTCTACGCCAGCTATATACACAGTATCATTTCTTCGAAAAACCTCAGGGCTTAGCAACCAACTTTTGTAATATCCCACAAGCTTTAACGAGCAAGGACGTGAAACATCCCAAACGGAAATAATCCCATCAGATTCGCAATGAAGGTCAGGACAACCAATAACTACAAGAAAACCGTCAGCATAACTGAGGTGATCTATGCGATCATACTCAAGTAGCGTTTGGATATTTGTACATGTTGACACAAAAAATGCTGTGTCAGGTCTATAAGCGTGAGTGCCAATGAAGCCAATGTTTCCAATCCCTTCCAGTGCGTAAACAACGTTTCCAAGACCGAGATCTATGTATCTCACCAGGCTTGGGTCTGTTGGGGTGGAGATGTTGAAACAGTAATACTCCCCGTACTCCCACCAGTAACCTAACACACTGTCCCACTCTAAACGATGACCACCTAAATGAAGATAAACGTCCGAAAGTGAAGCAGGCCAAAGCTCGGTCGTTGAACTGAAGTAACTAGAAAGCAAACTGTCCAAACCCGCAACTGCAACATAAGGGGAAAGTAGGTCGGAAACGTCAACAACCGACCATCTGCGGAGGCCCGTAAACACTAAACCAGAACTCAAAGCAAAACCTCGAACAAGACCGCCGTCATATGCCAAGGAGCTTATCGTAATAGGGTTCTGTGGGTCGGAGACGTTGATAAAACGCAACGATCCGCTCTCAGAAACGCATAAAACTGTGTCATCCACAAAGACACCTGCTCCCCAATCCGTTCCAATATAACGGGCAAAAACGTATGGGGAATCAGGACGAGAAATATTGAGAACGTAGAGAGTTTCTGTACCTGTGTAAATATACACGAAACTGTCCTGAACATCCAGCGTGTGTGCGCTTGACCCGATGGGCAAGCTCATCGGCGCCTCCCACACTCCCACCAGGCGCATGTTCAGGCTGTCGGAGAGCGTGTCCTCTTGGCCGAGCAGGGCACTCAATGCACAGAAAACAAACAAAAACGCGAACATGATGAAACCTCCCGTCTGTGGTTAAACTTCCTATAACTATTATAACGAAGTTGCACGGCAATTTCAATAAAAAATTTCTTCGTTTATCCATTCTAACTAAAATCAGTGTTAGCATGTGTGGTGAGGTAATCTGCAACGTACTCCGTATCAGGCATGGAACCGACTTCGAGCGCGAAGCCGAAGAGCCGTGGGCTGAGGGAGGGTGGACCGGGCTCGTGTATAAGAACCCTCAGCGTGTCGGAAAAAGATGCAGAGAGAAAAAGAAAAACTATCGCAATAAACATCATTACACCTCCTTTATCCTATAATCACAAGCTTTTGGGGTTTGCCGTTTTTGGGGAGGATGATATATATCCCAGGCTTGAGTTTAGAGGTGTCTATCATGCTGTTTGGTGCGATTTCGGTGATGCTTCGGCCGGTGATGTCGTAAACCACACCAGCGCCATCGACCCAAACCGAAGCCCCGCGAGGAGCAGGATTGGGGTAAAGCGAAAACCTATCCCCTCCTCTCTCGTCAGCCCTGCCCTGAACTCCAAGCGTGTCGAGGGGGGCGGCGTAAATCTCTATTCCATCGCCCACATAGCCGAGCACAAAAAGCGTGTCCCTGAAGATCGTGCTTTGTATTGGGAATGCCGCGGTTTTGTAGTATCCCACGAGCCTGAGAGCGCAGGGATTTGAAGTATACCACACAGAAATATACCACTCGCCCGACGAGACCCTCCCAGACACTGCCAGGAAACCGTCGGCGCTTGCCATACTCTCGATTCGATTATATCCGATCAGGCTCTGCGTGCCGGAGCACACAGAGACGCGGAAAATGGGAATAGAACCGGAGGGATAGAGTCCGATAAAGCCAATGTCTTCGATGCTTGCCAGTGCCCACACGTCGGTGAACATACCGAAATCTATATATCGCACGAGAGTGGGTTCTGTAGGTTCGCTTATGTTGAAGCAGTAATACTCCCCGTAGTCTATCCAATACCCTATCCCGCTGTCCCACTCAGAACGCGCTCCGCCAAGATGGAGATAATGACCAGAAAGAGAGAGCAGGCGTGGACTATATCCGATGTTCCGGCAAACGTCTGGTCCCGAGTCGCTAAAATAAGGGGATGAAAAGGTATCAAGCAGCACCGGGGAACTAGGCTCCGCAATGTCTATAAAAATAAACTCGTTTCTTCCTGAAACCTTCCCGACAGCTAAGCTGTCTGCGAAGCCCAAAAGCAAGCAGTTTGGAATGGCTAAGCTGCCCGCAACAAATGGGTGATTGGGTTCAGATACGTCCACAACCTTGAGCACGTTGATCCCTTCCTCGTTCCGGCCGTCGGTACAAATTAGATTGCCCGCCCCAAAGACATCGCCGCCCCAAGACCCAACCAGGGAGCCGCAAACATAGGGGGAGTCGGGATGGGATAGGCATAGAACAAAAAGTGTGTCTTCTCCAATGGTGTAAGCGAAGCTGTCAATTGCGGCGAGACCATGCAGGCTTGTTGATGCCTCCCACACTCCCACCAGGCGCATGTTCAAGCTGTCGGAGAGCGTGTCCTCTTGGCCGAGCAGGGCACTCAATGCACAGAAAACAAACAAAAACACAAACATGATGAAACCTCCCGTGTTGTCAATTTATTACCACCAGTTTCTCATAGATCTTCTTGTCTTTTATGTTGCACCG
>CBEVQY010000038.1:0-20710 GCA_965552135.1 uncultured bacterium | reverse complement strand
CTCCCCCGCAACGGTCCGGAACATCATGCAGGACCTCGAGGACATGGGCTTTGTGCGACAGCCGCACACCTCTGCCGGCAGGGTCCCCACCGCCGCTGCCCTGCGGTACTACATCGCCAATATGATGAAGCCCAAAAAGCTCTCCAAAAAGGAGCGTGAGACGATAGAGCGCGTTTTCCTGGGCGATTTCACCGACATACTTCAGCTTCTGGAGGACCTCGGCAAGATCCTTGCGGCGCTTTCGAACGAGCTCAGTCTTATTGTGGCGCCGGTGGGCGAGGAGCTCGTGCTCCACAGGATCGAGCTTATCCCGGTCTCATCCGAGCGGGTCGTTATGGTTCTGGTCACGAGGTCGGGGCTTACGCGATCGATGGTTATGGAGATCCCCGATATGGTTCCGCGGCGCATCGAGATGCTCGGAGAGCTTTTGAACCAGCGCCTGGCGGGGCTTAAGTTCTCGGAGATAAAGCAAACGATAACCGAGCGCCTCGCCGACCTCGAAAAACTTTACGGCTCGTTTACGACCAAGCTCATACGCTCCGCTGAGGAGATCTTCCGGATCGAGGAGGACTTTACGGGGATTTTCGGTCGCGAGAACATCCTCGAAAAGCCCGAGTTCTCAAGCCCCGAGCGGCTCAGGCAAATAATGGAGATATCGGAGCGCGGCAGACTTCTTCTGGAGTGCCTTCCGCAGCCCATGGGCAGCGACGTTGAGGTTCTGATCGCGCCCCCGCCGGCGTCGCAGCTCGGCTTCGTTGTGGCGGGGTACCGCATCGGTTCAGGTTACGGTCTGCTCGGCGTCGTCGGACCCACAAGGATGAACTACCCAAAGCTTGTGGAGCTCGTGTCGTACGCCGCTCAACGTGTGGCTGAAATATGGTCGCCCTGAGGAGGTGAACTATGCTCGACGAAAAGCCGAACGAAAAGGAAAAGCCGAAGGAAACAGAGGAGTCTTCCCCCAGCGACGCTGAGCTTCGCGACGAGCTCGAGAAACTCCGCAGCGAGAACGAGGAGCTTAAGGACAAATATCTCCGCGTTTTGGCTGAGTTTGAGAACTTCCGCAAGCGGCAGGAGCGTATAATGTCGGAGATGCTCGAGCAGGAGCGCAACAACATAGCCGGTCACCTTCTCGACATCGCCGACGACGTGAGGCGAGCGCTTTCGGCAGCTGAGGGCGGCTGCGAACCCGAAACGCTCGTGGAGGGGATAAGGCTTATCGCCCAGAGAATCGAGGAGCTTCTGCGCCTCGAGGGGGTCGTCGTCGACGACCCGAAGGGGAAGCGCTTCGATCCGCTCGAGCACGAAGCTATAAGCACCGCGTCGGTCGAAAGCCCCGATGAGGACGGTGTTGTCGTCGACGTCGTCCAGCCCGCCTACAAGCGCGCAGGAAAGCTCATCCGACCCGCCAAAGTCGTGGTGGGCAAGTTCGAGGAGAAAAAGGAGGGCTGACGCCCACAAACGCAGATGCCCGAAAGAAGGAACATAGATCCCTACGAGGTTCTGGGCGTTCCGCGCGATGCGAGCCTGGAGGAGATAAAAAGCGCCTATCGCCGCCTTGCGATGAAATATCACCCCGACCGCAACCCCGGCGACCCCGAGGCGGAGGAGAAGTTCAAGCAGATATCGGAGGCTTACGAGATCCTCTCCGATCCCAAAAAGCGCGCCGCCTACGACAGAGGCGACTTCGGCACATACGAGGACCTCATCGAAGGATTCGACCTCTCCGACGCATTCGAGATATTCTCGAGGCTCTTCGGCGACTTCGACGACTTCTTCGGTACGACAGTCAGAGGCTACCCGAGGGGGGAGAAGGTTTACAGCTATCCCGGCGAGAACCTTCGCGTAACCGTCGAGGTGAGCCTGGAGGAGATCGCCACGGGGACGGAGAAGACCATTCGGCTCACCCACTACGTTCCCTGCCCCGACTGCGGCGGTCGAGGCTTCCCTCCGGGCGAGGGACTCAGAACCTGCCCTCAGTGCGGCGGCTCGGGTCAACTCCGACAGGTGGGGCGCTCCTTCTTCGGAACCGTCACGCGCATCGTCACCTGCCCCACGTGCAACGGAACGGGGAGGATCCCATCCCGCATCTGCAAGCGCTGCGGCGGCGAGGGGAGGATAAGGACGACGGAGCGCATCAAGGTAAAGATCCCTGCGGGCGTTGCCGACGGACAGGTCCTCAGGATACCCGGCAAGGGCAACGCCGGCACGGGCGGCGGAAGACCCGGCGACCTCTACGTCGTCGTGAGGCAGAAACCGCACAAACTCTTCACCCGAAGGGGTAACGACCTCGTGATGCAGCTTCCCGTTGGCATAGCCACCGCTGCTTTGGGAGGGACGGCGAAGGTCGTCGGCATAATGGGCGAGAAGTACACGGTCAAGATTCCCGCCGGAACGCAGTTTGGGGATCTTCTTCGCATCCGCGGCGGCGGGCTGCCCGACATACACACGGGTCGCAGAGGAGACCTGCTTCTGCAGATCATAGTCGTCGTTCCCGAGAGGCTCACCCGTGAGCAGAAGGCGGCTTTGGAAAAGCTTCTTTCAACCGAGCCGCCCCGCGGCGCCGCAGTGACGAAGCTTGTGAACAAGTTCGGCATCAGGGACTGACCCGCCGATGATAATAGAGACCACATATTTTTATGCGCCGCCTGGGGCGTTCGGGCGCGGGCGAGTGTTCATCGAAGGCGACGAGGCGCACCACCTGCTCGCCGTGCTGCGGGCGAAAGAGGGCGACGTGTTCTTCGTCACAGACGGGGTTGGTCACCTTTTCCGCTGCAGGGTCGAGAAGGTTCACCCAGGCGGCGTCGTCGCCTCGGTCCTTGCGGAGGTTGACCCGGTTCCGCAGCCGTCTGTTGATATATGCCTTGCGGTCGGTGTTCTGAAGTCGCGCGGGCTCGAGACCGCCCTCGACTGGGCAACCCAGCTTGGGATAGGCGGCTTCGCGCCCCTCCTCGCCGACTTCTCGGTCAAGGAGATGAGCGCCGAAAGCAACGACTTCCGCCGCCTCCACAAGGTCGCGCTGCGGGCGATGAAACAGTCCAAAAGGGCTTGGCTGCCGCAAATCTACGAGCCTATGCCGCTTCACAGGCTCCTGCAAGTTCACGCAAAAAACTTCGACTGGATAATCTTCGCCGATCCCGACGGCGTGCCAGCCCCGCCAAAGCGAACCCTCCAGCCCGGGACGAAGCTTTTGGTTGTGGTTGGTCCCGAGGGAGGGCTTTCCTCGTCGGAGAGGGGGGAGCTTGGCGAGTACGGCGCCGTTCCCATCGCCCTGGGTCCTGCCCGCCTGCGAGCCGAAACAGCCGCTGTGGTCGCCGTGGCGAAGATACTCGCCTGGTCGGGGAACCTCTAACGCGCCTTGCGGAGCGCCACCGAGAAGCTTGCGTCCACACCATCGCGGTGGGGGAACGTTCGCACAAAGCCGTCGGAGGTCAGAAAGCGCCGCAAAAGCTCGTCCTCCACGGGGACGACCGAAAACCCGAGCCTTTCGCCGAAGCGAACCACAGCCTCGTTCTCCTCGGGCTCGGTGGTGCACGTTGTGAACACAACGATTCCGCCGGGCTTAAGCAGCGCCTCCGCAGCGCCAAGCAGCATCCGCTGGATTCTCCCCATCCTCCTGCAGTCTGCCGGCGTGCGCAGCCAGCGGATCTCGGGATGGCGCCTTATCACCCCCAGTGCGGTGCAGGGGGCATCGACGAGGATCTTGTCGAAAACGCCCCTCGGGAAGGGTGGCTTTATCCCATCGCCCACGATGAGGTTGGGTCGCGGGTGGCGAAGGCGGACGATGTTGTCCACAAGCATCGCCATGCGCTGTGCGTCGTTGTCGAGCGCGAAGAGCCCGTCGACCTCGCCGCCCAAAAGCTCCGTTATGTGCGTTGTTTTTCCGCCCGGTGCGGCGCAGAGGTCCAGGATGGTCTCGCCGCGGTTTGGGCGAAGGAGCATCACGGGTATCGCGAAGGCGGCGTCCTGAACCGTAAGTAGCCCCTCGACAAACGGCACAAATCTCCCCGCCGGCGGACCACCCACAAGGTTCACATATCCGGGAAAGACGGACGGACGCAGGTCGTACCCTTTGGATCTGAGCTTCTCCAAAAGCCTTTCGGGCTTGGCGCGGAGCGCGTTTACCCTGAACGTCTTGGGCGGGTCGGCGTTGTTTGCTGCAAGCATCGCCTCGGCAAAGCTCGCCCCATACCGCCTCACCCAGCGCCGAACAAGCCAAAGCGGATGGGAGTATTTGACGGCAAGTCTTTTCGTTTCCTCTTCGGGTAGGGGTATTTCGCGCCAGCGCTTTGCGAACTTCCTGAGGACGGCGTTTGCGAGCGCAAGCTCCTTCGGGTGTCCGCCGAGGTGGCGCAGAGCGTCCACCGTTGTGTCGACGGCGGCATACGGCGCAACGCCGCCAAAGCCAAGCTGATAGCCGCCAACGCGCAGGGCAAAGGTGCACACATCCGAGGGGAACTTGCCCTCCGAAAGCAGCGCCCGCAGTACGTGGTCGATGTAGGCGAGGTTTTTGAGCACGCCGAAGACCATCTGCGCCATAAAGGCGCGGGCCTTCCCAACAAGCTCAAACTTCTGAGCTGCGCGGGCTATCGCGTGCTCGGAGGGAACGCGCCGCGAAAGGATCTCCAAAAGCGCCTCTATCGCGCCCGCGCGGGTGGCCACAGCAGCCTCAGGAACCAAGCCTCCGAAGGGAGTCATCACCCTCACCGTCCCTTGGTGGAATAATCCCCGCCGATATCACAAGCTTCATCGCCTCCTCGAACGAGACGTCGAGGACGGTGAACTGGTCCTCGGTGGCGAAGACGAGGTAGCCTGAGGTCGGGTTCGGCGTGGTGGGGATGAAGATCGGGAAAAGCCTTTTCTCGCCCAGCTGAACCGGCGCAACGCTTGAAAGAAACCCCACCGCCCAAAGACCGGGGCGGGGATACTCCAGCAAAACGACCTTGTGGAAGACGATTCGCTTCCGTATCTGCAGAAGCTCCTGGAATTGCTTTACGGTGAGGTAGACGGACTTTGCGATAGGGAGCTTGGTGAAGACGGCGTCGGTCCAGGTTATGAGCTTGCTCCCCAGGTACGACCTCGTCAGCGCGCCCACAAGCATTATCAAAAAAACGAGCGTGATAAAGCCTATCCCTGGGATCCTGTAGCCGAGGATGAGCTGAAAGAAGCCGCCGAGTATCCCGTCGAGCTTGACGAATATGATCCAGAACACAAGCAGCGTTACGGCTGCCGGTGCGCTGACGACCGCTCCCGTCCAAAGGTAGCGCCAAAGGTTGCGACGAAGCTTTGAGAGAAGCTCCCTCATGCCCCCAAAGATTGCCGCAAACGAAGGGAGTGTCAAGGGCTTTGGTTTCGGTCAATCCCTTCGATCACCATGCTTGTCCAAAGGTCAGCGAAGTGCAGGAGCAAAAGCAGAGGTCGCTCTTTGAGGGCGACGACGCGGTTTTCGGGGATGTATTGCCCGTCGTGGTAGCATATCGCCTGCGCCTCCTCGTCGCTGAGCGGAACGAACCGGCTTACGATGTACAGGCTTCGGACACCCATTCCCATGGTGACCACATCGGGGTTGACGATGTAGGGTTCGGTTTGGCGCATCGCCTCGTCGGGGTTTGGGATGTAGTACGGCATCCCCGGCGCGCCAACTTTGCCAACGTCGTGAAACAAACCCACTATTACGCAGCTTTCGTCGGAGTAGGCTGGACTTATGCAGCTTTTGATCCTAAGAAGCGTTTCGGTCACGCCCACGGAGTGGATGAGAAGCCCACCGGGGACGTTGAGGTGGTACTTTGTGCTTGCCGGCGCCGAAAGCCACGACGTCTCGTCCTCCAGCCACCTTGCGAACCGCTCCACCGCGTCCCTGCGCTCCCTGACAAGCCCCAAAAGCTCCCTGTACCTCTCAAGCGCAGCCCTGTACCTTGGGTCGTCCAAAGGTTCCATATGCTCCCCCGAGCGCTCCATCTACGCCTCGCTGCGAAGCCTCGCTATGTCCTCGTCCCTCCCGAGGATGACGAGGGTGTCGCCGTACTCTATTGTATCGAGCGCCGATGGTATGACCTTGACCTGATCCCCCCTCTTTATTACGAGGACCTCGACGCCATAATCCCGGCGCAGGTTCAGGTCCAAAAGCGTTTTGCCCTGAAACTTCTCGGGAACGACGAGCTCCACTATGCTGTACCCGGGCAAAAGCGGGATGTGGTCGACGATGTTGGGCGAGATGATCCTTTGCGCAACCCTTACAGCCATATCCTCCTCGGGGAACACCACCTCAGTTGCACCCACAAGCCTTAGGATCTTCCCGTGCTCTGGGCTTGTTCCCTTGACCACGATCTCCTTCACCCCCATCTCCTTCAGGATGAGCGTAGCCAGGACGGATGGTTCGAGCTGTTCGCCGAGGGATACGACGGCTGCGTCGACGGCGGCGACGCCTGCGGATGCCAGGGCGCGCTGGTCGGTTGCATCGGCGCAGACGGCAAAGTCCACAACCCCTGCGGCAAGCTCAACACGCCGCGGATCACGGTCCACAGCGATCACGGGGAGCTTGTGCGCCGCAAGGGTCGAGGCAACCCTATACCCAAACCTGCCCAAGCCTATAACCGCAAACTGCCTCATCGCTCCTCTAAGACCTTGCGGTACTCGCCGTAATACGTTCCCGCCGAAAAGAGGCTCAGTGCAAGCGCCATAAGCATCAAACACCACGCGATGTGTCTTTGTTTGAGCGTAAGCGCGATAAGCGCCAGCCCCCAGCCGAGGGTCGAAAGCCTGCCCCAGATATTTGGTTTCAGCGTTAGATGCTTTTTGATAAGCGCCAGCGCGAAAACGCCGAGAGCTCCGTCGCGGGCAACAAGCAAAACCGCAACCCAATAGGGCAACTCGCCGCTTACGACGAAGAAGATCACAAGGGTGTTTACTATGATCTTGTCGGATATCGGGTCCATTATCCACCCGAGCTTGGATGCCTGCCCGAAGCGGCGGGCGATAGCCCCGTCGAGGATGTCGGAGGCGATCATGGCTGCGCCGATCAGAACGGCGGACTCATATCCTGCAGTGTGGCGAACGGCAAGCGCCCTGACCAAAAAGGGCAAAAGCGCAAGCCGCAACGCGGTAAGCAAGTTCGGAACGGTAAAGACGCTGTTTGACAAACTATCGACCCGAACGACGGCGGAACTCTCCGCAGAATCCCCCATAAACCCCTCCAAAAGCTTATCCTCAATTAAGCGCCCGAGCCGCGAAATACAAGAGAAAATTGCTTGACAGCTTTGGTAGCATCTTTTTCTTGAAACGTGTTACGCAAGGAGGCGCGTATGGGCGAACTTCGCAGGTTCGGTGTTTCGGTGGACGAGGAGCTCCTCTGCAGGTTCGACGCTGCGCTGAGGAGAGCGGGGTACAGCAGCCGGAGCGAGGCGATATCTGACCTTATGCGTCAGTTTTTGGCGGAGCAGGCTGCTGCCTGTGGCGAAGGGAACGTGGCGGCTGCGCTGGTGATGGTCTACGATCACACAAAGCCTATGCTCCCACAAAAGCTCACACAGTATCAGCACCATCACCACGAGGAGGTCGTCGCAACGCTGCACGTCCACCTCGACGCAGCGCGATGCTTCGAAATCATAGCCCTCCGCGGGAAAGCAAAGCACATAAAGAAGATAAGCGATGGGATCCTGAGCCGGAAGGGTGTGCTTTTCGGGAAACTTGTCGTCGCAAGCGAGCTTTAAAAGCCAAAGGCAGGGGGACAAAAAATGGAAAAAGTCTTTTTTGCGTTAGCGCTTTTTTCTGTGTTGCTCTGGAGCCAGGATGACTCGACGAGGACGTACATTGGCGAGGAGGTGGAGGTTGTAGCCGAGCGCGAGCCGTGGGTGAGGTCAGACAGCGTCGACCTTTCGGTGCGCGTCGACGCGAGCGCCCTCGGCGCAATCGGAGGAATATCGCCTGCGCTCTTCGTCACCCGAAGGGCTATCTTAGGGTATGGCGTTGCCTCAGGCGCCGCGGGCAAGGTCACGCTCCTGGGGCTTGGGGGAACGCCAACGACGCAGATAACCTTCGCCGCAGACGGCGACCCGCTTGTTATGGGGCTTATGGGGCACCCCGTTCAGGATGCACTGAGTCTGGGCAATGCGGCGGTTGTTGAGCTTTTGGAGGGTGCGTCGCCCGTGGATTTTGGTGCTGGCGCTATGGGCGGCGTCGTCGTCCTGAAAACGCCCCGACCCACACAAAAAGGCATCGATGCCACAGCAGGGGCAGTCGCGGGAGATTACGAAACCGCATCGCTGCGAACGTCGATTTTGGGAAGGCTTTCCGGCATCGACTTCGACGCGCACGCGTCGTACTCGACCACGGGCGGCTACAGAAGCGACGCCAACGATAGCTACAAAGCAAAAAGGCTTGGCGGACACATAGGGTACAGATCAGGGAGCAACGACCTTTTGGTTTCCGCAAGCTACGACGACGTCGAGCTCTACGACCCCGGCACGACGATTCAGCCGAAGGAGGACGCCTGGTATCGCCTTACGCGCTGGCACACACACCTGGGCTTTCGGCACGGGATGGGCGCCGCAACCGCACAGGCAGCCGCATTCGTGCACGCAGGCGAACACAAGATTTACGACGGCTTCCGCAGCAACGACCTCACCTGGGGCGCAAGGGCATCGGTGGAACTTGAGGTCTTCGGCGAGCTTTGCGCAAAGCTTTCGGTCGTCCAGATGGGCGGAGAGGCTGAGAACATCGAGCGCGGGATGGATTTCGGCAGACACTGGGCGACGGACTACACCGCATCGGCGTGGTGGAGGTTTTCGAGGGGAGGTTTTTCGGCGAAACTTGGCGCCGCCGCGATGTACCGCAGGGGCTACGACGTCCACATAGCGCCCGAGCTTGGGGTATCGTACAGGCTCGGCGCCTTTGTGCCGTTTTTGAGGGTTGCCAATGGCTTCAGGTTCCCGTCGCTGCGCGAAATTGCCGTCTTCCCCTGGTCGTCGTCGGACCTTGCGCCCGAGGAGTGCTGGACGATCCAGCTCGGAACGCGTGCCAGCGCAGAGGCTGGCGGCGCAGCCGTTGAAGGACGGACAGAGATATGGCACACATACGCCCAAAACCTCATCGTCGACGGCTTCCCAGGGCATCCATACCGAAACAGCGGGGAGTTTTCACGCACGGGTGCATCGGTCGAGGTCAGGGCGCAGATGGACGCGTTTCATCTTCGGTTCGGATACGCGTTTCAGGAGCTTGGCGAGAGGACGTCCATCAGTCCCGGGCACCACGTTTTGGGCGATTTTGGCGTGAGGGCGAACCCCGGCGTTCCCGTTGAGTTTGCCGTTGCCTTCGAAGGGGCGGCGGAGATCTACGGCGACGACAACTCCCAAAAGAGGATGCCCGACTTCCTCGTCTTCGACCTGCGGGCGCGGTGCAGTCCGGCAAGATGGCTTTCGGTTGCAGCTTCGGTGGAAAACGTCGCCAACGTGCGGTATTATACGCAGTGGGGTTACCCGATGCCCCCCAGAACCGCCAGGCTCGCCCTCTCGGTTGGTGTGAGATGAGCCGTTTCCGGAAGCTCAGGGATTTCTTCGGCGCTTCGGTGGATTTTTGGCTTTCGGCGTGTTTGGACGAGCGCCGCCGCAGCGTTGTGGCAAACACCGTGCGCCGATGGATGGACAACACCAGCCCCGTCGTTCTCGACGTCGGCTGCGGAACGGGGATAGCCGCGGAAGTCCTGGTCCGGATGGGCTACCCGCAGCAAAACCTCATCCTTCTTGATATCTCGGAGGAGATGCTTTGCGCTGCGCGGAGCAGGCTGCCCGGGGCGGCGTTCGTCTGCGCGGCGGGGGAGGTGCTCCCCATAGCCGACGGATGCTGCGAGAGGATTATACTCTTCTGCTCGCTGCCACATCTCTCGCTCGAGGAGTTCCTCGGCGAGGCTCGCAGGGTTTGCCGCCCTGGCGCCGAAATGCTCATCCTCCACGACAGCTGCCACGTCGAGGTGAACGAAATCCACCGATCAGCGGGCGAACCTGTGTCTGAGGACACCCTTCCGCCTCCCAGCGCACTTGCGGAACGGCTCGGCAAATTCGGGTTTGAACCCGTGGTTGTGCAGGAGGAGCCGGGGAGGCTCTATCTGCTCATCGCAAGGCTTTTGGGGAAGGAATGAGCTCGGCTTATCGGGACATTTCGCGCTTTTCGGTGCTTTTGGCTCTTTCGGTGGCGCTGCCATACGCGGTTCACGCCGCAATTCCGGGGGGTGGAAGGGTGCTTTTGCCGATGCACATCCCCGTCCAGCTTGCGGGGTTTTTGCTCTCACCCCTCTGGGGGATGCTTTTGGGGCTTGTCGCGCCGCCTTTCAACTTCGTCGTCTCGGGGATGCCGCCGTTCCCGCTATTCTTGGCGATGATGCTTGAGCTTGGCGCGATGGGCTTTTTCGCAGGACTTTTCTCGCGCAGGCTTCCCTGTGCGGTGGCGCTTGCCGCCGCTGTTGTGATCTCCAAGGTCTTTTTGGCTTTGGGGTTTTGGCTTGTTGCGCTTATGGGCGCGCCTTTCGCCGCGAAGAGCTGCTGGGTTGCGGCTTTCGGCGCAATCGTAGTGGGCGCACCGGGAATTGCGGCGCAACTCATCATCGTGCCCATCGTCGTGGCTGCGGTCAGGAAAGGTAAAACCTCACCTGACTAAAAACACCTTCGTCGCGCCAAATCCCTTCCCCTCGGGGGAGATTAGATAGACGCCTGTGGGCAGCTTGCGTGGTCTCCAGAGGGCTTTGCCGCCTCTGACCTCCACAACGTCGACGAGGCGCCCCCTTATGTCACGGATGAGGAGCCTTTCGGCGCCCCAGGCCTCGATGGTGCAGGCTGTGTTAAAGGGGTTAGGGTACGCGGTGACTCGGCGTCTGTGCGGCAGGATGCCCTCCGCGACGCGCATCGTGTCGATGTTTGCCGCGATAGCTTCGAAGCTGTCGGGGTTGGGCGCCACGGCAAGCGCCACTTCTACCGTCTCGGACTCGCCCGGCGAAAGCGCAGGGAGGGTCGTGATAAACCCTATCCCGACGTCGCCCTGGATGCTGTCGACCCAGGTGGGGCATATTGTGTCGCCCGCGCTGTCGGTGTAGCAGTACTCCGTTCCGCGCCAGAACTCGCCCCCAGCGAGCCTCGCCACCGCGTCGGTGTCGGTGGCGTGCGCCTCCCAGCACAGCGTGTTCTCGAGGGTGGGGTTCGTTCCGCCGCACAGGAGGATCAACCCGACGCAGTTCGAGTCGGACGGGGAGGCGAGCTGGCAGGCGGCGATCCTGCCGGGGACGGCGTGTGGGCAGTCGTCGGTGTAGTCGGCATCGGGGACGTCGGCGTCGAAGTGGAAGGCGAACCTGCCCTCGGGGAAAGCTTCGGAACCCTCGTTCGAGACGACCCAGCGGACGAGGATATACGGCGCCGAGTCGTTGCAGCTCGTCACAGTCTGGTGTATCCAGAATCCCCATATCTCGTCGCCGAAGCCGTAGTTCGAGGTTGCACAAAGGATGGTGTCGGTTGAGTCCGCCACGGTTGTGTCCTCGATGAGGTCGATTTCGGAGATATCGGGGAAGTTTGAGCTTGCCAGCGGACCCGAGTCGGCGGCTCTGCCGAACCAGGGGACATAGCCCTCGAACAGGACGACGATAAACGCCCTCCACAGGACGTCTGCGGAGTCGTATGGGAAGTCGCGCAGCTCGACGAAGCCCGCGGGGTAGGTGTCGTCGACCCTGAGGGCAATAACGCCCGTGTTGTGGAGGAACCTCGTTGCGCCCGCTTCCGACGGAGCCGCCAGAGTCAAAGCCAAGACCCAAAAAGCGCTGGATCCCAAAAGGCTCCTAAATCTCCCCCGAAAGCCTTTCGACAAGCTCGACCACCTTTTCGAGGTCCTCGAGCGGCAGGTGCGCCGACCGCGCGAAGATGTTCTCCAAAAGCTTTTTCTGCTCCGGCGTAACACGCATAACCTCCCCGCGCTCAGGGAAGAGCAGAAAGTGGTCCGAAAGCCTCTTTTCGAGCATATCCTCGGGCGTAAGCGGCTCTTCAAGCCCAAGCCGCCGACTGAAGAACTCGCACAAAAGCCCAAGCCTTTTGGGCGACGGAACGTGCCCGCTCTCCCAAAAAACCACCGTCTTCCTCGACACACCGATAAAGTCGGCTATCTCCTGCTGCGAGAAAGCCTTTCCCCGTGCGGCAATGCCGGATGCCTCCCTGAGGAACCTGAGGTTTTCGCCGAATTGTTTACAAATTTTCATTTTGTAGATGTTACAAAAAGTGAAATTTTTCTCTTGACACCGGCCAGCTGCAGGGGTACAATGAATTTGGGTAACATAGTGTTACATTCACTCGGTCGTGTCCACAAAGCCGATGCGATGAACCTCATCCTTACTCACAGGAAGCTCGGGGAAATAGGCGATGGACGTTATGTACTCGTAGCGTATGAGGATGTATGCTTTTTGTTTTTCGGTGCGTTTGGTTTTCGGGTTGGGGAACGGGTAGTCGGGGTGTTCGATCCATATGCCGAGCTCGTCCGTCTCAACGACGCGCGCAACTATCGATATCGTCCCCTCCTCGAGCATATCGACCTTCGGTCGGAGCTGCAGGTCCTGAAGTGCGGGCTGCTGAACCGTTATTATCACCCGGGCACCTACAAGCGCGTCTATCATAGCCCCTCCTTTCCTGTCTGGGAAAATAACGCCCAAATCGCAAATGTCAACACAAAGGAGATGTTATGGCAAAAAAGAAGGTCCGCAGGGTAAGCGTTCTTATCATCCAAAAGCTGCCGCCCGAAAAGGTCGTAGAGCTTTTGGAGCAGGTAAACGAGGGGAAGGTCGTCCTCGTCTCGATCTACAGGGACAGGTGGGAGCAGATAGGCGTTGAGTCGAAAAGGCTCCGCAGGTTTGCGAGGGCTTGGCAGGGCGTAAAGGTCGGCGCAACAACAAAACTTATGCGAAAGCTTTCGAGGAGGTGGAGCTATGAAGACGAGGAGAGGTTACCTTCGCCGCAGAAACAGCTGGATAAGGAAGGAGTACCGTCGTCTTCGCCGCCGGGGTTTCACAGCGCAAAAGTGCTATGAGCTCATCTCAGAAAGCCTCGAGGGCGAGCTTGCGCCAGCATCGGTGAAGAAGGTAGTGTATCAGCGTCGGCGCAAGGGGGCAAAGCGGCAGACTCAGAGCTCGTCGGGGACGGAGAGAGCCTCCTGAAGGCGGCGGAGAACGTATTCCTCGTCGTCGGACTCGGAGAAGCGCATCCCGTCGCGAACGTAGACGTCTACCCTGGCGAAGGGGAGGGGTATGACGAAGCGGTCCCAGCTTTTGAGCCTTACGGCGGGCTTTGCGCGGACAAGCACGGGGAAGATCCACGCGCCGCTTTTGCGCGCAAGCGAAACAAGACCGTCCTTGACGACGTAGCCGGGTCCACGTGGACCGTCGGGGGTTATGCCAATCCTTCCGCCGCGCGAAAGCTCACCCAGCATCGCCAGAACCGCCTTCGCTCCCCCGCGCGACGACGAACCCCTCACTGCGCCAAAGCCAAGCCGCCTTACCGCTCGCGCTATAACCTCGCCGTCGCGGGAGAGGCTTATGAGGATCTTGACGCCGCTTCCGCGGAAGGCGTAGGCGAGCGGGAGGATGTGACCGTGCCAGAAGGGGAAGACGGCGCCCCTGCCGCGCCAAACCACATCGCCCCCGTGGATCCTAAGACGCCACGTGGCGCCCAAAAGCCTTATCGCCAGGGGCAAAACCCTCTCCCCAAGCCAGAAAAGCAGCCTATCGCGCAACGACGGGCGCCTCAGCGCATCCTCAAAAGCTCCAGCATCTTCGGGTGAAGCTTGGGGTTCGCCGCAACGATCCTGTCGGAGCGAAGCGTCCATTCCGCGCCGTCGAAGTCGGTTGCAACCCCGCCAGCCCTTCGGACTATAAGCGCGCCGGCGGCCATATCCCACGGGCGGAGGCGAAGCTCCCAAAAGCCGTCGAGTCTGCCGCAGGCAACGTAACACAAATCAAGCGCAGCAGACCCCGCTCGCCTTATGCCCTGAACCACGTAGGCGAACCTCACGAAGTTGTCGACGTTACTCTCGCCCACGGGAGTCCTGTCGTACGGAAAGCCTGTGGCAACAAGCGCGCGGGAAAGCTCCCCCACCTGCGACACCACTATCCTGTCGCCGTTGAGAAAGGCGTCGGAGAACGCAGTTGCCCAAAACATCTCTCTGCGCAGAGGGTCGTAAACCACGCCAACCTGCAACAAGCCGCAGTGCACAAAGGCTATCGATATGCAGAAGAAGGGGAAGCCGTGCGCGAAGTTGTTGGTCCCATCGAGGGGATCGACCACCCACAGGCACGGTGCCGACAAAAGCTCGTCCGAGCAAAGCTCCTCGGAGAGTATCCGATGCTGCGGGAACTCATCCCTGATCTTCTGCGAGATAAGTCGCTCCGAGGCTATGTCAGCCAACGTAACAAGCTCCCTCCCCGACTTTACCGCCACCTCCTTCCTCCGGCAGAACGCTGTGCGAACAAGCTCACCCGCCTCAAGCGCAACGCCCTGGGCAAAGTGGAGAATCCTCGAAAGCTCCTGCTGCGAAAACCCCACGCCCTCAAAATCGCCGCTATCTCTGGCAACATCGCCGCGCATATCGCACCCCACTCGATTAGTCTACCCCTCGGGCGAGCGAAGTCAAGCTTTTTGCTTGCGCTTGCGCTGCAAATTTTGTTGCACAAACGCCCGCTCTCCCATATCTTTGGGACAAACCAGGACAAGGAGGAGGGCAATGAGGGGCTTTTGGCTTTCGCTTTGGCTTGTTCCGGCGCTTTGCCTGGCTTTTGAGGTCGACACCACACGCATCATAAGAAACGAGACCGACAGGTTCTTCATCGACAGGGTAACGGGCAGGAAGATCTCCGAGTGGGGCACCTACGACTGGGTCGGCAAGCTCCAGTGGGACGGCAAGGAGTGGGTGTTCCCCGCGATGCTTGGTGCAAAGTACTTCTGGGTCAACACAAAGGACGGCAAAAGGATTTGGGGCGAATACGACAACGTCGAAAACATAGAGTTTGCCGGCAAGACCTACGTCTTCAAGGCGATGAAGGACGGCAAGTTCGCCTGGATCGACTGCAGAACGGGCGAACCCATAGGAAGATACTTCGACGACGTCTGCTGCATCCAGAAAACCGAAGACGTTTGGGTCTTTCAGGCGAAGGAGGGCAAGATATGGAGCTGGGTTGAGATTCCCAGCGGCAAGAAGATCTGGGGTCAGTTCAACGCCCTCGGCGACCTCATCCCCGTCGCCGACTTCTGGGTCTACTGGGCGCAGAAGGGAAGCAAGGAGTTCTGGATAAACACAAAAACCGGAAAGCCCATTGGGAAGGGCTACGACCAGGTCTGCTGCATCGATAGGATAGGGAACAGATGGGTTTTCTGGGCGAAGGAGGGCGGGAAGTCGTTTTGGGTCGATGCGCTTACGGGAAAGCCCGTAAAGGAGTGGGGGGTTTGGGACGACCTCTGCTGCATCCAGCAGCTCAAGGACGGTCGATGGGTCTTCTGGGTGAAGGACGGACCGAGGGAGTTTTGGTATAACGTAGACGATGGTAGATTCTACGAGGACAGGGAATGCACAACCCCGGTCGAGCGGTGATGGTTTCCCCGACGTTCCCCCCGACTTCAGGTCGGGCTTCGTGGCGCTTTTGGGACGAACGAACGTGGGGAAGTCCACCCTGCTCAACAAGATCCTGGGTCAAAAGGTCTCGATCGTCACGCCCAAACCCCAAACGACACGCACAAGAATCCTTGGAATCCTCCACCGCCCAAGCTACCAGATAGTCTTCGTCGACACGCCGGGGATCCACTCGCCGATCCACAGGCTCGGCGAGGTCCTCGTGGAGAACGCCTACCGCGCCGTGAGGGACTCCGACGTCAACGCCTTCGTCGTCGACGCAACCGAGGGGCTCGTGGGCGAGGACATCGAGATCCTCGAGAAGGTCTACGAGAAATCGAAGGCGCCCCTGATCGTTGCGGTGAACAAGATAGATGTCGCGCCCGAGGTGGAGCTTGAGCAGATCGAGGCGAGGATCGCCGAGGTAAAAAAGCCCGCACACATCGTTCCCATAAGCGCCCTTATGGGAACGAACGTCGACGAGTTCGTAGACCGCCTTGTGGAGCTTTTGCCGCAGGGTCCGCCATTCTTCGAACCCGAAACGATAACCGACCAGCGCCCCGACGAAATAGCCGCAGAAATCATACGCGAAAAGATCATAATGGCGGTGCACCAGGAGGTGCCCTACCACACCGCCGTCGAGATCGAACACTTCGGTCCGCTCGAGAACAACCCCGACATCCTGCACATAAGGGCTACCATAATCGTCGCGCGCCCCGGGCAGAAGGCGCTCGTCATCGGAAGAGGGGGCAAAAGGATAAAATCGATAGGCACTCAGGCACGCCTCGAACTCGAACAGATATTCGGACAAAAGGTCTTCCTCGAACTCTGGGTGAAGGTGCGGAAAAACTGGTTCGAAAACGACAAACTCATAGCCCAGCTTGGATACAAGAGGTAGCCAAAGCTCACCCTGTCGCCCCAGACTCCCGGGCGGGCAAATTTACCCTTGACAAGCGGCGTTTTGTCGGTATTTATAAATTGCTGGCGCGGGGTGGAGCAGTCAGGTAGCTCGCCGGGCTCATAACCCGGAGGTCGAAGGTTCGAATCCTTCCCCCGCCAGTTTTTTTATTTCCCGAAGAGCATCGATGGGATTTGGTCTGCGGGTCTGTAGAGGTATCGCAGAAGGAGTGCCACGCTTTCGCGCAGTTTCGGCCGGGGAACGACTGCGTCGACAAAGCCGTGCTCCTGGAAGAACTCGGAGCTCTGGAAACCCTCGGGAAGCTCCTGACCTATCGTCTGCTGGATGACCCTTGGTCCTGCAAAGCCCAAAAGCGCCTTCGGCTCGGCTATGATCACATCGCCTAAGGAGGCGTAGCTTGCCATGACGCCCGCCGTCGTCGGGTTCGTGAGGACGGAGATGTAGGGAATCCTTTCGTCGTCGAGCTTTGCCAAAAGGGCGGCGGTTTTAGCCATCTGCATGAGGGAGAGTATTCCCTCCTGCATCCTTGCGCCGCCCGAGGCGGAGACTATGACGAGAGGAATCTTCCGCTCCAGGGCGCGCTCTATTGCCCTGGCAACCCGCTCACCAACGACCGAGCCCATGCTGCCGCCTATGAAGCGAAAGTCCATAACACCGAAGCTTACGGGGATGTTGTCTATCTTCCCGATCCCAACCCTTATCGCCTCCGTAAGCCCCGTTTTCTTCATCGCGGCGGCGAGGCGTTCCGGGTAGCGTTTGCTGTCCCTGAACCTGAGTGGATCGACAGACCTTATGTTGGCGTCGTACTCCTCGAACTGACCGTCGTCAAGCAGGATGCGGATGTAGTAATCGCTTGTGACCCTGAAGTGGAACCCGCAGTGGGGGCAGGTCCAGAAAGTTCGATCAAGCTGCTTTTTGTAGATGATCTCGCCGCACTGGTCGCATTTGAGCCAAAGCCCCTCGGGGACCTCCTTGGGTCGCTGGGGCTCCACCCCCCGCTTTTTCTTAAACCAAAGCATCGCCAAACATAAAACGCCCAAATGCTGCGTCTGTCAAGCGCAAAAGCTACCCCTTGCCCGCAGGCGCCGGGGAAGCTATTTTGTTTTTGCGATGAGCCTCAAGCTCTCGATATCCGGCGCGCGCGGGATTGTTGGCGAAAGCCTGACGCCCGATGTGGTCATCTCGATCCTCCGGCACTTCGTGGAACACATCCCCGACGGAGCAGTCGTTATAGGCAGGGACACAAGACCCTCCGGTGAGCCTTTGGAGAGGCTTTGCGAGGGCTTTTTGCGGCTGGTGGGCAGGGATGTCAAGCTTTTGGGCGTCGTCCCAACGCCGACTGTTGCGTTCTGCACGAAGCGGCTTGGGGCAGCCGGTGGAATAGCCATCACGGCATCGCACAACCCGCAGAGGTGGAACGCCCTCAAGCTCATCGGTCCCGATGGGCTCTTTTTGCCCCCCGACTTCTGGAGCAGGGTCGATTTGGGAAATCCGCCGAAGGTAGCGTGGGCGCCGCACAACGAGGTCGGCTCGGCGGAGGACGCCGGCGCAGCTGTGGCGGATCACATAGGGAGGATCCTCTCCCTCCCCTGGGTCGACGCCGACGCAGTGCTCGAGGCAGGGCTTAAGGTCGCCTACGACGGCGTGGGCGGCGCAGGACCAAGGGTGATGATACCCCTTCTGGCAAAGCTCGGAACGACCGTCTCCGCCATAGGCGACAGCCTGAAGGGGTACTTCATCCACGACCCCGAGCCCGTTGCCGAAAACCTCGGGATGCTCTGTGAGCTTGTTGGGGACTTCGGCGCCGACGTGGGTCTTGCCACAGATCCCGACGCCGACAGGCTCGCCCTGGTCGACGAGCGCGGCGTAGCAGTTGGGGAGGAGTTCACGCTGGCGCTTGCCGCAGAGCACGTTCTGGCAAGCGGCGCAAAAAGCATCGTGGTCAATCTCTCCACAAGCACCCTCGTCGACTGGGTGGCGAAGCGCCACGGCGCCAAGGTCTACCGCGTGCCCGTGGGGGAGTATTGGGTTTCGCGCAAGATGCTTGAGCTTGGAAGCCCCGTAGGCGGCGAGGGCAACGGGGGGGTGATAGTTCCCGCGATGCACCCCGTCCGCGATGCGGCAACGGCGGCGGCTTTGGTGCTCTCGCTCCTCGCGCTGCGGAAAAAGCCCCTATCGCAGATTGTGGCGCAGTTCCCCAAAAGGGTGATGCTCAAGGACAAAGTCCCCTTCGAGGGCGATTTCGCGCCCGTTGCCGAAAGGATCGCGGGCGAGCTTTCGCTTGAAGGCGTCGACCGCACCGACGGGGTCTGGGCGCCCCTCGAAGACGGCTTCGTCCACATCCGCCCGTCCAACACAGAGCCCGTGGTGAGGATCATAGTCGAAAGCAGCAACGAGGATAAGGCAAAAACCCTCCTGGAGAAGGCTAAGAGCAAGCTTTTGGGATGAGGGCTCTTCCGCGCTGGATCAGCGAACAGGTTGACCCGCATTGCCGCGCGGTCTACGGGTACTCGTACCTCAGCTCGAACGCTGAAACCGACCTGGTTTTGGGGCTGTAGCTTGTCTGCGTTTGTGTCGACGTCGCCGAAAAGCGCGACGAAACCACAACCCGATACGAAACCCTGAGCACGCCGTACCTGAGCTCAAACCTCCAGTACGGCGCTATTGCGAAGGCGCTGCCCTCGTAGTGATCGTAGCTTTTGCCGCCCCGTGTGTACGGTGCCCCGAGGTCGAGGTTCGAGGCAACGACCCAATCGAGCGATGCGCCTGCGGCGGAAAAACCCCGGATGGGAAGCGCTATCTCCGCACCAACTACGTGGGCGTAGAACCTGCCGTCCATAGGGTAGAACCTGCCGCCAAGGAACCTGTACGACACGCAGAAGCAGTAGATGGGCGGCACCCGAAAGCCCGCGCCAATCGAAACATCGCCCAGCGAGCCGTATTTGTCCAAAAACGGGAAGAGCGTGAGGATGTGTATCGGGAACTCCCACCATCCGCCTCCCGTCGGGAACGGCATCGTGGGCACGACCTCGAACCCCATCTCGGGGATCGGTATCCAGAAGAAGCTTCTTCCTGCGGAGTCGGCGGGCAGGGCGCCAAGCGGAAAGTGCACCGTCATAACTCCCCTCACAAGGGGCGGTCTTTCGTCCGCGCCGGATGCGAATGCTGCGACGCAAAGCGCCGACAAAGCCGCAAACCTTATGATCCTCGCACACATCGCCCCTCACTCCGTCCTCGGGCGCGGAACCCACTCGAACCTCTCCAAAACCGCGTCGGCGACCCTGAAGAACCTCTCGAACTCGCTCACAACGCACCCGCAGTACTGTTGGCGGTAGAGCTTGAACTTGCGCGAAAGGTCAAGCCCTTCGCTCCAGCCCTCGCGGAAGTCGCGGTATAGAAAGCGCACCCCGAACCGACGCGACACCTCCTCGCCTATGCCTCGCAGGGCGTCGTGTCGCTGGTATTTTGAGTGCAGAAGGGTCGTCGTGAAGGCGCCAAAACCCCTCGCCTTTGCCGTTCGCGCCGTCTGCTCCAGCCGCAGCGCGTAGCAGACCTCGCATCTCGTGTGCCCCGCAGGCGGGTTGAGCACCTTGCGCAGAAAGGGAACCAAGCTGTAGATGTCGCGCTCGATAAGCTCGAAGTCAAGCTCGCGCGAAATGCGCCTTACCTCCCAAAGGCGCTTGCGGTACTCGAGGTACGGGTGAACGTTCGGGTTGAACCAGAAGCCCACAACCTCGTGCCCTTCCTCCCGCAAGGCTTTTATTGGATACAGAGCGCACGGGGCGCAGCAGATGTGTAGTAGCACGTTCATTGCGCCTGCTTTTTTGGGGCGGCGGGGGGTTGCTTTGCGCCCTGTGTTTGTTCGCCTGTCCTGCCGATGAATATCAGCGCAAGCCCCGCCTCGATGGACTTTGCCAGGGCGCGTGCGCGCTTCGCCCAGCTCGTACCGGAATATCTCACCTCCATCGCGGCGGCGGCGATAAGCGCAGCGCCGTGCTTCCCAACACCCTCAAGCGCACGAACCCTGACGAGCTCAAGCTCGGCGGGCAGCAAGACCGAATCGGGCAGATCAAGCGCCCCCACAACCGCGAGGGCGCTGTCGGGCATCCTCCGCGAAAGATATACATCCCCCGCCTTGGCTGCGGCGACGATACGGGCTGAGTCGCCGCCATCAGC
>CBEVQY010000037.1:0-20984 GCA_965552135.1 uncultured bacterium | reverse complement strand
ACCACGTTCCGCCGCAGGTGAAGCCGGGGTCGCCGTCGTCGACGATGACGGATGAGGAAAGCCACCTGAAAAGCGCGGCATCGCAGGCGAGGTACTGACCCGTGGTGCCGGTAACATCGCCCACGTAAAGGTAGTCGCCCGGGGAGAGGTCGTAGGTGCCGAGGCTGACCCACTCGTCGCTGAAGGCGGATTGATCGACAAGCACCGTGTCCTCACCCGCTGCCCGCACGATCCTGTAGCGCGCCAGGGCGGTGGAGTAGTCGGCGGGGATGTAGACGAACACCTCGTACGACCCCTCGGCCGGAAGGACTGGCGTCCACGTAGCGTAGTTGACGTCGTCCCCCGAGGATATCGTTTTCGTCCAGAAGAAGTGGCTTTGGAAGCCTGCGGCGCACGCGCGCCAGTACCGCCCCGGACCCTGCGGCAAGAAACCATCGGAGAGGTCGTCGACGAGCGTATCGGCAGCAGGGGGAGTGTAGCCGTGCCGCGCGGTGAAAAGCTGTCTTATGTCAAGCTCGACGAAGCCGTTGTCGTATCCGGGCCAGTCGTAGTAGCACGCCTCTCCGTTGTATTGACCCCAGGGCGAAACGTTCGCGTCACCGTAGGGATCGTTGGAGATTATGGCGTGGTTGTAGAAGTATCCGCGGAAGCACTGGATGTGCCCGTAGCCTATTGTGTTCGTCGAAGCAACGACGGGCCAGCCCGAGTCGATCTCGGCGGTGAACGTGCTCCAGGCTACGCCCGCCTCCCAGGACGATAGGGTGTGCTGATTCAGGAAGTCGACCATGTACGCCCACACGGCGGCGCCGTACTCGCGGCAGATGAACCCGTGAGCCCCCGGAACCCAGGTGTCGCCGGGCGCAAGACCCAAAATGTCGTAGGTGTAGCCGTTGAACGTATACTCGTTCGGCACGTACCAGCCGAAGTCGTGGGTATGTGTGTAAGGCGACGAGCAAGTTATCGTGTGAGGAGGCAGGAGCGAATACCGCTGCACCGCCATAAGGCAGGACGATGGTCCGCAGCTCCAGCTGCCGTTGAACCAATCGGGCGTGTCCCACTTCTGATGCAGGTAGGGTACCCAAACGTCCGACTTGGCTTTCGGGCGAGGCTTTTTCGGCTCAAAGGCTGGGCACAAATTTCCGGGCGCAACAAGCTCGATCTCTCCGAGTCTCACATAGCCATCTCTTGCGACGCGTGCGCGGTAGACGTCGCCCTGCGGCATCGCGACGAAGGAAAGCCATTCGCCGTTCGGCGAAACGGACGGATGCCCCTCGTAGAGTTCGGGCGTGTTCGTCAACCTGTGCGCAACACCGCCGGGGACCCAGTACCAAATGTCCGAGTCGACGTACCGCAGCCCTTCGTCGATCGTCCTCTGGACGAAGAGGCCGGGACCCCTGGTGTCCCAGGCGAAGCGTCGTCCGTCGGGGAAGTCGAACCTGTCGCCGCTTCCAGGGTCGATGACGACCACACCGTCGGGTCCGCAGAGCGCGATCCTCGAACCGTCGGCGGAGAACCTGGGGCGATAGCCCACCTCGACTGCGATCCGCTCCACGGCGCCGGTTTCAAGGTCAAGCAGGCACAGATATGCCGCATCGTCGACGAAGGCTGCGCGCCTGTTCACGCTATCTACTGCAACCCACTGAATCGGCGTGCCCAGCACGTAGCGCCTGATCACGCGCCCGTCGCGCCAGAGGACGAGAGCCTCGCCGTAGGGGATGACAAGGCTTTCCCCAAGCGCACGAGGCGGACCTGCACTTCGCGCAGGCGGCAAAAGCTCCAAAAGCCTGCCAGTCCTCACATCGTAGGCGCAGGGGATTTGGTAGTCTTCGTTGATCCGCTTGAAGAGGAGCATCCCGCGCCAAAGGGACATCCCCCTCGCCCTCGACTCGCTTGGATCGCCAACGGCTCGGGGCGCGTCTCCGGGGCGGAGGGCGAAGATCCCCGCGCCGCGGTAATCGCCCGCGAAAACGACGCCGCCATCGGTGACCAGAGGATACCTGAACCCACCCTGCGCCAAAAGCAGGGACGAAAGCAGAACGAGCGACGCGAAAAGTCTCATCTTCCCTCCCTCAAAACGCGCCAAAAGATGAACCTGTTCCTTCCGCAGCCCCCGTCGCGGCGAAAGGAGTGAAGCCAGCTCGTCGAGTACGTGGAGAAGGGGAAGCGAAAGATGCGCTCCACACCGCCTCTCCTAAGCCTCCTTTCGATTTCGCCCGGAAGGTCCATAAAAGTTCGTCCGTCGAGCGCGAAGGTGGAGTTCGGGAATTTTTCCGCAAACTCCGGCGAGACCTCGTATTCGCTTGGTGCGATGGCAGGTCCTATGTACGCTACGGTGCGCCCAGGTGAAACTCCGGCCTGCTCCAGGGACTCCAGCGCAGCCTCCACTATGCCGGCTTCCGCGCCGCGCCAACCGGCGTGGATAAGCGCAAACGCCTCCCCCGCCTCATCCGCGATGGCGACTGGAGCGCAGTCGGCAACGCTTATCGCGGCAGCCACGCCTGGAGTTCTGACCACCACGCCGTCGGCGGAGGCACCAACGACGCGATCCGCGTCGTCGCCGACGACCAAAACCCTCCGCCCGTGAACCTGATTGAGCCAAACCAGCCTCCCGGGCAGCCCATCCTCCCGACCTTCGAAGTGCTTTGCGAGGACCTCTTGCGGCGGCATCGACTTCACCTCAAGCGCCGCGCAGAAGAGCGAAAGACAGCTGGGAAGCCTGAGCCTGAGAAGCGGTCCTGGCATCCAAATCGCCCCTACTTCGACTCGGAGGAGGGCTTCTGCTGGGGCTTTTCGGTAAGCGCCTCCTTTATCGCCTCGGCGAACCGGCGAACAGCCTTGGGACCGTTCGCGGTGATGATCCTGCCGCACCGAACCACGCTTTTTTCGACGTACTTGGCGCCGCCCTTGACGAGCTCGCCCTTGGCGGTTTCAAAGACCGTCGCCTTACAGTCCTTAAGCAGCCCGGCGCGGGCGAGGATAACGGGCGCAAGGCAGATCGCCGCAACAAGCTTGCCGGCCTTGTAAGCCTCCTGGGCGATCCTATGCGCATCCTCGTTGTCCCACAGGACGGGGCAGCCCGAGCCGCCAACGAAAACGACGACGTCGTAATCCTTGGGATCGACCTCGGAGAGCAGGGCGTTGGGCCTGACGACGGCGCCAAGCATCCCCACGACGTTGCCCTTAGTGGTCGAAGCGAGGGTGCTTTTGGCGCCATAGCCCGAAAGGATCTTTTCGGTTTCCAAAAGCTCCTCGTCGCGGAAGTTCTTGGGCGCAACCACGAACAAAACCTTCTTGCCCGAAAGGGGCTTTTCCTCCTTCGGAGCCGCCTGAACCAAGCCCAAAAGGACGCCCAAAAGCAAAATCACAAAAAGCCACCTCGCCCCGCGAACCATACAAGCACCTCCTTCCAAGCCCTCCACCTAACGAAATTAGCGGTTCACGCGGGGATTTTCAAGTCTTTTATCCCGTGCGGAAAGCGCATCAATTTTCCCGTTGACATCGGAGGGAAAAACTCCTATTTATTTTGATGCGCGCCCTTAGCTCAGCTGGATAGAGCGTCGGACTACGAATCCGAAGGTCGCAGGTTCGAATCCTGCAGGGCGCGCTTTGTTTTTCCCTCTTTTTGACTGTTGCCTTTATGGTGTTTTATTTTTAATTTCGTCAAGTCGATCCAAAAGGGAGTGAGCGATGGGTATAAAGGAGCGCATCGAGGAGCTTGAGCGTTTGCGCGAGCAGGCGAGGCTTGGCGGCGGCGAGGAGCGAATACGCCGCCAACACGAAAAGGGAAAGCTCACCGCAAGGGAGAGGATCGAGCTTCTGGTCGACCCCGGGACGTTCGAGGAGTTCGATCAGTTCGTCACCCACCAGTGCACCGAGTTCGGGATGGCGGAGAGAAAGATCTTGGGCGACTCGATAGTCACCGGCTACGGCAAGATCCACGGAAGACCAGCCTTCGTCTTCTCGCAGGACTTCACCGTCTTCGGGGGAACGCTTTCCCTTGCCCACGCGCGGAAGATGACGAAGATCATGGACCTGGCGATGAAGGTGGGAGTTCCCGTCATCGGTCTTAACGACTCGGGCGGCGCCAGAATCCAGGAGGGCGTCGACAGCCTGGCGGGATACGCCGAGGTCTTCTACAGAAACGTGCTTGCGTCGGGGGTTATACCGCAGATATCCGCCATCATGGGTCCCGCCGCGGGTGGAGCCGTATACTCACCCGCGCTCACCGACTTCGTCTTCATGGTGAGGGGCACGAGCTACATGTTCATAACCGGTCCTGACGTTGTTCGCGCCGTAACGCACGAGGACGTGACGTTCGAGGAGCTCGGTGGCGCCGACGTCCACGCGAAAAAATCTGGCGTCGCACACTTCGTCGCCGAAAACGACGAAGAGTGCATACTGAAAATACGGAAGCTTTTCGAATACCTCCCGCTCAACAACCTCGAGGATCCACCCTTCAAGCCCACCGACGACCCGCCCGACAGAACGGACGAGAGCCTGAACGAAATCGTTCCCGAAAACCCGAACCAACCATACGACATGAAGAAGGTGATAAACACCGTCTTCGACAAGGGGAGCTTCCTTGAGGTTCACGAACAGTATGCGCCGAACATCATAGTGGGCTTTGCCCGGCTTGCCGGTCGCGTCGTCGGCATTGTGGCGCAGCAGCCTATGGTTTTGGCAGGCGCCCTCGACATCGACGCATCCATAAAAGGCGCAAGGTTCGTCAGGTTCTGCGATGCGTTCAACATACCGATAATCGTCTTCGAGGATGTTCCGGGGTTTATGCCAGGGGTGGCGCAGGAGCACGGCGGCATAATAAAGCACGGCGCAAAGCTTCTGTACGCCTTCTGCGAGGCAACAGTCCCGAGGATAACGGTGATCACGCGGAAATCGTACGGCGGGGCGTACTGCGTCCTCTCGTCGAAGCACATAGGCGGCGACATAAACTACGCCTGGCCCACTGCAGAGATAGCCGTTATGGGTCCCGAGGGTGCGGTGAACATAATCTACCGCCGCGAGCTTCAGTCAGCCGATGACCCCGAGGCGCTCAGGCGAAAGTACATCGAGGACTACCGCGCAAGGTTCGCCAACCCGTACTACACGGCGGCGCGCGGATACATAGACGACATAATCCTCCCAAGCCACACGCGCCCGCGCCTTGTGCGCGCCCTCGAGATGCTCGAAAACAAATACGCCGAACTGCCCAAAAAGAAGCACGGAAACATCCCACTCTGACGAAGCGAGGTCGGAGATGTTTAAGAAGATCCTCATAGCCAACCGCGGCGAAATAGCCGTAAGGGTCATAAGGGCGTGCAGGGAGCTTGGCATAAAGGCTGCAACAATCTACTCCGACGTCGACCGCGACTCTCTGCACGTCAGATACGCCGACGAAGCCTATTGGGTTGGCGAGGCTCCCCCCGAAAAAAGCTACCTCAACATCGACCGCATAATAGAGATAGCCCACGCCTGCGGCGCCGACGCCATCCACCCGGGCTACGGATTCCTCGCCGAAAACCCGCGATTCGCCGAAAGGTGCGAGAAGGAGGGCATCCCGTTCATCGGTCCTCCGTCCGATGTTCTTGCGCTTGTGGGCGACAAGCTCGCCGCCCGGCAAACGGTGAAAAAAGCCGGCGGACCCCTGATACCAGGCATGGTTACCACATCGCAGGATGTCTCCGATTTCGTCGACTTCGCCGAGGAGATAGGCTACCCCGTTCTGGTGAAGGCTTCCATGGGCGGCGGCGGCAAGGGGATGCGCGTCGCGCACTCGAAGGAGGAGCTCGTCAAAGCCATCGAGCTTGGGCGCAGGGAGGCGCAGTCCGCATTCGGCGACGACACCGTCTACATCGAAAAGTACATCGAAGAACCCCGCCACATAGAGGTTCAGATCCTCGCCGACCACTACGGAAACGTGATCCACCTCTTCGAGCGCGAATGCTCCATCCAGAGGAGGTACCAGAAAATAGTCGAGGAGTCGCCCTCGGTCGCCCTCGACGACGAAACGAGGCGCAGGATGGGCGAAACAGCCGTAAAGATCGCCAAAGCCGTCGGATACAAAAACGCCGGAACGGTGGAGTTCCTCCTCGACAAGAACAAGAACTTCTACTTCCTCGAGGTGAACGCCCGAATTCAGGTGGAGCATCCCGTCACCGAGCTTGTGACGGGCAAGGACCTCGTCAAGGCGCAGATAAAGATAGCCGCGGGCGAAAAGCTCCCGTGGCGCCAGGAGGACATAAGGCAAAACGGACACGCGATAGAGGTGAGGATATACGCCGAGGACCCCGACCACAACTTCATGCCGTCCCCGGGGCTTGTTAAAAGCCTCATTGAGCCCGCAGGACCCGGCGTCAGGCTCGACTCGGGAATCTACGAGGGGTTCACCGTGCCCGTCCACTACGACCCCATAATCGCAAAGCTCATAGTCTGGGCTGAGGACAGGGAAAGCTGCATCCGCCGCATGATACGCGCCCTTGGCGAGTACCGCATCGTGGGGGTCAAAACGACCATAAAGCTTCTGCGCCAGATAATGGAGGACGAGCGCTTCCAGCGGGGTGAGATAAACACACACTTCCTCGCGAACTTCACCCCCCCGCCATTGGAGGAACCCTCGGGCGAGGTTGTTGCGGTTGCGGCGATCTGCGAAAACTTTGCGCCCAAACCCACAGCCGCAACGCCGCCAAAAGCCCAAACAAGCATGTGGAAGGTCATAAACAGAGCGAGGGCACTGCGATGAAAAAGACGCTAATGTTACAGGGCAAGCAGTATGAGGTCGACGTAAGGGAGCACAAGGGCAGCTTCGAGGTCGAGGTAGAAGGCACCGTGTACAGGATCGACCTCTCCCAGACGACCCAAAGCGGCTTCACCTCGGTCCTCGTCGACGGGAAGTCGTTCGAGGTAGGCTGCATTCCCCTCAAGGAGGGCGACTACAGGCTTGTGATCGGTCACGACGAGTACGAGGTTATGTTCCGCGAGGCGATAGTTGCCGCATCGGCTTCAGCTGGCGAAGCCGTCGTCACCGCGCCTATGCCGGGGCTTGTAATCGACGTCAAAACAAGCGCAGGCGAAAGGGTCAAAAGAGGACAGGTGCTTTTGATCCTCGAGGCGATGAAGATGCAAAACGAACTTACAGCCGAGGTCGACGGCGTGGTAAGCGAGGTAAACGTCAAAAAGGGCGACACGGTTTCGCTTGGACAAAAGCTTGTCGTGATAGAGCCACAAGAGGGTGAGGGGTGAAGCTATGGACGACAGACGACATCACAAGCCCGAGGACCTTGGCGACTTCAGCTACGAGACCTATTTGGGCGATCCCGGCGAGTATCCCTTCACGCGTGGCGTTTATCCGCGGATGTACGCGCAGCGGCTCTGGACGATGCGTCAGTACGCGGGCTTTGGAGACGCCGCGCAGACAAACGCAAGGTTTAAGTACCTGCTCGCGCAGGGGCAAACGGGGCTTTCGGTGGCGTTTGACCTTCCAACGCAGCTCGGCTACGACTCCGACCACCCGATGGCGCGCGACGAGGTGGGCAGAGTCGGCGTCGCCGTATCGACCCTGGACGATATGAAAACCATCTTCGACGGCATCGACCTCGCATCGGTATCGACCTCGATGACGATAAACGCCACGGCGCCCATAATACTTGCGATGTACATAGCCGTTGCGGAGGAGCAGGGCGCTAAACCCGAGCTCCTTCGCGGAACCGTCCAGAACGACCCCCTGAAGGAGTTCCTCGCGCGCGGAAACTACATCTACCCCGTGGAGCCCTCGGTGAAACTTGCAATAGATGTCATCGAATACTGCGTGAAGAGGCTGCCGAAGTGGCATTTCATCTCGATCTCCGGCTATCACATCCGTGAGGCTGGCGCCACGGCTGCGCAGGAGGTAGCACTCACCTTCAGCCACGGCATAGAGTACGTGCAGAAAGCCATTGAGCGCGGTCTTGACGTTGATCAATTCGCCCCGAGGCTCTCCTTCTTCTTCGGCTGCCACAACAACTTCCTCGAGGAGGTGGCTAAGTTTCGCGCGGCGCGGCGCGTTTGGGCGAGGATAATGCGGGAGCGCTTCGGCGCGCAAAACCCGCGCTCGTGGATAATGAAGTTCCACACGCAGACGTGCGGATCAACCCTTACGGCTGCAGGCGCAAAGAACAACATAATCCGCGTCACGCTGCAGGCGCTCGCCGCTGTGCTCGGTGGAACCCAAAGCCTGCACACAAACTCCTTCGACGAAGCGCTAAGCCTCCCCTCGGAGGAGGCGGTCAAGCTCGCAATAAGAACGCAGCAGATAATCGCCTACGAAAGCGGCGTCACCCAGTGGGTCGACCCCCTCGGCGGAGCCTACACCGTGGAGAAGCTCACGAACGACCTCGAGGAGGAGATCATGGAGATCATATCCGAGATCGACCGCCGCGGCGGCGGGACGAAGTGCGTCGAAAGCGGATACTCCGCCCGCCTCATCGACGAAAGCGCCTACGCCTACCAGCAAAAAGTCGAAAGCGGCGAGATCAAGGTCGTTGGGGTGAACATCTTTGAAGAGGAGGGCGTAAGCGTTCCGGAGTTCAGGTACGATGCGTCTGCGGTTGCCGCGCGCGCCGAGAAGCTCGCCCGCTTCAGGGAAAACCGCGACGAATCCGCCGTCAAGGACGCCCTCGAGAAAGTCGCGGAAGCCGCTCAGAAAAACGAAAACGTCATGCCCGCCGTAATCGATGCGGTGAAGGCAAAGGCAACGCTCGGCGAGATATCCGACGCGCTAAGGGAGGTGTACGGAACGTATGACTGAGGGGGCTTTCGCCATGATAAAAGGCATCGACCACATAGCCATCGCGGTGGCTGATATCGCCTCGGCGGAAAGCTTTTTGAAGCAAGCCTTTGGGCTTGAGGCTGGCGCCG
This sequence comes from uncultured bacterium, assembly GCA_965552135.1. Classification (GTDB taxonomy): domain Bacteria; phylum UBP14; class UBA6098; order B30-G16; family B30-G16; genus CBEVQY01. The sequence continues at coordinate 12,095 of CBEVQY010000037.1, read as the reverse complement.
TCGAGGAGGTTCCGTCCCAGGGTGTGAGGGTGGCGTTTTTCGATGTGGGGGGCGTCTCGCTCGAGCTCCTCGAGCCCCTCGACGAAGCCTCGGGACTGCACAAATTCCTCGAAAAGCGCGGGGCGGGGCTGCATCACATCGCCCTCAGGGTCGACGACATACCCTCCGCCCTCGCGCACCTCAAGTCCTTGGGCGTTCGCCTCATCGACGAGGAACCACGCGAAGGCGCCCACGGAAAGCGCATAGCCTTCGTCCACCCAAAAAACGAAACTGGCACGCTTATTGAACTTTGTGAGTGAACCCCGCTTTAGGCTTTAGGGGCGCAGATGCCACTTCGGAAAACACACCTTTTCGCCCTCTGGCTTTTGGCATCGGTGGTTTGGGGGGATGTCGTCGTCACCGCCAGGGCGAGCCCAACCACGGTGCACGTGGGCGACCAAATAGACTTCCTTGTCGTTGTGACATACCCAAGCGGCGCTCACGTTGGCATTTTGGCAAAGGCGGACTCCACGCTGGGACCGTTTAAGATCCTTTCGGCTGCCGTCGACACTGCACCAGCGCAGGAAGGAAAGAAGACGACGGTCATGCGCTTCAGGCTCGCGTACTTCGGGCTAGGGGATGCCTTCATCCCTCCTGTGGGCGTCGTTGTGGCGGAGGGCAACAGAGCCGACACGCTCTTTACCCAGCCCATAAGGGTTTCGTTCCGTTCGCTTCTCGGCGAGGCACCGGTTGAGAGCCTCGACATACGCGACGTAAAGCCCCCTCGCCCGCTGCCCCGCAACTACAAAAGGCTTTTTCTCTCGGTTGTGTGTGGTTTTTTGGCGGGCTTTTTAGCCCTGGGGCTTTTGTGGTATCGGCGTCAGCGCGAGCGCGGGGTTGGGCTTTTGGAGTTCATCGCCCCGCCGAAGCCGCCGTGGAAGGTCGCGATGATGAAGCTCGACGCACTCGCCGAATCGGAGCTTTTGGGAAAGGGCGAGCTTAAGGAGTACTTCGACAGGCTAAGCGACATCCTGAGGGAGTATATTGAGGGCAGGTTTGGGGTTGAAGCGCTGGAGCTTTCCACCACCGAGACCCTGGAGAATCTTCGCTGCGCCAGGCTCGAGCTGGACACAACGACGAGGGCGTGGTTCGAGGAGCGCGTGGAGGAGCTTTTGAGGCGCGCCGACCTCGTCAAATTCGCAAAGGTGGAGCCCGACGTAACCACAGCGCTTTCGGACCTGAAGTCCGTCCGCGAAATCGTTGAGCGAACCATACCCGTCAAAAAAGAGGAGGAAACCCAAGAGGGGAATGTGGTGGCTTGAGCACATAAGGTTTGCGAATCCGTGGGGGCTTTTGTGGCTTGTGCTTGTGCCTGTGGGCTACATCCTGCTTGGGCGCTTTGGGCGCGCAGCGATGATATACACCGTCACCCGCAGGTTCAGGTCCGCACCGCCGACGCTGCGCGCAAAGCTGTGGAAAGCCACACCGCACATGTGGGCATCTGCCATCGTCGCCCTCTCCATCGCCGCCGCAAGACCTCAGGCAGGAAAAACCATAGAGCGCGTATACACAGAGGGAATCGACATCGTGATAACGCTCGACATATCGTCTTCGATGCTGGCTTTAGACTTCAAACCCCTCAACCGCATCGAGGCTGCGAAGCGCGAGGCGGCAAACTTCATCAAGGGAAGAAGATCCGACAGGATAGGGCTTGTGGTCTTCGCCTCGAAGGCATTCCCCCAGTGCCCCCTTACCATCGACTACAACATACTCCTCGACCTCCTGCAGCGCGTCGACGTTGGGACGATAGAGGACGGCACAGCCATAGGCGACGCAATAATCACCGCCGCAAACAGGCTGAGGAAAAGCGAGGCGAAAAGCAAGGTCATAATCCTGCTCACCGACGGCAGGAACAACGCCGGAAACGTAGACCCCATAACCGCAGCTCAGGCTGCAGCCGCCCTCGGAATCAAGATATACACCATAGGCATAGGGAAGCGCGGGAAGGTGCTGTATCCCGTCCAGGACGTGTTCGGAAAAACGCACTACCGGTACTTGGACATCGAGATCGACGAGGAGACGCTCGCGAAGATAGCCGAAACCACGGGCGGACAATACTTCCGCGCAACCGACTCGCAGAGGCTCAAGAGAATATACGAGCAGATAGACCAGATGGAGAAGACGAAAGTCGAAACAAAGCGCTACAGGCAGAACAAAGACCTCTTCCACATTCCGCTTGCGCTCGGGTTTGCGCTTGTTGCCCTGGCTGTCGCAACGGAGAACATCATCGTAAGACAAATACCCTAAAGTGGGCATGTTCCGCTTTGGCTTCAAATACGCGGCTTTTCTGTGGCTGGGTGTGCCTTTTGTTCTGCTTTTGTTCTGGCTTTCCGACGTGGCGCGCAAGAGGGCGATGGCGCGCCTGGGGGACCTCAGGCTCATAACCCGCGCGATCCTCTCGTTCTCCCCGGCAAGGCGCAGGTGGAAGAGGTTCTTCTTCTTGCTCGGATACTCGTTCCTCGTGCTTGCGGCAATGAGACCACAGCTGGGAACGAAGCTTGAGAAGATAAAGCTTGAGGGGATAGACATCGCCATAGCGCTTGACGTTTCGAAGTCGATGCTTGCGGAGGACCTCAAGCCCAACAGACTTGCCAACGCCAAAAGCGCCATCCGCTCCTTCGTTGAGCGACAGGGTGGGAACAGGCTTGCCCTCGTCGCCTTCGCCGGAGACGCGTACATCGTCTGTCCGCTCACCGTCGACTACGGCGCCTTCCTCATGTTTCTCTCCGCCCTCGATGTCGGCTACGTCCCCGATCCGGGAACCGATATTGCCTCCGCAATAGAGGTCGCAGCCCACTCGCTCGAGCAAGATTCGCAAAGCTACAGGGCGGTGATACTCATCACCGACGGCGAGCAAACCGTCCCCGGCGACCCTGTGGCTGCTGCGCGAAGGCTCGCGCAAAAAGGCATCAAAGTCTTCACCATAGGGATAGGCACACCCGCGGGCTCGCCCATCCCCGTAAGGGACCAGGCGGGCAACGTTGTGGGCTACAAGAGGGACGAGGACGGCGCGATAGTCACCTCCCGCCTCGACGAGGACCTCCTCGCGCAGATCGCACAGGTCTCGGGCGGAAAGTACTTCCCCGCAAGACCCGGCAAAGGCGAAATCCGCCAAATCCTCAGGGAGATCGAGGCGATGGGGAAGAAGGAGACGGAGGGCGTCGTCGTCTCCCGCTACGACGAGCGATACTACTACCCCCTAAGCCTTGCGATCCTCTTTTTGGCGCTCTCTTGGTTCCTGCCGGAGCGACGTTCGCCAAAGGGTCTGTAGCCACACCGCCTTGAAAACGCGACGGTTAGAAAACATCACCCACACTCCTTCAAGCTAACAACAAAGTTCGGACTATATTCCAACGAGTTGCAAATTCGTTTTTTTCCGCCTTGACCGCACAGGCGGCTTGGGTTATCGTTGTGTCCGCACCTTGGGCGCAGGGAGGGTGAGTCCCCACCTCGTGCCCACCCCGCATCAGTGGGACGTTGGATTGGGAGGGTGAGGCTCTTTGGAAGGGGTTCTTTTTCTCGGAGAAAGCCTATGGAGCCCAAGCAGGGAAAGCTTTGGCACAAATGCCTTCAGATAATAGCCACCAGAATCAACCGACAATCTTTCAGGACGTGGTTTGCGCAAAGCAGGGAGCTTTCGTACGACGGGGAGAGGCTTGTTGTTCTGGTGAAGAATCAGTTCATCGCCGACTGGCTTATCGACAAATACGCCTCGCTCATACTCGATGTGGTTGCCTTTGTGGCGGGCAGGGAGGTTTCGGTCTACCTTGCCGTCGACAGGCAAAACGGCAGGATAGAGCTTCCCCTGGCCAGAGCCGACGAGACAGCGACCACGCAGCAGTTCCCATCGGCGCTGCTTAACCCAAAGTATACATTCGACACCTTCGTCGTTGGCGAGTTCAACGAGATGGCGTACCACGCCGCCATGGCGGTGGCGGAGATGCCCGGAAAAACCAAGTACAACCCGCTCTACATACACGGCGGCGTTGGGCTTGGGAAAACGCACCTTCTGCACGCAATCGGGCACTTCATAAAGCAAAACCATCCCGACAAAGTCGTACTGGCCGTAACGAGTGAGCGCTTCACCGACCTTTACATAAGCTCGCTCATAAACAAGACCACATCGAAGTTCAACGAGGTTTACCGCAGCGCCGACGTGCTTTTGGTGGACGACGTACAGTTCTTCTCGGGGAAAGAGGGGATTCAAAATGCCTTCTTCCACATCTTCAACAGCCTTCACCAGCGTGGGCAGCAGATCGTTTTGACCTCGGATGTGCCGCCCTCGAAGATAAAGGGTTTGGAGGAGCGGCTTCGCTCGCGCTTCGAGTGGGGTCTTATGGTCGACCTTCAGCCGCCCGACTTCGAAAGCCGCGTTGCGATCCTGCGCCAAAAAGCCGAGGCTGACGGAATGGAGGTCCCCGAAGACGTCCTGGAGTTTGTGGCAAAATCGGTGACGTCGAACATAAGGGAGCTTGAGGGGGCGCTCATAAAGCTTTTGGCGTACTCGTCGATGAAGTGCCGCGAGATCACGGTGGACTTTGCGCGCGAGGTTATGAAGGAGTACCTCCGCGGCGGGCAGTCCCTTCCAAGGGTCATAACGCTTGAGGATATACTTTACGCCGTTGCGCGCCGCATCGGCGTTCCGCCGGAACAGATCCGCGGAAAGCGCAGAACAAAGCAAGTGGCGCTGGCAAGGCAGATCGCTATGTACCTCGCCCGAAAGCTTACCGGCTCATCCCTCCAGCACATAGGTCAATTCTTCGGCGGAAGGGACCACTCCACCGTCGTTCACGCCTGCAAGGTGATATCGCAGCGTGGCGGCGAGGTCGAAAGGCTCGTCGGTCAGATCGAGCGGGATCTCCTCGAAGGCGGTGACGAAGGATGACCGCACCGCGAAAACCAAAAAGCGGAGGCTGAAACGATGCCCACGATAAAAAGGGCGCTGCTTTCGGCTTACGACAAGGCGGGGCTTGCCGACCTTGCGGCAAAGCTTTCGGAGCGCGGGGTGGAGCTTTGGGCGTCGGCGGGAACGGCAAAATTCCTTGCGGAAAACAAAATCAAGGCGCAGCCCCTCGAGACGCTCACTGGCTTCGAAGAGCTTCTGGGCGGCAGAGTGAAAACCCTGCACCCAGCCGTGTTTGCCGGGATACTGGCGCGAGAAACCGAAGACGACGCCGCAGAGCTCGCCAAAGCCGGATACCCGGCCTTCGACCTTGTGTACGTGAACCTATACCCCTTCCCCAGGGCTTTGGGCAGCTGCACCGAAGCCGAGCTTGTCGAGCTTGTGGACATAGGAGGGGTCTCTCTTTTGCGCGCAGCGGCAAAGAACTTCGAGCGGGTGGTGCCATGCTTCTCGCTCGAAATGCTTGGGCGCGTTTTGGACGAGATGGGTGAGGACAACGTCGTTCCCGAAGAGCTTGCGAGGCAATTTGCCGCCGAAACCTTCTTCTACACCGCGGCGTACGATGCCGCCATCGCCGGCTGGCTCTGGGATGGCGAGGAATTCCCGAAAAGCTTTGCGGCAGGTGGCTACGCCGAGGGAATGCCGCAGCTGCGCTACGGCGAGAACCCACACCAGCGCGCCGCCCTGTACGCCACGACTCCTCCCGAAGGCGTGCCCCGGGCGGAGGTCCTCGGCGGAAAGGCGCTATCGTACAACAACATCCTCGACCTCGACGCCGCATACCGCGGAGCCGTGGAGTTCGAAGAACCATGCTGCGTCATCGTGAAACACACCTCCCCCTGCGGCATAGCCATTGGAGACGACATAGTCGACGCATACACCAAAGCCCTCTCAAGCGACCCAATCTCCGCCTTCGGAGGGATCATCGCCGTAAACAGAAGCGTCAGCCCAGAGCTTGCCGAGCTTGTGCGAAAGCACTTCTTCGAATGCATAATCGCTCCGGAATACGATCCCGAAGCGCTCGAGACCCTGCGCAAAAGGAAGAGCCTCAGGATCCTCAGGCTCCCCAACTTCGCCCCAACAAGCAGGCTTTCCCACAGGGGCATCGCAGGCGGCGTTTTAGTTCAGGAGATAGACCCTCCGGGCGTTGTGGCTGCCAAGTGGGAGGTTGTGACCGAACGCGCTCCAACCCCAGCTCAGGAGCTTGAGCTTTGCTTTGCGATGAGAGCGGCAAAGCTTGTGAAGTCGAACAGCGTTGTGATAGCCCGCGGTGGCGCCACCGTTGGCATAGGCGGTGGTCTTCCCAGCCGCGTCGACGCTGCGGTCGTTGCGGTCCGCAAAGCCGGCGACCGCGCAAAAGGCGCCGTGGCAGCGTCCGATGCGTTCATGCCCTTCCCCGACACGCTCTACGTGCTTGCGCAGGCGGGCGTCGAAGCCGTTGTGCAGCCAGGTGGATCAAAAAACGACGAGGCAGTGATTGACGCGGCAAACAGGCTCGGCGTCGCCATGGTATTCACCGCAATGAGACACTTCAGACACTGACGGTGGTCTCCCTTTCCGTCGACATAGGCGGCGTGCGCTTCAGGAATCCTGTTTTGCTTGCATCGGGTGTTTGCGGCTTTGGGCTTGAGGTGGCGGAGTTGGTGGATATCTCGCGCCTCGGAGGAATCGTCACGAAAACCATAACGCTCCACCCGCGCCCGGGCAACCCCCCGCCGCGACTGTGGGAAACGCCGTGCGGCATGATAAACTCCATAGGGCTCGCAAACCCCGGGCTTGAGACCTTCATCAGGGAAATCGTCCCGCGCATAGAAAAGCTCCCAACAAACGTCGTGGTGAGCATTGGCGGCGAAAGCGAAGAGGAATTCGCCGTTCTGGCGAAAGCCCTGGGGGAGCTTGGCTTCGTCAAAGCGATTGAGGTCAATCTTTCGTGCCCGAACGTATCCGCCGGCGGCATCCACTTCGGCAGGGACGCAGCCCTGGTCGAAAGGCTTTTGGCAAAACTGGCAGATGTGACGGAAAAGCCCCTCTGGCCAAAGCTCTCACCGCAAACAAGCGACGTAGTGGAGCTTGGTCGTGCCTGCGAGCGCGGCGGCGCAAGCGCGATAGTCGTCGCGAACACGATCCCCGCGGCGGCGATAGACATAGAAACGCTTGCGCCCCGCGTGGCCACCGTAACGGGAGGACTTTCGGGACCCGCCATCCATCCCGTCGCCGTGGCGCTCGTATACAAGCTCTGGGGGGAGGTCTCCATACCCATCGTAGGCGTTGGCGGCATAGCCGAACCAAAGGACGCGCTGGAGCTTATGCTCGCCGGCGCAACGGCGGTTGAGGTGGGATCCGCCATCTTCTCGAACTTCGAGCTCCCGCAAAAGATCACGGAATTCATCGAAGACTACGCCCTGCGACACAAATACTCATCCACAAGCCAGATCACGGGCGCCTTCGCGAGGCGGTGGAAATCCCCGTAAGCCTGTGCTGTTTACTTTTCCGGTTGCAGCTGACGAAAGCGCGGCTATTTTACGAAAAGGTGCGAAGGGGAAATGGGGGGTCTTTGTGGAAGCGGGGTCCAAGCACAGGCTCGAGATGCTCCCGCCGCTTATAGTCAAGTCGATGCACCTTGCCCTGCAGAGGATGGAGATGTACGGCGAGGAACACGCCGTCGCGCAGCAGGCAATAAAGGCATCACTCAAACTCATAAGAGAGCTTTTCGACCACACCCCGAGCTTTACCATAAGCAAGGTCAACGAACAGATCCTCTTCGACAAAACCCCGCTTGAGGAAAGCTACTTCACGCGCAGGTTCTCGCAGGACTTCGACGAGCTGGGAATCCACAGCATAACCTTCCACAGGCGCATGACCGACACCGAGTTTGTCGCCTTCCTGAAGTTTCTCGTCAGGGTTCCGGGCAAGAAGCGCGACGAGCAAAACATCGAGGAATACCTAAACGAGCTGGGCATAACGAGCATAGAGGTCGACAGGATAAAGTACGTTGCGGTCATGGGCGAGGTCGACGAGGAGGAGGAGGCTCGCAAGGTCCTCACCGACATCATAGCGCGCCATCCTGAGATCATCGAAAGGCTTTTGGGCGATGCGCGCGAAGAGCTTGCCCCCGTGGTCGATATGACGTTCGGGATGCTGCCGCTCGACGCCTCCGAGATCGACGTCGTCGAGCTTCTGTCGGCAATCGTGAAGGAGAGGGGGCTTCTGGAGAAGGACGAGGAGGAGATGTCGGAGGTCGACAGGCAGCTTATGAAGCTTGTGGAGACGATCCGCGAGAACCTCTCGGAGGAGGCTAAGAAGCGCTTCCTCGAAAAGCTCGAGGAGATCACCGACAGGATGGTCATCGAGCCCGATGCCACAACAAGGCTCCTGGAGGAGGAGTTCACCCTCAAGGAGGTCTCCCTCATCGACACGATAGATGACCTCCTCCAAGACGCCCTCCAAAGCGGCTGGAACGCGCAGGTAAGGTACCAGCTGCGGCAGGCGATAGAGAGATTTCTCGCCTCGGGCGACCCACAAAAGGCGTTTTTGCTTGTGGAAAAGCTGCTTTCCTTCTACGACAAAACCGGCGCGCTCTGGACCGTCGAGGTGATAAAGGAGGTAATAGAGGCGGCGTTCGAGCGGGAAGACGACGTGCTCACACTCGCACTCCTGGGGGACCTTTTGCAACAAAAGGGCGAGGCAAAGCCCGATGCACCACGCTTCACGCTCCTTACCGCAGCGCTGCTTTTCTTCGCGTCGCTGCTTCTTTTGTCGCAGAAATACTCCGCCGTGCTCAGGATCATAAAAGAGTACGAGGAGCGCATCACCTCCGAACCAACGTTCCAGGTCCTCTCCGACGCCGAGACCTTCTTTACGGGGCTTTCGTCGCAGGAGAACATAAGCAAGCTCCTCTCCACCTTGGGCGACAAGATATCCGCCCTCGACGTGCAGCTCAGGGGGATTTTGGAGAAGCTCGACGGGGAGACGCTTGCCGACGTCGTCATCGACGAGCTTGGGAGCAGGAGGACGTCGTTTGTTCGCGTGGCGGCGAGCGTGCTCGAAACCCACAAACCCGCCGCCTTCAGAAAGATCGAGGAGTACATGAGGTCACTCCCCCGACTGCAGCGAAGCGATATGGGATACATCATAAACGCCGAGCAGCTGCGAAGGACGATAAACGTGCTCTCCCTCGCCCTGTATCTCGACAAGGAGCGCGCCCTGCCCCTGCTCATCCTCGCAACCGCCGACAAAGACCCACGCATCGCAAAACACGTCTTCTTCCTGCTTATGCTCTATCACCCAAAGCGCGTGCAGGAGATAATCGAAACGGTGTTCCTTGAGATGAACAAGGAGCTTCGGGAGGAGGTCGTCGAAAGCATAGCGCAAAAGCCAAACCCCGTAAAGGACTTCTACCTGCGGGAGATAATCCTGCATTTCCCTGATCTGCGTGAGGAGATAATCCGCACGCTGGGCAACGCAAAAACCGAGTACGCCAAAAACCTGCTTTTGGACATCCTGTCGCAGTGGGTTGTGTACATCGACCCCCTTCCCGAGGCGAGGTTCAAAAGGCTTCTTATAAGGCTTGTGCGAAGCCTTGAGCCCTTCGCCGATGAACCTGAGGTCCGAAAGGCGCTCAAGCACTTTAGGCTGGAGTGGAAGACGGAGGGGATAGTCAAGGAGTCCTTCTCGATATTTTCGCGCAAAAAGGACGAGGTTCTGGAGGCTATCGACAAGGTGTTACACAAATGACCACTCTGGCGATATCGTGCGGTGATCCTGCGGGTGTGGGCTACGAGGTTGTCGCGAAGTCCTTTTCGAGGCATGCGCCCGCTGGGTGTAGGCTCGTCTTCTTCGGTGTTCTCTCGCCCTTCGAATCGCTGGCGGATCACTTTGGGTGGGCGAGGAGCTTCCTGCGGCGTCTGGATGCGGGCGACTTCGAGTTTTGCGTCGTCGCCGACGAAACCGACTACCCCACAGGCGTCGTCGACGAGCGCTGCGGCGAGGTAGCCTACAGGTCGATCCTCGGCGCCGCCGAGCTTGCGCGCCAGGGAAAAGCAGACGCCATCGTAACTGCGCCGATATCGAAGGAAGCGCTCAAACTCGCCGGACACAACTACCCCGGACACACGGAGCTTTTGGCAGAGCTCTTCGACGTCGAGGTGACGATGATGCTTTTTGCCCGCGGTCTGCGTGTTGCCCTCGCAACCACACACATCCCGCTGCGCGAGGTCCACAAAAACATATCGGCACAAAAGCTTTTGGGGCACATAAGGCGCATCGACGACGGACTCAGGCGCTGGTTCGGCAAAAGCGAGCCCGTGATCTCCGTCCTTGCGCTCAACCCCCACGCCGGCGAAGGCGGAACGATAGGCGACGAGGAGACGCAGATAGCCCAGGCAGTTGAGCTTGCAAGAAAGCTTGGAATAAAAGCCTGTGGTCCCCTCGTGCCCGACGTGGCGTTTTTGCCCAGCAGAAGGAGGAAAACCGACGCATACCTCGCGATGTACCACGACCAGGGGCTCATCCCGCTTAAGATGGTTGGTTTTGCGTGGGGGGTGAACATCACGCTTGGGCTTCCCGTCCCCCGAACGAGCCCCGATCACGGCACAGCGTTCGATATCGCTGGACTTGGCAGGGCAAACCCCATTAGTTTCATAAACGCCGTCCGCACGGCAGCGAAAATAGCAAAGTCAACCGGAGGTCGAAGGACATGATAGACGAAAGCATATTCAAAGCCTACGACATCCGCGGGGTGTATCCCACGCAGCTTGACGAGGGGGTTGCGTATCATGTTGGCGGTGCGTTGGTTCGCGTTCTCGGCGCTCGCCGCGTCGCCGTAGCCAAGGACGTCAGACTCTCCTCCGATGCGCTCCAAAGCGCGCTTGTGCGCGGAATAACAGCCGCAGGCGCAGACGCATACATACTCGGAACCATCCCCACCGACGCGCTCTACTTCGCCGTCGGGAAGTACGGCTACGACGCGGGGGTAGTGATCACGGCGTCGCACAACCCCCCCGAGTACAACGGCTTCAAGATCTGCCGCGAAGACGCCGTGCCACTCTCGGGCGACGAAGGACTGCCCGAAATAAAGCGAATAGTCACAAGCGGCGCCTTCCGCGAAAGCGGCACGCCGGGCTCGGTCTTCGAGCACGATATCGTGGAGGACTACATCTCGCACTGCCTCTCCTTCATCAACCCAAGCCGCCTGGCGCACTTCAGGATCGCCGTCGACGCCGGAAACGGCGTGGCGGGAGTCTTTTTGCCAAGGCTTTTCGAAAAGCTGCCTTTCAAGGTGTTCCCTCTCTTCTTCGAGCCGGACGGAAGGTTCCCTCATCACCTCCCAAGCCCGATAGAGCCCGAAAACACGAGGGAACTCCGAAAGCTTGTGGTGGAGAAGAAGCTTGACTTCGGCGTCGCATTCGACGGAGACGCCGACAGGATGTTCATCGTCGACGAAAACGGCAACCTCGTCGGCGGAGATATGGTTACGGCGATGGTGGCGCGAAAGATGCTTCAGCTCTTCCCGAAAAGCGCCATAGTCTACAACCTCATCTGCTCTAAAACGGTGCCGGAGGTGATAGAGCGCTACGGCGGAAAACCGATACGAAGCCGCGTTGGACACGCCTTCATAAAGCCCCTGATGAGGGAACACAACGCCGTCTTCGGTGGGGAGCATTCCGGGCACTTCTACTTCAGGGACCACTGGTACGCCGACTCAGGCATCATAGCCTTCCTTGTGACGGCGGAGCTTTTGTCGGAGGAGGGGAAGCGCCCGTCGGAGCTTATATCGGAGATGGACAGGTATCACCGCACCGGCGAGATAAACACGCGCGTTTCCGACCGCATAAGGACGCTTGAGTGCGTTGCGGCGAAGGTGAGGGAGCAGACGGGCGCCCAGCCCGACACAACCGACGGCATCACGTTCGACTTCGGCGACTGGTGGTTCAACCTGCGACCGTCGAACACCGAGCCGCTCATCAGGCTCAACCTCGAGGCGTCAACGCCCGAACAGATGGCAGAAAAAAGGGAGTGGGTGCTCTCCCTCATCGAGCAATGCAAGTAGCAGGCGATGCACCTCTACGTCCACATCCCCTTCTGCGCAAAAAAGTGCCGCTACTGCAGCTTTTACTCGGTCGTCGCCGGGCGGGATGTGTGGCGCCGTTACCTC
>CBEVQY010000036.1:0-22040 GCA_965552135.1 uncultured bacterium | reverse complement strand
GTACTCCGCAAGCGACACCCCCGCCTGTCTTGCGCCCCTTATCGTTTTGTCGTCGACGTCGGTGAGGTTCATCACCTGCGTCACGCGAAAGCCTTTAAACTTCAGATATCTGCGCAGGAGGTCCTCCCAGACGTAGGCGCGGAAGTTCCCGATGTGGGCGTAGTCGTACACCGTTGGACCGCAGGTGTACATTTTGACATCGGGCGGCGAAAGCGGCTCAAACTCCTCCAAGCGCCTCGTGAGGGTGTTGAAAAACCTAAGCGCCATAGACCTACCCCCGTTCCAAAGGCGAAACTAATATCGCCTCACGCAGGGCGCGTGTCAAGAAGGGGGAAAATAAAAAAGCTGGCGGTGGGACTCGAACCCACAACCTGCGCATTACGAGTGCGCTGCTCTACCGACTGAGCTACGCCAGCCTCAATAAATTAAATATCACATCTCCGCCCAAGCGCAAGAACTTTTTTAGGCGCGGTGCTTTGAGATGAACGCGGTTCTGTCGTCGCCGAAGAAGCCGTGGATGCGTATAAGAAGCCTTTTGGTCGCCTCCGTCAGGCGCCTTTCGCGCCGGCGCATGACGACGTCGGCTGTCTGCAAAGCCTTTTCGAGCTTGTAGTGCGTGAATCCGTCGCGCCAGCTGCCCCAAACAAAGGGCGGCACGTACTTTGGCATCATCCCACCGCCGTAGAAGTTCACCGCCGTGCCAACCACAGCGCCCGTGGGCACAAGCGTCCCTATGCCGAGCTTTGCGTGATCGCCTATGAACGCGCCGACCTTCACAAGACCGGTCTCGATCTCGCCCCACGGCATCGAAACCCTCACGGGACTGTAGTTGTTCTTGAGGTCGCTGTTTGTGGTAAGCGCCCCCAGGTTGACCCACTCGCCGACGTAGGAGTGCCCCAGGAAGCCGTCGTGGTATTTGTTGGAGAATCCCAGGAAGATCGACGCCTCCACCTCTCCCCCAACGCGGCAGACGGGACCGACCGTCGTCTCCTCCCTTATTCGGGCAAAGGGCATGACCCTGCTTTCCGCACCCACCACAGCAGGACCTACGACGATGCTCCCCGAGGCGATGTGCGCCCCACGCTCGATGATCACCGGTCCTTCCCGCGCATCCAGGACGGCGTATGCGTCGACGGTGGCGCCGGAGCCGATGAAGACCTCGTCGGGGTTGTAGAGGGCGACCCTCTGCTCACCAGCGTAGGGAACGACGCGCCTGCGGTAGAAGGCGTCGAAGTCCTCCTCCACAAGCTCGCCGTTTCGCGAGATTATATCCCAAAGCGTTCGGAAGGTTTTGACATCGAGCTCGACGGCATCGTACACCGCAGCGAGTTTGGCGAGGTCCTCCTCGCGCGGTGGAGCCGACAGGAACTCAGCCCACCGCCTCTCGCCCGGCGGCGCAAAAACCGCAACCGGAACATCCTGCGAAATGAAAACGGTGGGGGTTTTGGACGAGGCTATGTATCTGAACGCCCTCTGCGTGAAGAACGTCGTTCCACACAGCGCGATCGTTGGAAGCTTTGGGTCAACGCCCGCAAGGTCGACGCTGTATCCCATCTCGGCCGCAATTTCAAGCAGCTCCCTGCGACAGACCGCAAAAACCTTCGAGTCGGGGAAGGTGAGCTTTGCCCTTTCGGCAAAAGTCAGCGCACCCGCCCGAAGCTCAAAGGCCGGACGCAAAAGAGAGATGGGGAAAAACCTGCGCCAATCATCAACGTCCCAGAAAACGAGATTGACCTTCACCTCGCCCTCCAGCTTACCTTACTACAGCCTTGCCCTTCGGCAAAACGAACAGCGAATCGCCCGGCGGCGCGAAAGAAAGCCAGAAAACCCTCGCCTCGACGCGCTCACCTGCGCCACCCCAAACCGAAAGGGAGAAGGGAAGACCGCTTCTGCGGTCGAACCTGATCTCGAACCTCGTAACGAAGGCGGTATCCTTCGCAACGCCGGCGACAACACATGTATCCCCCACACAAGCCTCGTTCAACGAAAACCACTCGTCCAACGTCCTCCACCCACGGGCGTTTGCGAAGTCGGTCAGGTACTCGTCGACGACGGCATCGCTCCCGTCAACCCAGCTTAAAACGCCCTCATCCGCCCTGCGACGGAGATAAAACTCATCTCCGACGTGAAGCAGAAACCTTTTTCCTTTGTACGCAAAATATCCGATGTAATTCAATGTATCTGAATAAGAAAACACATTTACATCAAGTGAACACTGAAACGAATGATGTTTTTCGAGCTGCTTTATGAAGTATTGTAGTTTTGCTTCGCCTAAAACGGCGCCGAGACACCAAAGTGTTAGGATCACAGGGCGCAAATTTCCTCCTCCGAGACGAAGGCTTTTCCGCGGAAAGCCAGCTTAACCTTTCCGCTGAGCGTTATTTTGCTGCCATCGGCGTTTACTGTGAGCGTGTCGGGCAGGCGAACGACGACGTTTACGGGCATAGTCACGAGTCCTCTTCGGGCGGCGTCGAGTGCTGCTGCGACGGCGCCCGTGCCGCACGCAAGCGTCTCCGCCTCAACGCCGCGCTCGTAAGTGCGCACCATGATGGTGTGCTCGTCGACCACGCGGACGAAGTCGGCGTTCGCTCCGCCGGGCGCGAAGTGCCGGTGATACCGTATCGCCCTGCCCCAATGCTCAACGGGGATGCCCTCAAGCTCGTCCACAAAGGCAACGGCGTGCGGAACGCCCGTGTCGTAGAGATCAACCACAATGGGCAGGTGATCGACGACGAGCTCTATGTCCTTCTCCACCAGCTCCCCGCGCGGCATCTGCACGCAGACGTCATCGCCGGAAACGCTTGCCTCGATTATGCCGGCTCCGGTTTCGATGAGCATTGGGCTTTTCACGCCCCAAAGTGTTGCCACTTTTGCCGCGCACCTTGCGCCGTTGCCGCACATGCCCGCGTCGCTGCCGTCGGCGTTTATGTAGTGCATCCTGAAGTCGGCGGCGTCGGAAGGCTCGATAAATATCATCCCATCGGCGCCGACGGAGACCTTCCTCCGACAGAGCAGGCGAGCCAAAGCGTTTTTATCGACGCCAGAGAGGGCGCCGCTGCGGTCGTCGACAACTATAAAGTCGTTGCCGGAACCGCTCATCTTCACAAAATCGATCTCCATCCCCGTCACCTCGACGTGCTTTCTGGCTTTGCGGCGCCGCCGGATGAGAGGGTCCCCTGCGCAGCTTTTGTCGATTCAGCAGCCTCGAGCCTGCGCATATACGAAAGACCACCCGCTTTGACCTGCTCGTAGAACTTTGTCATCACCTCATCTCCAGGGTGCCGCGCAACCCAGTCGGCGAGGGCATCCTTAAGCTCGGCGTCACGCTTGCGGATGTAAAGATAGCTCAAATACGCCCTGAAGACGTCTTTGTCGTCGGGGAAAAGCCTCAAACCGTCCTTGAGCGCAAGCTCAGCCTTGTCGTACATCTTGTTGCGGTAGAAGATCTCGAAGTACATCCTGAAAAGCTTTGACTGATCAGGGTTGCGCTCCCTTTGGCTTTCTATTTCGCGGACGGCTTCTCTGTATGCTGCGTCGACCTTATCCCATTTGCCCGCCCAGGAGTAAAACTCCGCGGAGAAGGCGTTGGCGCGCCACTCGAACGGAAGAACCTCGCGCATCTTCTCTATCGTGGCCAGAGCGTTTGTGGTATCGCCGCGACGACGATACTCGTAGGCGAGGGTGATGAACCCCGTCGTGTAGTTCTGGAGGAGCTTGCGACAGTTCTCGTCCTTGTAAATCGTCTTGTCCTTGAGTCCACGGTACTTGTAGCGCTTGAAGAGATTGTACCTCATCTGCTCGACGTTGACCTTGTGGTCGCCCTTCTCCGTCGTGACGCGATAGACGAGCCCCTCCATCGCAAGGTATGGGTCGAAGCCGGCTTTGTTTTCGGGCGCAACGGTCACCGCGAAGAACACGGGCGGATCAAGGTAGCGGATCGTATCCCCCGTCGCGCTGTCGACCCTCACCCTGACAGGAGTGTTCTCGATTATGTGCCTGACCATCACGTCCTGCACGCGGATTATCTTCCCCGTGAGGGGGTCGCGCCGGGGACGAAGACGCTCTATCTGCTCGTCGGTAAGCTTGATGGGAACGCCCATGTTGTGCTTGAGCTGCTTTATGTACCACGACGTGTTGAGGAGGGAGAGGTTCACGATCCTCACGTCGGTTCGTATCTTCGGCACCGCCTGGAGAAACCACAGGGGGAACGTGTCGTTGTCGCCGTTGGTGAAGATTATGGCGTTTTTATCGCAGGAGTCGAGGATGTTGAAGGCGTAGTCGAAGGGGATGTAGTTTCTGCTGCGGTCGTTTTCGAACCACCAGGTGGTGACTGCCATAGAGGGCGATATGGCGAAAAGCAGCGCCAAAAGCGCGATGACGAGCTTCTTGCCTCCGCTTGGCCTTGCGCCGGGGTTCGCCTGAGCCTCCTTTGGACGGATGAAGGAACAAAGCATCCCGAGCGCAAACGTCCCGAGCGCCGTAAAGATGAAGTAGGGGATGTAGTCACGTATAAGCGCCATAAGCACCAGCGCCGCCCCCGAGACCGAGAAGAAAAGGAGCGGTCCGGTCTTCGCCAAAAAGCCAACAAACTCGCGCCAACCGCGGTAGATAAACGAAAGTATTGCCGCAAGCCCAAGCCCCATAAGAGCGCCGAAGAACATAAAGCCCGGCGTGTAGAAGTAATCCCTGTCGCGCACCTCAAGGTGCATATACCTCGTGCCGTCGGAGAAGTTCAGGTAGACCAAAAGCCCCAAGGTTGAGATCAGGGTCACGAGGAAGAGCAGATACCCCCACTTGGGGCGTTTGTATATCGCGTAGGCAAGCCCCAAAAGCCCGAGGGCAAAGAAAAGCCAGCCGTTTAGGGTGTATTTGTAGGGGATGTGCAGCGGGTTTGCCCACTGCTTCCTGAAGAAGCCCCAAAAGCCCATTCGCACGTGCGTCCCGAACTGGTTCTTCCACGATCCCTTGCGCCTGAACATAAGCGTCCACATCGACTCCTGGCCGTACTGCTTGCGGTCCATATAGTCGCGGAAGGCAGCGATGGTTTGGGGATCGTTCTCGTCTATGTAGGGATTCGCCCGCGAGCGGATGAGCGTGTAGGTGTTCAGCGAAAACGCAACAAGCGCAAGCAGTATGGCGAAAAAGCCCAATCTCCACTCCCGTATGTAGTTCTTTATCGAGACTATGATCAGAGCCGCAAGGATTATCAGAAACTGAAAAAGCCCGCACACGAAGTGTGGTGAGCTTCCGGAAAGCCCGTAGTCCTTAAGAAGCAGCCCGAATACGGTTGTTCCCTTAAACATAAGCCCGAACTGGACGAGCGCCCAGACGCCCATGATGACCTGAAAGACGGTCTTGCCAGCCGAGGAATTGGTCAGTATTGCGGCGAGTGCAAAGACCACAAACGCCGCCATCATGTTCTCGACGAACACGTTAAACTCCGTCGCCACCAAAAAGAGGACGAACCACGTAAGCCAGAAGACAGGGTTTTGGCGCTTGTTCTTATCGTAGACAACGAAGAAAAGGAAAAGCGGCGGCAGCATGATCATAACGGTCATGTGGGCGCCTATGCCGAGGTACAGCAGGTATGCAATAAGCAGGATGTATCTGTCGACCTTGGGGCTTCCGTGGCGCTCGCTCCACAGGACCGCAAGGTAAACAACCAAAACGGTTATAAACATAGCGAAGCCGTAGACTTCTGCTTCGACGGCGTTGTTCCAAAACGTTGTTCCAAAGCCCGCGAACCAAGCTCCTGCCGCGGCGCCCGAAAGCGCTATCGCAGCCTCGGTCCAGTTCCTTACCCTCCCAAACCACCTGTTTATGACCCGCGCCAAAAGCAAAAACAAAAGCCCTATCGCAAGGGCGTTGAAGAGGGACGACATCCAGTTAAGTTTGCGGGCTATCTCAACTCCAAGGGGCAAAAGCGAAAAGAGCCTCCCCCAGATCAGAAAGAGGGGCGCGCCTGGAGGATGGGGCACACCCAGTATGTAGGAGCAGGATATGAACTCTCCGCAGTCCCAAAAGGGCACGCTCGCCTGCGCCGTGGAGAAGTAAACCGCAGCGGCGACCAAAAAAACAACAAGCGCCGCTATGTCCCTGACCAACGTCCAGTGCCTTAAACCCTCCGACTCGTATGCGGCAAGCCTATCCCCAGACATAATTACCCCCAATTTGTTTCTGCGCCAATAAGATATCTTAAGGCGTCGTTCTGTCAAGTGTGTTGAGGGTGGGCGTCTGCCAAAAATCTCTTGTATACGTCTCCGCGGCGGTTTATTTTCGCCGAAGGAGGGTCAAAGTGCAGAAGGAGGCTTTGTCATGGCTGATGTTGAGACGAGGCTTTTGCCGGTGGATGGTCTTAAGAAGCATGTTGCCGACATCTTCGAGAAGCTCGGCGTGAGGCGTCGCGACGCCGAGATAACCGCCGACGTCCTCGTGACCTCCGACCAGCGCGGAATACCTTCGCACGGCGTCGCAAGGCTCAAGCGCTACGTCGACGGCATAAGGCGCGGCGTGATGGTTCCGGACGCGGAGATCGAGGTGCTGCGCGAAACGCAGACAACGCTCCTTGTGTCGGGTCACGACGGGCTGGGACAGCCCGTATCGTACTACACAATGGAGATGGTTATAGACAAGGCAAAAAAGAACGGTCTTGCCGTTGCCGCTGTGCGCGACTCAAACCACTTCGGGATAGCCGCCTACTATTCGATGATGGCTCTTCCGCACAACCTGATTGGCATCTCGATGACCAACGCCGCCCCACTCGTCGTTCCCACAAACGGCAAGGACCTGTTCTTCGGCACGAACCCGATCTCCGTTGCGGTTCCGACGAAGGATGAGCCGGCGTGGGTTTTGGACATGGCGACCTCTACCGTTCCGCGCGGGAAGCTTGAGGTCTACGCGCGTCAGGGGAAGAAGATCCCCCTCATGTGGGCGACGGACGAACACGGCGTCCCCACAGACGATCCATCCACCGTGCTGCAGAACCTGCTCGACCGCAAGGGCGGTGGGCTCCTCCCCCTCGGCGGCGGAGAGGAGCTCACCGGCGGTCATAAAGGGTATGGACTTGCCGTTATGGTCGACATCCTCTCGGGCGTCCTTTCGGGCGGGGCGTATGGGCTCGACGTCTACGGCAGGGGCAAGGATAAACCCGCCAACGTCTGCCACTTCTTCGCCGCCATCGACCCGCAGCTCTTCATCCCGCTTGAGCAGTTCACCGCCGCAATGGACGACTACATCCGCAGGCTGAAGGCTGCGCCGAAGGCGAAGGGCAAGGACAGAATATGGGTCCACGGCGAAAAGGAGTGGGAAAAGCAAACCCAAAACGCCCAAACCGTACCCATCGAGGTCAAGGTCATAGAGACGATGAAAAAGATCACGGAGGAGGTTGGGCTGGAGTTTCCATTCTGAGCCCTTCTGGAGCGCCTGTCCCTCGCCCCCGTCCCCTGAGGCGGGGGCTTTTTTTCTGTCGGGCATTTTCCCCCTTGACACACGCGCCGGGCGGGCTAAATTTTTTGTTGGCAGCGGAGAGGTGGCCGAGTCTGGCTGAAGGCAACCGCCTGCTAAGCGGTTGTCCCGCCAAAAGCGGGACCGTGGGTTCGAATCCCACCCTCTCCGATTTTTTTATCCCCCCTTGCGCAGGAAAGCAAGTGCCTTATTTTTTCCGAAAGGTCGGAGGTCCTTGCGATGAAGCGTTGCCTTTTTGTGCTGTTTCTTCTGCTTTCGGGTGCCTTTGGTGCTGGCGAGTGCTGCAAGTTTTTGTGGTTTGTGCCCGACGCCCGCACGCAGGCAACGGGTGGCGCAGGAACCGCAGCGCCAAATATCGCCCTCGCGCCCTACTACAACCCGGCATCCGTATCGGAGCGCAAAACCATGCTCGTATCAGCAGGAAACAAGTTCCTCGACCTGGACAGACGGCTCTACTTCGCCTCGCTCGTCGCAGGCATTAAGGAGGGGGCAGGGATCGGGCTCGTCTGGATCCACACATCGACGGAGGGCGTCGAGTTCAGGGACATAGACGGCGAACTTCTGGGCACCGTCCAGAACGGAAACGACGGAATATTCTTCTCCTTCGCCAAAGCTTTGGTCCCTGGGCTTCTGCACCTCGGTCTGGGCGTGGAGTATTTTCAGTCGAGCGTGGAGAACGTGACGGCTTCGTCGGCGGGCTTCGGCGCTGGGGTATCGCTTCGCCTTCGAAAATACGGCGTCACCTTTGGCGCGGCGGCGCAAAACCTCTTCATGCGGCTCTCGTGGAACTCCAACAGCTTCTACGGACAGGGACAGGTCTCCAACGAGGACGTCCCCACGAGGTTCCGCATCGGAGCAAGTTATGCCAAAAGCTTTGGCGCAATCCCCCTTCAGGCTGCCTTCGACGTGTGGAGCGTTGGCGACGAGGTTTTCCTCGGCGGCGGCATTGAGGTGGAGATCTGCCCCGAGCGCATTGGAGACGAAGAAGCCCCGCAAACCGCCATCCCGCACATCGTCCTGCGCGCCGGGGTGTTGAACGGGAAGCCGACAGCTGGCGCGGGAATCCGCTCGAAGGTCGGCAAAATAGCCGTCCTCGGGGTCGACTACGCCGTAGCCCCCGAAAGCGAAAAACTTGCACCACAGCACACAGTCCAAATATCGGTTGAATACTGAATGAGAAGGGAGGGTGCCATGGACTATCCGCTTATAGCCTGCGGCAAGGAGGTCGAGACGGGGAGGACGTTTGAGGTCCTTTCGCCCTACGACGGTTCGCTTGTCGGTCGTGTGTCCGCCGCGACGAAGGATGTTATAGACGAGGTTTTGGGCAGGCTTCCCGACGCCTTCGACGAGACCTCGCACCTTTGCGCCCGCCACAGGGAGGACATCCTTCTGCGCGCCAAGAGGCTTTTGGAGGAGCGCGCGGAGGAGTTCGCGAGGATCATATCCCTCGAGTGCGGCAAGACGATCCGCGAGGCGCGCGGAGAGGTCAGCCGGGCGCAGGAGACGCTTGCGCTCTCAGCTGCACTCCTGCGGGAGCCGACGGGAGAGGTCATACCTTTCGACGTGGCGCCAAACGGAAGCAACAAGTGGGGCTTCTACCAAAGGTTCCCCGCAGGACCGCTGCTTGCGATAACCCCCTTCAACTTCCCGCTCAACCTCGCCCTCCACAAGCTGGGACCGGCGATAGCCGCAGGTAACCCATTCATACTGAAGCCCGCCTCGAAGACGCCGATAACGGGCATCATGCTCGGGAGGCTGCTTCTTGATGCCGGTTATCCTCCGGAGGCGGTATCCGTTCTTCCCGGCAGCGGCGCAGACGTCGCCGAGCCCATCGCGCTGGACGATAGGATAAAGGTCGTCACCTTCACCGGCAGCGCCGAGGTGGGCAAGGCGCTCGCGCAGAAGGTAGGGCTAAAGCACATCGCCATGGAGCTTGGCTCGAACTCGGCGGCAATAGTCCTCGCCGACGCCGATATACTCTGGGCAGCCGACAGAATCCTCAAGGGCGCAATGGCGCTTGCGGGGCAAGTCTGCATATCCGTCCAGAGGGTCTACGTCGAAGAGCCGGTGTTCGACGTCCTCGTGGAGCACATAGTCAGCGCCGCAACGAAGATGCGCATCGGCAACCCCCTCGACGAAGCCACCGACATGGGACCTATGATATCTGAGTCGGACGCGAAAAGGATCGAGGACTGGATCTCCGAGGCGAAATCCCTCGGCGCTCAGGTTCGCTGTGGTGGAAAGAGGCGTGGGACGCTATTTGAGCCCACAGTCATCACGAACGCGCCGCAGAGCTCAACCATCGTGCAGAAGGAGGCGTTTGCGCCCGTCGTCGTGATAAACCCCGTGGTCGACCTGAACGAAGCGATAGACCTCGTCAACGACAGCAGATACGGTCTTCAGGTTGGGGTTTTCACCGCGAGCATCTCCGCCGCCCGCGAGGTGTACGAGCGGGTGAAGGTGGGCGGCGTTGTGGTAAACGACGTCCCAACCTTCCGCGCCGACGTGATGCCATACGGCGGCGTAAAGGACAGCGGTCTGGGACGCGAAGGACCACGCTACGCCCTCGAACACATGACGTACCTCAAGGCGTTCGTCGTCCACCACTTCCGCGACGGTGCACAATAAATGTGCACCGCAGAAGCCCCCACCACGGCACAAGGCGACGCGCCACAGCCCTTTTGCCCTGTGGCACAGATTTTGCACAACGTTCGGCGGAAGAGGCGCAGGAGGGAAAGGATGAGGCGAGCTGTCGTCATAGCCCTCTTCGTCGCGGCGGTGCTTGTGAGCGGATGCTACACCACCGCCCCCAGAAAGCGGCTGACGAAAAGGGAGTGGCTCAAAAACCACAGGTACCAGTTTTTCCACGACACAAAGTGGGGTCGGGAGTGGAACTACTACTACTGGTCGCCCTACATTCCCCGCGGCAGGAAGCACGGCAGAGGCAGGGGCGAAAAGAAGCTTTCGGGACCCTCCAAGAGATTTCCGCGGGGGCGGTACGACGAGGCGTGCGAGTGCATCTCAAGCTGCTTAGACGGGCTCGATATAGTTAACATCTTCATCATCGATGAGGATGAGGGTTCGAGCGAGCCCGACACGACCTCCCGCGAGCGCGGCGAAAGGCGCCGCGGAATGTAGGAAACCCAAGGAGGTGAAAGATGCGGAGGGCAATTTCGGTGCTTATAGCCTTCTTTGTGGTTCCCGCAGCGTGCAGCGGCTTTGGCTCCTTCGGCGAGGTCGCCGACGAGGTCGCCGTTGCCGACGGGTTTGTGGGCGTTGGTCTGCGGGCAGCCGGCATGGGCTGGGCGCATATCGCGCTTGCACAGGATTTCTCCGCAGCGTATTACAACCCGGCCGGGCTCGCCTACGTTTACAAGCGCGAGCTTGCGGGCGCAATAGGCGTCCGCTCCGGACGGGTTGAGACATCCCTCAACGGCTGTCCCGACAACGTCGAATTCTCGGCGGTGAAGCTCCAGCTTTTGGGCGGCGTCTATCCCCTTGCCGCGAGGCGCGGTGGCGCAGCGTTCGCGATAGGATACTCGCGCTCGCAGTCGTTCGACAGGTCGGCGAACTTCTCCGGGCAGCGCGCCGACGGCGCATCGATAACTGCAGTCGAAACCGACGACGGCGGGCTTGGCGCGCTACACATAGCCTTCGGCGTCCAGACGTCGAAGTCGGTTGCCTTCGGCGCGTCGCTTGAGTTCATCACAGGCGCCGAAAACTACACGTGGGACGCTATGGTGTTCCAGCTCGGCGATACCGTCGTTGCCGACACCGTCTTCTCCGACAACATCACTCACGGATACTCTGGCATCACGGGGCGCGTTGGGTTGCTTATCGCGCCCAGCAGGTACTTCGCCTGGGGCGCCGTGGTGAAGTTCCCGTCGGCTCTGACGACCCAGCGCGAAGCCATATACGAAACCACGGTCGACTACCTCGACGGAACCCAGGAGTACGAGTACGACTCATACAAATACGACATCGACATGACGACGCCCTTCCAGTTCGGTAGCGGGATTGCGATAAAGTCGCCCTTCGTCAACGTAGCCGCCGACGTGGTGTACACCGACTGGCGGCAGATGAGGTACCGATCCTCCGACTGGGTCGAGCAGAACCCGTGGATACCGAGCTCCTACCGAGCCGTCCTCGCCTGGGGCGTTGGGGCAGAGTTCACAATACCCATAAGGGTCCTTCCGATGAGGCTTAGGGGCGGGTACCGATACGACCCTGTGTCCTACGCGGTGACGACGATCGAGAAGGAGCGGCAGATCCTGACGGGCGGGCTTTCGCTTCTTGTGGACAAGAGGTGGCTTGTCGAGGGCGCGGTGGCGTTCTCGAACTGGCAGCGCACCGACGTCACCCAGGCGGGCAACTCCCTGGGCGAAAAATACAGGCTCTACGACGTCCAGTTCGGAATATCGTACCGCTTTTAGATCAAAAACCTTCCGTTTTCGTAGAACTTTTCGCCGTCGGCTTTTGCCACGGCGTCGGACATGTCGCAGACCATGTCCCAGTGTATAGCCGACCTGTTTTTCCCGCCTGCCTCAGGGTACGAGTTTCCGAGGGCGATGTGGAGCGTTCCCCCTATCTTTTCGTCGAAGAGGGTGTTTTTGGAGAAGCGCGTGATGTCGTAGTTAGTTGCGAACGCGATTTCGCCGACTCTGCGCGCGCCCTCGTCGACCTGCAGCATCTCTTGCAGAAACTTTTCGCCCGACCGCGCCGTGGCGCTTTTGAGCCTACCTCCCTCGAACTCAAGGCGAACGCCGTCGACGAGCCTGCCGTTGTAAACCGCGGGATACGTAAACTCGACCCAGCCGTCCACCGAATCCTCCACGGGCGAGGTGAAGATCTCGCCGTCGGGAAAATTTTCGCGCCCATCGCAGCTTATCCACCTGCGTCCCTCGGTCGAGAAGGTTATGTCGATGTGGCTTCCGCGGACCTCGAAGCGCGAGCGCCCGTCGAGCCAATCGACGTAGCGGCGCTGAAGCTCTGCAAGCTTGCGCCACTCCGATATGGGGTCAGGGTACGTTAGTTTGCACGCGCGCCAAACGAACTCCCTGAACTCCGAGGTGCTCATCTCCGCCTCCTGCGCCAGCGCAGGCGTTGGGAAGAGCGTGAGCGTCCACCTGAACTCCCCCTCCGAGGCGCGCCTGAGCATCTTCTCCATAAGGGGCTGCATCGCCGCAGACGAGCGCGAGAGCTTGGCGGGATCAGCGCCGGAGAGCGAGCGGGTGTTTGTGGGCGCCAGGATTTGCAGGTATGCGTCGTACTCCTCGAAGACCGCCCTTCGGCGCGGGGAGATGTACGCAAGCTGCTCGTCGGTGGCGTGTTTGAAGAAGATCTCCTGCGCCTCGGGCAGATGTATATCGATTTCGGGATGTGCGCCGCGCCTAAGCGCCGCCTCGAAGACGGCAAGCACCAAAGGCTCGGCCGCAGGAACGCTGCTTATCAAAAGCTTGTCGCCCTCGCGAACACCAAGCGAATAGTCAACCAAAACCAAAGCGAACTTGCGGATAACCTCATCCATCGTCAACTCTCCATCAAATCCTGCCAGCCCATAGCCTCTGCCTGAGGGGCTATGCGCTTTATGAGCCCCTGAAGCACCTTCCCCGGACCTATCTCGTAAAACGTTTTGCACCCGTCCCGGACCATATTCTCGACGATATCTATCCACCGCACGGGGCTTGTGAGCTGGAGGAGCAGGTTTTTCCTGATCTCCTCGGGGTCGTCGACGCGGTCGCCCGTGACGTTGGCGTAGAACGCCACCCTGGGCGGTTGGATCTCAAGCTTCTTCAGTACGTTCGCCATCTCGCGGGCGGCATCCTCCATAAGCGCCGAGTGAAACGCACCGGACACAGGAAGGAAGATCACCTTTTTAACCCCACGCTCCTTGAGTAGGTCCGCGGCCTTTTGAAGGAGGTCCTTTTCGCCGCTTATTATGAACTGCCCCGGGGCGTTGTAGTTTGCGATCTCGATGACGCCCTCATCCTCAAGCTCGGCGACAAGCTCCTCAAGCGTCTCGAGGTCCGCCCCGAGGGGGGCGAACATCGTGCCCTCCTTGGCTTCCGCCATGAGTCTTCCCCTCTCGACCACCGCGGCAAGACCGTCCTCGAACGAGATAGCCCCTGCGGCAACAAGCGCCGAATACTCGCCCAGGGAGTGCCCGGCAACCGCGTCGAATTCGGCTTTGCTGCCAAGCGCAACCAAAACGGCGTAGGAGTGGACGAATATACACGGCTGCGTGTACTGAGTCTGCGCGAGGGTTTGTTTATCGCCCTCGAACGAAAGCTCCGCGACGTCAAAGCCGGCTATCTTCGACGCCTTCTTGTATACGTCGCGCACCTCCCCGAAACGCTCGTAGAGGTCCTTGCCCATGCCGGGCTTCTGCGAGCCCTGCCCCGGAAAGACAAAAGCCCTCTGCATAAGATAACCCCCATCTTATAGCTCGAAGTCGCTTCGGCGAAGCCCAACGTCGACCCGAACGTCAACGAAACGAACCCGCCTTATCAAAACGCCTGTGGCATCGTATTGGTCAAAGCCGCAGGGCAAAAAGGTCTTCGCGCTTACATAAAGTGTTTCGCGCTTTGTGCCGTAGAAGCGGGAGGTATCGTCCGCCTCGCCCGCAAGGATAATCGTATCACCTCTCTGTTCGACCTGCGCCGAGCCACAAGCCAGATAGTACCTCCACCGCTCCACGATGCGACCGAAGTTGTTCTGATCAAACCTGTGCCCCCTGATTGACCTGACCCTTGGGTTTGTTGGCGGCAGGGATACCTTCACGATGCTCAGGATGCCGCCACCGCGGGCGCGCACGACGCCTGCCTCGGGGTCGAAAACGGCGTCTGAGCCAGCGTCGTCGCCATCGGTAATGCGGAACCTGATCCAGTTGGGCTTCATGAAGAGATACTCGCCCCTGTGCCTTTCCTCCTTCCCGCCCGCGCGGACGTAAACCTCCATGGTGCACCTGCAGTCGTGGATGCTTTGCCAGACGCTGTCGAGCTTCGCGATTACGACTTCGGCCCGGGGAGTCTCTGCAGCCGAGGCGAGAGCGCAAAGCAATCCCGCCGCGGCAAAGGCGATCAATTTCGGCGTCGCGACCATCGGGCAAACAAGTTAAGCTCAGGGACATACAAACGCAAGCGGATTGCCAAAAGCCCTTGCGCGAATCACGCGGGGTTTTATTTTGGGTTTGGGGCTTCGCCATGGACGCCGTTTACACAGCCTTCGACGCCTTTGTGGCGCTTTTGCGGCGATGGAAGCTTTTGGTTTTCCTCCCACTTGCGGCGGGCGTTGTCGCGGTCGCGATAGGTTTTGCTCTGCCAAAGTGGTACCGCGCCGAGGCGCAGATCCTGCCCCCCTACTCCAAAATGCCGCAGACGGCTATAAGCAGCTTCTTCGGCGGGCTTATGGGGCTTGGCGGAGAGGGATCATTCACGCTGCCTATGATGGTCACACCCGTCGACCTGTGGAGCGCGATGGTGAAATCCCCGGGGATTGCCGACTCCATCATCGAGATGTTCGACCTTATGTCGCGCTACAAATGCAAAAAGCTTTCGCTCGCCAGGAAGGCGTACGCGACGCACCTTTACGTCGACGTCGGGGGTGAAGGGATCCTCACGGTGGGCTACGAGGACAAGGACCCGCGCTTTGCCGCAGAAGTGACCAACGCCATAGTCGACCTTCTGGACAGGACGCTTTTGCGGGTGCGCACGACATCGGCGAACAGAACCCGACGCTTCCTGGAGGAGCGCCTTGCGCAGTGCAGTGAAGAGCTCGCCCAAGCCGGCGAAAAGCTCGCCGAGTTCCAGAAAGCGCACAGGGCTATCTCCTTAGAGGATCAGGCGCGGGTTGCAGTGGAGAACATAGCCCAACTTTACGGGCAGCTTGCCGCGCTTGAGGTTCAGCTTGGTGCGCTTAGGGCGGGCGGCGCACAGTTCACACCCGAGTTCAATCAGCTCGAAGCACAGGCAAAGCAGATGCGACGCAAGATATCCGAGCTCGAGCTGAAGGGGGATACGCTCCTTCTGGGTATCCCACTCAAGGACTATCCCGACCTCATCCTCGAGTACGCCCGCCTGTACAGGGACTTGAAGATCCAGGAGCTTTTGTACGAGATGCTCAAGCAGCAGTATGAGCAGGCTCGCATAGAGGAGCAGCGCAACGTCGAGACGCTGAACATCTTGGCGCGAGCCGTCCCGCCCGACAAGAAGATCCGTCCAAAGAAGGCTTATATGGGCATTGGCGCCTCGTTCGCCACCTTCGTCGTCGTCGCACTGTGGTGCATCTGGAGGGGATACCTGGACAAGCTGCGCGAGGCAGACCCGGAAAGATACAAAAGACTCACGTCCCTCTGGCGCCGCTGAGCCTTGCGCCATACACACCCCCTCCCCTTCAAAAAACGCTCGACAAAAACCCCCACATAGCCTATGAATAAACGAAAGGGTGTAAGTTAGGGGCGGTGATAAGGTCATGCCCAGCCTCAAGCCAGCATGGCGGAAAGGCGTTTTCCTTCCCTTCGCCTACGCGGAAGCCCGAAAACCCTCATGCTTGTGCTGCGTTTTCGCGGGCTTTTCCCTAAGCGAAAACGATCGCCAACAAAAAGAGACTATGTTCGCAGGAGGTGAATCGCCGAAGGAGGAGGTGCTTTTATGAAAGTGAGGGGGATTGTTTTGGCGGCAGCCATCCTTGCAGCCATCACGCTGGCGAGAGCTGATCTGGTCACAGGCGGCTACGCCATCGTGACCAACGACGCGACCGCCTCCGACCCGGCTTGGTCGGAGGTGATCGACAGCCTTGCGGCGAAACACGATGCCGCGGTGTTCGAGTTTGCCGCAACCGTCTTCGAGGTTCAAACCGAGCTGGCTGAGTTCGACCCCCGCTGGGTCTGCTTCGTTATGAAGCCGGAGGAGATCATCTCTTACGACGCCGAGCTTTTCGTGCGGCACGCAAGCCAGATAACGCGCAGCCTGGACGACGACATCTACGGCGACGCCATCTGGGCTATACTCACAGGCTACACGCCAGAGGATGCGATGAACATCGTTTTGGGTCCCGAAACGCTCTGGGTGAGGAACGCGCTTTTGAAAACCGCGGGCGGCTGGCTCCGATGGTTCGAAAGGGGAGATTACTTCTCCGAAGGCGACACCAGATGCTACTGGCACAAAAACCCCGACGGAACGATCGACACCCTCGTTGAGCCCGACGACTGCACCGACACGCTCGTAAGCCTTTTGAACAACAACGACGTCGACATAATGGTGACAAGCGGACACGCCTCCCCCCACAGCTGGCAACTTCACTACCCCTTACCCGACGGAGAAGGCTTTTTCTACTCCGGGGGCGGAAGTGTGTGGGGTGATCCTGTGTCGGGTCCCGACGTGTACATCGAGACATCTAACCCGAAGATTTACTGGGGTCCCGGTAACTGCCTTATCGGCAAGGTTGCTGATATGGACTGCATGGTTTTGGGCTGGATCCACTCGGGCGGAGCCCACCTCTTCTGCGGCTATACCGTCCCCACCGCATACGGCTATATGGGGTGGGGCATCCGCGAATACTTCCACAAACTGCAGGACAGGTTCACCTTCCCCGAGGCGTTCTTCCTGAACAACCAGGCTTTGCTCTTCGACGACGAACACGATACCCCTGGGATAAACCCGATAGCGCTGGACTACGACAGAGACGTCGTCGCGCTATACGGCGACCCGAAGCTTGAGGCAAGGGTATATCCCACCGTCCCGCCCCTATACGACCAGCAGCTGACCTGCGACACCATAAGCCCGGGGATATACCATTTCGTCTTCTCCGTCGAGCTGAACGAAAACATCAGTGGATACGACAGACCCGCCTTCTCGTTTCTGCCATTCGAGGTAAACCGGGTCTACGTAACTATCGATTCCACAAACGCTCACTTTATTACCGTAACGAACGACCTTGTCGGGATGCGCTTTTGGTACAGCGGCGACGATTCCCTGCACGCCGGCGAACGCTATTACGTCGCGTTCACATACAGGAACATCACGGACACGACTGTGGTCGTTGAGCTAAAGGGCTGGACGCACGAGCGCCGTGACATAGCCGGCTCCAGCTACTATCCGTGGGGCTCGACGGTGTTGACCGATTCGATCGCCGTCCAGTGGACGTGGGATATGCCGACCTCCACCTCGCCGTCCAGCAGGCGACGCCACGTGCTTACCGGCGACGTTAACGGAGACGGTCAGCTCGAGATCGTGACCGTCCAGTGCGATACGCTCTTTGTTTTGAGCGCAGGCGGCGACGTGCTGGTCCACGAATACGTTGGGATACCAGGACAAGATTTCTCCTACGTCACCATGCTTGAGGACGTGACCGGCGACAGCATCCCCGAGATAGGGATCGGCTACGAGATCTACGCTTTTGGCGGCACCTGGGGTCCGTGGTTCTCGCGGATATACAGCGGCACGGGCGCCCTGCTCAAGGAGTTTGAAAAAAGCGGAACGCGGGACGGTTACATGTACCCCTACACCGTCGTCGGGCAAGACGTCATCATCTGCCAGAATGCCGGCTATGCCTTAGATCCCAGGGGACCGTCGCGCTGGAGCTACGAAACCGCCACAGAGATCTGGCAGTACGACGTTGGACCGTGCGGTCGCATCTGCTCCGTGGCGGACATCAACGGCGACGGGCTACTCGAAATAGCATGGCGCAGTGGTACCTGCCACAACGGCGCCTCGGGAAATGGAACGACCGACGACAACTGCTACACCATCATAACAAACGCGGCGGGGTTCAACCTGCTCACTCAGCTCTACTCCGGAAGCACAGAGCGGGACGGCTCCCTGCACGATATGTTCCTGAGGTTCACCGAGGACGGACCTTACAGGATAGTTTCCTTCAAAAACTACGACCCGACCTATTATCACGGCACAGCCCGCATCCACATCCGCGCAACAGACGGAACGATCCTGCACACAAGGACTGGACTGCACAACACAGCCTGGCACTTCGCCTGGGCGGATGTGGACGACGACGGAGCCCAGGAAATAGTTTGCAGCAACGGAGACTCGAGCACAAACGTCGTCCTTGTTCTGGACAGCTTGCTTAACGTGAAGGATTCGCTTGCAACACCTCCTGGGTTTACTGTGCGCGCTATATGTGACGTCGACGGGGACGGTGCGAAGGAGATCCTGATAGCGAGCGCCGATTCTGCCACCGTCGTCTGCCTTAACAACCACCTTGGCGAAAAGTGGCGCTGGAGGGACACAACGGGCGACCAGCTTCTGACGGTAATCGTCTCCGACAACGACGACGACGGCAAGGTGGAGGTTATAGTTCTAAGTGAAAGCAGGCTCACCGTGTTGGAAGGTACCAGCGGCTCCGCCGTCGACCCGAACAAGAAGCCAAAAAGCTTCCTGCTTGGTATCTGCCCGAACCCCTTCAACTCCTCGCTTTCCGTCTCGTACACCGTTCCGGAGGGATCGGAATTTTCGGTTGAGGTGTACGACATCTGCGGCGTCCGCCTTGCCGTTCTCGCAAGCGGCAGGCAATCCGCAGGCTCCCACACGACCAAATGGACGCCCCAGGGCAACGTTCCCTCCGGCGTTTACATCGTCCGACTTTCGGTCAACGGGAGTGCGATTGCGAAACGCGCCGTACTGGTGAGATGAGCGAACATCGCATGTGCAGCTTCGACAACGCCAGCCCGCAGACCAGTTGAGCTCGCCCGGGCAAGAATACGACGGGCTTGTGTGAACCCAAGGGCAAGAAAAACTTGACCAAAGTGGACCTATCGGGTAAACTGGATGTAGCACCTAAAACCAGGAGGGGTTTATGCGGCGGCTCTGGCTTTTTGCTGCGTTTGTGGTCGTTCTTGCTGTTTCGCTTGCAGTGGTTGGCTGTGAGAAGAAGGAGGAGGAGCCCGAGATGCCCGCTGTTCCGTCCTCTGGGGTCCTCACCGTTAACTTCTCGCCGTTCACCGAGCTTGCCCTGCAGCGCGCAGCCGACGACCTCTACTGCGAGCACTTCGACACGGCGGCTTTTATAGTGCTTGCCTGGGCGTCGCTGACCGAGGCGCTCTTCTTCCTGCCGAAGGTGGCGTTCTACCTCGCCCTCACGCAGGATCCAACCTATGAGGGCGACCTCACCTGGCGCTGGCAGCTTGGCGCCGACACAAACAACATCGCCCTGACGGCGCACATAGCAGGCGACAGCGTCGACTGGGAGATGAGGGTCACAAACAGCGAGCTCGAAAACTTCCTTTGGTACAACGGAAGATGCGACTTCAACGCAACAGGCGGCTGGTGGATTTTCTACGATTCCCATCTCCCGCCCGACTCGAACGCGGTTCTGTGGACCGCCTGGGAGAAAAACACCGGAGACTCAACCGCCTCCCTCGTGCTCGTCAACATAAACGCCCTGAGCGAGGGCTACGGCGACACCCTCGGCTACAACCTCGAGGGGACCTCGGCTTCGGTGTGGTTCAACGACGCAGGCGGCTCAAGACCCGGACGCTGGTACATAAACTGGGACATAGAGGAGTACTGGGGCTCCATCCAGTATCCCGAGGGCACAATGGGCTGCTGGGACGACAGTCTGCACTGCATCGACTGCGACTCGCTGCCAACTGCATAGCCGCACGGCTGCCGCCCGAACAAAACTGACCGACCAAAAGCCGCTCTCCTGCGCGAGGGCGGCTTTTCGCGTAAGAATAATACTTTACACGACTTAGCGAAAATGCAAATAATTTCGACTTGCATTCCACTGATAGTCAAACTTTTTTAGTTAAAAAAATCGGGAAGGAGGGGTGAATATGGTCAGAAGGTGGCTTTGTGTGGTGTTGCTTGTCTTGCCTGCCTTCGTCTTTTCGATTCCGTCGACCATCAACTATCAGGGCAAGCTTACCAACGCGGCCGGCGTTGGCGTGAACGACACGCTCAGCATGGAGTTTCGACTCTACGACGTTCCCACGGGCGGAACGCCGCTTTGGTCCGAAACGCACCCAAACGTCGTCGTCAACAGAGGACTCTTCGACGTGATCTTAGGCTCAATAAACCCGATAGACCTCCCCTTCGACACACAATACTACGTCGAGATCGTGGTATCGGGCGAGGTTTTATCGCCCCGCGTTCCGCTCTCCTCGATTGGATACGCCTTTCGCGCCGCAGTCTCCGACTCATCGCTTGTGACGGTTCAGTCTTACGCAGCTTCGTTCGCCGACAGCGCCGGCGCCGTCGCCTGGAGCGACATATCCGCCATCCCGGCGGGCTTCGCCGACGGCGTCGATGACGTCAACGACGCCGACGCAGACGCCGCCAACGAGCTTATTACCGACGTATCGTACGAGTCCGCTGGCGAGGATATCCTTCGCATAACCGAGGCAGGCACGAACTGGGACGTGACGATCGACAACGAGGCGGATGACCTTTCCGACAACGTCCTGAATGACCTTTTGGACGTTAGCGCCTCGCCCTCCGACGGTCAGGTTCTGACGTGGAACGCCTCGCTGAGCTGCTGGGAGGCTCGATCCGTCCCCGGCGATAACTGGGGGAGCCAGGTCGCGCAGGTGTCCTCGCCCATCACCGGCAACGGGACATCGGCAAGCCCGCTGGGGCTATCGTATGGCAACGGGCTCACCCTGTCCGGCGACGCATTGGTTGTGAACGCGGGAACTGGCCTTGGCTTCTTGAGCGGCCAGCTTATAAACACCGGCGACACCGACGCCTCGGATGACCTGACGACTTCAACGACTTTCTCGGGCGACGTCTCCGGTCCGTACGACAACCTCCAGCTTGGGACGGGGGTCGTCGGCAACGCGGAGATATCGAACTCCGCTGTCTTCGTCGACGTCCAGGACGGCTCTGGAACGAGCCAGTTCACCGTCACCGACGGCGACAGAGCGCTCCAGTTTGCGGGCACTGGGGGTGCCTCTGTGAGCTTTGACGCTGCCAACCACAGGGTTACGATAGACGCATCTGGCGCGTCGGACGGGAACAACTACGTCAACGGCATTTCGTTCGACACGGGGACTGGCGTTTTGACGCTGAGCCGTCTGGGTCTTTCGAGCCTGACGGAGGACCTCGACGGCAGGTACGCGATAGCCTCGGAGCTTTCGGACAACAACAATGCGACGACGCCTGTTAATTGGGCGGATTTGGCGAACGTTCCGGCGGGTTTTGCTGACGGCGTCGACGACGTCGACGACGCCGATGCGGACGCCACCAACGAGCTTCAGACAATAAACGCCGGCGATGGTTTAACCGGTGGCGGGAGTGGTTCCACTATCACGCTCCACGTGGGCGCGGGGACTGGGATAACGGTTTCAGCGGATGCCGTCAGCGTGGACGCGAGCTGGGTTTCGAGTAACTACATTGACGAGGGTCAGAGCGCGGGCGGCGATTTGAGCGGGACGTACCCTGACCCCACCGTTGTTGGTCTTCAGGGTCGTTCGGTTTCGCCGACTGCACCATCGACAGGTCAGGTCCTCAAGTGGAACGGCAGCGCATGGGCGCCCGCGCCAGATTCCGTCGGTAGCGCTTCACCCGCTGGCTCCAACGGGCAGATTCAGTACAACGACGGCGGCTCCTTCGGCGGCGCCGACG
>CBEVQY010000035.1:0-22101 GCA_965552135.1 uncultured bacterium | reverse complement strand
CGGCATAGCCAGACACACGGGCAGAATCGGCATACCACGAAAAAGCAGCTGTGTCAGACCACAGAGTGCTGTCGGCGCGAACCACGTAGCCAGCAGTATCCGCCCACAGCGCGCTGTCGCTTCGGACGGCGTAAGCCGCACTGTCGGAGCGCAACGAGATGCGACAGCTATCCGCAAAGACAGAGACCCTGCCCGAATCGGCATACCGGGCAAAGCCTGTCGTGTCAGCCCACAGGGCGCTGTCACTTCGGACGGCGTAAACCGCGCTGTCGGCGTAGTATGCGAAAAAGGCGCTATCGGCAAATCCAGAGACTCGCGAGGAATCGGCAACCCACGTGAAGGAAGACGTATCGGCAAACAAAGCGCTGTCGGCGTAGCTCGAGATCGCTACGGTATCGTTCTGGGTGATTATAGCCACATCGGCGGCGCCATCGCTGTAGACGAGGGAGCTGTCGGTCTGGCGAACCCATATCGAGAACGCCGCCCCAGGCGACGCAGGCTGAGGCGTGAGAGCAAGGTAGGTCGGGTCTATCCCGCCGGAGACGGTGAGCTTCCCCAAAACGTTGACGTTGCCGTCGACCAAAAGAGAATCGCCTACACGCCCAGCGCCCGATATCCAAAAGCTTGCAGCCTGTGCGGAGGAACTTTGGTTCTGAATGTAGTCATCGTCACCGGGGGCGAGGTCGAGGGCTGTGTTGGCGACAAGCGCAGTATCGGCCAAAGCGGCAACGTCGGCAGAGTAGGCGAAGGACGCGTAGAGCGCCGAGTCGGCAACGAGGGCGTGCCCGGCTTCGTCCGCCCAGTTGGCGCTGTCGCAGCTGTCGGCCCAGCTTGTGCCCAAAGTCCTCAACGCCGTCGCCGCAACATGCGCAAAACCTGCCTGATCAGAGTAGGAAGCATGGCCGTCGTCGGATGTTAGCGAAAACTCGAGCAGAACCGAGGCGGTATCGGCAGCGGAGACGACCCGCACAG
This sequence comes from uncultured bacterium, assembly GCA_965552135.1. Lineage (GTDB taxonomy): Bacteria > UBP14 > UBA6098 > B30-G16 > B30-G16 > CBEVQY01. Next base: position 21,129 of record CBEVQY010000035.1, on the reverse strand, counting down.
TCCCGCCAACGTCGCGCCACCAAGCGGGGATACCAAGCGAGCCCGCATCCGGAACGCCGCTGACGTCGACCGAAAAGCGATCCAGCACAACGCCACCGCGACCCACAAGCTCAACAAAAACGGGCTCACCAAAACAAAAAACCAGCCACAAAACCAACGAAACAACCATTACCGCCCATCTCATCTAACTGCCTCCCTTCTATGAACGCCTTGTAAGAGCGTTGATAATAATACTGATTTGAAGTCATCGTGTCAAGACATTTCTCCATCCTCTTGAATAGCAAACAGCTACAGTAAGCGCAAGGAGAAGCGGCGAAAGAACGGGGTTCTCCCCGCCGCGCCAAAAAAATGTTGACCTATGCGGAGGAGCGACTTATCAAACAAAGCTGTGGCGAAAGGGGGCTTATGTTTCGGATATCGGAGGCAAACAAGCACGTAGGGGAAGAGGTTGAGGTTCGCGGGTGGCTTTACAACAAGCGCTCGAAGGGCAAGATACTTTTCTTCATCATCCGCGACGGCTCGGGCTACATTCAGGCTGTTGCCGTCAAGGGCGAGGCGCCCGATAAAGCCTTCAAGCTTTATGATGAGCTTGGGCTCGAAAGCTCGGTCGTTGTGCGGGGTGTTGTGAGGCAGGACGCCAGAGCGCCCGGAGGATATGAGCTTGCCCTCACCGACATAGAGCCCGTCCAGATAACGCAGGACTACCCGATAACTAAAAAGGAGCACGGCGTAGCCTTCCTGATGGAGCACAGGCACCTTTGGCTCCGCTCGCGCAAGCAGAGGGCGATAATGCGCATCCGCGATGCCCTCGAGCGCGCCATCGTCGACTTCTTCCACAAAAAGGGATTCGTCAGGATAGACACGCCGATCCTTACGCCAACGGCGCCCGAGGGAACGACGACCCTCTTTTCCACCCAGTACTTCGACCTCGGCACAGCCTACCTCGCGCAGACGGGACAGCTATACCTCGAGGCTGCCATATTCGCCCACGGGCTCGTGTATAACTTCGGACCAACGTTCAGGGCGGAAAAATCGAAAACGCGCAGGCACCTCACCGAGTTCTGGATGGTCGAGGCGGAGGAGGCATACTACGACAACGACGATAACATGTCGCTGCAGGAGGAGCTTGTGTCGTACATCGTCGGCAGGGCGCTTGAGGAATGCCGCGAGGAGCTTGAGGTCTTGGAGCGCGACACAAAGCCCCTCGAGAAGGTCTCTCCGCCGTTCCCAAGGATAACGTACGACGAAGCGATCGAGCTTTTGAGGAAGGCCGGCAGCCAAATCGAGTGGGGAGACGACTTCGGCGGCGACGAGGAAACAACAATATCCCAGAGCTTCGAAAAACCCGTCTTCGTCGTCGACTATCCGAAAAAGATCAAGGCGTTTTATATGAAGGAGCATCCCCAGCGGCCGGAGCTTGTGAAGTGCGCCGACCTTTTAGCCCCCGAGGGCTACGGCGAGATCATCGGCGGAAGCCAGCGCGAAGACGACTACGAAAAGCTCCTGAAAAGGATTGAGGAGTTCGGGCTTCCCGTGGACGCCTATCGGTGGTACCTTGATCTGCGCAAGTACGGCTCGGTCCCCCACAGCGGCTTTGGGCTGGGGCTCGAAAGAACCATAGCCTGGATAGCTGGCATACAGCACGTGCGAGAGGCAATACCGTTCCCAAGAATGCTTTACAGAATATACCCGTAGGGGTCGAAGATGGCGCTTATAGAGCTCCAAGGGGTTGTCAAGCGCTACAGGATGGGGGCAGGTTTTGTCGTTGCCCTAAACGGCGTCGACCTCGTCGTCGAGCGGGGTGAATACGTTGCGATCATGGGTCCCTCGGGCTCGGGGAAATCGACCCTCATGCACATCCTCGGCTTTCTCGACGTTCCGGACGAGGGGAGCTACGTCTTCGACGGTCGCGACACCTCCGGCATGGACGAAAACGACCTCGCCTACGCCCGCAACAGGCGCGTGGGCTTTGTGTTCCAGACGTTCAACCTTCTGCCGCGGGAGACGGCGCTTGAGAACGTCGAGCTTCCCCTGATATACGCGGGCGTTCCGCGCCGCAAGCGCGTTGAGGCGGCGCGGAGAATGCTTAAGCTTGTGGGATTGGGGCACAGGTTGCACCACAAGCCAAGCGAGCTTTCGGGCGGCGAAAGACAAAGGGTCGCCATCGCGCGCGCCCTGATCAACGACCCCGATGTGATCCTCGCCGACGAGCCCACAGGAAACCTCGACTCCAAAACGGGCGCGGAAATCATGGCGCTTATGGGCGAACTCCACCGACAGGGACGTACCATAATCGTCGTCACCCACGACCCCGACGTGGCGAGGTGCGCCGAAAGGGTCGTGCGGATGAAGGACGGGAAGATCATCGACGGCGGCGAACCATGAAGCTATCGCAGGTAGCACAGTCGGTTGTGCCAAGCTCAACGCTTTCGCTTGTTGCCAAGGCGCAGGCGATGAAGGCGCAGGGGCTTGACGTCATCTCGCTTTCTGCCGGCGAGCTCGATATGCCGCCGCCCAGAGCGGTCCGCGAGTCGGCAAAAGAATTTATAGATGGCGGAAAGATCAGATACACCGCTGCGGCTGGCATTCCCGCACTTCGAAGCGCCATCGCCGAGGAATACGCGGCAAAATACGGCCTGAGGCTTGGAGCGGAGAACGTCATCGTCACGGCTGGGGCGAAGCAGGCTGTGTTCAACGCGGTTTTGGCGACGGTCGACCGAGGCGACCAGGTTATAATCCCCGCGCCGTACTGGGTGAGCTACCCCGAGATGGTCAAGATGGTGCGCGGCGAGGTCGTTGTGGTGCACACCCGCGCCGAAGACGGATTCAAGATCACACCAGAGGCGCTGGAAAGACACATAACCGAAAGGACTGCGGCGCTCATACTAAACACGCCGTCGAACCCAACGGGCGCTGTGTACACAAAGGAGGAGATCAGCCGCCTCCTGGAGCTTGCGCGAAAGCACAGCTTCGTCATCATCTCCGACGAGATATACGAGTCGCTCGTTCTCGAGGGGGAGCACGCGTCGGTACTTCACTTCGGCGCCGATGCGCTCGAGTATGCCGTTATGATAAGCGGCGCGTCCAAAAGCTTTGCGATGACGGGTTGGCGGATCGGATGGGCTTTGGGGCATCCCGAGCTTGTGGACGCGATGACCCGGCTTCAGGCGCACCAAACGTCCAACGCGTGCACGATCTCTCAGCACGCCGTCCTTGCGGCGCTTCGGGAAGCAAAGGGCTTTGCCCGTGAGGTCGTCGACATCCTGCGGAGGCGGAGGGACAGGGCGGTCGAGCTTTTGAGGACGATCCCGGGCTTTGCGCCGATAAAGCCCGCGGGAGCCTTCTACATCTTCTGCGACGTGCGGGGCGCCCTAAGAGACAGGTTTGAGTCATCGGCGGAGCTTGCGGAGTTCATCCTTGAGCGCGCCCTGGTCGCCGTTGTGCCCGGGGAGGGGTTCGGCGCGCCGGGGTTTTTGCGCTTCTCAATAGCCGTAAGCGAGGAGACCTTCGCCGAGGCGGCGCAGCGCATCAAAAACGCACTAAGCTAACACGGGAGGTTCGCCATGCTTTCGCGCGACGGGGTTGCCGAGCCTGAGGATCTGAGGCGCTTCATGCCGCCCCAGAAGCGGCTGGAGCAGGGCGCCGTGGCGATAATCGAGTGCTTCCAGCAGATACCGTGCGATCCGTGCAGCGAGGCGTGCCCCAAAGGCGCCATCCTGCCATTTGAGAACATAAACGACCTGCCCAAGATAGACTTCGATCTCTGCGACGGCTGCGGGCTTTGCGTTGCGGCTTGCCCGGGGCTTGCCATATTCGTCGTCGACATGACCTACAGCCCCGACGCCGCACTGATCAAGCTCCCGCACGAGTTCGTTCCGCTGCCGCAGAGGGGCGAGAAGGTTGTGCTTTTGGATCGCTGGGGCGAGGTAGCAGGCGAGGGCGAGGTTGTGCGCGCCGTAAAGTTCAAGGACAAAACGGCTGTACTTTGGGTCACAGCGCCCAAGGACAAGGCTATGGACATCCGCGCTGTGGCGCCGCCCGCATACGAGCCCGAAAACTCACTGAGGCGAAAATCGCACAGAGGATAAACGATGCCACGCAAAGGCGCCCAAAAACCGAAGACGGACGTTTGGGGGATCCTGCTTGTTGGGGTGGCTTTAGCTGCAAGGCTTGTCTTTGCGTGGGGTAGCCTGAAAAATCCCGTCTTCGCGCAGCACGACGACGCATTCTACTACTACAAAATCGCATGGAACATCGTGCACGGAAACGGGATATGCTTCACCCCTGGGATACCGACCAACGGCTTCCATCCGCTTTGGCTTTTGATGCTTTTGCCCATTTACGCCATCGTGCCGAAGAATGAGCTGAACCTCCCCATCCACATCGCAAGCACCATAACGGCTGTTGCGATTACAATCGCGATATACATCATCTACAGGCTTCTTAGGGAGCGTTATCCGAAGGCGCCGGCTTGGCTTGTTGCGCTTATCCTTGGCGTCTTCGCGATCAACCCGAACATCCTCTACCACCAGATGTGCGGGATGGAGACGGGCTTTTCGCTTTTGCCCTTCGCGGTAGCTATCTACACACACCACAAGCTCATCCAGGGGGGCGAGAACTACGGCAAAAACTTTAGATGGTGGGTTGCGGCGAATATAGTGCTGCTTTGGCTACGAATAGACTTTGCGATTATCGTTTGGCTTCTGAACATCCATCTTCTTTGGCGGTGGCGCAGCAAGAGGTTGATCCCCTACCTTGTGCTTATAAACGCCTCCGTTCTGCCGTGGGTTTTGTGGTGCAAGCTGCGGTTCGGGCACTGGGTGCCCATAAGCGGGCTGGCGTTTAATTACGCAAGAAACAACTTTTTCTTCTGGAAATACGGCAAATCGATAAGTACTTATCTCCACATGTGGAAACGGGAACTGAAGCTTGCCCTATTTCCTGCTCTTTTCCGAAGTTTTGGCGGAATAATAGGCCTTTTGGGAATGATTGTGCTCTGTGTTTTGTGGCTGAAAAGAAGCTTGAAACGCCTTTCCTTTGACGACATTCTAAACTTCTATCTATTGCCATTCATTGTGGGGATAATCGTCTACGGAATTATCTTGCATTGGCTGGTCAGGCTTCTTGTTCGCGACTATTACTATGTTCCGGTTCACATCGTAACTATTCTGGTAATTGCTGAGACACTGCTGACACTTAAGGAAAGAAAAAAGAAAATTATAGCAGGCTGCGTTATAGTTGTAATGTTAATCGCCAGCATTCACTTGTTTGCAACGCATACTATTCGAGACTGTAGTATCCGCCACAGAGACGTTACAGTTATTAACAAACTCCCCCACCTACCCACCAATAGCATCATAGGAGCCTTTAACGCTGGACGTCTGGGATACTATGTGCACTTTGTTGTTATAAACCTCGATGGCGCGGTCAACCCTCAAGCCTTCAAAGCTATCACTGAACACAGGCTGTGGAGTTATATAATAAATCAGGGTATAACTATACTAGCCGACTCACCTTACCCCATCTGGGAAAGGTTTCGACCTTTTATGGGGAGCAAAGATTATCTCACCAAACTGCTACCAATATCATACTTCCAAGACATCGGGACTTATTTCAACGACCTTGGACTCTTCCGCATAGTCAGCGACATAAAGCAGGAGCAGCTTGATTCTCTATTATCAACCCCCTTAGCAAAAACACGTGCCATTTACTACCTCGCACGCGCTTTACAAGAAGTTGGAGATATCGAGAAAGCTATGAAACTCCTTTTATCAACTCGCTCTATGTCAGCCCATGATGTTTTTTCGCGCCAGGGCTACGAGTGGGCTTTGCGCGAGAGGGGCAAGTGGCTCGAGGCGGAGCGCCTTTGGGAAACCGGAGACACACTTGCGGCGAGGCGCGCCTTCGAAAAAGCACTCGCAGAAACGCCATCGCTTAAGGACCGATACGCCCTCCTCAACGCCTTCTACGGAACCATAGGCAAACTCGACAGCGCGTTCGTGTGGGGAAGGATGGGGCTGTTCTTCACGCCGCAAAACCCCCTTATACCCTACAATATGGGGGTGTTTTTCGCTCGCAGCGGGAAACCCGACTCGGCTGAAGTCTACTTCAGAAGGACGCTTGGTATAGCGCCGTCGTATGCGCCGGCTTTAACGAACCTCGGCGTGCTTTTGTTAAACGCCGGGGAGTGCGACTCCGCCATCACGTACTTCCGCCTCGCATTCGAAAGCAACAAAAGCTGGACATACCTGCAGAACCTCATCGGCGGGCTGCAAGCCTGCGGCAAAAACAAAGAGCTCGTCAAGTGGATCGACTACGCGACAGAGCACTTTCCCGATGAGGCAGACGCGCACCATCTCCATCAGGTTAAGCGGCAGGCGTTGCGGGAGATGTAATCGGGCTCACTCGCTTCCCCCCTCCGATTCGCCCGAAGCCTGCTCGTCGCCCGACTTAAGCTCCCTGCCGCGCCTCTCCCACCTGTCGTAGGCGAGGATGATCTCCTGCACAAGCGGATGGCGAACGACATCGCGCTCGGTGAGGTAAACGAAGGCTATGCCAGGGATGCCCTCCAGGATCTTCTGCGCGTTTATAAGACCCGACATGCTCTTGTCGGGCAGGTCGACCTGGGTCACATCCCCGGTAACCACGGTCTTCGAGTTTATCCCGAGGCGCGTTAAGAACATCTTCATCTGCCGTATCGTCGAGTTCTGTGCTTCGTCGAGTATGATGAAGGAGTTGTTCAGCGTGCGCCCCCGCATAAACGCCAGGGGCGCGATCTCTATAACGCCGGTTTCGATGTATCGCTCGACCTGATTGTGCGGGAGCATGTCGTAGAGCGCATCGTAGAGCGGGCGGAGGTATGGGTCGACCTTCTCCTTCATATCGCCGGGCAGGAAGCCGAGCTTTTCGTCGGCTTCGACGGCGGGTCGCACGAGGATGATCCTGTCGATTCGCCTCTCCCGCAGGAAACGCACCGCGCAGGCAACGGCAAGATAGGTCTTGCCCGTCCCAGCCGGACCTATCGCGAAGACGAGGTCGTTTGAGAAGATGGCGTCGATGTAGCGCTTTTGCCCTTCGCTGCGGGGGCGTATTGCAACGCGCCTTGCGGTGATGAGGACGCGGTCGTCCTCAAGCGGCGCAATGCCGCTTTCGCCCTTTATCGTCCGAATCGCGTACTGGAGCGTCTGCTCCGAAACCACGCCGCCCGAAGCAAGGTGCTGGATCATCTCCTCGAAGAGAGCCTTCACCATCTGGGCGTCCTTCGCCTCGCCGTAAATCTGGATCTCGTCCCCGCGGGCAACTATCTTCACGGGGAACTCAAGCTCGATCTCCTTGACGTACGCCCCGCCCTGACCGAAAAGCTGCCTCTGATCAACGCCCAGCGTCGAAACCCTCACCGGACGCCCCTCATACTTCGTCTTCCTCGCCTTCGCCATAGCACATCACCAGCCTCGTTACGCTTTCCTCAGCGAAATCCTCAGTTCCTTCCCCGCGAACTTCCAAACCTTTTCGAAAAGATGGGCTTCGATAGGCTCGAAGACGACTTCGCGCGCCAGGGTTTCGGCGGCGATAGTGGTCTTGTGCTTCTCGAGGGCGCTTCGCAGCTCGGCGTCGTCGGTGACGAGGGAGAGGACTATCCTGTCGGTGACGTCGAGACCTGCCTCCTTCCGCGTGTTCTGGATGCGGTTGATCGTCTCCCGCGCGAGCCCCTCTGCGCGAAGCTCGGGGGTTATCGTCACGTCGAGCGCAACCGTGATGCCCCTATCCGACACCACCACGAAGGGCGGCTTCGCCACAGTCTCGACCAAAATCTCGTCGGCGGTCACAACGTGCTCCTCGCCGTCCACAACGATGTGCCACCTGCCCTCAGCAAGCCCTCTTTCTATATCGTCCTTCGAAAGCGCCGCAACAGCCGCCTCGACCTGCGGCATCCTTGCGCCAAAGCGCTTGCCCAAAAGCCTGTAGTTCGGCTTCGCGCGATACGAGACGAAATCCTCGCGCCTGCCGCCGAAGCGAAGCTCCTTTACGTTGAGCTCATCCTTTATTATCGCGGCAAGCTCATCCCGAAGCGGCTGGATGTCATCCGCGGCAACGACCATGGCGGGCAGCGGCTGTCTTATGTTGATCTTAGCCTCGTTGCGCGCAGCCCTGCCGAGCTCGACGATCCTTATCGCCGCCGACATCTGCTCCTCAAGCTCGCGGTCGATCCTCGACTCGTCCGGGGCGGGAATCGACCTGAGGTGGACCGAATCGCCGAACTCCTCTCGCCTTGGCGCGGTAAGCTCTCGCCAGAAGAAGTCTGCGGTCATCGGCGCCAAAGGCGCAACAAGCTCGCAGACCACGCGAAGGGTATGCCAAAGGACCGCATAGGCAGAAAGCTTGTCCTCGTCCATGCCGCTTGCCCAAAAGCGCCTGCGGTTGCGACGAACGTACCAGTTCGAAAGCTCATCTATGACAAAGCTCTGCAGCGCCCTTGCCGCCCTGGTCATCTGATAGTCGTCCATCCAGGCGCGGTACTGCTTCACAAGAGAGTTCAGCCTCGATATGAGCCAGCGGTCCATGGCGTTTTCAAGCTTGCCCGGAAGCTCCGCAGGCTCGTAGCCGTCGATGGTGGCGTAGAGGGCGAAGAAGTTGTAGGTGTTTTTAAGCGTGTCGAAGAACTTCCGCAGCGTCTCGGCGACGCCGTCCGTGTCGAAGCGGGTTGGAACCCAGGGCGGGCTTGTGGTTATGAAATACCACCGCAGCGGGTCAGCGCCGTACGCCTTTATGACGTCGACCGGATCAACGACGTTGCCCCGCGACTTGCTCATCTTCTGACCGTTCTTATCGAGCACAAGCTCCATCGCAACAACCGTCTTGTACGACGAAACGCCCCTAAGGAAGGTCGATATGGCAAGGAGCGTGTAGAACCAGCCTCTGGTCTGATCGACGGCTTCGGATATGAAATCCGCGGGGAAGCGCTTTGAGAACTCCTCTTCCGAGATGCCGAAGGGGTAGTGGTACTGAGCGAACGGCATAGCGCCGCTATCGAACCAGCAGTCTATCACCTCGGGCGTGCGCTTCATCACACCGCCGCACTTGGGGCATTTGAGCGTGATCTCGTCGACGAACGGCTTGTGCGGGTCGAAGTCATCAGGGATGGGCGAGGTCGCCATCTCCCTGAGCTGTGCGAACGACTCCACCGCGTGCTCCAGACCGCAGCTCTCGCATATCCAGATGTTAAGCGGCGTCCCCCAGAACCGCTCCCTGGAGAGCGCCCAGTCGACGTTGTTCTTCAACCACTCGCCAAACCTGCCGCTGCCTATCTGCGGAGGATACCATTTTATCCTCTCGTTCTCCTCGAGCATCTTGTCCTTGTAGGCTGTCGTTTTTATGTACCAGCTCGAGCGGGCGTACTGGATGAGCGGGGAGTCGCACCGCCAACAGAACGGATAGGAGTGCACAACGGTTTCGGCGCGGAAAAGCAGCCCCCTTTCGGCAAGGTAGGCAAGGATCTTAGGGTCAGCGTCCTTGAACCAAAGGCCGGCGAAGGGCTTTGCCTCGGGCTTTATCTTGCCCTCGTCGTCCACAAGCTGGACCATAGGCAGCCCCCATCGCTCGCCCTCCTCGAAGTCCTCGCGACCGAAGGCGGGCGCTATGTGGACTATGCCCGTCCCGTCCTCCACGGTGACGTAGTCGGCAGTTATGACGAACCACGCCTTCCGCCCAGGCTCGACGAAGCGGAAGAGGGGCTCGTACTCCAAAAGCTCCAGCTCCTTTCCGCGGAAGGTTTTTTCCACTTCGTAGCTTCCTTCGCCCAGGACGGCGTCGGCGCGCTCGCGCACAAGCAAAAGCCTCCTCCCACCGTGCCTGACGAGCAGGTACTCGTGCTCAGGATGCACGGCGAGGGCGAGGTTCGAAAGCAAAGTCCACGGTGTAGTCGTCCAGACGAGGAAGTAGACGTCGTCGGGGACTTCGGTCTCGCCCGGCAGGGGCGACGCAAGCTTCATAAGAACGTACACCGACGGGTCCTCCGTGTCGCGATACCCCTGAGCGACTTCGTGATCCGAAAGCCCCGTGCCGCACCGCGGACAATACGGCAATACCTTGTAGCCCCTGTAGATAAGCCCTGCCTTAAAGTACTGCGCCAAGATCCACCAAAGGGTCTCGATGTACTCGGGCTCGTAGGTTATGTAGGCGTTCTTCATATCGAGCCAGTACCCGATTCGGCGCGTCATCCACTCCCAGTCCTTGAGGTAGCGCATCACGCTCTCTTTGCAGGCTCGGTTGAACTTCTCCACGCCGTAGGCGAGTATATCGCGCTTGGACTTGAGCTTGAGCTCCTTTTCGACCTCTATCTCCACCGGGAGCCCGTGAGTGTCCCAGCCAGCCTTGCGCTCGACGAAGTAGCCCGTCATCGACTTGTACCGACAAACGATGTCCTTGATCGTCCGCGCAATCACGTGATGGACGCCGGGTTTGCCGTTAGCCGTCGGCGGACCCTCGTAGAAGTTGAAGCGAGGAAGGTCCTTGGTAAGCTCAAGCGAACGCTCGAAGATCCTCTCCCTGTCCCAGAAGTCGAGAATCTCCTCCTCAAGCTGTACCTGCGTGAACGATTTTTCCAGTCGCCTGTATTCCATCGCCTACTCCCCCGCTTTCAAGATGCAAAAAATAAACGCCCAACGCCACAGTTGGCAACAGTTTTTCCGAAGGCAGTGGCTTCCAAAACACTGGTTTGCGTTGGTTGCAGGGCTGGTAAGGCAGGAGGAGCCTGCTTCACTCCTTCCGCCATCGGGGCGGGCGCTTCTCCAAAAACGCCCTCATCCCCTCCTGAGCCTCCTCGGACACGCGGAGCCGAGCGATGGCTTCGGTGGTATACTTGTAGGCTTCCTCAAGCTCCATGTCGGGGACCCTGTGGAACAGCGTTTTGCACATGGCGATAGCGTTTGGACCGCACAGCAAAAGCTCGCGGGCTTTCTGCAGCGCAAAGTCCAAAAGCTCTTCGGGCTCGACGATGTAGTTCACGAGGAAGACCTCTTTGGCTTTTTGTGGACCGAAGCGGTTGCCGCTCAGGAAAAGCTCCTTGAGGGCACCCTCGGGCGCCTTGCGAATGAGGTAAGGCGATATACATGCCGGCACAAGCCCAAGCCTCACCTCCGAAAGCCCGAACTTAGCCTCCGTCGACGCTATGACGATATCCGACGCACCGACAAACCCCATCCCGCCGCCTATCGCAGCTCCGTTGACGGCAGAGATCACGGGCTTGCCAAGCGTGTAGATCTTGTAGAAAACCTTGCTTATAAGCTCGGCATCCTCGAGGTTCTCCTCATATGTGTATCCGACCATCCTCCTCATCCAGTTTATGTCGGCGCCGGCGGAAAAGGACTTTCCCGCGCCGGTGAATATCACAACGCGTACGGCGTCGTTCGCCTCAATCCAGTCCAAAATATCCACAAGCTCCGAAAGCATCTCGTCATCAAACGCGTTGTGGACCTCGGGTCTGTTGAGCCAGACGACTATAATCCCGTCCTTAAGCTCGTAGCGAAGGGTTTTGTAGCTCTTCTGCATACCTCCCCCTTTCCTCGCGTTCGCTACATTCACGATAGCATTTTTGCGCGCGAAGTCAAAGGAAAACGCGGTGGCGTCAAAAAACACTTTTTCGCCAAGGCTTTGGGGATTATCTTTAGTGCGCGGGTCAGCGTGGGAGGTAGCGGATGCCCACCAGAAAGCTTGTCGCGCTCGTGAAATACGATGGAAAGCTTTATCATATCCTTTCGCCCGCCGTTGGCGTGTACTTCGATGCGCCCACCGACGGCTCCGTAATCATAGGTGGAGGCTCTGCGGGAAGGATAAGGGTGCTCAACACCATCTACGACCTATACATCCCCGACGACGTCTTCGGCGCGGTGATCGCGGACGCAAACGCCGACAAAGCGATACGCGTCGGCTACGGGCAGGAGCTTTTTTGCCTGAATCCCAAAAGCGGGCTTGCCGAGCTTGAGGAGGAGCATCTTGCCGAAAAGCTTGGCGATTATGCCGCCGACGCGGAGAAGGGATTTATAGTGACCGCCTTCACCGACGGCATCTTCTACCGAAAGCCCTCGCCCGACTCGCCGCCGTATGTCGAGGTCGGCGATAGGGTCGAAAAGGGGATGACGCTTGGACTCATAGAGGTGATGAAATCCTTCAACCACATAGTGTTTCAGGGCACCGACAGGGGCGATGCGGGAGTCGTCTTGAAGATCTACGTCGACGATGCCTCGGAGGTGAAATGCGGGCAGCCGCTTTTCCTCATAGGCTACGACGAACCCAAACCCAAGGAGGGATGAGTATGGCGTGGGGGTACGACCTTCCCGAAGAGGCGGAGATGGTGCGCAAGACGGTGAGGGAGTTTGCCGAGCAGGAGATCGCGCCCGTTGCGCAGGAACTCGACGAAAAGGAGGAGTTCTCTCCAGAGCTTACCAAGAAGATGGGTGAGCTCGGGCTTTTCGGTATGTATCTGCCCGAGAAGTACGGCGGCGCCGGGATGAGCTACATATCCTACATCGTCGCCGTTGAGGAGATAGCCCGCGTCGACGGTTCACAAGCAGCAACGCTTGCTGCACACAACTCGCTCGGAATAGGACCAATCTACTACTTCGGCACCGAGGAGCAGAAGCAGAAGTATCTTCCGCAGCTTTGCACGGGCGAAAAGCTTTGGGCGTTTGGGCTTACGGAACCCAACGCGGGCTCCGACGCCGGCGGCACACAAACCACAGCCGTCGAAGACGGCGATGAGTGGGTGATAAACGGGCAGAAGATCTTCATCACCAACGGTTCGACGGAGTATTCGCTTGGCGTCACGGTGCAGGCTGTCACGGGCACCCGCCCGGACGGAAAGAAGGAATACACCTGCTTTCTCGTGGAGCAAGGAACCCCGGGGTTTACCGCCAAGACGATGCACGGCAAGATGATGTGGCGCGCGTCGATAACATCGGAGCTCTACTTCGACGACTGCCGCGTGCCCAAAAGCGCAATGCTCGGCGAAAGGGGCGAGGGATTTCACCAAATGCTCGATACCCTCGACAAGGGCAGGCTGTCGATAGCCGCCATGGGGCTGGGATGCGCCCAGGGCGCATACGAGATGGCTCTCAAATATGCGAAAAAAAGAAAGCAGTTTGGGAAATACATATCGACCTTCCAGGCCAACGCCTTTAAGCTCGCCGACATGCACACAGAGATCGAAGCTGCGCGCAACCTGCTCTACAAGGCAGTGTGGCTTTTCGAGCAGGGTCGCCCCGAATACAAGAAGATGGCATCGATGGCAAAGCTCTACTGCTCCGAGGTCGCCTACAGGTGCGTTAACCACGCCGTCCAAATACACGGGGGATACGGGCTTTTCAGGGAATACAACGTCGAGCGCTTTTACAGAGACCAAAAGCTTTTGGAGATCGGCGAAGGCACCTCGGAGATACTGCGCCTGGTCATATCGCGCCGCATTGGCTGCTACGACGTCGGTGAGTGAAGCCCGGAATTCCCCACGGCGCTGGTCCGGCGGGCGAAGCTGCGCCAAGCCCAAAGCCTGAGCTCCCGCTGCGGGAAAGCCGAGGGCGGGCAAGCGAAGTCGCACAGCGCACCAAAGGGCGACTGCGCGGGAACTCGATGAAGGGCGACCGCACGAGAACTCAATAAAAGGCGACCGCAAAAGACGACCGCGTGGGAACCCAGTGAAAGGCAGCGCGTGGGAACTCGATGAAGGGCAACTGCGTGGGAGCTCGAAGAAGAGCGACTGCGCGGGAACTCAATAAAAGGCGACTGCGCGGAACTCCTCCACGGTCGGGCAAGTCGCCGCGGACAGAAAGGCTCACGGCAGGTCGAGCGCGGCTATATCGTGCATCGACCAGATGCGAGGGTTCTTAACGCGCCTGTAGCCGATCGACTGATAGCACATCTCCACGACCACCTCAAGATAGGGTCTTATCTCACGCAGGAGGATGATCTCGTCGGTGTCGAACTGCCTCGCAGTGCGAATCGGGTCCATCTCCTCCTCTATCCTGCGCTCAACAGCCTCCATGCCCGCTTTTATCCTCTCGTACTCCTCGGGCGTTTCGGCGACGATGTTGAAGTTATCGTCGAGCTTTGTGTGGAAGGTGCCTATCGCGAGGGTCCTGCCCTCCATGACGGCAAGCCGCGTGAGGGGCGTTGAGAACTGTACTATGGGCTCGTACGGCCTCCCGAACATCGCATAATAACCCGCCCCAGAAGCCTTCCGAAGGAGGACCGTTATGACAGGTATCTGTATGTTCGAGTTGCAGTAGAGCAGGTTGGAGCCATAGCCCAAAAGGCCCATCTTCTCCGCCTCGGGACCTATATCGAAGCCGGCGACGTCCTGCAGCCAGATGAGGGGGATTCCGTCGTCGTTGCAGGCGCGGGCAAAGGTCGTCATCTTCGATATGCCGTCCCGATACAGAATCCCTCCGGGGCGCTTTATGCCCTTGTGGACGGGGTGGTCCGTCAGAAACTGATTGTTCGCTATGATCCCAACGTAAAGCCCGTTTATCCTGCCTATGCCGCAGATGATCTCCTCGCCCTTGTGTGGGAAAAGCTCCCAAAACAAGCTGTTGTCCACCAGCCTGGCTATGACCTGACGCATATCATACGTCACCCTGTGGTCCGGCGGCAGGATGCCCTCGATCTCGAGCGGATCGTACATAGGCGGAGCAGGCTCCGCGCCGTAGCGATAATACTCCACCGCGCTTGTGGGGAGCTTCGCCACCTCCTCACGGATCTTTTCTATCATAACCTCGTCGTTGGGAACGCGGTAGTCGGCGCAGTTGGATATGTGGACGTGGACGTCGGGTCCGCCTATTGTAAGCGAGGTTATCTTTTGGCTTTTGCCGCCCTTGACAAGCGCAGCGCCGGCTATAACCATATAGGCGTTCTCGGTCATGTAAACCACGTCGCTTATTATGGGCATATATCCGCCGCCGGCTATGCAGTCACCGCAAACGCCGGCTATCTGCGGAACCTGGTGGGAGCTCAGAAGCGCGTTCATCTTGAAGATATACCCCGCGCCGGTTTTGCCGGGGAAGGTTTTTATCTGCTCGGGCAGGAAAAGCCCGCTGCAGTCGATGAGGTATATAACTGGTATCCGCAGCCGCAGGGCTATCTCCTGCGCGCGCTCTATCTTCTCGGGGGTGAGGGGCCACCAAGAACCCGAGGCAACGGTGTTGTCGTTGGCAATGACTATCGTATACCTCCCCTGAACCCTGACGAAGGCGGTTATGACCCCCGCGTTCGGCGACTTGCGCTTCCTCCCCTCCTCGCCGAACTCAAGCCCGTAGTTGACGAACTGCCCGATCTGGAAGATCTCGGTGCCGGGGTCCTTCAAAAGCTCAAGGCGCTCCCAAGTTGTGAGCTTGCCCTTTTGGTGGACTCTGTCGACGTATTTCTGTCCCCAGCCGGCGCGTATCTCCTCGCGCGCCTTGATGTACCTTTCGTTCAGCTTCTGCATGTGCTCGAAGTTGCGGCGGTAAGTCTCGGCATCCATAAACGACTCCACAGGCGAGCCAATGGGTTCAAGGATAACCTTAGCCATCTTTCCACCCCTCGCTTTGTGTTCGAAAGGATCAACGCTACGAACCGCCCATGATCTCGGCAAGGGACCTGTTATGGTAGTCGCCGCTGCGGAAGATGGGGGAGCTTAGTATCTCGAGGTGGAGCGGGATCGTCGTCTTGATGCCCTCTATCCTAAAGGCGCGCAGGGCGTTTATCATCGTCTCTATCGCCTTGGGGCGATCCTCGGCGTGGACGATAAGCTTACAGATCATCGAGTCGTAGTATGTTGGTATTTTATATCCGCTTCGGACGTGGGTGTCTACGCGAACCCTGCCCGGACCAACGCCCTCCGGAGGCTCAAACCTCTCCACAACCCCAGGCGACGGCAGGAAGTTGTTGTAAGGGTCCTCGGCGTTTATGCGGCACTCGATGGAATGCCCCTCGAAGCGGACATCCCGCTGCGAGAAGGAGAGAGGGTGATTTGCCGCTATCTTTATCTGCTCCTGGACGATGTCGACCCCCGTGACCATCTCGGTGACGGGGTGCTCGACCTGAAGGCGCGTGTTCATCTCCATAAAGTAGAGGTTGCCGTCCTGATCCATAAGGAACTCCACCGTGCCAGCGTTCCTGTAGCCTATCTTTTTGACCGCCTTTGCCACCTTGCGCCCCATCCTCTCCCGCATCTGGGGCGACACAGCGGGCGAGGGCGATTCCTCGACAAGCTTTTGGTTGAGCCTTTGAATGGAGCATTCGCGCTCGCCAAGGTGGACCACGTTGCCGAAGTTGTCAGCTAAGATCTGAAACTCGATGTGCCGACCGTTAACTATGAGTTTTTCGAGGTAGAGCTCCGGGTTGCCGAAAGCCTTTTCTGCTTCCATCCTCGCCTGTGGGTATAGGTTTCTGAGCTCCTCCTCGGAACGGCACGGTCTTATTCCCTTGCCGCCGCCGCCTGCGGTAGCCTTAAGGAGCACGGGATACCCGAACTTTTTGGCGAGCCCCAGTGCCTCGTCAAGACTTTTGAGCGTGCCGTCCGAACCCGGTATCGTCGGCAGACCGGCAGCCCTCATCGTCTGCTTGGCAAGGGACTTGTCGCCCATAAGCCGTATCGACCGCGGGCTTGGACCTATGAAGGTGAGCTTCTGCTGCTCGCATCTGTATGCGAACAGGGCGTTTTCCGCGAGGAATCCGAAGCCCGGATGGACCGCCTGGCACTCTGTGTTCAGCGCCGCGGCGAGGATGGCGTCCATGTTGAGGTAGCTTTCGGTGCTCGGTCCCGGACCGATGCATACGGTTTCGTCCGCAAGCTCGAGGTGGGGCGACTCGCTGTCAGCCTCGGAGTAAACGGCAACCGCCCCAACGCCCAGCGCCTTGCAAGCCCTTATGACGCGCAGGGCAACCTCGCCACGGTTCGCTATAAGAACACGTCCGAACATATCTACTCGACAGGAACTGCCTTGTAGCCGTAGTGTATAACTCCGGACTTGCCGGTCTCGCCGATGCGCCTGAACTCCATATAAACGCGCATGCCGGTCTTCACACGCTCGGGCTCTATGTCGGCGATCTGGGCCGTCAGGCGAACGCCGTTGTCGAGCTCAACAACGCCCACTATGTAGGGCATATCTTTCTTAAAGCCCGGCGGCGCCGAATGGAGGACGGTGTAGGTCAGGACCTTTCCCGTCAGGCATTGCTGCACAAGCTCGAACTCGCGCCCGCGGCAGCTATCGCAGACAAGACGCTTTGGGAAAAAGAGCTTGCCACACTTCTTGCAGCGGTAAACCTCAAGCCTGTAGCGCGACGGAATCATCCGCCAGTACTTCTGCGGAGAAAGCCTCATCCCAAAAACCTCCTTCGATAGCGCTTTTTGAAAAAATAAAGCCTTCCAAACGGCAGTCAACCGCAAAAACGACTTTACTGTGGGCGCGGTTTTTCCGAAAATAGGCTGATGGAGTTCGAATACGTTTACGGCCGCAGGGTGGTCCTCGAGGCGCTGCGAGGCAGCAGAAAGGTCTACGAGGTCTTCGGCACCACCACCGCCCTCAGGTGGCTCAGGGACGAGGCAAGGAGGCTTGGCGTCCCGCTCGACCTCACCCTGCGCAGCGTAAACAAGCAGGAGCTCTATGTGATCCTTCGCCGTAGCGACCACCAGGGTTTGGGCGCGCGGGTCGAGCCATTCAGATACACGCCGCTGCGGCTTATCCTCGATTGGCGCCCGAAGCTCGTCGTCCTCGTCGACGGCGTCACCGACCCGAGGAACCTGGGCGCCATAATCCGCTCCGCGCACCTCTGCGGATCAGGGGCGGTAATTATACCTGCGAGGCGAAGCGCCTCCGTCACGCCCGTCGTTGTGCACGCAAGCGCTGGAGCAACCGAGCACACGGCCATCGCCAAGGTCGACTCGCTTCCGCACACGATCACGCTCTTGCGCGAGCGCGGCTACGCGGTTGTCGCCGCCGAAAGCCCATCGCCGGGCGCAAAGCCGCTGCCTGAGTTCCGTCCGCCCGAAAAAATCGCCGTCGTGCTCGGATCAGAGGGAGAGGGAATAAGCCACGCCGTCAGGCGCAGGTGCACACAGAGCGTATTCATACCGCAGGCTGGTGTGGTCGATTCGTTCAACGTTTCGGTCGCTGCGGGAATCATCCTGTACGACCTTGCGCTGAAGCTCGGCATCCTCCGGACGCCGGATGCCGCGCCGCACACTTGACAGAAAAAGGCAGGAAGGCTATTTTGGCTGCGGAGGCACGAGGATGGAGGTCACGGTTTTATCCCATTCGCTTTGCGCCCACTGGCTCACCGTTCTGCGGGACAAAAATTCTCCCCCGCCCGCCGTGCGCAAGGCGCTTGGGGTGATATCGCGTCTTTTATTCTTCGAGGCGACAAGGTCCGCCGAGGTCGAGACCACACAGGTGGCAACGCCCCTGGAGGTCACGGTGGGGGCAAGGCTTGCGGAAAGGCTCGTCCTCGTGCCGATAATAAGGGCTGGGCTCGTTATGGTTGAGCCCATCCTCGAGCTTGCGCCGCAGGCAAGCGTTATGCACATAGGCGCAAGGCGAAACGAGGAAACCTTGGAGACAATTCCGTACTACTCCAGCCTTGGGGAGGGTTTGGCGTCTGCGCGCGCGTTCATCCTCGACCCTATGGTCGCCACGGGCGGGACTGTGGCGCACGCGATTGCCGAAGTCTGCCGCTTTTCGCCCAAAGCCGTCGACGTTCTGGCGGTCGTTGGCGCACCCGAGGGAATCGCCCAAGCAGACAAAGCCGCCAGCGCCACCAAAACACCCGTGAGGATGTGGCTGGCAACCATCGACCGAGAGCTGAACGAAAGGGGATACATCCTTCCGGGCATAGGCGACGCGGGCGACAGAGCCTTCGGCACCCTCTGAACGCATCGTTCGCTCCGAAGCCAACTTGGTCTTATGGGGGCCGCCGTGGGAACTCAGCCGCGGCTGAGGACGTCGTCTATCACCTCGCTCAGCCGCGCCACCGTGAAGGGCTTCTGCAAAAAGCGCGTGCAAACACGCCTCCCAAAAGCCGGACGATGAACTATATCGAAGCCGCTTATGCACAAAACCTTGAGCGAGGGTTTCTGATCAACAAAGCTTCGCGCTATCGCAGAGCCGTCCTCGCCCTCCAAAACGAGGTCAACGACGAGCAAAGATATATCGTCCCTGTGGCTTTCGAAAAGCTCTCTCGCCTCCTTCGGGTTCGCCGCCTGGAAAGTCTTAAAACCCTTGTCTCTCAAAACCATCTCGATCAGGGTGCGTATGTTCTCCTCGTCGTCAACTATGAGGGCTGTTTTGCTGTCAAGCTTTTTCGCGGGCTTGGCTTCGGGCTTGGAGGTCTTCTCCCTGGCTTCGCGCTCAACATAAAGCGGTAAATAAATCTTGAACACACTGCCCACACCCAGCTCGCTGTACACAGATATAAAGCCTCCGTGCCCCTTCACGATCCCATAAGACGTAGAAAGCCCAAGACCCGTTCCCGACTTGCCCTTGGTAGTGAAGAACGGGATGAAGAGGTTCCTTCTGACCTCATCGGTCATCCCCACGCCCGTGTCGGAGATTTCGATTACGGCGTAGCTTCCGGGGCGAGCCTCGAGCATAAAGCGGGTGAATGCTTCGTCGACGTCCTGACGGTACGTTTTTACGGTGAGGGTTCCCCCCTGCGGCATAGCCTCGAAAGCGTTTATGATGATGTTGAGCACGGCGTTCTCAAGCTGGGACTGCGAGCCAAGCACAACGAGGGGCTCTTTGGCGTAGAATGTTTTGCACTCGACCTTTGCGGGAATAGCGCTTGCCGCAAGAGCCATCGTCTCGGAGACCACCTTCGTCACATCAATGGGCGTTTTTTCGACGGGCTGCCCGCGGATGAAGTCCAAAAGCCTTGCCACAGTTTGCGCCGCCCGCTGACTGCTTTTGACGATTATGTCCGCAGCCTTCCTTCTGGGGTCGTCGTCGGGCAGGGCGCGCTGAAGTTGCGAGGCATAGCCCATTATCCCCGTGAGGATGTTGTTGAAGTCGTGAGCGATTCCGCCCACAAGCCTGCCCACAGACTCCAGCGTCTCTATCCTAAGCATCTGCTCCTCCAGCGCCTTGCGGCTGGTGATATCGCGCATAACGCCCAAAACAACCCTCTCGCCGTCGAGCTCGGTGAGGGTTGTGCGCACCTCGACCCAAAAAGATGTGCCGTCCTTCCTCTGCGCCTGAAGCTCATATTGCTTCACGTCGGCGTATCCGTCGAAGCACTCCTTTTGGTGCCGCAAGGCTTCGTCCCGGCACTGGGAGGCGAAAAGTGTTTCGACCGCGCGCCTGCCCAAAAGCTCGTCGGGCGAATCGTAACCCAACATCATCGCAACGGCGCTGTTGGCGTACTTTATGCTCCCGTCGTGACCGATGACGTAAATGCCGTCGAAGGCGTTCTCGGCTATGAAGCGATACCTTCTGGCAGAGTTCTCAAGCGCGTTCTGCATGGCGAGCTTGTCGGTTATGTCCTCGCCGATGCCAACCAAGAACTTCTCGGAGCCCTCGCCGGGCGAAACGATGGCGTTGTGCCAGCTTATTATCCTCGTCCTGCCGCCCTGGGTAACGATAGGGTTCACGCGATTGGGAATGACGTTGCCGGACTCGAATATGGCTCTAAAATACCCCTCAAGCTCGCTTTGGAGATCCTGCGGAATGAAGTTTTTGACCCAGCTTTTGCCCACAACGTCCTCTTTTTTGCACTCAAGCAGCCTTTCTGCGAAGGGATTCAGGCTGACAACCCTACCCTCGCTGTCGAGCACCACAACAAGAAGCGGCGCAGAGCTTATGATCTTGTCGGCAATAAGGACGGTGCGCCCCGTTTTGTATATCTCCGTAATATCCCTGGCAAGAACCTGGACGCCCGTAAGCTGCCGCCTGTGGTATATGGGCACCATATCGATCTCTATATACCTCCCCTCCTCGCCGAATTCGACCTCCAACTTCCGCGAATCGCCCTTAATCGTTTGTGTAAAAGCCTCCTCGAACCTGTGGCGAAAGCCCTTGGGCAAAAGCTCTGCGAAATAGATGTCCTCGGGAAGGCTCTCTAAGCCGAAAAGCGCGGGAAAGGCTTCGTTGAAAAGATAGACCCTCCCCT
>CBEVQY010000034.1:0-22183 GCA_965552135.1 uncultured bacterium | reverse complement strand
AAACGAAGGACGGCAAGCTCCTTTTGGGGAGGATAGTCGTGGTCAGATAGCGCCCGAGGGCGCGCCCCCACCCGACTTTTCCCTTGCGGCGCTGGTCTAACCCCACGATATTTTTGGGACTGCGGCGGTTGAGGGCAGAGGTGGTAGAGCGCGAGGTCACAGTCGTAAACAGCCTTGGGCTGCACGCGCGACCGGCGGTGATGCTCGTAAAGACCGCATCCCAGTTCGCGTCCACGATAAAGCTGCGCAAGGACGATATCGAAGTTAACGCAAAAAGCATAATGGGCGTTTTGATATTAGCCGCCGAGAAGGGCAGCCGTGTTGTGATAACCGCCGATGGTCCCGACGAAGAAGCCGCCGTCGAGGCGATAGCCAAGCTTTTCGCCGAGGGCTTTGGCGAAGAGTAAACGTTATGCGCTCAGGCTCCGCAAAAGACATCTCCACGCCCGCAAACTGGATGACTTTGGGCAGGCTCTTTGTTGCTCCTTTGGTTTTCGTTCTTTTTTTCTTCGGCAACGACGCGTGCAGGCTTGCGGGACTCGTGCTCTTCGCCGCAGGCGCAATATCCGACTTCTGGGACGGTTACGTCGCCCGAAGGACCAGAGTCTCGGAGTTCGGAAAGCTTTGGGACCCAATAGCCGACAAGGCGCTTACCGGGGTTGCGCTTGTGGCGCTTTCGGCGATAGGCGTTCTCCCCTGGTGGGTAACGATTGCGCTTGTTGCGCGGGACGTCGTCGTCACAGCCCTCAGGATCGCGCGCATCAGGACGGGCCGCGGCATCATACTCCCATCGCTACCCGCAAAGCTGAAAACAACCCTTGAGCTTGTTATGCTTTTGGCTCTCTTCGGTTGGGTCGCCGTCGTAAGAAAGCCGATCCCCCCCGCTGTGGATGTGACCATCGTCGTCTACGGCGGCGTTCTCGTGGCGCTGTCGTGGGGAACGGCGATACACTACATCGCCCTTGCCCTATCGCGGAGAGGCTGAAGGCGCACCCAACTCAGGCGATCTTCCGTGCCCCTGTTTTCCGTCGCTCCTTCTGGGACCCTGTCCGAGCTCGTTGAGGCTTGCGCCTTTCGGGCTGCGACGATTTCGCTGCGGCGCCTCGTGCAACTCCCATGCAGCTTTCCAGCACTCACGCCGATTTACCCTGCTGCTCCGCCCTCAGATCTCCCACAGCGCAAGTCCTGTGCGCTCGTCCCTGGCGCGGCTGAGCTCGCCGGCTTCCCACGGGAGAACGATGATCTCAGCCGTCACCGAAACTTCGGCGGCGAAGAGATGTCCCCCAACCGTGGCGAAATCCTTTGTCGCGAGCACGGCGTGCAGGTGCGCCGTGGGCTTGTCGTCAACGAATACGAGGTTGCCCATAAGCGAGGCAAGCTCCACTCCGCCAGTGACGCGCCTGCGCAGATAAGTTCTGCTTTTCTCGTCGAAGTAGCCTATTTCAGCCCACGCGAGGGCGCCTATGCCCCAAACGGCGCCGCCTGTGCGCTTTGTGCGCGCAAACTCAAGGAGACCCGATATAAGCTCCTCGCCGGCGAAAAGCCTTACGGCGAAGACGCCGCCGGAGAGGCGCTTGCTCTTCGCCAAGGTCGCCCTCCGGGCTAAAGTCCCTCCTCTTCTTCCTCCTCCGGCTCAAACGTCGCCGTTATGAACCTGAAGGTTTCGTCGAGCACCTGGTTTACCTTGCCCTCGGAGTTGTCGATGAAGTAGAGCGGGAAGGCGAAGTATGCGCTTCGGGTAGTTCTCCTTGCGAAACGTTCTGCGACCTGCCATCCGACGAGGTCGTCGCTTGAGCCTTCGCCAGCGCGGTAGAGCGGCTCAACGAAGGGCACGCCGAAGAAGTAAGGATATGTCCCAAACCCTTGTACCTTCCCGAGCGTTCCGCCGGGGACTTTGTCGGCGTCGAGGGTGAGGGAGTCGGGGAAGTCGGGGTGCAGCGACTGCGCCCACGCAAAGCCCGAAGGACGCGCAACGGTCACAACGCCGAGCATCTCGTATATCGTGTATCCCGGCGCGGAAAACGCAGACGGCGGGATGTGGGCGTGTTCGAGTATCGAACGACCGTCCAGGACGAGGCGACCGCCGGCAAGAACGTACTCCCGAAATTCGTCAAGCATTTCCTCGAGGGGCGCAAAGGAGAAGGCGGAGTGACCTATGTTGACGAAGTAGACTATGCTGTAGTCCTTGAGGTCGAACTTCGTCATGTTGAGTCTTTCGTCGAAGCCCGAAAAGCTTATCCCGTCGGTGGTGGCGTCGTAGGAATCGTAGTACATCCCCACGAACTGGTCGAAGATTCCTCCGTAGAACGACTGAACGTCTTCGATGTCCACCCCCATCGTTGGGGAGTATGCGTAAAGCACGAGCATTCTGTGTGGGAACGTTCCCTCGTACATCGCTTGTGCGACGGAGTCGATTGATGGGTCGAAGTAGGGGTGGACTGCGTAGAACTCGAACGTATCGGCTGCGCCTTCGTAGAAGGCGTCGTCGCGCGCTTTGACAACAAAGCGCCAGTGACCCGTGGGTATGCCGCGCAGGATCGTGTTGGTGTATCTGACCCAGCCGTCCGTTGAGTCGAGCCCGGAGTACATCCCGCCGAGGCTGTCGTCGGCGAGGGAGGTGCGAACGACCTCGTTGGGGTTGTCGTAGTTCTCAACCCACCAGTAATACTCCAGGATGACTGAGTTGTCGGGGTCATGTGCTCGCCACGAAAACGGTATCCCGCCCCAGTCCTCTGTAACGTCGTTCAGAACCCAAAAGGTGTCCCCCTCCTCATACTCCTCGTACTCCTTCAGCTCCACGGTGTCGGGCGGGGTGTTGATGCGGAAGTATATGCGGCACTCGATATCCGACTTAAGCCCTTCGTTGTCGACTGAGCGCACGCAGAAGAGGTGTTCGGTGGTGTCCTCGCCCGCCTCAAGCGAGAGGAAGATCGTGTCCGACGTCTGCGATGTCGTCATCCAGTTGGCGTGTTTGCTTTCGGCGAGGGCAACTCCGGTGTCGGGGATCTCCTCGGCGCCGGTGTAGTAGCTTTCGTACAGCTCATCGCCGCCCGCAAAGAGTGATTTGGGGATATCGATGTATTCGTACTCGATTATTCTTCCGTCGCGGTCGGTGCCCCACCAGTATATTATCGGCGCGGCGCCCAAAACGGAGCTGTCAGGCGGAACGTTGTACATATAAACAAACGGGTTTTCGGGAGCAACGTTCTCGCCTTTGTAGCCACACCCCCAAAAGAGCGCCAGAACCAAAACGCACGCTGCGATGAAAACGCCCCTTCTCATATCTCACCCCTTTCGGTTTTTGCCGTCAGAAAAGAAAGCTTATGCTGAACCTGTGGACGTCGTTTAGGTATTTCATATCGGTGAAGGAGTAGTCTGCGCCGATTGTGAGCGACCCAAGAGGTATCCTCACGCCGGCACCAAGGGCAAAGCGATCAGAGTCGTACTGTATCTTATATCCCCCCCTCAGGAAGGCGAACTCCTTGTATGCGTACTCGAAGCCTATCTGGAACTTCTCGAGGTTGTCGTTGGGGTGTGATCCCTCGAAGTCGATGGTGAGTCTGTGCGTTCCGTTTTTCAGGAGCTCCCCCGCCGCGCCGAAGTGAAAGCACATAGGCAGGGGAAAGCTTTGCTGGATGTAGGAGAGGTCCGGTCCGAAGTTGGAAAGCAGCATCCCAAGCCTTATGTCGTGGAACGCCGTCTTGTAGATGGTTCCTATGTCCATTGCCCATCCCTGCGCCGAGACGTCTGCGAGGTATTCCCCGACGTATTTCAGGTTGATGCCGACGGCGAACCTATCGGTAAGGAGCCTTGAGTACGTTATGCCAGCCGACAGTGCGCCCGCGGTGAAAGTCCTTCCGGTGCCTTCGGGGTGATATGGGGTAGTTTCCTCCATTTCGCCTGCGTTTAATGCCGTTGCCGAGACTCCGAATACGCCTCCGGCAAGCGGCAGCGATGCGCCGAGCCAGTCGAAGCTTATGTCGGCGAAATAGACGGCGTGTGAGAACGAAAGCTGGCGTCTTAACTGCCATGCGAGCCCTGCGGGGTTGTAGTACATTGCGGATGGGTCGTCGGCGACGGCGATAAATGCGCTACCCATCCCCTCTGCGCGCGCCGAAGGCGATATCTCCAAAAACTGACCAACCGCCGTCCCCACCTTCGCCTGCCCAAAGACGAGCGCAAAAGCACAAACGCTCACGCACAAAAGCAGCGCCTTACGCATATCTCCCCCCTCTTTTCGACTGCCTTGTCCCGCCCAAGCGGAAAGATCACTTTATTATGACGAACTTGCCCGTCTGTATTTCCCCCGTATCGAGGTTCTCGACGCTGAAGATGTAGATTCCGCTTGCTATAGCCTGGTCGTTTCGGGATATGAGGTTCCAGTCTTCTGCGCCCACCATTTTGCCCGGAGCGTTGTCGTCGTGGTAGAGCGTTTGAACGAGGTCGCCGTCGAGGGTGTAGATCCTTATCTTGCACCGCGGCGGGAGGTTGAAGAACCTAAGCTTTCTCGAGTACTCGCTCCACTCGCCGGTGTAGGAGTATTCCCAGAAGTCGGAGTAGTCGTGGTCGACGCGGTATGGGTTCGGAACGACCCTCACCCTGTTGTCCTTTGCCGCCGCGCCCGTTGGAACAACCCACTTCGCGTACTTCGTCTTGCTCGACTCAAGCGAACCCAGGTTTCTCGAGGGCTGACCGTAGTCGAAGGTCGTGACGGCTATGTACTTGTCGTCGCCGGGGAGGAGGTTTTCGATGGTGTAGTAGTAGTAGGTTGTCGGTTCGGGGTCGTCTTCGAACTGCACCAGGGTCTCCGGCGGCATGCCGAGGTTCTCGAATATCGGTGTGGGCACAAGGGTTGTGTCGCGAAGGGTGTCGCCCGCAGGCGAAAGTATCGGCACCGTGTACGCCGTGTCGGAGTAAATTGCCTCGTCCGAGTAGACAGCTTGGTAGTAGTACGTTGTGTCTCCCGTCGTGTCGTCGACGGTGTAAAGCTCCACAAGCTTCAGGCAGCGCAGAAAGTCGATCTTGTCGAACTGCTTTATCGGCGTGTAGTACTGATCGAGGTTTGCCTCGGCGATGTAGATCCTATAGCCCTCGAAGTCCCTCACGCCCGTTATTTGGTCCACGCCCTCCTCGATGTTTGGGTCCTTCTTCCAGAAGACGGTGACTTTGTTTTCGCCGGTCACGACTTTCACCTCGGGTGCGCTTGGCGGCGCAGGACCTTTGTAGTCGGGAACGCCGTCGCCGGAAAGCCAGATGGTGTCGCCCTCGCCTGTGACCTCGAACTCGCCGGCGTAGCCGTCGCCGTCGGTGTCGACGCCGGGGTTATCGAAGATGAGGGCGACCCAGTATGCGGCGTAGGCGAGGTCGTCGAAGTTGAAGTCGGGCTGCCAGGTGGGTCCCTCGACGTTCTGGGGGTTGGTGTGGAAGTTCTCGCCCACCAAAAACGCTATCGTTATGTGCGCGGTGTCGCCCGGAGCAAGGGTTAGGGGACCGAAGGAAAGCAGAAACCTTGTGTCGTAGCCGTTGGAGAGGTTTCTGATCCAGTTCTCATCGTCCGGCGGAGGGTTGCCCTGCCAGTTGGGGTCGTCCTTGTAGTCCTCTATTTCGGTCTGGTCGTAGTCGAACTCGCCGTTGGACATGACCTTGTATTTGTTTATGTCGCCTTCGGGGGTGCCGTCGAATCCGAGGTCCTGCTTTGCGGGACCCCAGTCGTAGGTCTCGTCGATGTTCGATATCCACCAGTTGTACGAAAAGCTTGCGCTGTCGAGGCATGTTCCCCACGGTCCACGCAGGACCCTGACCGCCATGGCGCCTGTGGGGCTCCTGTCGGTATACATCCCGTCCTCGGGATCGCCGTCGTTGTCGGCTATCCAGGCAAGCATTATCGGTATCGTGTCCGGCTCGCCGCGCGACCAGTCGATGTAGTTCTCGATAAAGCCCGTGATGTCGTCCTGAGCGTAGTCCGGCGTTTGAACGTGCCCGCAGTCGCCGTCCACGTAAATCCCTATGTACATGTCGCTTATCGTCTTGCCGTCGGTCCTTACGTTTTTGAAGGTGTAGTCGATGATGACGAAGTTTTTGGCGTAATCGTAGCTCCACGCGTAGCTTTCCTGGTGGACCGCAACGCCTATAGGTCGGTGTGAGGGGTCGACGAAGGCGGTGTTCGTGATTGTGTCGGCGAAGTTGCCGACGTAGTCCTCCTCCGAGACGGCGGCAGAATCCCCCTCGAGGATCGACCTGTGGACGAGGGTGTCGTCGTAGTTATAGCTTGGCAGAAGCTCGTTTATGCCGCTCTGCCACCCGTCTTCGCCGACCGACACGAGCGTATCGCCCGCGATGACCGCGCCGATCCAGAGGGCGCCTTGGAACAGGTACTCGATGCCCGAGCAGCCCGGGTATTCCCCCGACGGCCTGCACACCCCCGTCTGGCCGCAGATGCCTTCGTCGTCGATGATGCAGTAGTAGGGGTTATCCTCCCCGCGCTGTGAGCCGAAGAAGCCCCAGTTGGAGACGGTGAGGTATAGGCTTCCTACGTGGTGTGTTTTTTCGTCGGTTACGGGTTGGGTTACGGCGGTTCTGGAGAGCCCGCCCGCCTCGCTTACCGTTTCGGGTCCGAGGTCGCGGGCGAACAAAGCCCCAGCCGCAAAAAGCACCGCTACCCAAAAAACTCTGCGCATCGCAACACCCCCGATATCTCAAGTAATTGCCTTCCTTACCACGAAACGCTCACCCCAACCCTGATATCTGTGGGTGGACCCCAGTGGGTTGGGTTTTTGTTGTAGTCGTCGCCCATAAACGTGTATGTGTCGTCCACGCCGTCGCCGTCAGTGTCCTCCCACTTGACCCAGCTTTTGTCGGGTTCGCCAGTGTCGGGATACACGTAGAGCACGTTGCGGTGGTTGGTGAGGTTCGAGACCATGACGTAGAACGAGAGGTCCGCCCTCCCGAGCCTGAAGTCCTTGTTGAACTTGAGGTCGACGTTGAACTGGCTTGGCATCCGCAGGGCGTTGGTGCGCTCCCACGCCTTCTCGCCGGGCTTCGACTCGTATTTGGGGTTGTACTTCGACGGCGTGTACGGGAAGCCGCTGCCCCACGTGAGCACAAGGTTCAAGCCCCACTGATCAGGCAGCACAAGCCCGAAAAGCTTCGGATGCTCGTCCTTCTTGACCCTGAGGTCGAGCACGGCGTTCAGGAGGTGCCTCTGGTCCCAATCGAGGGGTAGGTCCCTAAGCGGGATTGCCGTTTGGTTGAACTGGGCGTCGTAGCCGCTTCGGTCGGAGGAGCTCTTGCCGTAGGCGAAGGCGTAGGAGTAGTTCATCGAAAGCGACCAGTAGTTCGAAAGGGATTTGTCGAGCCTTATCTCGATCCCTCTCGAGCGGGCGTAGTCGTGGTTGACGTAGACGTCCTGCTCAAGCGGTCCGAGCTTGGCGTGGGAGGTGTTGAGAAGGTCGTAGATGTCCTTGTAATATCCCGAGAACTGCACGACCCAGTCGTCGGCGAAGGCATAGGCTACGCCAAGCTCGTAGGCAACGGTCTTTTCGTACGAGAGGTTGGGGTTGCCCAAAAGCCTTCCTGCGCGGGAGCCTTGCGTTGGGGTCTGATAGAAGTTGTCGAATCCCGGAAGCTGGTAGAAGTGTCCGTAGCTGAAGAATAGCTTGCTGCGCTCCGTGATGGGGTAGCTCATCCCGAGGCGTGGCGAAATCTTATAGCGGGTCTTTACGACCGTGCTTTCGCTCCACCAGGGCTCAAGCACCGCGCGAAGCTCGGAGGCTACGGTATCCTCCAGAACCTCGGGCGCCTGGAGGAAGAGGTCGAACCTCACGCCAACGTTCGCTATGAGCCCGCCGTACTCCATCTTGTCCTGGATGTACCAGGCGAACGTCTTGGGCGTTCTGGTGTAGAACGACCTGAAGACGCCGTGCTCCGGCCAGGGCATGTTATCGGGTTCGCCGTCGTAGGCGTATTCGGGGTATTGTATCTCGTTCATGTTAAGCCGCATCCACTGGAACTCGATCCCCGACTTGACCATGTTGTGGTCGTCGACCTGGCTTGTGATGTCGCCTTTGAGCATAACGACGTCGCTTGTTCGTTTGTGCCAGACTGCCCAGCGGTCGAAGCCGCGGTACTGGAAGAGGGAGAAGTCGTCGAACTTGCCGTTGCCGTTGCGGTCGATGTATGGTTCGCCGGGCAGAAGCGCGTTCGGATATTCGGAGGGTTCCCACTCGTCGCGGACGCCGTTGGGACCGTCGTACTTGCCGTTGCCGTTCAGATCGAGGAAAGGCTCGCCGAACTCCCCAACGTCGTACTCGCCGTTACCGTTGGCGTCTATGAAGTTGCAGATGCCATCACGCAGCGTAAGCTGACCGTCGCCGTTTATGTCGACGTATTCGCCCCACTGGGCGATGCCGTCGTTGTTGTCGTCGTGCCAGGTGAGCTCCTCCAAAAGAACCGTGTCGACCGTGTAGTAGTAGCTTCCGAAGACGTACTCGCCGAAGTCCTTAACCCCGTTGCCGTTTATGTCGACCCAAAGCGTTTCCATATGGAACTCTATCGGCGATGTGCCGCCGATGAGGGCTTCGTAGCTTAGCCCGTAGGGGTAGCCGTCGAGGAAGGGCTCGCCGTCCATGTAGGGTTCGCCCAAATTGAGGGAGTAGTATCCGTAGAGCGGGGAGTTGAAGTTGGTCATTCTCGGCTCGAAGACGCCGTTTCCGTTCCAGTCGACCCAGGGCTCTTCGCCCAGCTGTGGCGGGAGGGTGTCGGCGTAAACGGTATCGAGCTCGAGTATCGTGGTTCTCGTCGCAGGATCCTCCCAGATCGTATCTATGCGCTCTATGGTCGGCTGCCAGTATTCGCCGTAGTCCCACATACCGTTCCCGTTGGCGTCCCACCACTGCACGCGAACCTGCGGAATGCCGTCGCCGTTTATGTCGACCCAGTCGTCGAGGGTGCGGTAGTCGGAGGTATCTATGGCAAAGTCGCTCGGGTCGTAGTCGCCGGGCGTGAGCGTGCGCTTCGTGTGAAGATAACCCGCCTTGATTTCGTAAAACGTCCGCGGAGTAAGGTTGTGCGTTATGCTGAGGCTTAGCTGGTGGGCGTAGCGGTAGTTCTTGTACGAAAAGCTCGGGCAGTAGTAGTAGTACCAGTCGAACGAGCGCCACTTCGACCAGTTGCCGGTGTAGGAAAGCACGTACTTAAACGACGGGGTTAGCTTTTGCTTCAGCTTGAACGTTGCCTGGTATTGGTTCACCCTGCGCTCCGGGAAGAAGCCGTACCAGCCGTACTTTATCTTGTATGGTCCGTATATTTCCTCTTGTGTTGCCAGGGGGGCGCCGCCCTCGGGGTAATCGAGGTCGAAGCGCTTGTTGTAGGGAAGCCTTGTGTCGGTGTTCTCGCCCGAGATGGAGAAGAAGTAAGAGATCCTCTTGTCGCGCGGCATCTTAAGCCCGATAAGGGGCAGAAGATATGTCGTCAGTGGCTCTGGGCCCGAGAGCGAGAAGTCGAGCCTGTCGGCGTTGGTGGTGAACTTGTTGAGCGGTTTGATCCTGAAGTTCGTTGTGGAGTACTCGACCGACCCCGAGAACTTGTTTGGGTCGCCCTCTTTGGTCACGATTGAGACGATCGCCGAAAGCGCGCCGCCGTACTCCGCGTTGAAGGCGCCCGTGAGGACCTGTATCTCCTGAACAGCGTTCGTGGAGACCTCAAGCGCCTGATAGCCGTAGGTCGGGTCCTGCACCGGCATGTTGTCGATTTCGTATTTGACCTCCCTTGCCCTTCCGCCGCGGAAGTGGAGCTCGCCGCCGCGGTTGACAACGCCGCCAACCTTGACCGTCAAAACCTCGCCGACGCTTGTCACGGGCATCGACTCGATCTCGTCGCCTGTGGTGGAGGTCTGTGTGGTCACGACGTCGGGCTCGATGATCTGCTCGCCGTAAACGACCTCCTCCTGCGCCTCTATCGCGGTTGACTGGAGCTCGAAGTTTACGGTCGTCGTCCTGTCGGCGTGAACCAAAACGTTTTTCACCGTCACCGTCTTGTATCCCACAGCTGAGGCGCGGAGGTTATACATGCCGGGGTAGACGTCGAGGAGGAAGTACTTTCCGTCGAGGTCGGTGGAGGTTCCCGTTATCACCTCCCCGGTGCCGGCGTTTAGGAGCTCAACGCTTGCGGCTGGAATCCCCTCGCCGGTGTCCTTGTCCTTTACGACGCCAACTATCTTCCCCCTCGTCCCAGCCCAAAGGGATGTGGAGAGGGCGACCAAAAGCAGGAAAAACAAACCCCTTCGCATATCTCGACCCCCTGCGCAGATTTCCCAAAACCACAAAGCTTTCCGAATAAATTAGCCTGGGCTGCGGCGCTGTCAAGCGATTTTGCCCTGAGAAAAACCGCTTTACACAAGCGCTCAATGCCCTTAGATTGATTTTTGGTGCCCTGACGGAGGCTTGCCCTGTGACGGGTGGCTACAGGATGGAGTACATCTTCATCTCCGAGCGGATGACGATGACTGTGGAGGCAATGAAGCCCCACTGGGCGTTTTTGAACTTCGACCTTGTCGGCGATTCCCTCGTGATGTTCTGCGGTCCCATCGAGGTGGGTCCCGAGGATATGATAGACCTTCGTGAGCGCAAGAGGGGAACGGTCTTTCCGCGCGGTGATCTTCTGCATTTCGTCATCGAGCACTTCGGCGACGACATCGAAAAGGGCGTTTTGCGTCAGAACATTCTCGTGAGCATATCGGAGGAGAAGCTTGCGCACAGGCTTGGCAGCCGCAGGATTCTCCGCTGGGGCGACGACCTCTACGACGAGGACAATCGGCTCACCATAACCGCGGTCACGCAGACGCCCGTTTCGGTCAAGATCCATCTTGGCATCTGCATCGACCCGGATGAGGCGGCGGGATTTGTTGGCTTGCGCAGCTACGGGCTTGATCCGGCAGAGCTTGGCGAGGTGATAGGCAATCAATACCGGGCCGATATGAAGCGTCTGCGCGAGAAGTGCTGGCGGATGAGACCCCTCATTTAGCCCACCCTGCGGTTGAACCACTCCTCTGCGGCTTTGTCGGCTTCGAGGACGGCTTCGAGGGCGTCCCTGGGTTTGTCGTGGGGCAGGGGCTTCCAGACCACCTCCTCGAGGGCGCGCTCGGCAAGCTCTATTATCTTGTCGAACGATATCCTCCCCGCGAGGAACGCCCTTACCGCAAGCTCGTTTGTCGTGCAGAGTATGGTTGGCGCCGTACCGCCGACCTCAAGAACCCTGTAGGCAAGGCTGAGGACCCTCATCTGCTCCTGTTCGGGGGCAAAAAACTCAAGGCGACAAAGCTCCTCGAGCCTGAGGGGCTTTACGGGCGAAGGGAGCCTTTGAGGGTAGGTGAGGGCGTACTGTATCGGCAGGCGCATGTCGGGCAGGGACATTTGGGCTATCTGGGAGCCGTCGACGAACTCGACTATCGAGTGCACAATGCTTTGCGGGTGGATGAGGACGTCGATTCTTTCGGGAGGGATGTCGAACATCCAGCGCGCCTCGATGACCTCGAACCCTTTGTTCATAAGTGTTGCGGAGTCGACGGTTATCTTCGGTCCCATGCGCCACGTGGGGTGCTCCAGGGCATCCTCTGGAGTGATCGAGGCTGGGTCAATCTTTTTGCCCCAAAACGGTCCCCCCGAGGCGGTGAGGATGATTCTTTTTATCTCCTCGCGTTTTCCGGCAAGCGCCGCCTGCCAGAGTGCAGAGTGCTCGCTGTCGATGGGGAATATCTGCGCGCCGGTTTGGGAGGCAAGTCGGGTGAGCACTTCGCCCGCCATAACGAGCGACTCTTTGTTCGCCGTACAGAGCCTTTTGCCCTCGGCGACGGCTCTCCACGACGGTGCAAGCCCCGCGCGCCCGACGACGGCGTTGACGACCGTGTCGACCTCCTCGTCGGCGGCAAGGCGCTCAAGACCCTCTGCCCCAAAGTACACCTCGACCTGCGGAAATCTCCTCGAAAGCTTTTTCGCGTCCTCCTCGTCCGCAACGCAGACAAGCTTCGGGCGCAGACGCAAGATCTGCTCCTCCAGCAGGCTGAGGTTGCGACCTGCGGCAAGGCTTCTTACCTCCACAGCCCCGCCCAGGTGCTCCACCACCTCGAGCGTCTGCCTGCCTATCGAGCCCGTTGAGCCCAAAAGCGCTATCTTCCTTTTGGGGTGCATCCTTCCCCCTCAGGGACACTCCTCTGCGGCTGCAACGACTTTGATCTCCGCCTTGGCGCCTATGCGCAAAAGCTGGATTTGCTTGTCGATTTCGCCCGAGACGAGCTTTATGTGGGCGGCGTCGGCTGGGGCTTGGCCGAAGGTTGGGTCGAAGCTGTGCCATCTGCCGCCAACGTAAGCCTGCGCCCAGGCGTGGTAGAAGAACCTTCCGTCCTCGCGGTATACAACGCCTGCGTTGACCCTTGCGGGAACGCCCAAAGCGCGCGCCAAACCCACAAAAAGCACAGTGTGCTCGTTGCAGTCGCCCTTCATCTTCGAAAGAACGTCGACCGCCGAGGGAAGGGAAGTCTGATACTCCTTTTTGATGTTGCGGTAGAGGTAGTCGTTTATCCTCACAAGCATCTCCAGCGTGTCCTCTGCGCCCGATGTTATCTTCCTTGCGGCTTTGATGAGCCTCAGGTCGTGGCGTTGGATGAAGGGGGTTTCGGAGGTATCGGCGGGTGTTGGTTTTGGTCCTTGCTCAAAGCCTTCGGCGCATACCTCGAGTGTGTCGCCGCGAAGGCGCTGGTTGAAGTCCTCAAGCTCCAGAATCTCGGTGGGGAAGTTTGAGAGCACGTAGACGCCGTAGCGCGCCCTCCTCGGAGGGGTTTGCGACCCCCACTGAGCGGGGAACGAAAAGCCCCAAAGGATGTCGGTTTTGCCTGCGCGCGAAAGCTCGAAGCTTAACGCCTCCTTCTGGCTCTCCCTGAACTGTTCGAATCCCCCGGGTCCTTTTTCGTAAATCAGGCTTCCCTCGTCGGATATCCACATCTGGCTTGAGAAGCCCATCGCCGCGACGTCGACCACCCACACGTTGCCCTCGAAGGAACCGAGCTTTTTGCGTTCGCGGCGGCAGGCGGTGACCTCGTAACCATCGCGCGACATCGTGAAAGGATCGAACGTGGGGATGCGCAGCCCTTTTTGTGGCTTTTGGGCGATCATCTCGGGCAGAAGCGCCGGCGTGTAGATCTCGCCGCCGAGGTCTATAGATACCGTATCTGTTCGCTCGGGCGAGCCGACGACAACGGTCAAAACGCCGTCCGATACCTTCCCCTCGGCGGTGACGTTGTAATCTCCGCCCTGCATATCGAAGGAGAACGACCTCACCGCCAGGGTCGAGTCGACCGTCGTTATCGCCTGCGAGTATATCTCCTGCACGGCGCCGCCGACGGGGAGACGCAGGTAGGTCACCTCGGTCACCATAAGCTTTGTGCCAACGCGCTGCAGCGCCTTTGAGCTGTAGCCAACCTTCTCGCCGTTCCAGTAGATCGAAAACCACTCCTGCTTCTCGAGCTTCCCGACGACGACGATATCGAGCTCGCGCAGGATAGTTGGCTTTGCGGCGGTGGCTTCGTTGTACACGAAATACATCGTTGCCGCCCACCAGACGAACGCCACGCCGAAAAGCACTCTCCGAAACACAGCCCACCTCCGAAAACCCAATATAGCCGCCCTCGGGGCGGCAGGCAACAGCGCAAACTTTTTCGCCTTGACATTATAAACATAACAGGGTTATATGGAACAGGTTTGAGGGGGTTGGTTTGTGGGCGAGGAGTTTTCCCCTAACATAATCGCCTTTCTGTGCAATTGGTGCGCCTACGGTGGGGCTGATCTTGCGGGCACCAGTCGGATCAAGATGCCGCCCACCGTCAAGGTTGTGCGGGTGATGTGTTCCAGCCGCGTCGACCCTGTGATGGTGCTGAGCGCCCTTTTGTGGGGCGCAGACGGCGTGATCGTCGCAGGATGCCACCCCGGCGACTGCCACTACCAGGAGGGAAACTACTACGCCAGGCGCAGGTTCGCCCTGCTTAAAAGGCTTCTTGAGGCGTTCGACCTCGAGCCCGAGCGCATAGAGCTTGCCTGGGTTTCGGCTTCGGAGGGCAGAAGGTACGCCGAGCTTGTGGAGAGGTTCACCGAAAAGATAAAAAAGCTTGGACCCAACCCATTTAAGCGCAGCGTATTTTGAGGAGGTCAGCGTTGGCAGTCGGTGCGAACGGTTTGCCAACTTTAGGCGCGCTCGTTGAGGCGGGCGGTGATCTGAACGATGCTATCACACTGATCCTCAGGAGGGCGTTTGAGTCGGGCGCTGCAGATGCCGTCGTCGCGCCCGTGAAAACCAGGGGCGAAAAAAGCTTCATCTGGCTTTTGATAAGAAGCCCCATCCTTTTGGAGCGGGTTTGCCCGCTGCCGCCCGTGATAACGACTCAGGGCGCGCGCGCACTTTCGGGGTTTAGCGAGAAGACCCTTTCGGGCGGGCGGGTTGTTGCCATTATGCGTCCCTGCGAGGCACGCGCCGCCGTCGAGCTTTGTAAGCTCGAAAAGCTCCAACTCGAACGCTTCACCGTCGTAACTGTGGACTGTCCGGGCGCTATTAAGCTTTCCGAGTTCTTCGCCAACCCCGAGCGGGGCTGGGAGGAGTTCTCGCGCCTGCTTTCGGGCGCAGAAAGCGAGCTTTTGAGAGAGGCTTGTCGCATATGCGTCTTTTTTGCCGACGCCCCAAGCGATGTCCACATAGCCTTTTGGGGCGTTGGGGAGGGTAGGTTTGCGCTTGTGCCGAAGTCGCCGCGCGGCGAGGAGTTCGTTCGGTTGCTTGGGCTTTCTGCGTCGGCGGATATCTCGAGCTGGCGCGCCGCCGTCGATGCGATCGCAGGCGAAAGGCGCACCGCCAGAAACGAAGCGATCAAAGCCGCGAGGGAGAAGTTCACCTCGCCCGATGGGATCACCGCTTTTGCGGCGGAGTGCATAAACTGTCACAACTGCATGCGGGTGTGTCCGATCTGTTACTGCGAGCGGTGTTTCTTCGAGACGGGTTTTCTCGAGTTCCCCGCCCGGGGGTATCAGCAGCGCGCAAAACTCAAAGGGGCGCAGAGGCTTCCCGCCGATGTGCCACACTTCCACCTGGGCAGGATGACGCATATGGCGCTTTCGTGTGTCTCTTGCGGCTGCTGCGACGACGCCTGTCCCCAAAAGCTTCCCGTCTCAACGCTTTTTGCCATCGCCGCCGAGGCGCTGCAGGAGATGTTCGACTACGTTCCCGGCAGGAGCCGGGACGAGGAGATTCCGCTCAGGACCTTCCTTGTGGAGGATGAGCTTCCCGGCGTAAGCGAGGCGACAAAAAGCCTTTTCGAGCGCGGTGAGACATGATGCACGCTGCGAAAATACCAGGTTCACCCGGCGAGGCGCTGCGGGAGCTTCTTGAGCTTGCCCTTGGTGCGGGCTTTGCCGCTCTCACCCTCTCGAAGGTCGGGGACGCCGTATCGTACGTTCTTGCGTCCGACCCCGCAGGCGCCTGCGACTGGCTCCCTCTGGCGCCCGTGATGCCCCAGAACGCCGCGCAAATCCTCTCCCGACTCACGCTCAAGGGCGAACTCGCAGAGCCCGTTGTGGCGGTCATGAGACCTTGTGAGCTCCGGGCTTTCGTGGAGCTCGTCAAGCGCAATCAGGTAAGACCGAAAAACCTGGTGATCGTGTCTCCCGTGTGCTTCGGCGTCGTTCCCACGGGCGATTTTGACCCGTCCGAGTCGCCCTTAGACGACCTGCTGAGCGCTTTTTGGGACAGCAGGGACTCTGATCAGGTGCGTCAGAGCTGTCGGGTTTGCGTAGATTTCGTTCCCCGCGGCGCGGACGTCATCGCCCTGCCCGAGGAGGATGGCTGCAGGCTCTTTGCCGCAACCGATGCCGGCTTGGAGCTTTTGCGCAGGTGTGGGCTTGAGGTTTCGCCGGCAACCTTCTTTGCGCCGCACGTCGATGGGCTCTTGGACCGGCGCACCGCCGAAAGAAAAAAGGTCTTCGCGCAGATCGTCCCCGCAAAGCTCGAACACGAAGCGCTCGCCCAGCTCTTCGAGAAGTGCATAGGGTGTCACTGCTGCGGCTACGTCTGCCCCATATGCTACTGCACCAAATGCGCCTTCGCCACCGTTGAGGATGAGCTTTCGGCTTCGTTTATGCTTGAGTGCGATGGCATCAAACCCCCGCCCAACACGCTCTTCTTCCACATCGGCAGGATGTACCATATGGCTTTTTCGTGCGTTGGGTGCGGCATCTGCAGCGACGTCTGTCCAGCCGATATCCCCGTCGCCATAATCTTCGGCAGGGCGGGTGAGATCCTGCGGGAGCAGTTCCCGTACCGCCCCGGCGAGGACCGCCTTGCGCCCGTCCCAATCGCGACGTTCTCGAAAGCCGACGGAAAGTCGAGGGTCGCGGAGACCGGTGAGGGCGCCTGATCGCTCCGGCCTGAGGGGAGGTCGCCGTTGGAGCAGTTTGCCGGCGGCTGCCGTTGGACGACGTGGGGAGGGGTTACCACTCGAACTTGCCGCTGCGCAAAACCTCCACGCATGCCTTCACGACGGCGGGATCGTACAGCCTTCCTGCGCCCTTTTGGATTTCGTCGATTGCCACGTCCAGCCCGAGGGCGGGTCTGTAGGGTCTGTGCGATGATATAGCCTCGACCACATCCGCAACGGCTATGATCCTGGCTTCGATGCGGATGTCGTCTCCGCTTATTCCGTCGGGGTAGCCGGAGCCGTCGAGGCGCTCGTGGTGCTGGCGGACGATCGTCGCGATGTCCCAGGGGAAGTTTATGCTCCGCAGTATCTCGTAGCCCGCGGCGGAGTGGTTCTTTATAAGCATAAACTCTATTTCGCTCAGCCTTCCCGGCTTGGTGAGGATTTCCGCGGGGACGTATATTTTTCCGATGTCGTGCACGACCGCCGCGGGGCGCACCGCCTCGACGGTATCCTCGTCAAGACCCATCCGGCGGGCTATAGCCACCGCAAGCTTTGCCACACGCTCCTGATGACCCGCCGTGTAGGGATCCCTGAACTCGACGAGCTTGGTCATTGTCTGCACGATGCCGTCGAAGGTCTCCTTGAGTTTGGCGTAGCTTTCCTGGAGCGCTTTGTGTGCTTCGACAAGCTCCGCCGTGCGCTGCTCGACGAGGCGCTCAAGCTCGTTCTGATACGTCTCGAGGCGCTTTTGCGCCTCGCGCAGTCGCTCGTTCGCCTCCCGAAGCTCCACGTACTTGAGCCTGTATAGCTCCGCCTCGCGCTCCTTGCGCTCCGTTTCGTACTTGATCTCCGCCTCCGCAACCGCCCTCTGGAGCCTGTCGGAGAAGATCTCCTTCCTGAGCTCCGTCGCCTCCTTCGCAACCTCGTACGCCTTCTTGTACCTCCTCAGCTTCGCGTATGCCTCGGCGAGGTCTTCGAGCAGCTCCAGTGTGATGTCCTTGGATCCGCTGCGTTTGGCGTGTTCGAGGGCGTTTTGCAGGAGCTTTGCCGCTCCTTCAGCGTCGCCGCAGGCAAGCAGCATCTTCGCTTTTTTGGACGCAACTTGAGCTAAGCCGCCTGCATCTCCCACCTGCGCGTAAAGCTTTTCGGCTTCATCGAAGAACTCGAGCGCCTTCTCCGTCTCGCCCATCTCCGCGTACAGCGCACCGACGTTCGCCACCGAGTTAGCCGCTGCGGGGATGCTGCTTTGGCTGCGTTTGAGCTCAAGCGCGCGCAGCAGGAACTCAAGCGCCTTCGAAAGCTCTCCCTTCTCGCGGTACAGCGTGCCTACGTTGTTTAGGGTTGCGGCTATGCGCTCTCCGTCGCCGAGTTTCTCCCAGACCTCGAGCGCCTTTTCGAAGTACCTCAGCGCGCCCTCGAAGTCGTTGAGGCTGAAGTGCACTATGCCGATGTTCTCGTGCGCGCGGGCAACTCCCCCGGCGTCGCCGAGGGATTCGTAAGCTCTGAGAGCGCGCGTCAGGTAGTCGATGGCGTCGTCGTAGCGACAGAGCTTCCAGTACACAAGCCCCATGTTGTTGAGGAGGTCCGCCTCCTTTTGAGCATTTCCCTTCCTTTGGGCGAGGTCGAGCGCCTCGGCGTAGATGTCCCTTGCCCTCTCGAAGCTGTTGGCGATGAAGTAGGCGTTTCCCAGAAGCTTTAGCGCATCCAGCTGCCCGTCGACGTCCTCCAGCGCGCGGGCTTCCTCGAGCGCCCGGAGGGCGTACTCGATGGTCTTGGGCGGCGAGGAGTCGAGGTACCTTCGCGCAAGCCTGTTTAAGATCTCCACGCGCTCTGCGCCCTCGGCGAACGAAAGAGCACCCTCAAGCACCTCGATTTCCGAAGTCCTGTCCAAGCAAAACCTCCCCTTCAAATTTCAGCTTCCACTTGCTGTGCTGCAAGGTTTTATTTAAGTTTCGGCAAAGCGGGGGTGAGGGCGATGAGGGAGAGGATTTTCCCGTTTGTTTTGCTGCTTTTTCTTCCTGCGTTTGGGGGGAAGTACGTTGCCGAGTTTTTGGAGGTTGGGACTGGCGTTCGCGCGGCGGGTTTAGGCGGGGCTTACTGCGCGTTCGGCACAGATGCGTCGGCGGTTTGGTGGAACCCCGCCGCGGTGGCGTGGCAGGATGCACCGCAGATCTACGCGATGCACTCCGCCCTCTACGGGAACATCTACCAGCTCGATGCCATCGCCTACCGCGACAAGTTCCGCGGGGTTCGCTTCTGCGCTTCGGCGATGCGACTCGGCACCGACCAGATACCCTTCACCCGCGACGACGGCTTTTACGACTACGGCACAGACGGCGTTCCCGGCACGGGGGATGAGGGCGAGGGCAACGGCGTCTGGGACCCCGGCGAGCCTGTGGACGCATCTGCGATCCAGATGCGCTCCGAGGGCGATTACGTCCTCGTCCTGAGCGCGGCAACGCCGCTGTCGAAAAGGCTTGCGTGGGGAGCCTCGGCAAAGTTTTTGCACCAGAGGATAGGAGACTACACCAACTTCGGCTTCGGCGCGGATGTGGGGATCAGGTACAGGCTTTCGGAGCGGCTTTTTTGTGGGCTTTCGGTCCTCGACGTCACGGGAACGCACATAAGCTGGAGCACGGGGTTTTCCGAAAGCAAGCTTCCGTCGGTTCGCGTTGGGGCGTCCTATGCCCTGCCGCTGCGGGAGAGAGCGGTGGAGCTTGCGGTCACCTCCGAGCTGGAGTTGAGGTTCGAGGGCGGATCGAAGGATGCGCTGATCTCGGTCGATCCCGTAACCCTCTACCCCCATCTTGGCGTCGAGGCGCGATTTTGGGAGCACTTCTTCGCCAGAGTCGGCGTTGACCGGAGGGATTTCTGCGCCGGCGCGGGGATTAAGATCTCGCGCTTTACCCTCGACTACGCCTTCGTCGCATCCTCCATCGACCAGGTGCACCGCGTCGCCCTGACGGTGGACTTCAACCCAAGGCTTCCGCCGGGTATCCAGAAGCCGGAGTGATGCTGTGATGTCGCCGGAGGTATCGCGAAGTCAAAGGCGGCTTTTCGTCATCTCCGTTGCCTTCGTTGGCTTTTTGGCGCGGGTTGGGCTCGCTTCCCTGACCGGATTCAACAAAACGCTCTTCGGGGACGAGAGAACCTACTGGTCCGTTGCGCAGTCGCTTGTTGGTGGCGGAGGGTTTTCGATAAACGGCGTTCCGACGGCTTCGGTTTTGCCCGTGTATCCGCTTTTCGTTGCGGCTGTGGCGGCGCTGCACAAGTCTCTTGCCGCCGTAAAGATCGCGCAGGCTGCGCTGGGCGCTTTGGTCGTTGTGCTGGCTTACTTCGTTGCTAAGGAGCTTGGTTGTCCCAAAAGCGCCGCCTTGGCGGCTGCGGCTATCGCCGTATACCCGCCGCAGGTTTACCTCGCCACGGTGCTCTACCCGCAGCTTCTGGCGACCCTGTGGGTGATGCTCCTTTTCTGGCTCGCCCTGAGGCGTGCGGGCGGGATCGACGGCATCGGCGCCGCAGGCTTCGGGATGCTCGTTGCGGTGGGGGTCCTTGTGGTGCCTATGCTCGTCCTCGTTGCGGCGCCTGTGTCGCTGAGGCTTCTTAGGAGGTTGCGGGCGTGGGTCTTTGCCGCTTCGGGCTTTTTGATCCTTATGGCGCCGTGGACGGCGAGGAACGCCGTGGTGTTCGGGAGGTTCATCCCCCTCTCCACAACGGGCTGGATGAACTTCTGGGCTGGTAACTGCGAGTACACCACGCCCACCTCAGGCTCGCGACCGATATACTTCACCGGGGAGGGGCAGGAGATCTCTTCGCTTGGCGAGCTTTCCGCGTCCTCCGAGTTTCGCAGGAGGGCGGTGGACTACGTGCTCACCCACCCGATTCGGACGGCTGGCATGTGGTTTCTGAAGTTCCTCAACTTCTGGCGACCGTATCCTGTTCCTGTGACGCCCGGTGCCGCGCCGTGGTGGAAGAAAGCTTTATATATGGTGTCGTGGCTACCGGTTTTTCTGCTTTCCGCCTTCGCTGCCTGGAGGGATTGGCGCAGAGCCGAGGTTAGGCTCGTTGTGGCGTCTGTGCTGCTCTTTGCCGCGGGGTATGCGTTTTTCTTCACCAGGGTGCGCTTCAGGATGCCTGTGGAGCCTTTGCTTTTGTGCTTTGGGACGTCGGTTTTGTGCCGAAGGCTCAAGCCTGCAAAGCCTTCTTCAGGGAGTCGATGAACTGCTGCGGCGTTTCGACCTTCCGGAGTCTTTCGGCAAACGTTTTGCTCGAGAAGGCGCGGGCGATCTGTGCGAGTATGGTCATGTAGCGTTTGTCTCTGTCGGGCGGCGATGCGATGGCGA
Source organism: uncultured bacterium (assembly GCA_965552135.1). Taxonomy (GTDB): domain Bacteria; phylum UBP14; class UBA6098; order B30-G16; family B30-G16; genus CBEVQY01. Next base: position 1,393 of record CBEVQY010000034.1, on the reverse strand, counting down.
AGGCGACGGATACGGGTTTTCCGTCGAGCGAGCCGAAGTCCACAGGCTCCTTCAGCGTAGCGGCGGCGACGGCGATGTCCTGCGCCGCGGGCGTCATCGCGTGCGGAACGGCGACCCCGTGCCCAAGACCCGTCGTCATCGTGCGCTCGCGCTCCTCCAGCGCAAAGCGAAGCTCGTCGACGTCGACCACACAGCCCGACCTGCACAAAAGCTCCGCAAGCTTACTTATAACCTCCCACTTGTCCTTCGCCTCAAGCCCTATGCAGACAAGTTCGGGTTTGAGAAGCCTTGTGATGAGCATAGCAGGTCCTTTTGTTTTTCGATTCTCGCCACGATTTCCGCTGCGACGCCGTCGGCGAGGAGGCGTTTGTGCGGCGGAAGAAGGAGCCTCGTTCCCCTCTTTACGAGCAGGCCGGCTTTAATCAGCGGCTCTGCAGCCGCGAAGAGCGCCTCCGCGAGGTGCCCCGCGCGGGCAACGTCCAAGCCGTCCTCGAGGCGGAGCGAAAGCATCACCCACTCCTCGAAAGCCTCGTTGGGCGAGAGCTTTTCACGGAAGTCGACGGGGCTTTGGCGGTTCGAAAGCGCGGCGATGTAGCTCTCAACGCAGGCAACATTCCTCCAGCGCACTCCCCCCACGAACGACCACGCGCCGGCGCCCAAACCCACGTACTCCTCCCGCAGCCAGTAGCCCAGGTTGTGTCTGCATTCGTGTCCTGGTTTGGCGAAGTTGGACACCTCGTAGGCGCGAAAGCCCCTCTCCGAGAGGAGTTCAAAGGCGGCGTAGTACTGCTCCGCCACCTCGTCCTGGGACGGCATCCTGACGGTGCCGTCTTCAACCAGCCGCCAAAGCCCTGTGCCAGGATCAACGGTGAGGGAGTATAGGGATATGTGCGGAAGCCAGGTGATCTCCTCAAGTTCGCGCAGAATGTCGTCCGTCGTCTGGCCGGGGATGCCGTAGATTATGTCTGCCGATATTTCGTCGAATCCCGCCTTCGCTGCGGCCTCTAACGCGGCTTTGGCTTGTCTTGCGCTGTGGATTCGCCCGAGGAAGCGGAGGACGTTGTCGTCGAGTGCCTGCGCGCCGATGCTTATCCGGTTTGCGCCGACGTCGACAAGCTCCCGGCCCCACGACTCGCAAAAGCTTTCCGGATTAGCCTCGACGGTAACCTCGACCGCATTTTCGATGCGAAAATTGCGCCTGAGCGCGCCAAGGATTCCCTCGATCTGTTCCGGCGCAAGCAGCGACGGCGTTCCGCCGCCGATGTATATTGTGGCGTCGGCGCCGCACCTGCCTCTCAGCTTCTCGGAGACAAGTTCGATCTCAAGCCTCAGGGCGTCGAGGTAACGGCGCCACACATCCCGCCCGGCGACGACCGAGTAAAAGCTGCAGTAG
>CBEVQY010000033.1:0-22583 GCA_965552135.1 uncultured bacterium | reverse complement strand
CTGCTTTCCGACGAGGATGAGGTTTGCGCCGCCGAGGTGCCTTATCGCCGCAGCAAGTGTATACGACGTTGCCAGCGTGTCGGCACCGGCGAAGGCGGGGTCGGTAAGTAAAAACACCTCGTCGGCGCCCATGCCAAGCGCGTTGCGGAGCTCCCTCTCCGCGTGCGGCGGAGCCATCGAGACTACGAAAACCTCGCGCGCAATGCCCCCATCCTTGAGCCGCAAAGCCTCCTCCAGAGCGTAAAGGTCGAAGGGATTTATCGTAAGCGGGACGCCTTCGCGCACGAGCGTGCCGCGCTCCTCATCTATGCGGACGTCGTCCGTGTCGGGAACGACCTTTGCGCAAACGCAAACCCTCATCTCGTCTCCTTGAGCCTGTAATCGCCGTCGCCGTAGTAGTCGACGAAGATGAGCGTTAGCCCCAGCGAGTAGTAGTACCATATCTCATACGGGTACGAGTCAATCTCGAAGGGGTGTCTCTCGATCTCGTCGGGTTGACCGTAGGTTATGTATGCCCTCCCCCTGTCGGTCTCCCAGCCGGGTCGGGTTGGCGTTCCGAAGTGCTCGTTGGCGTACTCCACGCGTCGGAAGAACTCCTCCTTGGCTTCGTTGTACTCCGTTGTCGGCGTTGGGTCCCGCCTTCGCCAGAACTCCTCCCAAAGCGAGTCGCGCTCGGTCGAGTCGGCTGCCTCCAAAGCCTTTATCTCTGAGGGATTCGCTATAAGCTCCAGCTGGCGCAAAAGCTCGTCGAACCTCAGCCTGTACATCGACGACGGCGTCTGCACGACGACGAAGCGAATCTCCTTTTGGGCAAGCTTGCGTCCGGTTTTGTCCTTCAGGACGATCCGCGCCGTGTAGTTGCCGCCGCTAAGCTGCGCGAGGGGCAAAAAGCCCAGGGCAAGCGTGTCGCCCCGACGCACACTAAGCTTGCCCTCAAAGGTCCTGCTCCTGTACCTCACGCCAAAAAGCTCGACCTCGCACAGGGCGCTCTCGGGCACGTCGTACGCAACGGCAGCAACGCCGAGGCTATCCCAAAGGAGGGGAACCCTGTCCGATATTATGAGCGAGTCGCTTCCGGGGACGAACAGCCACGGCGTCGAGAGCCGCATACGCCGCGGATCAGGAACCTTCAGCGCGGCGACGGATCTCGCCTTGGTTCGTGCGTTGAGGTCTGTGAGCACTATGTGCAGCGAGTACTTTCCCTTTGGCAGAACGACGGCGAGGCTTGCGGCGCGCCAAGGGGTGGAGAGGTTCGTCTGCGAGAACTCGTCGACGACGACGCTTTCTGCGGATGCAACGCTTTTCACAAGCTCGTCGCCGCGGTAGACGGCGGCGTCGATGCGGAAGCGCGCGACAAAACCGTCCCTAAAGCGGACGAACTGCAGCGCGTTGTTCGAAAGCTGGACCGAAATCACCACGCGGACGCTGTCGCCCTCGCGGAAGAGGCGAAACGAATACCCGCCCTCGAGGGGCGAGCCGCGCTCCGCAGGGAGAAGGTACATCTCCTGCGAAAGTGCCAACCCCAAAACGGCGACTGCTGCCCAAAAAGCCCTCATCACACCTACGCCCGCGGATGGTACCTGCGGTAAACCTCGAAAAGATGCCTTTGCGATACGTGCGTGTAGATCTGCGTTGTTGTGACGCTTTCGTGCCCGAGCATTTCCTGTATAGCCCGCAGGTCGGCTCCGCCCTCCAAAAGGTGCGTTGCGAAGCTGTGCCTGAGCGTGTGCGGATGAACGTCCTTCTCTATCCCCGCCCGCTCCGACCAGCGACGAACTATCTTCCAAACGCCCATGCGCGAAAGCCTTCTGCCAAAGCGATTTAAGAAAATATACCCCCCGGAGCGGGCGTTGGCAAGCCTGCTTCTTCCGTCGCGTATGTACCTTTCGACCCAATAGAGCGCTTCCTGCGCGATCGGGACGAGCCTCTCCTTGGAACCCTTTCCGAAAAGCCTCACGAAGCCCGCGTCGGGGTGGATGTCCGCAAGCTTTGCGTCGATGGTCTCCGAAACGCGGGCGCCAGTGGCGTACATAAACTCCAAAAGCGCCCTATCCCTAAGACCCAGAGGCGTCGACACATCCACCGCCGAAAGAAGCCTTTCCACCTCATCCACCGAGAGCACCTCGGGAAGCTTCCGCCTGACCTTGGGCAGCTCGACCCCCTCCAGGGGGTCGAAGTCGACGTATCTGTTCGCCACGAGGAACGACCAGAACGTCCTGAGCGCCGAGATGTTCCTTGAGATGGATGTTGGCGCAAGTCCGAGGTTCATCAAAAACCGCAGGTACGAGGCGACAAGCCCCCTCGTGACGCCATCGGCGCTTTCCACACCGCGCATTTTGAGGAAGTCGGCGAAGCGGCTGACGTCGCGGCTGTATGCCTCCACGGTGTTCTGCGACGACGCAAGCTCGGCTACAAGGTAGTCTCTGAAAAGTGCCGCCAGCGTATGAACGTCAAGGGGCAACCGAATTACCTCCTGCGCCGAACGCCTCTGCCCAAAGCTGAAGAACCAAAAGCAGCCAAACCCTGTGCGTTTCGAGCATAGATGGTCTTTTGCGCCGAAGCCATTCGTCCAAGACGGAGCTGCAGACCTCGGGGTCCACAACGCCGGTGGCTTTCACCCTTTCGGGCGAAAGGACATCCAGTACAGTTCTGCGCAGTGGACCCTTGAGCCACGCGTCAAGCGGCATCCCGAAGCCCCGCTTGGGGCGTGCGAGGAAACCCTTGGGAAGATACTTCGAAAGCACCTTCTTCAGCAAGAACTTGCCGCCGCCTTTGAGCAACGCTTTCTCCGGCAGCGCGGCGGCGAATCGGAAGAGGTCGACGTCGAGGAACGGTTCGCGACCCTCGAGGCTTGCCGCCATCGTGGCGCGGTCGGTCTTGACGAGGATGTCGTCTGCAAGGTACAGGCATACGTCCGCAAGACGCATGAAATCCACCGCCGGAAGCTCATCCGGAAGCGCTTCGGCAAGGGTCTTTGAAAGGTCTGGCCGGGCGCCGACGAGGCGCAGAACCTCCTCCTGAGAAAAATACCCCACCGATGCGAGGTAGATCTCCAGCGGCTTTTCTGCGGCTGCGAGCCATTGGGCTCGCGCCAGCTTGTTCTTTGGCTCCTCCACCCCCGCGAGCGTGAGGGGCAGCTTTGCTGCGGCAGCGGGTGCTGCGGCAAGCGCCCTCGAAAGCACCCTCGGCACAGAAAGCCACCGCAGCGCAAGCCTGTAGCGCGGATAGCCCGCGAAAAGCTCGTCGCCGCCCTCAGCTGAAAGCGCCACGCCAACCTCCTCGCGCGCCAAGCGCGAAACAAGATACGTCGGAACGGCTGACTGATCCCCAAAGGGTTCGCCGAAGATCCCAGGAAGCCTCGGCAAAACCTCTTCCACGTCGCGCGGCGTGCAGATGTACTCGTGGTGGTCGGTACCGAAGCGCCGCGACACAAAGCGGGCATAGCGCGACTCGTCGAACCTGGGATCGTCGAAGGCGACGCAAAAGCTCTTAAGCCCCGGATGCCTCTGGGCAAGCACAGCCACAACGGCGCTTGAGTCGACGCCGCCGCTTAAAAACACGCCGACGGGAACATCCGACACCATCCTCCGCTCGAAGGCGACGGAAAGCAGCTCCTCAAGCTCGTCGGCAAGTTCGTCCTCGCCCTTCGCCGTCTTTTGGTCGAAGAAGTCGGAGGCGCTCCACCAAAGCCGCTCCTCCACCCTGCCGCTTTCCGCGTCGAAGACAAGCGCCCCGCCCGGAAGGAGCTTCTTCACGCCCTCGAAGGCGGACAGTGGCGCGGGGATGTACCCGAGCAGAAGATAGGTTGCCAAAGCTCTTCCGTCGGGCAGACCCGAAATCCTCGGGTGCTGCAAAAGCGCCCCAACCTCCGACGCAAAGGCGAACTTACGCCCGCTGTGCCAAAAGTAGAGCGGCTTTACGCCGAAGCGGTCGCGAAAGAGGAAGAGCTTTCGCTCCCACGCATCCCACACCGCGAAGGCGAACATCCCCTCGAAGTGCTCGACGCAGCGCTCTCGCCAGGTGGAGAAAGCCCTCAGGACGACTTCGGCGTCGCCTTCGGTTTTGAACCGCTCGCCGAGCGCCTCGAGCCTCCGCCGAAGCTCGCGGAAGTTGTAAACCTCGCCGTTGTAAACGATGGTGTACCTGCCGTCCTCGGTCGACAGGGGCTGGTCGGAGGCCGGGGAGAGATCGATGATCCTCAGTCGCCTATGTCCGAGGTAGAGGTTTTTCTGTGCGATTTCGCCTTGTGCGTCGGGTCCGCGGTGGCGAAGCGCCTCCCTCATCGCGCGCCCAACGCGCGCATCGGCGCTTGCGCCAACTATGCCCACTATGCCGCACACAAAGGCTCACCTCACAATGTCCAAAGCCCTCGCCACCGTGCCGCCACGTACGCGCAGAACAAGCCAATATCGCCCTGCGGGAAGTGGTGTGCCGTCGGCAGCGGAGCCATCCCACAGAAGCTGCCCCGAGCCGGATACACCCCACCGGGCGATCACCCTGCCGTCCTGACCGATAAGCTCGAGCCTGCCGCCCGCAGGGGCTTCGTACGTGATCAAGACGGCTGCGTTAAACGGGTTCGGCGAAACCGAAAGCGACACCACGTCGGGGCGGCGAAAATCACTGACGCCCGTGCCGTGGTAGTAGACCATCCAGCAGGTATCGGTCACGTTTGGGTAGCAGTAGTCGGGTGCGTCGGCGATGTGGGCGCATATCACGAATGAGTCGACCGCGCCCGAGGCAGCGCCAGCCAAAGCCTGAAGGAAGCTGCCAGCCGGAACCGAAATGGAGAGGGAATCGGGTCTTTCGAGGGAATCGCCCTCCCAGCGGGCGATAAGCTCACCGCCGCACGTGGAGAGGGTAACGTAGCAGCTTTCGAAGGCGAGCGAGTCGCAGAAGTTGTCGACGGCTGTGATCACGAGGTCGTCGGAGGAGAGCGTATCGATTACAGCGCCTGGCGGGTACGTGGCGGACGATACCACAGGCGGCGTAAGGTCGACGAAGAAGCTGAACTCCAGCGGCGAGGCGAGGTCGTGCCCGAGCACATCGCGCGCCGAAACAAGCTCAACGGTAACCTCGCCCTCGTCGAACGCCGGCGAAGGCGTGAAGATCAAGGTCGAGGGCGGGATGAAGCTCATGTGGTCCGGATAGGCGTACTCCACGCTGTCCACAACGAGGACGATGCTCGTTTCGTCGACGCCGTCGTCGTCGAGGAGCGAGAGCTGAATCTCCTGGTCGGCGCAGGAGGTCACCGTCCCGGGCAACGGCATCTGCGCAGAGGCGACAGGACCGGGGTTGCTTATGAGGTAAAACACAAGCGTATCCTCGCCCCAATTGGGGCAAAGTGCTGCATCGCCGAAGGAGAAGACGACGACGTTCGTCTCCGGCAGCGCCGAGTACCCGAGCTCGGTGAGGTTCAGCGTGAGGGTGTATCCGTCCCAGTAGACTCCGTCGTCCGCCGGCGAGAACGCGGCGCCGTTTATCGTCGCGCCGATAGATGCCTCGTCGACGCCAGCAGGGTCGTCGGAGATGGACGCGGTTATGGTCGAGGGCATCTCGTCGAGCACGTCGCCGTACGACGGGGAAGTCGTCGAAACGACGGGCGCGGCGTCGTCCCAGACCCAGCTCCAGCAGAAGGGCGACTCAAGCCCACGACCGTCGACGTCCGAGAGGGCGATGAGGCAAACCTCCAGCGTCTCGCACGCACCAGCCGGATAGTCGGGGTGGAAGAAGATCGTCATATCGCCGTCAGTCCAAACGTGGTCGGATGCGATGGAGAAGGTGTCCCCGTTCAGGGTCAGGAGTATCGACGTCGTATCGAGTGGCGCGGACGACATTATGGATATCACCATAGCCGAGTCGCACCCCGAGATCGTGCCCTCCACAGGCTCGACGTTTGTCACGCTGGGTCCCTCGACAACGGTTGGCGGCTCCACCAGGGCGCCGTAGATGTCGGACGTTGCGCCGCTGCGCTGGTCGACCCAAACAACGAAGTATCTGTCGAGCTCCTGCCCAAAGCTTACCTGCGGCACAAGCTGGCTCATCGACGCATCGCATACGGCAAAGTCCGCGCCCAACGGCGTTCCCGCGAGGGAGAGGAAGCGACCGTAGATGTCGCTCTGGTAGATCGGTCTTTGGTCCTGCCACACGACGAGGAAGCCGGCTTCGTGCGCGGCTACGTCGGGCGCCGACTGCGCCTGTTCCTCCGTGCACACCGAAACCCCAACGACCGGCGCCGTCGAAAGCGCTTCGGTGGTGGCGAAGTAAATATCGGCGTCGGTTGCGGCGTCGTAGTGCTGCCACACGACGGCGAAGCGCGCCTCGCCGCCAACGGAGTACGAGCACACGGCCGGAGCCGACGCAGCGCCATCGTCGACGAGGAGGAACTGCTCGGTAAGCGGCGAGCCATCGGACCCCGAGAGGAACCTGCCGTAAATCCCCTTGCCGGCGTCGGTGGAGTCCTCCCAGACGACGAAGAACACGTCTCCGCCGAAGGCGATATCGGGGCTTTTTCCCGTCGGTGAGAGCTCGACCATGTCGCCTGTTGGCGCGCCGCTTGCGTCGATGACGATGTAGTTCACGGTAAACGCTGCGCCGGAGCGCGCCATCCACACCAGGATGCCGCCATCGGGACCAAGCGCAAACGCGGGCGCCGAAAAGCTCGCAGTAACGTCGTCGACGAGCCATTCGTCGCCGGAGGCGCCGGAGCAGGTCGCCCGGCGGGCGTAGAGCTGACTCCCGCTGCGCTGGTCGAACCAGAGAACCAAAAAGTCGCCCTCCGCGGCATCGTACGCCACAACGGGCGCGGTCTGGTTGCTTGCGGGCGCAGTGCAGATCGCATATCCAACGCCGCCAACGCTTCCGTCGGGGAAGACGCTTTGACCGTAGATGTTGGCGTTGGTCACGCCGGCGCGGTAGTCCTCCCAGACGACGAAAAAGCAATCATGTCCTGCCGCAACCTGCGGCGCAAACTGATTGCCCGACGCGGTCGTTATCGCAACCTCCTGACCCCAACAAGCCGCAAGGGCAAGCCAAAGGAAAAAAAGCCTCTTCATGCCCACACCTCCGAGCCTTTAGAAGATGACCCTTACCGTTCTTCCCTCGACGACGACGCGTCCCTCGGCGAACCACTGGAGAACCTCGGGATAGAGCCTGTGCTCAACGCTTTGGACGCGCTTGGCGAGGGTTTCGGGAGTGTCGTGGTCGCTTATCGGAACGCAGCGCTGCGCAACGATCGGTCCGTGGTCGTACTCCTCGTCGACTATGTGGACGGTGACGCCGGTGACCTTGCAGCCGTACTCGAGCACAGCTTTGTGGACGCGCAAACCATACATCCCCTTGCCGCCGAAAGCGGGAAGGAGAGCCGGGTGGATGTTCGTTATCCTGTTGCGGAACATCCGAACGACCTCAGGCGGGACCTTTCGGAGGTATCCCGCAAGCGCTATGAAGTCGACGTCGTGGCGCTCAAAGGCATCTATCATCGCCGAAACGAAATCCTCCCGTCGCTCGAAGTCCTTGCTCGATATGACGACTGTGGGGATTCCGTGTTTTTTTGCCCTCTGGAGGGCGTAGGCATCGGGTTTGTTGGAGAGCACAAGCGCCACTCTGGCGCTGAGCCTGCCAGCCTCGACGGCATCGATTATAGCCTGGAGGTTTGTCCCGTTGCCGGACGCCAGAACGGCTATGCGCATCTCCCCTCCCAGGTCGATGTCAGAATAAGGTATTCTTTTGCGCCTGCGGTTGCAAGTGAAAAGCGCCTTGGTGCGCGGCAAGGGCTCACCTACCGCGCTTCGAGGACCTATGGCGGTGGGATTTCGTGCAGCGCGATCGAGACTTGCTTAAGCGACCCTTAGCCCTCTTGCGGGACTCGAGTCTGTCGTCGACGCCGTTGCCGTTCTTATCGAGGAAGTAGTCGTAGCCGCCCTCCTTGGAATCTTCACCCTCCCCGCCGAACAAAGCCTCGAGGATGGACCTGAGCCCGCCGTGGTCTCCGCGCGTTGCCGTGACCTTCGCCGTATCGGTGGTATCGACTTTTGCGGCGGGCTTTTCGCCCGCCCAGGCGACAACCAACGCACAAACCAAAAACAATGTGATCACCTTCTTCGGCATCTCCACCTCCCTCACCTTCATTTTAGTCTTTCTTTGCCCTTTGCGCAAGTTTTGTGTGCGGCCGAGGGCAAAGGCAAAAAGCCCCCGGCCGCGGGGAGGGGGATCTACTTGCGCCTGCTGCGCCCAGCCTTGTACGAAGGGCTGCTGCTGCGCGCCTTAGACCGAAAGCGACTGCTCGACGACTTCGGGCGATAGCGCGCTCCGCTGCTGTACTTCGAGCTTCTCGCGACGGAACGCACCGAGGCGGTCGACTTGCTCCGCTTCGTGAGGGTTTTAACCTCGGGCGAAGAGGACGACTTATAGCGGTAGGTCTCGCCGTGCGAACTCGAGGAGCGGTAAACCCGTTCGGTTGTGGAGCTCGATTTGTGGCGGACGACGTAACCCATCCCCCTCCTGCGGACGAAATCGCGAGCCATGTCGGAGTACGAGTACTTCCGTTCCAGCCTTACAGCTCTCCGCCAAACCCATCGACCCTCGACGCAAACGTAAGTGCAGCCGGCGCAGGGGTAGTCGTAGTAGATGTACCTGTACCATCCGCAGGGGCTGTAGTAGATCCGTATGATGCGCCTGCAGCAGGGCGGCCAAAGCCAGTAGGGCAGCTCCCACCAATCGACGTACCAGCACTCGCAGCAGCAACAGCAGTCATCCCACCCCCAGAAGTCGTAGTCGATGTGGATCCACACATCTCCGCAGCAGCAGCAATCGGCGCTGGCGGGATACACCGCCAAAACGACCACCGCAAGCAGGCAAGCCCCCAAAAGATGCCTGAACATCTTCTCACCCCCTTTCTATTGCATTTCCTCTCGAACCCTGACCTTATGTTCCACGGCTTTGGTTTCGCCTTTTGCACAGAACGGATTTTGACCACGCCCGACCCGAAGCTCCGGGTTGCCCTCATCCAGCTGATACGCCCAGTCGAAGCGGATGTAATCGCCGCAGAGGCACGTTATCCTCACGTGGGCGAAGTGGTTGTCTGCGGTCCAGACGAGGTAGGAGTAGCCCTCGTACAGGTCGACGGAGGCGCCGGAAAGCCATCCCTCCTCGGGCGCCCAGTCGACGTCGGTGAGGTCTTCGGTCGGACCGAAGATCAAAAGGTCGGTGCTCGCGTTCGCTGCCTGCATGTAGTAGTTTCCGGTGGTCTCTTCATACCCGAAGAAGACGTCGGCTGTGGGGTAGTCGTAGGGCACAACGCAGTACGAGGAGAAATCGTAACCGGCGTCGTCGGGATAGCTTTCGACGATCCAAACGCGCTCGCCGTACCCCTCGGGTCGAGGCGTGTCGAAAACAAGCTCGCTTGAGAGATCACTTTCGTTGCCCCACCAGTCGTACGCCGAAACGGCGTAGTAGTAGGTCTGTCCGTTCACGACGTCCCAGTCGACGAAGTACGCCGAGGGCGTCTCGCCGATCAGGTAATAATAGCCGCTTTCGGAGTAACCGCGCCAAACCCGGTAGCCGGCAAGATCATACGCGCTTACGGGATCCCAGTAAAGCCTGACGCACTCATCGCCCGTAACGGAGTAGACGCCCGTGGGTGTTGGTGGTGCGCAGTAGTCCTCGGGCTCGTAGTAATATCCGCCGCAGCTGTGGCAGCGCCAGTTCGGGGTATCGCATCCCCAAAACACCAGCGCCGCAAAAGCCAATATCGCCAAAAGCCTCCTCATCCTTTCGACCTCCGCTTTATTCCTTCTCTCCACCGTATTTTGAGCAGCGAGCGTGCCATAATACATAACTTATTGATTCCCAAAGCGTTATCGTGCAAGTGATCTTGGTGGAGGCGTAGCTTGGCGCACCGCTTTTGTGCAAAGCCACAAAAGTGTTGAAATAGCGCTTTGGGGCGTTAAATTTCAAAGCGTGAACGACCTTTTGTGGAAAAGTCTTCGGATTGGCGTTGTAGGCGCCGGTCGAGTCGGCGGTAACTTCGCCTACTGGCTTTCGCGGAAGGGGTGGCACATAAAGTCGATCTACTCGAGGAGCCGCTCCCGTGCACTTCGGCTTGCGAAGCTTATCCCGACTGGTGCGGCAAACGACCTCGGCTCCCTCTTCCGCAGCTGTGACGTGGCGTTCCTTGCGGTTCCGGATGAGGCGCTTTTGCCCATCCTGGAGCAGGTTCAGGAGATGCGCCACGTTCGCGTCAGAACGTTGGCGCACTTCTCGGGGATGATGCCATCCAGCGTGCTTGGGCTTGCCGGACTCGACTTCGCAAAGGTCTCACTGCATCCTATGGCTTCGATACCGCCGCTTGACACAAAGCAAAACCCCTTCGAGGGCGTCGTCTTCGGCATCGAGGGGGATGACTTTGGCGTTATGCTTGCGAAGCGCATCGCCCTCGACCTGGGCGCGTTTTGGGCGAAGGTCGAGCCCTCGAAAAAGCCCTTATATCACTCCGCCGCCGTCTTCGGCGCAAATTTCGTCTATCTTCTCGTCGTTCTTGCGGAAAGGCTTTTGCGCGACGCTGGGATCCCTCTGGAGTGCGCGAGGAAGATGTCGGCAGACCTCGCCAAAAGCGCCGTAAGAAACTACGAGGTCCTCCACTTCCCCGACGGCGCCACAGGACCGGTTGCTCGAGGCGACGCATCGACTATCGCCGCCCACATCGATGCCCTGTCACAAACCCCCTACCTCGACATATACTGCACCCTCAGCGAAGTCCTCGCGTCGCTTTTGGGCAAAGAGGACCTTTGGGACGAGGTTCGCCTAAGCGTTGGCGAGACATCCCTGGCGGGCGTTGGGAAAAAATAAGGGGCTGCTTTCTGCAGCCCCTCATGGCGCGCAGGTTGCGCATCCAATCACTTTGCCGGCGGGACTTCGGGGAAATCGGGCTCGGTGCCGGCGACGTGGGAGAGGATGTTCGTCATCGTCGCAACGGTCATGGCGCCGAGTATCTCGACGATGTTCTTGTCGGAAAAGCCTGCCTTGTGCATGCGCTCGATGTCCTCGTCGGTGACGTTGCCCTTCGTCTGATGGACCTTCGTGACGAAGTCCAAAAGCGCCTGCGACTTTTCGTCGCTCCCAATGCCCTTCCTGGCGTTGAGGCACTCCTCGGGCGACATCAGGTTTGCGTCGGCTGCCATCTTCGTGTGCGCGCGAACGCAGTACTCGCAGTCGTTGAGCTCCGAGGTCCTCAGGATAACCATCTTCACGAACTTCGGTCCTATCTCGGCGTTGGCAAGCGATGCGTTGAGGTTCAGGAACCCCTCGAAGACGTCCTCGGAGTTCGCCATAGCCCTGAAGAGATCAGGCATCGTCCCCAAACCCGCTCGGACCTTGTCGAAAAGCTTGCGGGTCCAGCTGCTTACCTCGGCGTCTGCAAGGTGCTTCATCTTAGGCATCGTACCTCCTTTGCTTGAGCCTTGGTGCAAACCCATTAAAACTCGCATATGCTCAAAACGCAAGAACTTTTTTCACGGCAGCTGCTTAACGCTCGATCACACCTCGAACTGCACCTCATAAAGCTCTCGGTAGAGCGGGCAGGTCCTAAGGAGGGTTTGGTGTGTTCCCTCGCAGACCTTGCGCCCACCCTCGACGACAACGATCTTGTCCGCCCGACGGACGGTGGAAAGCCTGTGGGCTATGACCAAAGCCGTTCTGCCCGCTACGAGCCTTTCTATCGCCTCCTGCACAAGTCGCTCCGACCTCGAATCGAGGGCGCTTGTCGCCTCGTCGAAGATGAGGATCTGCGGGTTGCGGTAGATAGCTCTTGCGATCGCTATTCTCTGGCGCTCGCCACCCGAAAGCTTCACCCCCCTGTCGCCTATCACGGTGTCGAACTTTTGGGGGAGTTTTTCGATGAACTCCAGCGCATTGGCAGCCTTTGCCGCAGCGACGACCCTGTCCATATCGGGCGAGGGATCGCCGTAGGCGATGTTCGCCAGAACGGTGTCGTTGAACAGGATCACCTCCTGCGTCACGATGCCCAGAAGCGATCGCCAGCTCTTTCGGCTCAGGTTCCTCAGGTCCTCGCCGTCGACGAGGATTGCGCCCGACGTTGGGTCGTAGAGGCGGGCGAGCAGATCAGCAATTGTCGACTTCCCACCGCCGGAGTGCCCGACGAGCGCAACCATGCTCCCGCGCGGAATCTCAAGTGTAAAATCCTTCACAGCGGGCTTGTCGCTGCCGTCGTAGAAGAAAGTGACGTTCTCGTACCTTATCCCCCGCCTGAGCTCCTTTATGGTTTTCGTTCCGTCGCGCAGGGCATCGTAGGGAGTTTGGTCGAGCAGCCAGAACACGCGCTCTGCCGCCGCAAGCCCCTGCTGAACGCGGTTGACTTTGTCGGAGAACGCCTTTATGGGCTGCATCATCAAAAGGAGCGTGACGACATACTGCATAAACTCGGCGGGGGTTGGTCCAGTGCCCGCCAGGACCTTGCGCCCCGCAAACCACAGTATAGCCGCGGCAGCGAAGACGCCAACCGCCTCGTTGAACGGTCCCGCAAGACGACGCACGCGGTACATCTTCATCAGGCTGCGGAAGTATCGATCAGCTATCCTGCGGAACTTGCTGCGCTCGTATCCCTCGGCGCTGAATGCCTTAACGACCCTTATGCCCGCAAGACCCTCCTGAAGCACAGACGCAAGCTCAGACATCCTGCGCTGCGTTCGGGCGCCGTAGCGCCGAAGAAAACGACCTATCGTCGACATAACGAAAACGACCACGGGAACGACAAGCGTCATAACGAGGGTAAGCCTGTAGTCTATGGCGAGCAGGAAGGCATAGTACACCCCCACCTGCAGCGGATCACGAACCATATCGGCTATTGTGACCGAGATCGACTCCTGCATCATCTGAACGTCGCTTATGACGCGAGACATAAGGTCGCCCACCTTGTTTTTGTGGAAGAAGGAGAGGGGCAGGCTCATGAGCCGGTCGAACATCTCTTTGCGGAACTCGTTCGTCACGGTCTGCAAAAGCTGCACGGATGTTATGTTCTGGACGTACTGGAAGGCGTTTTTCGCCAGAACGACGACCACAAGCACAAAGCAGAAGTGCTTCAGCGTTGCAAGCGGCGTTTCGCGGTATATAAGCGGTGCGAGTGTGGCGGCAAGCTTTGCCTTAAGCGCGCTCGAGCCGGCAAGCGCCGAAAGCTGCCTCGAGAGAGTCGCAGACTCGGGGCTGAAGAGCGTCGTCAGCGCAGGACCTATGAGGTAGACCATCGCGAGGTTCGAGAAGGCATATCCAACCATCGCCACCACAGCGAAGACGAGAAGATGCCACCACCGCAGCGTGCGCGAAAATATCCTCCACCAAAGCGAAAACGAGCTTTTTCGCACACCTTTCCCCATCTCTGCTAAACATTGCAGATTGACCATCCTTTGTCAAGGCACCGCTGACGCTTTTTGCGTATGTGGCGCGGGCAATTTCGTGTTGACCTGCGCCCCGCAGACGCGTTTTTTGAACTGAAGCATCCTCGAAGGAGTGCGCGATGTCCAAAAAGAAAGGCAGGTTCACCACTCTTGCCGCGGTGCTTGTGGTGGTTGCGCTGCTTCTCTTGTGGGACAGGCTTTCGGAGGGCAAAAGCTCGGGCGCAGCTGCCGTGGTCCGTCTGGAGGAATGCGAGATAGCCGCGTTCTTTTCGCCCCGCGGCGGCTGCGAGGAGGCTATTGTCTCAGCCATCGACGCCGCAAAAAAGACCGTCGACTGCGCCGTCTACACCTTCACAAGCCGACCCATAGCGCAGGCTCTCGTGCGTGCCAAAAGAAGGGGCGTTAAGGTGCGCGTCATCGTCGACAGAACCCAGTCCGCAGGAACGTACTCGAAGAAAAGATACCTCCTCAAAAAGGGCATTCCCGTAAGGACCCACATAGGCGAAGGGCTTATGCATAACAAGTTCGCCGTGATAGATACGGCGATCGTCGTAACGGGCTCATTCAACTGGACCGCGTCCGCCAACGAATACAACTACGAAAACCTGCTGGTGATAAGGTCGAGGGCTCTGGCTAAGGCGTTCGAGAGGGAGTTTGGAATTCTCTGGAGGAGGTTCGAATAAGGGGGCTTTGTTATGAGCTTGCTTGTTGTGGGCTCGGTCGCCCTGGACACGGTGGTTACGCCCAGGGGTCAGATAACGGATGGTCTTGGCGGCTCGGCGACGTATTTTTCCGTTGCGGCAAGCATCTTCTCGCCCGTCCACATAGTTGGCGTGGTTGGGACAGACTTCCCCGAGGAGCACATCGCCAAGCTCCGCCAGCGCGGCATAAACCTCGACGGGCTCTACATAGCCGAGGGCAAAACCTTCCGCTGGCACGGAAGATACGACGAGTCGTTCGGCGACCCCGAAACGCTCGTGACGCAGCTTAACGTCTACGCCGACTTCTCACCCGACCTGCCGCCCGCGTACAGGGACATCCCCTTCGTCTTCCTGGGCAACATCCACCCAAAGCTGCAGCTTCAGGTACTTGCGCAGATGAACTCCCCCAAGCTTGTTGCCGCCGACACGATAACATGCTGGATCGAAAACGAGCGCGAAAGCCTTATGGAGGTCATAAGGCGGGTCGACATGGTCGTTTTAAACGAGCTTGAGGTGAGGCTTCTTACGGGTGTTCGCTCGGTTCTTGCGGGTGCCGAAAGGCTTCAGGCGCTTGGACCGCGCACTATCGTCGTAAAGCGCGGCGCATACGGCGCCATGATGCTCGACGAAGACAAAATCTTCGTCGTCCCCGCATTCCCAACCGAAAAGGTGATGGACCCGACGGGCGCAGGCGACTCCTTCGCCGGCGGAATGATGGGATACATCGCCTCGCAGGGCAGGCTTACCACGGACATCCTGCGCAAAGCCGTCGTCTACGGATGCGTGATAGGCAGCTTCTGCGTCGAAGGCTTCTCGATACAAAGGCTCGAGGCTATAACGAGAGACGACGTCGAGCGACGGCTGGAGCAATTCAGACAGATGACCAGCTTCTGAAAAGATGAGACGAGCCTTCTTAATATCCCTTTCGGCGCACATACTTCTTTTGGTTCTCCTGTACGTTGCTGCGGCTCTTTCGTCGCCGATGAAGCCGCCGCAGAGGGTCTACACCGTGAGGATTCTTGCCGCGCCCGTGCCTGAGACGCAGGCGAAAACGCAGGTTACGCCTCAAAAGGAAAAACCCAAAACCCCCAAGCCAAAAGTTCAGCACAAACCCAGCAAACGCAGGAAGCCGAAGAAGCGCCCCAAGCCGAAGCCGACCCGTCCGCGCAAAGCCGTCTCGGGCGGAACGGCGAGCATATCGGTGGAGGGCAAAAACTTCTCCGACGACTTCTACCTGAACCTCATAATGACCAAGATAGCCAACAACTGGCTCAACCCGCTGCGCGGCGGGCGGAGGATATCGGTTGTGATATACTTCAGGATTCTGCGCAGCGGCGATGTTGTCGACGTGAAGGTTGAGCGCAGCTCGGGCAACAGCCTCTTCGATCAGGCTGCACTCAGGGCGGTTCTGGCTTCGTCGCCGCTGCCGCCCCTGCCGCAGTCGTACACCGGCGACTTTCTGGGCGTGCACTTCGAGTTCGAACACGCGGGGAGGTAGCGCGCCTTGAAGGTGAAGGTTGCCAAAAGCGCAGGCTTTTGCATTGGCGTCAAGCGCGCCGTGGAGCTCGTCCTGCGCCTCGCTGACGAACACAGGGGCAAAAGGATCTTCACCCTCGGACCGCTCATACACAACCCCCAAACCGTCGAGATGCTGCGCGAGAAGGGCATCGGCGTTCTGGAATCGCCGCAGGACGGCTCGGCGGGCGACATCGTCGTCATAAGGTCCCACGGCATACCCCCGCAGACGCGACAAAAACTTGCCGAAGCAGGATACACTATCTTCGACGCCACATGCCCCAAGGTCGCCCACGTCCACGCGATAGTGAGGCGCTACTCCGGCGAGGGTTACGCCGTCATCATAGTCGGCGACGCGCAGCACGCGGAGGTTGTTGGGATAAAGGGCGAGGCTACAACGCCCGTCGCCGTCGTAGCCTCACCCGATGAGGTTGCGGCTCTTCCGGACTGGGAGAAGGTCGTCGTCGTCGCGCAGACGACGATGGACCGGCAAACGTTCGAATCGGTCGTCGACGCCGTTAAACGAAAGTTCGAAAACGTCGTCGTGAAAAACACTCTCTGCAGCGAGACATCCTTCCGCCAGGACGAGATAAAGGAGCTTGCCTCGGAGGCTGACGCCTTCGTTGTGATAGGCGGTCGCAACAGCGCCAACACCCGCAGGCTCTACAAGCTTGCGTCGCAGACGGGGCTTCCGACCTTTTGGGTCGAGTCGGCATCGCAGCTTTCCGCAGACGATTTTTTAGGCATCGAGCGCGTTGCCGTCGTCGCCGGCGCATCCACGCCACATTGGGTGGTCGACGCAGTGGTCGAAAGACTTGCGACGATGCACAGGCGATTCCTTCCGCCGTGGCGCTGGCGCTGGCTCAAAAACATAGCCTATGCCGTCCTGCGCAGTAACTTCCTCGCGGCAGCGGCGGCGGCTACGCTTACGGGCACAATCGCAATGGCGTACAACCTCCCAAACCCCGTCCCGAGGGCTTTTGCGACGTGCACCCTGCTCTTTGCCCTCACAAACCTCTACCAGCATCGCGAGTGGCAGGGGATGGCGCTTATGGATCCCAGCAAGATCCAGTTTGTGCGCCAGACCAAGCACGTTCTCCTTCCGGCGGCGCTTTTGTCTCTTGCGGCTGCCGTGGCGCTTTCTGCCGCACTGGGAGCGCCCGAGTGCATAGCCACCGCGGTCATAGCCGCCGCAGTGCTCGCCTACTGGAGACTCGGTGTCCTCGAGCACGTGCTGCCGGCGTTTATCAAAGACGGATTCGTGCTGCTTGCCTGGATCAGCGCGATATGGTTCCTGGGAACGCCGCTGGACGTCGGAGCCCTTTTATCGATAGCTGTCTTCGGCGGACTCAGGGGACTCGCCCTGGGGCTCAAGGAGCTTGAGACCGACAGGATTCTTCAGCGCAAGTCGATGACGGCGACCCTCGGCAGGCGCCTTTCGATGGCTTTGGGAGCCTTAGCAGCGCTTGTTGGCGTTGCCCTCGCACTCGCCGCGCCAACATCGATGCTCCCGTTCGCCGCAGGCGCCGTAGCGATGTGGGTCGTGGCAGCAGCAGTGGGCGCCAGAATCATAAGGCGCGGCACCTACATCGAAACGATCGTGGAGGGAATTGTGCTCATCACAGCGCTTTTATTCCCGCTTTTCGCCTGAGCCTACGGTGTCACCCCTCCGAACGCGACATCCCCATATCGCGGCGCCGATTACGCCACCAACGCCCATCACCACCGGAAAGACCAAAAGTGCGCTCGCAAGCGTGATGAGAAAAACGCTCAGAGGCGACATAAGGATATCGGCGAACACCTCCGAGAACTCGTGTGGCATCTGCTGCGAGTGCTCCAGCACAACCTGAACCTGCGCAGCGAACCTGTCTTTCGCCGCGCTCCAGATGATCGTGCTCAAAACGGCGTACACGGGCGACGCCCAAAGCCCCGAAAGAACGCCCGTCACAACGCCCTGACCGAACGTTATCGCCCCCTCGCTCCAGTAGAATAGATACGCCGACCAAACGCCGCCGCCAACAAGCCACAGACAGCAAAGGCAGTTGAGGCTGGAGATATAGGGTATAGCCGAAAGGAAGGCGGCGATAACCCCCGCCAGAAGTGAGGAGACGCAATAGTTTGAGCCCCGAGACATTCCCGCTCCGCAACCAGATTAGAACTCGTACGTTTCGCCGGGCTTCAGGATAACGACCTTCGCCGCGTCGCCAACCTTGTCGGCAAACTCCTCAGGCGAAGCCTCGATGACGGGGAATGTGTTGTAGTGCATTGGGATAACCACCTTGGGCTTAAGGAGCGTTACGGCGTACGCGGCATCATCGATATCCATTGTGAAATTGCCCCCTATGGGGAGCATGGCGACATCAATGGGAAAGCGCTCTCCCAAAAGCTTCATGTCGCCGAAAAGCCCCGTATCGCCCGCATGGTAGACTATCTTCCCTTCCGCCTCGAGCATGACCCCAGCCGGCGTGCCGCTGGGGATCATCTTATCCTCCTCCACTATCGTCGATCCGTGCCACGCGGGGGTTAGCCGCACGACGCCGAAGTCGAAGGGGTAGCTTCCGCCTATGTGCATCGGGTGCGTTTTTGCTCCCTTGTTCCCGCAGTAGACGGCGACCTCGTAGGGAGCTATTATGGTCGCCTCGTTTTTTATGGCTATCTCAACCGCGTCGCCCAGGTGGTCTCCGTGACCGTGCGTGACGACGATGTAGTCGGGCGAGAGTTCAGAAGGCTGAACCGCCGCCTGCGGGTTCCCCTTGATGAACGGATCTATGAGGATCTTCTTCCCCGCCAAAACGACCTCGAAGGCCGCGTGCCCCAGAAAACGAACTCGAGCCATGCCCTCCCTCCTTGCAGCCGGTTTAGTCGAACAAAAATAACCCAGCCATCCACACTGTCAACACAAAAAATAAAAAGTGACCCCAACGGGATTTGAACCCGTGTTACAGGCTTGAAAGGCCTGTGTCCTAACCTGGCTGGACGATGGGGTCACCCGCCCAATTAAAATATCGCCGCCAAAGCCTTTGTCAAGGAAAATCGCTACCCAAAAGCTCAAAGTCCTTGCGCAATACAGGGTGCGAAGTTATTTTATTTTCTCAAGATGAAGGAGCGGACGGCTAACGAGGCTGCCCGGAACGCCTCGCTCAGGGAGCGCGTTGAGGAACTCGAGGCTTACGTCAGGCAGCTTGAGGGTGAGCTTCGGCGCTTCCGAAGGCTTTTGGAGATAGGGCAGGTGATCCAACGCGAGATGGACCTCGACTCGCTGCTGCCCCTTATCGTGGACCACATCTCCGAAAGCGTTGGTGCGGAGAAGTGCGCCATATTCGTCTACAACCCCGACAAGGGGATTCTCTGGACGAAGCTTTCGCCGCAGTCGAAGCCGATAATAATTCCGCGCGGTCACGGGATAGTTGGCTGGGTGCTTGAGCACAAGGAAACCGTTGTGGTCGACGACGCCAACTCCGACCCCCGCTTCGATCCCAACACCGACGCCAAGATGTGCGACGTCGCAAAAAGCCTTGCTGCGCTTCCCCTATTCGACAGGCGCGGGAGAGCGATAGGCGTCTTCGAGGCGATAAACAAAAGCGGCTCCGACACATTCGACGAACAGGACAAGAGGTTCCTCGAAGCCGTGGCGGCTCAAATTGCCTCCACAATCGAAAACGCAATGCTCTACACCCAGCTTCTGGAGACCTTCGAGAGCTTCATCGACGTTATGGCATTCACCATCGACGCCAAGCACCCCGTTGCGCGGGGTCACTCGAGGCGCGTCGCAATATACGCCAAGGGAATCGCAAAGGAGATGGGTCTGCCGCAGGAGACGATAGACAAGATATACTGGGCGGCGCTTCTGCACGACTACGGCAAGATCGCCGTGCCCGACTCGATTCTCCAGAAGGCAGGAAAACTCACCGAGGACGAATACGAGCAAATCAAGCGGCACGCGCTTATGACATACAGGATTCTCTCCCGCATAAAATTTTCCGGCAACCTGCGCGACATTCCCCTCATAGCCTCGGAGCACCACGAGCGCTGGGACGGCAAGGGCTACCCCTTCGGCAAGAAGGACGACCAGATCCCCCTGGGCGCGCGCATAATCGCCCTCGCCGACGTGTTCGACGCGCTTACGTCGTTTAGGGAGTACCACTCCCCCATGACGTTTGCCGAGGCGAAGGAGGAGATCATCCGCATGCGGGGCACAGCCTTCGACCCCCGCGTCGTCGACGCCTTCGTGCGGTACTACGACAAGGAGCTTGATCCCTACAAGCTCCGAAAAACCCTCTGGAAGAGCATGGGGAAGTAGGAGTTGGAGATGCGAGCTTTGGCTTTATGCGCTTTTTTGTGCGGCGCAGCCTTCGCGTGGTTCTTCGTTCCCGGTGCGTTCTGGGACTACCACGACGGCTGGACGGCGTACGCGGCGCTTGGGTTCTCCGACTCGCTCGAGTACTGCGCGGCGGAGGGCATGTATGCACCCGAAAGCGGCGCCCTGCGCGGGCAGCTGACGCTTGAGATGCCGCTTGTGGGCGTATCCACAAAGGTTGTGGCGAAGTTCATCGACGCCGAAACCCAAGACCCGCGCAAACCCGAAATATACCTTGCCGACCAAGAGACCACAATCTCGCAGCCCATAGAGCGGGTCAGCGAGCTTAGGGTACGTCTCGACCAGAGGTACAGGGCTGGGATCGAGTCCGTTTGGGGTTTTTTCGTCGACTTCCGCAGCGGAACCTACACAAGCGACTACAGCCTTGGCGATGAGGGTTGGGTCGCCTCGCCCGAGACGACGCGGGCAAGATACATCTCCTTCGGAGTCTCTTACGGCTACGACAGCCGCGGCGGCGACTGGGACCCCGAAAGCGGATACCTCTTCAATATCGAAGTAGGGGGGTCATATCTCCTCACCGACTCTGCCGAAGCCGACTACGTCGACGGCACAACCCCAGCGCCCAGGCTTGCGGGCTTTGTGTACATCGACCAGTTCGTCTACACCCCCACCTCCGCGCTTCCTGTGGAGATTCCGCTTTTGACGGTGCAGGCGCCCACGGTCATCGCAGTAAGGACCTCCGGCGCATACTACACGCACGAGGTCCCGCAGCTTATCTCGTGGAAGGCGAGCGACTTTGAGCTCTTCCGCGGCGTGCCGCACCGAAAACTCGCAGGATACGCATTCTTCATCGTCGCGGCGGACATAAGGATATCACCCATAGCGAGGATGTACACGCCCGTAACGCTTCTGCACCTACTTGCGCCGAGAACAATTCCCGACATCCGCGCTGACGTCGAGATCATCCCCTCCATAGACATCGGGAAAATCTACGGCGCACAGCCGGAGGAGCAGTTCTACACGTGGGGAATAGCCTTGGGGCTTAAGTTCAGCAAAAAGCTTACCGCAAGGTTTGGCTTCGCCTGGTCGCCGAAGTTCGACTGCTCGACCACCTATTTCTCCATAAGGCACCCGTTCTGATTCCCGGTGGGAGGTCAGCTGTCCCGTTTGCCGGAAGGGTCAACGCCCTGTCCCTGTGGCGGGTCAACTGCATCGCCCTGCGGGGCAACCGTCCTGTCCTTGTGCGGGTCAACCGCCTTGCCTTTCGGGGAAGCTGTCCTGTCCTCGGGCTGAGCAACTGCCTGCCTTTCGGACCGGTCTGCTGCCCAATCTGCCGGGCTGTTCAGCCGCAAAATCTATAGGTCTGGTCAGCCGCAAAGCCTTCTGTCCGTCTCGCCTTCCGGGCGGGTCGGTCGCCCCACATCAGCCCCGGCGCCGGGGGGACATCACCTCCGCCAGCGCCACTTGGTCCCCTCGGGTGTGTCCTTGATCTCGAGCCCCATCCGAAGGAGTTTTTCGCGTATTGCGTCGGCGGTGGCGTAGTCCTTTCGCCTCCGTGCCGCCTCGCGCTCCTTTATCAAAGCCTCGATCTCCGGCGGAAGCTCCTTTTGGCTTTCGCGCAGAACGCCGAGGACAGAGTTTATCCTCTCAAGCGTCTGAAGCCCCTTTTCCGCGTCGGCTTTTGTGATGCCGTCGCGCGCGGCGATGCGGTTGACCGCGCGAACCATCTCGAAGACCGACCCAAGCGCAGCCGAGATGTTGAGGTCGTCATCAAGCCCCGCCTCGAAACCCGCAAGACCGGCAGCGAAAGCATCGGTGACCTTCCTGTCGGTTCCCGGGGTGTCCTTCTGGGCGAAGTCGGCGAGCATATCGCGGAACTCGGTGAGCCTGTCGACGGCGCCCTGCGCAGCCAAAAGACCGTCGAAGGTGAAGTTGAGCTTCTGCCTGTAGTGGGTCGAAAGAAGGAGATACCTTATCGCCATGGGGTTGTATCCGCGTTCGAGCAGGTCGCGGAGGGTGTAGAAGTTGCCCAGCGACTTCGACATCTTCCGCCCCTCGACGATGAGGTGGGCGCAGTGCAGCCAGTACTTCACGAAGGGCTTTCCCGTCGCCGCCTCCGACTGCGCGATCTCGTTCTCGTGGTGGGGGAATATGTTGTCCTCTCCGCCCGTGTGGATGTCGAAGGTCTCGCCGAGGTACTTCATCGACATAGCGGAGCACTCAATGTGCCAGCCCGGTCTGCCCTTCCCAAGCGGCGTCTCCCAAAAAACATCCCCATCTTCGGGGTCCCAAGCTTTCCAGAGGGCGAAGTCTGCCCACTGCTCCTTGTCATATTCGTCGTGCCTGACCCGCGCGCCGGCAATAAGCCGCTCTGGGCGCTTCCCCGAAAGCTTGCCGTACTCGGGAAACTTGGCGATGGAGTAGTATATCGACCCGTCGTCGCCACGGTAAGCATAGCCCTTCTCCAAAAGCTTTTGGATGAGCGCAACCATGTCGTCTATGTGCTTCGTCGCCTCGGGGTAGTACTCCGCCCGCTCGATGTTGAGCGTATCTATGTCCTCGAAGAACGCCTTCTTATACTTGGCTGTGTACTCCGCAAGCGACACCCCCGCCTGTCTTGCGCCCCTTATCGTTTTGTCGTCG
>CBEVQY010000032.1:0-24172 GCA_965552135.1 uncultured bacterium | reverse complement strand
GCCTCTTGTCGGGGTTGAGTAGAGGAACGCCGTCCCTTAAGCATTTGACAAGCTCGTCCAGCGCAACGCCGGTGGTGTCGGTGAGCTTGCCCTGAAAGTTCATCTGCCGCGGAACGGCAAAAGCCACAGAAACCAAAAGCAAAACGACGCACAAAGCCGCCACACGCTCTCTCATCTCCACCCTCCTCGTTTTTCTTTTTCGCAAAATACCTGTTAGGATTTTGTTCGTCAATTGGATTGTGCGTGCTTGGGTTTCTTCATTTCCCTTGACGGCGGGGTCGAGCGGCGATACTTTGCTTTTGATAACAAGGCTTGCGGAAGGGGGAGCAGATGAGAAGGCTTTTGATTTTGGCGTTTCTTTCGGCGGTCTGTTCCGCTCAGATTACGGGGACCTATGAGATCTTCTCCGACGGGAGCAAGGTTGGCGAGTGTCACTTCAGGTTCGAGAAGCGTCCAACGGGCTTTGTGCTTGTGTCGAAGACGACGATGACGATCTCGGGTGCCCAGTCGATATACGAGGCTGAGACCCAGCTTGATCAGGGCTATCACCCGAGGGCGTACAGCGTTGAGATAACGACTCCCTCCGGCAAGCAGGATGTTTTCGTGAAGTTCGAGGAGGGTAAGGCGAGCATCACAGGTTCTGCGGGTCTTCAGCGGATGAGCCAAGAGCTCGATTTCCCCACGGGTGGGTATGTTGCCGACCAAAACGTCTTCGCCCACTTCTGGGTTCTCGGAAAGGTCATAGACCCGATGGTCGGCAACGTGACCCTCGACGTCATCGTTCCGCAGATATTTTCGGCATGCAAGCTAAAGCTCAGAAACGAGGAGGAGAGGGATTTTGACGGCAAGAAGGCTTCGGTTTTCGTCGGCAAGCTCGGCGCGAACGATGTGGAGCTCGTCGTTTCGGAGGACCGCGAGCTTTTGAGCGTTTCCTTCCCCGAGCAGCGGCTCGAGGCGAAGCTTGCTGGGATTGAGGAGGTCACTGAGGCAGAAAGGCGAATACCCAAAAACTATCACCCCCTGACGCCGCAGGATCTGGGCGACAGGTCGTTTGTGAAGCGTCTCCTTCGGGGCAAGCGCCTTGAGGGACACATCTCCTTCGATCCGCACGGCAGACTTGATCGTGTCTACCTAAACCGCCGCGCGCAGACGTTTGTGGGCACGATAGACGAGGGCGGCGTAGACGGCGACATAAAGTGCACCAACATAAGCCACAGGGTGACCCTTGCGCCCGAGTGGCCCCTTAGCAAGCCTTTTTCCGTTGCCCCCGAGTATATCTCGCCCGCGCCGGGGATAGACTCCGACGACGATGGTGTGAAGGAGCAGGCGGCAAGGATCGTTTCCGAGGCGCCGACGCTTTGGGAGGCTGCGAGGGCGATAAACCTTTGGGTGAACAAGAACGTCGAGTACGTCCTTGAGCGGTACGACGCGAGGGATGCGCTTGTCAAAGCTCGCGGCGATTGCCTGACGAAGGCTATGCTTTGCGTCGCTATGCTGCGCGCAGTCGGCATACCCGCAAGGGTTGTGCAGGGGATACTCTACGCCGACGTCCCCCTCGACCACAGCTGGGTGGAGGTGTACCTTGGTCCCGAGATTGGCTGGGCGCCCCTCGACCCCACAACGGGCGAGGTGGACAGGCTCTCGGCGCGGCATATATCCCTCTGGCTCGGGGAGCAGGCTCCCCCGGTCTTCGCCGAAGATGTCGAGCTTGAGGTGAAGAAGTTCAAGTAAGCTTTCCCGGAGGTTCGGTTGATCGGGCGTGGGGATATATTTTCGCCCCATCCTTCGGATGCTGAGCGGCGCGAGGACGAGTCGCTGCGCCCGAGGAGGCTTTCGGAGTTCATCGGTCAGGAAAAGCTTAAAAGGAAGCTTGCCACCTACATCGAGGCAGCCCGTGCGCGCGGCGAGGCACTCGACCACATAATCTTCTACGGACCGCCGGGGCTTGGGAAGACGACCCTGGCGCACATTATCGCCGCCGAGATGGGCGTTGCGATAAAGGTCACCGCGGGTCCTATCCTCGAGCGACCCGCAGACCTTGTGGGGCTCCTCTCGTCGCTGGGCGACCGCGAAGTCCTCTTCATCGACGAAATCCACAGGACCCCGAGGAACGTCGAGGAGTTTTTGTATCCGGCTATGGAGGACTTCGCCATCGACATCGTCATCGACCGCGGCCCCAACGCTCGCACCGTCAGGGTGAACCTGAGGCGCTTTACGCTCATCGGCTCGACCACGAGGGCGGGGCTCATAACGCCGCCTTTGCGGTCGAGGTTCGGCATCGTCGAGCGGATCGACTACTACCCGCCCGAGGATCTCTTCAAGATCGTCCTTCGCTCGGCGCGGATATTGGGTATTTCGACGGACGAGGCTGGCGCTTACGAGATAGCACGTCGCTCCCGCGGTACGCCGCGCATCGCAAACAGGATCCTCCGGCGCGTTCGCGACTTCGCCCAGGTACACGGGGATGGCGTCATAACCGAGGAGGTCGCGAAAGCCGCCCTCGACATGCTCGAGATCGACTCGGAGGGGCTCGACGAGATGGACAAGCGCATCCTGAGGACGATAATCGAGAAGTTCGGGGGCGGTCCGGTTGGCATAAAGACGATCGCCGTTGCCGTTGGCGAGGACGAGGGCACGATAGAGGAGCTTTACGAGCCGTACCTCATCCAGCGGGGTTTTCTGTCGCGGACGCCGCGCGGCAGGGTCGCAACGCCCTTGGCGTACAAACACCTCGGGATACCGCGAACCGCCCAGCTCCGTCTCTTCGACTGACATCGGTGAGCGTGCGGACTACCTTTGCGCCCCCTACGGCACCCTCGCCGTCGCCTTCTGCGACACAGTCGCCCGTGTGGACTACCCCTCGCCCGGCGCCCTCGGCTCATTCGACGTTCGCCCGGTGCCCTTCTCCGATCGACTCGAGGTCCTGACGCCGGTCGCCGACGCCTGCGTCGAGGTCTTGGATCTTTCGGGCAGGGTTTTGTGGTCGGGGCGCGCTGTGGCGGGAAGGGCGTGCTGGCGCCCTCCGCCGGAGACGCCTAACGGCGTGTACGTTGTCCGCTGCGGGAAGCTCGTGAAATGGGTGCCTTTGGCGAGGTGACTACTTGAGCATAACTACCTTCTTCCAGACGCGCTGCGCCTGCGACGAGAGGCTTACCAGGTAGACCCCCGACGGCAGCCCGCTCCCGTTCCACCTGAGGGTGTGGCGTCCTGCGCCCTGCAGGTCGAAGTGTGCCACGCGTCTTCCGTCGAGGTCGAACACGTCGACGGCGCCGCGCGAGCACGGGAGATCAACTGCAAGGAGGACGGAGGCGTTAAACGGGTTCGGCGAGGCGGAGAGCGCAGCGCGCCTCGGCAGGATGTACTCGTCGAGCCACGAGAGCCTGTACGTCCCGGGCGTAAGCTCCACGCCGTCGCTTCCGACGACGGCGCTGAAGCCCTCGCCACAAACTAAGATCGACCCGCTCCTGTAGTCGGCGTTGGCGAAAAGCCGGCATCGGCGCAGGACCACAAGCTCCCATTCACTCCCTGGTTTTCTGGCGTCGAGCGCAAGACCGAAGTCGAATCCCTTCGCCCTGAGGTATCCCAGCGTTGGTGAGCCCGGCGCCTGCGGCGGGCGTGGCGCGTCCAGCCCGAGGTCGAAGCCGTCTGTGGCGCGAGGATCCACGCCCAGCGAAAGCCTCTGCGACCCGCCCTCGCCCCGCAGCGTAAGCGATATCTGTCTTTCGGGTGTGGTCCTCTCAAGCGCGGTGGTTTCGGCGCGTGGGTCGATGTAGAGAGTGCACGGCATAAGCGCGAAAACCCAGGCGCCACAGCGGGGCAAAAGCTCGTCGACGATGTAGTAGGTGTAAGACCTGGGCATCATCGAGAAGACGCAGTATTTGAGCACCGAGTTCGGCGGCTGCGTTTCGAGCGCTGCGACGGGAACCCTCTCGCCCGGACCGCCCACGAGGTTCCAGCCCGCTTCAAGCGGGACGGCGAGGCGCTTTGTGGGAATCCCATCGGTCGTTGCTACGCCGCCTTCGGAGTAGCAGAAGTAGCCGCGCCCGGGCAGAATCACGTCTGCGGAGACGTAGCTGCGCGCGCAGGGATCGTACCAGAACGCCTCGTCAAAGCCCAAAGCCTGCGGCGTCGTCGGCGTCGTGCCCGAGTGGGAGATGAGGTTCCAGCCGGGGTAGGTCCTGTACACGAACCTGCACCGCGGCGGCGGAATGACGACGACCGCATGAACCCCCTCGTCGATAACGGTGCCCTCTGCGATGGTGTCGCCGTCGACTATGAAAGTTATGGGTCCCTCGATGTGGACGGGCGCTGCGTGCTCGAGGACAAGTGTAAGCGGCGGCTGCGGCTCGTCGTAGGGAAGGCTTATCGTGGTAAATCTGTGCCCGTCCAGAACCCAGTACATGTTCCCGGCTGAGTACGGCACATCGAGGCTGTCTGTGGACACGAGCGCGCCCTCGTCGAAGACGACGCCGGCGCTAAAGCCGCCCGCGGAAAGCTCGCCCGCAACGCGCATAAGCGAAAGCGTCTGGAGGTACTCGATCTCCACCGTGTCCACCGACCAGAGCGTGTCGGCGGATGTGGGGGATGTGTTGTGCTCGGTGACCTCGACGAACCAGAACAGCGAGTCGTAAAGCGCTCCGAGGTCGAAGTATAGGCGGGTTCCGCCGGCGCCGCGTGGTGGATCCTCTTCGTTGTTCATTATGCGCAGCGTCTCCGCGGGTGGGTTGGAGAGGTAGACGAGGTAGTAGCTTGCCGTATCCTGCGGACCTGTGGATGCGGCGTCGGAGCCGTCCTGGAGCTCGGCGGCGTGCCAGTGCACGTAGCGGAACTGGGATGTGTTGATCTTCTTCGAGTAAAGCCTCGTCCAGCTTGCGCGCTCGTTCGGCATGGCGCCGCCCGTCAGCTGCCACGACTTCAGCCCGTACGAGTAGTCCGCCATAAAGAGGTAATCCCCCACGATGGTGAGGGCTTCGCCTATGTAGGTTGAGTGTGTCGTTGGGCACCAGTAATCCACCGAGCCGTCGGTGGTGTCGATGAGGCAGAGGTCCTGCGGCGACGGGCTTTCGAGGAAGCCAACCGCCAGATACCCACCGAAGAGCGCCAAACTCACAGCCTCGCGGCTCGGGCTCGTGAAGGCTACGTCCCAAACCGACGTCATCGTGGAGAGATCTATCTTCCTGACCCCTTGCTCCTTGTCGGCGATGTAGCACGAGCCCCCGCGCTTTGCAAGCCCCCAGCAGTGCCCCGGCGAGTCGTACTGCGCGACGAGGGAGAGATCAGACGACTTCAGCACAAGCAGCCCGTTTTCGTCGGCGGCGACGTAGAGGGAGTCTTCATCCTCGTCGTAGTAGACGGAGACGCATGCGGCTGAGGACGAGTACGTCGCCACCACGCTCGGCGGCCAGCTCGAGATGTCGAGCTTCTTTACGCCGTTGTGGCACGCGACGTATGCGTAGTTGCCGGAAACGTCTACGTCCGTCGCAGTTCCGCTTATCGTGGCGCTGGAGACAACGCTCATCCCGCTTGGGCTGCTTACGTCTATCTTGTAGAAGTTCGGCGAGGTGCCTCCGGTGCACAGGTAGAGGTAGTCGTCCTCCACGTCGGATCCGAGGGCGGGGACGAGCGAAAGCGTCCCCACAACCTGAAGGTTGAAGGGATCAGATATGTCTACCGCCACAACTCCGTAGGTTTGACCGCTTACGAAGAGGTAGCCGTTCCCGTACGACATGCTCACCGCTTCTCCGTACGACCATCCCGCCGATGCGTCGAGCACGTCCGCCCATTCGCTTGAGGGCTGGACTGCGTCCCCTGGCGCAAAGTCGCGCATCTGAAGACCGCAGCTGTCGGCCACAACAAGCTGGTTGCGGAGAACTACGATATCCACCCCCTTTGCCGACGTGTCTGTTGCCGAGGGGTCCGTTGTGAGGGGGAAGGAGCACGCAAGCCAGCACTTGCTGTAGTCGTCTTCGGGCATGATGAACCAGTCGACGCCGTAGATGCCGTCCGCGACGAGGAAGCCGTAGTTGGGCTTGATGCGTGCATCGTAAGCCCAGTGCCGGGCTTTGATCCGCTGGAGGATGTTGAGGTCGCTTCCCGTGCCAACGTTGCCCAAACCAACGACGTATATGCTGTCGCCTGCGGCTACGACGGCAATCGTGTCGTTTATGTCGAGGTAGAACCCGCCCTGCCCCGTGGGTCCTAAGGCTGTGGCGTGATACGTGCTCATAAAGCCTGCGCTTCCGGGCGTTATGTCGACGTAGACTATTCCGACGTTGCGGTCGGCGACGATGGCGTAGTAGTTCGTTCCGTCGGGGGAGTATATCTCCACGCCCCGGGCGTCGGCGTTCGTCCAGCTCAAAAGATCGCGGTTGACGAGGTTTGTGGGATCCGATATATCGACGCACCTAAGCCCGCTTGATCCGCAGCCGACGTATGCCGAGTCGCCGCGTATGCCAACGCCAAGCGCGTTTATCGTGAGGTTGTCCGCTATGGACATCGTTGAGGACACGTAGTCGACGGAGTAGAACGCGTTTGTTGCGGCGACGTAGGCGTAGCTTCCCAGGAGGGCGACGTCCACGGCGTCGCCTGCGGGGAGCGTTATGTGCCCCGATTCCGCGCCGGTGCTTATGTCGAACCGGGTGAGCCCGTCCATGTCGGCGGCGCACACGTAGCTACCGCCAACGGCAAGCTTGAGCGGATGGCGACCGCTCCCCCCAGCGCTGCTCCACGATATCTCGGGCGGAGATGTGTAGGCAACAAGACCGCGCGCCGTGTCGATGTCCCAGCCGCCCGTGGTAAGCGACATGTCGCAGTAGTCGAGGCTGGTGAAGTCCTCCTTAAAAACGGTCGCCCAGCAGACCAAAAGAAGGAAAACCCCTAAAAACAAAAAAAGCGCCCTCTTCATGCCCATCACCTCCTTGGGGATATCCCAACCATTGCCTCCTGCAGAAGAAGCATCCAATACCCGCGCCCCGGCTCAAATCTATCATAACCCGCGTAAATGCCCTTGTCCATAGAGAAAATGGGTGGTATGAGTGCATCGTTTGGGTGGACCGCCACGTCCTCCGCCTGGACGGGGGCGATCGGTCCGCCCACGAGGTGCCATCCGGGCGAAAGCGCAAGCGACACCTCGTTTACGGGGGCTCCGTATACGGTTGCGGATGTGTCGCGGAATGCGAGGACGAAATACCCCTCGCC
Organism: uncultured bacterium; assembly: GCA_965552135.1. Lineage (GTDB taxonomy): Bacteria > UBP14 > UBA6098 > B30-G16 > B30-G16 > CBEVQY01. The sequence goes on along the minus strand of CBEVQY010000032.1, from coordinate 16,975 downwards.
CGCGCGAAGGGTTTCGGCGACCTCATACGTTTGCCTTGCGCTTTCGTAGCGGTAGATGTTCGGATATGCGAAAGGGAATACGGCGGCTGCAAGCGGCGTTGAGGGCATCACCGGAAGCGATATCAGGTTCCAGCCCTTCCTCAGCGGAAGCTCGACGAAGACCGCAGCCTCCCCCGAGACGAAAAAGCTTGCGGTGTCGCACCATCCCCTAAAGCAGGCCACTACTTTTCCGTCACCTTCCTCCGTTGCTGTGGCGCATCCGTCGTCGTCGATGTCGAGCCCGTCGCCCAGAACCGTCCACTGCGGGCGCACGAACACGGTGTCGTGCGGACCTGTGAGGCGCGCCGAAAGCCGCAGGCGCTCTCCAACGCGCAGAAAGATCACCTTCGGCAGAACCTCAAGCCGCTCGAGGGCGTTCCGCTTGACCCTGGCGACAAAGTAATAGACCCCGGGCGAAAGCCTCATCCAGATGGTATCGGCGGAGAAGATGTTCACACCCTCCGCCCGAAGCGGCGATATCTCCACAAGGTCGCACGGCGGAACGGAGTCGACCTCGACCCAGAAGACGGCAACGCTTTCCGACCACATCGTCTGCACGAAGACGTCGAAGTAGAACGTGAGAACGGGGGTCGAGTCGCTGCGGATGTCGATTGAGAACTTCTCGTTGTGTGGCGGTGGCCAGTAGTCCGGACGCGAGCTGTCGTCGTGCGGAAAGTAGAGGTCGATGTAGTAAAGCTCGGGCGAGAACATGTTGACCACGTCGTACATGTCCCACCCGTCCGATGCGTCGGGGGAGATGCCGAAGTAGTTGTACCAATCCAGATACATAAGCGTTGCGCTTTGGACGCCCAGCTGCACGCGCCAGCTTGTGCCGAGGACAACTCCAGCGGCGCAAAGAAAAAGCGCTGTGACCCTCCCCACCCTCATCTTTTGTAATATAACGCGAAAAATTCAAGCGTCAAACCTCGTGGGGAGGGGATCGCCTTTTGACCTTGCGGAACTCCCTGCCGCTTAGGATGATCTCCAGAAGTCTTTTGAGTGTGTCGAGTGTGAGCTGTCGTCGGAGGTATCCGCGGATGGCAAGCGATATAGCACCCGTTTCCTCGGAGACCACGATGACGGCAGCGTCGGAGTGTTCGGTAAGTCCCACGGCGGCTCGGTGGCGCATTCCCAAGGTGCGCCTGTAGCGCGGGTTTTCGGTCATTGGGAACTCGCACGCTGCGGCTGCTATGGTGTCGCCAACGACGACGACGCCTCCGTCGTGCAGGGGCGTGTGCGGCGCGAAGATGGTCGTCAAAAGCTCGGGGGTGAGCTTTGCGCCTATGGGCTTTCCTGTGGACACGACGTCGTCGAGGGGGACGCGCCTTTGTATCGCTATGAGCGCCCCAACCTCGCCCTCGGAGAGCATACGCGCCGCCGCCACAAGATCATCCACCACGCGAAGCGACGCCCTGCCCGAAAAAGCCCGTAGGATCTTGAGGTTGCCCAGGCGGGTGAGTATATCCCTCAGCTCGGGCTGGAAGACGACCAGGAAGGCTATCACCCAAACCGTTCCGAGTCCGCGCACGATCCAGGCAAGGGTTTGCAGGTTGAGCCAGTACGCCACAAACGCTCCCATAAGCAGCATCGCCAGCCCAACAAGCATAGATCTTGCGCGGGTGCCCTCCATCACCGCAAGCAGAGCATATATCCCCGCAGCCACAACCAAAATGTCCAGAACGTCGCCCAGAGTCACGGGGATGAAGTATATGTGGAAGAGAGTGGGCATGGTCCTATAAAATGCCGCTTCTTACGCAGGGCGCTGGTATGCCCCGTCCCTCCTGAAGACAAGCAAGTACTCGTGGACCTTGTTCACAATAAACTTGTACGGATAGCCGATTGGACGGAGATTGTTGTACTCTCTCGCTCTGTTCCATATGATTATGTCCTCTATAACGAAGCCTGCTGAACCCATTACTTGGGTAATATCCATGTGGAACGGGATGAAGCGTGGACCATACCTGAGATCCATCACATCGACGATTGCGTACGCTCCGCTTTTGAGAAGCCTTTTCATTTCGGAGAAGATCTTCTGCAACTCCCTCAGGAAGGCGCCGTAGTTTGCAATGTTCCCCAGATCCTCGTCCTTTTCGGAGTACGGTCTTGAGTCTTTCCTGTCGACGCTTCTCTGCCGCCTGTGTATGTTCCAATAAGGGGGTGAAGTTATGAGGATGTCGGCGATCCCATCCTCGAAGAAACGGGATGTTCGCCGGACATCCCCCACAACTATGATGAACTGAAGTCCTTCACTTTTTACTCGCACAGTGTCGGTTGGGGTCATTAAAACGATATTTATCTCAGAGGTTTCGCTCAGCAGGTCCGCGGCGGCTTTCGTTATCCTTGCGTGCGCCATTCGGGCGAACTTTTCGACGACCTCGAATCCCACCGCCGAAAGACCCTTGCGCTTCGCACCTATGAGTGTTGATCCCGAGCCCAGGAAGGGATCTATCACCAAATGAGCGTCCGGCGGGGCGTAGCAGTCTATCAACCGCTCAACAAGTTCCGCAGGGAACATTGCTGGATGGCGTAGTTGCCGCTCCTCGTGCGATTTCTCGATGTCGCTCCAAACGCTTATCGAGTTTTTGAGCCAGCTTCTGCCATCGAGTCTGTTTGCTCTTTTTCTCTCGGTTACCGGCATGCTTGTTTCTCTACAGCACGAACCTTTCGATTATCTCCGCCACGGCGTCCTGGTCGTTTGAGAGAGGGCTTACGTAGTCTGCTGCTGCGATGACGTCGTTGTGTGAGTTTGCCACGGCGGCTTTCAGCCCCGCCTCGGCGAACATCGGCAGGTCGTTTAAGAAGTCGCCTATCACGAGGACCTTCTCCTTTGGTATTCCCAGCGCTTGTCGCAGCGCCCTGAGCCCAACGCCTTTGTCGACGCCCGCGGCGCGAAGCTCGGCGTACCACATCGGGTAAAACCTGATCGACGGGAAGACGAAAAGCTGCAGCCCGCGGGCTTCGGCGCTTCGTATCCGATCCGCGGTCTCCCTCACCTTCGCCTCGTCGCCGGCGATGAGGGCAATCGTTGGCTCCCGCGGGACCTCCGCAGGCGATGCAGCACTTATCCCCGTAATCCACGACGAAAGCTTTCGGCACATGGCGGGGTCGATGTTCCACCCGCAGGAGGAGTCGCCGTAGACGAGGGTGACTGCGGCGCGGCTTTCCGCAAGCGCCGGCAGCACGCGCTCAAAGTCGTCCCTCGGCAGGGGTTTGTGGAAGATGACGTCGTTTCCGCCTCTTCCGCCAACGAGTGCGCCGTTGAGGGCGACGACGGGAAGCTCAACGCCAAGGACGTCGATGTAATGCGCCGACGCGGATATCATCCGCCCCGTGGCGAAGGTGACCCGCACGCCCCGCTCCTTCGCACGCCGAATCGCGCAAACGGTATCCTCGCCAACCGTAAGGTCGCTGCGGATGAGCGTGCCGTCGAGGTCTATGACCACAAGATCAAACATAGCGCACCTAATTATTATCGCAGCCCCTGGGCGCAGATGCAAGGGAACTTTCCAAAAAGCGCTCGACACGGCGAAGTTTTTCGCTTATGATATCCCGATGCGCAGGGAACAGGTCATAGCGGAGCTTGAGCGACTTGCGCAGCGGCTCGGCGTGGAGGTGAGGTACGAGAAGATGGGCGCTTTGGCGGGGGGGCTTTGCAGGCTGCGCGAAAAGCTTTTGCTCTTCGTAAACAGGGCGCTCTCGCCACAGTCGAAGATAGAGCTTATCTCTTCGGAGCTCAGGCGCCTGCCCTGGGAGGAGCACTTCGTGCGTCCGGAGGTGAGGGCGCTTTTGGAGGGGGAAGCTCTTCTGCGCGGCGGTCGTCGGAGGAGGGCGTGAAATTCGACCCGCACTACATAGCCTTGCTCAAGAACCTGCGCGGCGTCCTTTTGGGCGTTGGCGCGCAGGAGGAGGAGGGCGCCCTTCGGTGGCTCGTTCAGCACTTCAGGTACAGGGAGCTTGGCGTTCCGCCGTCGCTTTGGGACAGGATCCCGCAGAAGGGGAAGATAAGGCACATTCGGTTCCCCTTTTCGGAGGCTGAGCCGCTTTTGGAGGCTTTTGCGGCGTCGGCGAAGACGACATTTTTCGCCGCCGAGGCGGTTGCGACAGCTTCTGCCTTCGCTTGCCCGGTTGTGGTCCTTTCCGCCGAAGCGTTCGATTACGTCGCGCCTTTTGCGCTCTACACGTTCCGCGCCGACCCTCCCACGACCGACAGGGACCGTAAGTTCAACCTCCGCCTGTGCGACTACGCCATAACCGACACCTACGCCCGCACAAGCGAGCAGGCGATAAAGGCTATAGCGGGCGAGCTTGAGCCCTCCTCACTTTTGCGCGTCAGGAGGACTTTGGCGAAGGAGGACGCCACGAAGCGCTTTTGGCGGCTTGGCGACGGAACGCAGGGGGAGCCCTTTGTGGCGTACCTTGACCTTTTGCCCCTCCTCAGGGATCGCGACCCCGCGTACGCCGAGCTGCCGATATTCGCCGTCGTGCCGGCTTTGCACCTGAGGGTAGGCGATGGCTGAGGCGTTCCCCCAAACCGCGTTTGTGCTTTGCGCAGGGTTTGGCACAAGGCTTATGCCGCTTACGAAGTGGCTCCCAAAACCACTTTTTCCGATCGTGTGCAGACCCGCGCTTGAGGTCATAGTGGAGCGCCTCGCGAGGGCGGGGGTGAAAAGCTTCTTCCTCAACGCCCACCACCTGTCTGAGATGATCCGCGCCGAGGCACAGAGGCTTTCTGCCTCTCTGGGCGTTGAGATTGAGGTTGCGGTTGAGTCGGGAGGGATTTTGGGCACCGCGGGCGGACTGGGCAATCTCTTCGCGTTCGCTGGAAGACCTTGTGGCACGATCCTCGTCCACAACGGCGACGTCGTGGAGGACCTTGACCTTCTCTCGGCGTACGAAGCCCACCTGCGGCTGGGCGCAGCCGTCACGATGGTTTTGGTCGACCGACCGAACCCCGGCTCGGTCGTTGTGGAGGATGGCTTCGTGGTCGGTTTCCGCGGGGGCGTGGGGCTGACGTACGCAGGCGTTGCGTTCTTCGAGCCCGAGGTCTTGGCTTCGTTCCCGAGGCGCTTCTCCTCGCTTGTGGAGGAGCTTTTGCCGTGGGTTGCGCGGCGCGCCGTTCGAGCAGCTGTTGACGACCGCTTCTGGCACGACTTCGGAACGCTTGCCGACTACCTCGATCTCCACAGGAGGGTTCTTTTTTCGGGCGAGCTTGCCCTCCCCGGGTGCGGCGCTGGGGTTTTCGTTGCCGAGAGCGCGCGCGTCGCCCCGGATGCTTCGCTTGCGGGGTTTGTCGCGATATGTCCGCGCGCCGTTGTGCCGAAGGGCGCAGCGCTTGAGAACGTCGTCGTCTGGAGCGAGGCTCGGCTCAAGCCCAAAAGATACGTCAACGCCATCGTGACGCCGCACGCGGCGGTGGAAGGATTGTGCTAAAAAGCGCTTGATCAGCGGCTTTGCGCTGCGTTTGTTCGGCGGGCGTCCTCGCGCAGATCAACCGGCGCTATGCCCGCCCCGGAGTCTTTGATCAGCGCAGATTTTGTGTCTTTGGCGGCGCATCGGTCCTGATGTGTGTGCCGTTCAGGGCGCCGCTGTGGCGTCGGTGAACCTCCCCCGATATTTGTAGCTGAGTTCTTGCGCTATGGCTTTTGGCGCAGTAAAATTAGTTCTGTGGCACAGCAGGTTGAGATAGAGGAGAAGAAAAGCTTTTGGCGAAGCTTTCTTGAGGTTTTCGCCATAACGGTGCTTTTGACCCTGCTTTTGCGCGCCTATGTGGTTCAGGCGTTCAGAATACCTTCGTGCTCCATGGAAGACACCCTTCTTGTCGGGGATTTCGTTTTGAGCGAGAAGGTAACGTATCGTTTTCGTCCGCCGCGTCGGGGCGAGCTTGTGGTGTTCAAATACCCCCTAAACCCCGAAAAGGCTTTCATAAAGCGCTGTGTTGCTGTAGCGGGCGACACCGTCGTGATACGCGACAAAGTCCTTTACGTCAACGGCGTTCCCTTCCCCGACCCGCCGGGGACGAAGTACACCGACCCGCGCGTGCTTTCGGCAATATACTCCACGCGCGACAACTTCGGACCCGTCGTCGTTCCGCCAGGACACATATTCGTCATCGGCGACAACCGCGACAACTCCAACGACTCGAGGTTCTGGGGAGCCTTGCCGCTTGAGGATGTTGTCGCTCGACCCCTCTTCATATACTTCTCGTGGGCACCTGATCCCTCGGCGCCGAGTTGGAGCTCCCCGCTGAGCATATTCCCCATCGTCTTCTACAACATCATCCACTTCCCGGGGCGGGTTCGGTGGGGGAGGATAGGAAGATCCGTGAGGTAACTTTCGCCCGCTTGGGCTATGAACCCGGAGGTGATGGCATGTCGGCGAAAAGAAGCGTTCTTGTTGAGCCCGATTACTACGTCGTCGTCTTCAAGAGGCGCAGGTTCGACTACTACATCGACCGAAACCACCTCGGTCTTGAGCGTGGTGAGCACGTTTTGGTTCAGGTTGAGCGCGGCAGAGACATAGGCAGGATAGTTTCCCCCATCACGAGGGAATACTTCGAGGCGCACTCGCAGCACAAGTATCCCCTGGAGATCCTAAGGCGCGCCACCCCCGAGGACCTCGAGAGGCTCGCAAGACTGCGCGAAATGGAGAGGGAGGTCATAAAGACCTGTCAGGAGTTCGTCGACTTCCGCGGGCTTAGGATGAAGCTTGTCGACGCGGAGTATCAGTTCGACGGCAGGAAGCTTACAATTTACTTCACCGCCGAGGAGCGCGTCGACTTCAGGGAGCTTGTGAAGGACCTTGCGGCAACCTACAGGACCCGTATAGAGCTTCGGCAGATAGGCGTCCGCGACGAGGTGAAGATGGTCGGCGGCATCGGTCCCTGCGGGAGAATAACGTGCTGCTCCCTTTTTATGAAGCAGTTCGTGCCCATCTCGACGCAGATGGCGCGCATGCAGAATCTCGTCCTAAACCCTGCCAAGATATCGGGCTTGTGCGAAAGGCTTATGTGCTGTCTTGCCTTCGAGATGGACTACTACGAGAGGGTGAGGGAGGAGTATCCTGAGGTTGGCGGGGAGTACGACGTTGAGGGCGGCGGCAAGATGGTCGTTGAGGCGGTCGATCACTTTCGCGACAGGATAACCGTTCGCTTTGGCGAGGGCGAGGAGCCCCGTGTGATGAGCTTGGTTGAGTTCAAAAAGCTTTTGGCTGGTCGCAAGGATTTCATCAAGAAGTGGGTTGGCGAGGGCTGCGCCAGAGGTCGTTCCGACGATGGTCGACGCGGCAAGGGGGCGTAGGTATGGCGCGCGCTGAGGCGGTTTGGTGTGTTGTCGTCGCGGGCGGCTTGGGCAGGCGCTTCGGTGCCGAAAAACCCAAGCTGCTTTTCGAGCTTGCGGGGAAACCCCTGTTCCTCTGGTCCCTGATTCGCGCTGCGGAGGCGGGCGTGGACGGGATAGTCCTCGTCGTTCCGCGCGGGTTTGAGCGCGAGTTTTCGTCTGCGGCAAGCTGCGTTGCCGAGCGCATCGTCGACGTCGTCGTTGGCGGTGCCGAGCGCGCCGACTCGGTCAGAGCCGGGCTTTCCGCGCTTGAGGGCGTTGCCGCAGGCGAGGATATCGTCGCCATCCACGACGGAGCGCGCCCACTCGCCGAAGCCGAGGTCTTCGCGCGGTGCATCGCGGCGGCGAGGGAGTTCGGAGCAGCTATCGCAGCCGTGCCCGTCGCCGATACGATAAAGCTTGTCGAGGGCGACGAGGTCGTAGAGACGCCGCCCAGATCGAAGCTTTGGGCAGCGCAAACGCCTCAGGCGTTCAGGTTCGACATCATAAAGCGTGCCTACGGCGTGCCCGGCAACTTCACCGACGACGCCGCAGCGGTCGAAGCCGCTGGCGGAAAGGTCAGAGTCGTTTTGGGAAGCAGGCGAAACATAAAGATAACGACCCCAGAGGACCTTGTTATCGCTGAGGCACTTATAAGCAAGGGGGGGTGAGGTGATAAGCCATCTTGTGGTGATCGTTGTTTTCAACAACGTCGGCGGTGGTGGTGGTCTTGAGGCTGGCTGGGGGTTTTCGGCGTGGGTCGAGGCGGACGACAGGGTCGTCCTTTTCGACACCGGCGCCGACGGAGATGTCCTTATGCACAACCTCGCGGTCCTTGGGCTCGACCCGAAATTGGTGGACGCCGTCGTCCTCTCGCATCCACACTACGACCACACGGGCGGTCTTGCTCAGTTTTTGGCGCACGCGCGCGCCGGAATCCCAGTCTTCGTTCCGGCAGGCGCAAGGGACCTCTTCCGAAGCGCCGCACCAGAGGCGCGCCTCGTGGAGATCGATGGACCGAAGGAGCTTTTCCCCGCCCTGTGGACGACCGGACCACTTTCGGGCACCTATCGTGGCGCCGCAATACCGGAGCAAGCTCTCGCGCTGCGAACGAAGGAGGGCGTGGTCGTCATCACGGGGTGCGCACACCCGGGGGTGGTGGAGATCACAAGGAAGGTCAAAGAGCTCTTCCCAAACGACACCATCGCCCTTTTGGCGGGAGGGTTCCACCTCATCGGCGTTGATAGCGAGCGCATAAAGGCTATCGCCGACTCCCTCTCCGCCCTGGGCGTTGTGCGGATCGCACCCTCACACTGCACAGGCGAAATGGCTGAAGGAATCTTCAGGAAGATGTGGGGCAAAGACTTCGTCGAGCTCGGACTGGGAGATAAGTTCGTTCTGCCGCAAAATTTGGGGGACGAAACTCGTTGACATAAGCAAGCAACTGTGCGAATTTTTTGTGGGATGGGGGGGAGGTCTTACTACATCGTCTACTTTTTGGATTTCGTTCTTCTTATCTTCTGCGTGGCTGTGTGTTGCGCGCTTTTTTCGCTTGGTGATCGCGTTTTGCTGCCCGCGCTGCCAACGCCGGCGAAGGTGGCTGCCGAGCTTGTGTTCTACGTCGCCGTGCTCTTCTTCTTCTACTCCGAAAGACACGTCGATGTCGACATCTGGATACGCTCCTTCATCGTCTTCATCTTGATCAGGATGATAACGAGCATGCTCAACGGCTTTTTGTTCAGCGTGATCGCGGGTGGGCAGGTGAATTTTTCGACGGGCTTTCAGCTCGCCTTCTACGGGAACACAGCCGTCTACGCCATCGAGGTTTTGTCGACGCCGTTTCTGGCTTTCCCCGTGGTTTTCGGCTACGTTCGCACGCAGACCGAAAAGCGCATCGAGGAGGAGTTTGCGCCGCTTTGGGAGGAGGACGAAGTTGAGCTTGTCCCTCCGTCGCCGGGGGAGCTTGAGGTGCAGGTGGTTCCCGGCCGGGTTTGGCGCCAGGTCTTCGAAAGCCAGGACGCAGCCGACATAAAGGCGCTTCTTAAAGGGGTTCGGATAAGCGACTATTTCCGCAATCTTGCGGCTCCACAGCGGGCTGAGGCGGGGAGCGAGATACTCGAGCTTTTGCGCGGGATGGTTCCCGAGGGTGGCGAGTTGAGCGCGGCGGAGGAGCTGCCCGAAACGCCTTCGGAGGAGGCGCCCCAGGCGCCGCCGCAGCCTGTGCCCGAGGTCGAGACACCAGCCCCTCAGGAGGCGCCGTCCGCACAGTCCCCTCAGCCTGCGCCCGAGCTCGAGGAGATTTCGAAGCTTATGGAGCTTGAGCCCTTTGCGCTTGAGGAGGGCGGTGAGGCTGCGGCAGAGGAGGCGCAGCCCGAGGCTCCACCTGCGCCTGAGGAGGCTGCTCCGCCCGCGGAGGCGCCGCTTCCTGAGCTTGAGGTGCCGCTCGAGGTGCCAGAGGCGCCCCAGGCGCCCGGACTCCCCGAGGCGCCCGTCGAGCTTCCCACAGAGCTCCCCGAGGCGCCAGCCCCCGCGCAGCCAGAGGCTAAGCCCGAGGAGAAGGTCGCGCCGCAGCCACAAGCGCCGCCGCCAAAGACCGAAGCACCCAAACCCGAAGGCGGATACGAAATCACATCCCCCGACGACTTCTACAGGATATCGCTCCGCAAGCTCATCGAGCTTAACTCCGGCAAGCAGAGCGCGCAGGTTCTGAGTCGACTCATAAAGCGCGGCGCAAACTTCGAGCTCGCCGTGCCGATGAGAATGCTCATACCGCAGCTGCAGCAGGGCAAGGCAACGCTTACCGTGGAGTACGTCTACAGCGAGATACCTATAGAGCTTGTCAACTTCATGTCCTCCGACCAGAGCGGCGACCTTTCGGAGCTCGAGCTCGACCTCCCCCTCGACGACATAATGTCGAAGACGGACCCGAAGGTCATATTCGGCGACAGGGGTCCGCAGGAGGAGTCGAAGTGGGCGCAGGCGAGCGAAAGCGTCGACATAGAAAGCGTTTTTGAGGGTCTTGCCGAATCCGGGGGAGAGGAGGAGCCGATAGTCGAGGAGGAGGGGAAGGTTTTGGACCTTACGTCGGATGCGGCTTCTCCGCCCCAGGAGCCCTCCGAGGAGGAGCCGAGCGGCTTCCCGCAGGAACTCCTCGACTTCGCATCCCGAAACGGCGTAACGCCTATGCTCGAGGAGGGCGACAAGGTCTGTGTGGTTTTGCTTCAGCCTGTGGGCGTAAGTGGAGGAGCGCTTGCGCCGGTCGCACAGTGGGCGGCAACCAAAAAGCTTTCCGACAACTGGGAGAAAACGCCCTGCTATGTCTTCGTCGATTCCGATGTCGTCTCCGTCGCCATCGCCATCGCGCCGGGGCTTAGGACGAAACGGGACGCCCTGGTTCTGGTCGTCTCGCCCAAAGAGCTTCCCGAGCTTAAGGGTCTTGTCGACGAGGCTTGCGGCGCCCTGGGTGCGTCCGAGTCGCCTCAGGATGTCGAGCTTGAGCCTGTGGAGCCTCTGCCGTTCCACTCCGAGCGCGAAATCAAGGACGTTGAAGGTTACCAGGGCGCCTGGACGAAGCTTCCGGGCAAGATGCTTGGCGTGGTATCGGCTGTAAGCGGCGACGAGGATCATCTGGGCGCTGTGGCGGCTTTGGGCAACGAGTTCGCACAGCTCATCTCGGGCGCGGGCAGGATCCTCGCCGGCTGGCAGAGGGCGCTCCTCCACGCCCAGGGCTGGACGCTCGCGCTTATGCCGATGCCGGGCGGCGTGATCGTGGCGGAGCTGCCAAAGGACAAACCCGTCCAGGAGGCGCCTCTGGAGGTCCAGAGGCTTTCGCAGGCGCTTCTTGGCGCCGAAAAATAGAGCGGGAGATTGCGGCATCGGGAGAGGGGGGTGCAGGAGGTCGCCTTTTGGCGCTTGTGGGATAAGATAGCGAGGGGGATATGCTTACGGCGGTGATAGTTTTGCTTGCCCTTGGCGTTGTTGTTTTGGGGGTTGTGATAGTTTTGCTTTGGCGTCGCGTTTCGCGTGCGCCTGCACCAACACCCCAGCCAACACAGACTACGGCGGAGGTTCAGGCTGCTCCGCCACCTGCGCCAAAGCCCGAGCCAAAACCCGCAATCGAAAAGCCCGAGGTGCCACCTCAGGCTCGACTCGAGGACCTGACCGCGCTCTACACAAAGCTGCCCGGCGTTCTGGGCGCGGTTCTTGCCGACAGGTTCGGGCAGATCATGGCGGCAGACACAGACCTCTTCCTCGACGACGTCGCCGTGCCGGCTTACTTCCTCGAAATACTCAAGCTCGCTGCACACGAAAGACTCACAATCGGAAAGCCCAAAAGGGTGCTACTCTGTGGGGAAGGTTCGTACTGGGTTATAGGCGATGTCGCGGGCATGCCGTGGGGAGTGTGGTTCGAAAGGGATATCGAAGTCGAAGATGGAATTGCCATTGCGGAGGATTTTAGAAATAATATAGTTAGACTGCTTAAGAAGTACTACACACGAATCTGGTAGATAAGGGGGAGTTAGATGGCAAGCGTCAAGGAGGTAGTGGAGCGGCTCTCGCAGGTGAAGGGGGTTGTTGGGAGCATACTTGTTGCCAAGGACGGTCTTGTTGTTGCAAGCGACCTTTCGGTGCAGGTTCAGGACGAGATAGTTGCCGCAATGGTTTCCGCCATCGGAACCACCGCCGTCAAGGCTGCGGAGATGATGGGGCAGGGGAACCTCAAGAACATCGTCTTGGAGGGCGAAAACGGAAAAGTCTTTTTGACCGACGCGGGCGTGGGATATCTTGGGGTGCTCACCGCCCCCGACGCGAACATCGGTCTTGTGAGGCTTGAGCTTATGGAGGCAACGGAAAACCTAAAGAAGATAACCGGCGGGGCTTAGTGGCAAGATGTCGACCATAAACTTTGCGACAAGAGAGATAACCTGCAAGATAGTCTACTACGGTCCCGGCATGTCGGGCAAGACGACGAACCTGCTTTTCATCCACAAAAAGATCCCAGCGAAGTATCGCTCGGATATGGTTTCGCTCGCCACAGACGGCGACAGGACACTGTTTTTCGACTTTCTGCCGCTCGTCACACACGCGGTGAAGGGCTTTACCACCCGCTTCCAGCTCTACACGGTGCCCGGCCAGGTCTTCTACAACGCGACGCGGAAGCTCGTCCTCCAGGGCGTCGACGGGATTGTCTTCGTCGCCGACTCGTCCTGGAAGCGGATGAACGACAACCACGAAAGCTTCGTCAACATGAAGGAGAACCTTGCCGACTACGGTCTTACGCTTGAGGACGTTCCCTACGTCCTTCAGTTCAACAAAAGGGATCTGCCCGATGCCGCGCCAGTCGAATACATGGACCACCTCCTCAATCGAGAGAAGCAGCGCGTGCCGTACTTTGAGTCGATAGCGATAAGGGGCGTTGGCGTCTTCGAGACGCTAAACGCCATCTCGAGGATGGTGTTGGTGAAGCTAATATCGGAGATCTCCGCGAAGAAGGGGTGAGGATATGCCCAGACACAGGTTCATAACGCCCGAGGAACAGAAGCAGATAGACATGCTCCTCAGGGAGCTTTTGAAGAACTCCGACGCCAAAACCGCCCTTCTTTTGGACCACGGCGGCTTTTTGATGTCGGCGCAGGGGTTCACCGAGCACATCGATCCGCAGACTATAGCCGTCCTTGCTGCCGGAGCGTTCGCCACCACCCGCGAGCTTGCCAAGATGATAGGGGAGGAGGAGTTCACCGTGATGTTCCACCAGGGCAGAAGGGATCACATCCACCTTTCCGCGGTCGGCAAGGACGCCCTTTTGGTTATAATCTTCGAGAACACAACGACCATAGGCATGGTCAGGCTTTTTGCGCGCGAGACCGCCAAGAAGCTCGAGTCGATCTTGGCGGCGATAAACCAGCGCAAAGCCGCCGCGCCGATGGGGAACATCCCGCCGCCGGAGTAACGCCTCTTCGCGCTCCAGCCGTCGCAGTCAATCGCCTCAACGCAGAAACAATAATAGCTTGACAACGAAAAGCCGCAAAGCATTTTTAGTTAGAACCCAAAGAAGAAGGGAGGCATAGGCTATGTTGTGGCGCTTTGGCTTTTGGGTTTTGTTTTTGGCTTGTTTCGTTTTGGCGCAGCCCACAAGCTATCTGCTCGGACCCGAGACCTTCGATACTTGGATCCCGACGGGCTGGCAGGTGATAGACGGCGGTCCTGTGGGGACGTGGTATCAGTGGAGCAACCTCGCCAGGATTGACGGCTCGGTCGTCGACTATCAGGACGACTGGCTGATCTCCGCACCCTTCGACGGGTCCTCGCCCGCAGACTCAATCGTCCTTCGCTACTGGCATCAGCTCTCGCACTACCTCGCCGAGCAGGGCAGCTGCCTGGTCCTGCTTTCGGTCGACGGTGGAACGACCTGGCCCGAAACGCTTGTGGTCTACGGCCCGGGATTTGGAACCGACGTGGAGACGGTCGATGTGCGCATCGATAACCTCCCAACGCCACTTTCCGGAAACTGCCGGGTGGCGTTTAAGTACGGCTACTACAACTCCAACTACTGGTACGTCGACTACGTTTCCGTTGGTCTTTACATCTCCGAGCCTTCGCCGCCAACGTTCGATCACGCAAGCTACTACCGCCCCGTCTTCCCCATGACCGCAACAAGTTACCCTGAAACCGTCTACATCTACGACGTCACGGGCGTAAGCCCGACCTCGGTTCAGCTCTGCTACGACGTCAACTCCGGCAGCGGCTACTCCGGAAGCTTTACCTGCGTGGGAATGTCCGCCGTCTCGATAGACGGCTACGGAAGGGGGACATATGCCGCAAGCATACCCATGCAGGACCCATGGGATATGGTTCGTTACTACTTTATCGCCGAGGACACGTACGTTCCGCCGTCTGTGGGGGTTTCCGACACGTTCGAGCTTGTGGTTCAGGGTCGGTATTACGTCTACGACAACACCGACATCTACGACGAGGCGCCCGATGCAACCTTCCGCGACATAACCTCCGTCGGCACCAACCTGGGCATAAGCGCCGACGACGACAGGACGATGGTCACCCTGCCCTTCGTCTTCAGGTACTACGGCTACGACTACACCACACTTTGGGTTTGCACGAACGGCTGGGCGTGCTTTGGGCTTGATCCGGGGACGAACGATTACTCCAACAACCCCATCCCCGACGCGGCTTCGCCGAACGCGCTTTTGGCTCCCCTTTGGGACGACCTCACAATGGTCGATGGAGCCGTCTACACCTACACATCCGCCGACGGCGACACGTTCATCATCGAGTGGAACAACGCAAGGGAACTTAGCGGAAGCGTCTACTACAACTTCGAGATCATCCTCGTCAACCCCGCCGCATGCGACGAGGTCGCCGGAAACGGCGAGGTAATATTTAAGTATCAATCCATAGACGCCGCCGGTCTTGACGATGCGACTGTGGGCATCGAAAACGAGGACGGGAGTTTGGGGGTTGAGTATCTTTACGACGGCACGTACGGCAGCGGCATAGAGATCGTCGACGGTGCGGCTCCGCTTCCGCCGGGTCCTTCGGCTCTGAAGTTCACGCCGAACCGTCCGCCCGGGGGAGTCATCCGCGGGCACGTGACCCTTGCGGGAGAGACGGACCACAGCGGCGTCCTCGTCGCCGCCGAGGGTGCGCTTGTGCTCACCGACTACACCGACTCGACGGGATATTACGAGATAAGCGTCACGCCCGGAACCTACAACGTATCGGCGTACAAGGACTATCACTGGACGACCGATACGGTCTTCGGCGTGGCGGTTGCCGTGGACGAGACCGTTACCGTGGACTTCACGCTCAACAGGCTGCCCTTTGTGAGCTTGATCGACGCCGACTTTGAGGTAAGCGACGGCGGGTTTACCGTAAGCGGCGGTGGATGGGAATGGGGCACGCCAACATCCGGTCCGGGGGCTGCGCACAGCGGATCAAACCTCTGGGCGACGGTTCTGGACGGAGATTACGGAAGCAATGCCGACTACAGCCTCCTCACCCCCTCGGTGGATCTCTCGTACGTCGAGCCGCCGATATACCTCTCCTTCTGGGGCTGGTATGACACCGAATCGTGGTTCGATAACTGCGATCTTGACATCTCCACCGACGGCGGCGGCAGCTGGACAACGCTTGCGTCCTACTCGGGGCACGACGCCACGTGGCGAAACGAGGCGTTCGACCTTTCGGGCTACGCCGGAGACACAGTCGTAATAAGGTGGCGGCTCACCTCCGACGGCTCTATCAACTACCCCGGCTGGTACATCGACGACGTCGTTTTGGAGGGCATAATGAGCCGCTACGGCGTTGTTCGCGGGAACGTCACCCTTGTGGGCGAGACCGACCACAGCGGCGTCATCGTCGGCGCCATGGGACCCATGACCTTCTCGACCGCCACCGCCACCGACGGCTCGTACGAGATGCTCCTGCTGCCGGGAACGTACGACATCTACGCTTACAACGGCGGCGCCTGGGAAACCGACACCGCCTACGATGTGGTTGTGTACGAGGGTGAGACGCTTATAGTCAACTTCGTCCTCAACCCGATACCCGTTGGCTACGTGGTTGGCTATGCTGATCTTTCGGAAACGCCCGGTCCCGATGCGGGCATAACGTGCGAGCTTTTGGGCGCGTCGGCAACCACACACACCGACGGCTCTGGGATGTATTTCTTCGACGAGGTGCCCGTTGGGACGTATGCTGTGAAGGCATCGTACAGCGGTTACAGCAGCGCTTCCTCCGGGCTTTTCGACGTCGAGGCTGGGGAGACGACCTACGTCGACACGATATTCCTCGCAAGCGAGCCCTACTACTTCGACTTCGAGGCGGACGACGGTGGCTTTTCGCCAACGCCGATCTCCGGCGGTTGGGAGTGGGGTGTTCCCACTGCGGGTCCGCCCTCGGCTCACTCAGGATCAAACTGCTGGGGGACTGTGCTTGACGGCTATTACGACAACGACGCCGACTGGCAGCTTGTGGTGGATGTTACGAGCTTCGCGTCTTCGCTTACGACGATGGAGTTTTACCACTGGTATGACTTCGAGGACGGCTACGACGGCGGCAACATCTCCGTAAGCACCGACGGCGGTTTTACGTGGGAGCTTGTTGTGCCCGAAGGAGGTTATGACGCCGTCATCCCGACCACATACGGCAGCCCAATAGGCGGCGAGATGGCTTTCTCGGGCTCAAGCGGCGACTGGGTGTATGAGGTCGTCGACCTCTCGGCTTACGCGGGCGTGGCAACGCACGTGAGGTTCCGATTCGGAAGCGACAACTCCGTAAGCGGCTACTACGGCTGGTATGTGGACGATGTGTTCTTCCCAACCCTTCCTCCGCCCTTGGGTTGCATTGAGGGCTACGTCTACGACGCCGATTCCTACACGACGATAAGCGGCGCCAGAGTCGTCTGTCAGGGCGAGACCACATACACCGACGCCTCCGGACATTATGTGCTCTGCGATATCCCGGTGGGCTATTACCCGGTTTACGCCGCCTATCCCGGCTATGCCGCCAACTACGAGATGGCTATCGTGGCTCAGGACACCACATTCGGTCTGATCTAACCATTTCGTCTCTAAAGCTCTCCAATTTATTTAATACCTCTGGGTGTT
>CBEVQY010000031.1:0-26637 GCA_965552135.1 uncultured bacterium | reverse complement strand
TTAGGTATGCGAAGCCTTATATTTACAGCGTCGATGTTCCCTGCAGGATCCTTGGAGAGACTTACAGCTCAAGTTTAGGCTGGACTTGCGAGGAACCCCGCGACTACATCCTCACAGAGCGCTTGATAAGTTACCATAATCATCACGCCACCTATCACGCGCCTGGGCCTTACAGCTATATGACCGAACCACTTCTTTACGCAAGACTTTACTCGAACACCGCACACGGTCGATACGGCATACAGTTTGTGGCCTTCTATTACGAGAACAACGCCAGCTTCTTCGGCGGGCTTTTGTTCGATTACCACGCCTTCGATGCCGAGTACGTCTTTCGAATCTACTTCGACGACTTTCCATATGAGGGGGAATCGGAAAGCAGCTGGTGGAACCGTGCCGTCCGCGGAGTGGCCGTCCAGTCCCACAACTACCCAACCCGATACTACGACAAATCGGATATCCCCAGCTCTTCGCGCGTGGGCTCACACGTAAAGATAGCCTGTTTCAACTACGGCCATGGCTTCGTAATCGTGGGGGAAAATACGTTTAGCTCGCTTTTCAAGCACTATGAGCCCCGCAATGGCTCGCAGCATGTCTACGGTCTCGACTACGACATCTATGTGATACTCGACGATTACGGTCAAACTCGCTCCTGCAAGGAGCACCTCTACACAGACCTCAACAACGATGCCGATTACAACGACTATGGAGAAACCCAGGATGTTTGGATCACCTGGAAGCTGAAAAACGTCTGCAAGGTAACAAGCTCAGGACATTCCTATTGGAAGATATGGTTCCCCTCCAGCTTCCCGAAGGTTTGGAGCTCAGCTTCAAATGCTCCATCCTCAAGCTTCTTCTACAGCTCAAGCTACGACATAGACGCCTTTTCGGCCGCTACTTCGTCTGGGGCCTCCTTAATATCCACTTTCTACTCCGTCGGCATGGGTATAGGGGCTTTCCTCGAAAACGTTGGGAAAGGGTTCACCCACGCTATAATTGCCGCCAGCAGAAGGGTAGCGAACAAACTTTGTCCTTGGTGCTCCGATATACTGTCCGCGTCCTCCAGTGGTCTGGTGGATCTCAACGGTGATCTTGTTGCGCTCGTGTTCGACTACGACGTCGATATCGCAACCCAGCTCGGGGAAGGAGATACATTCTACATCTTTGGCGTTGACTCCGGCGCCGCCACAGTAGTCCTGCCCACTTACTCGACCAGCCTGTCCAACCTGCAGTTCTCCGAGGTCGAAATAGATGGAGTCAAAATGACAAGAGTGATTGTGACATCGCCCAACACACCGCCTTCCGCCTCCGCGTCGGCTTCGACATACTCGGGCACAGCGCCCCTGACCGTATACTTCTACGGCTACGGCTACGACCCCGACGGATACATATCCTCCTACTTCTGGAGCTTCGGCGACGGAAGCTACTCGTACTTGCAAAACCCATCCCACACCTACTACTCCCCCGGAACGTACACCGCTTGCCTCACCGTAACCGACAACGACGGCGAAACAGACCAGGACTGCATAACAATCCAGGTGTCATCCGGCACCTCATCCCTCTACGGTTACCTCTCCTCGGGCGAGGCGGAATACTACGCCTTCAACGTCCCCTCCTACGGAAGCTACTCAATATGGGTCACACTCGACGGTCTCAGCGACAGCTACCTCCACCTGCTCGACTCGTACGGAAACCAGATAGACTACAACGACGACTACGACGGACTCGCATCCAGGATAAACGCAACGCTCTCTGCGGGAACGTACTACATCGTCGTCAGGGCTTACTGCAGCTGGCAGACGGGGGGATACTATCTCAACGTGAGCGGCGGCTCCATCTCCTTCGACCACTCGAGCTACAGCGTCTCCGGCTGCGGATACAGCGCATTCAACCCCGGCGGAACGACGAGCTCCTCCTGCGGCTCTGAGTGCGACTACTGCTGGTACGGCACCTCCTACGAGAACAGCTGCCCTGAGGGCTGGCGCGGAACAGACGACGGTTGCGACTGCGGATGCCAGTGGCACGACCCTGACTGCGACGGATCCTCCTACTCATCCGGCGGCACGTCCACCACGTCCGGATCATCCTCCTACACCGTTGCGTCGGGCTCAGACTGCATCTCCGCAGGCTCGACCATCACATACGGACCCTACACCGTCCCCGCTGGCGCAACGTGGGCTTACATCAGACTAACAAGAAATGGCTCGATATTCGACACCGACACCGACAGCTGGGACATAGACTTCGGAAACGACTTCGGAAGCGTCATCGTCGGTGAAACCCAGTCGGGAACGAACATCGCCATCTACGGCGCCACACAGGTCTCCTTCTTCGTCAGGTGCAACTCCGGATACGTCTGCTACGACTACGAGATCTGGTTCGAGTCGGACTACTCGAAGGAGGCTCCTTCGAAGAAGACCCCGTACACCTACGCCCTCGCGGTCTCGCCCAACCCATTCAACACAGCCACACAGATCACATACAGCATAGCCGAGGAGGTGCCCGTCCAGCTTGCGGTCTACGACGCAACGGGGAAGCTTGTGCGAACGCTTGCCTCGGGTGATATGGAGCCTGGGGTCTACACAGTCCGCTGGGATGGAACGGATGAGGCGGGCAAGCAGGTGCCCTCGGGCGTGTACCTCTGCCGGATCAAGGCGGGCTCGTTCTCGCAGACGAAGAGGGTGTGGCTGGTGAAGTGACCGCGCGGCTGGCATCTCAAACGCACGGGCGGCTCCCAAAAAACTTTCGGGGAGCCGCCCCAACTGTCTTCAGATGCCCCGCTGCGAAAGCATCGACTTTATGGGCTCCCTGTTCCGCCAGCGAAGCATCAAACGCTCACGCTCAACGTACATCCCAAGGGCATCTAAGGCGTCGAGCATCTTGTTGAAGACCTTGGCGAGCAAAAACTCTATCTGATACCTCATCTGCTCGGCTGTGTCGGAGTACACCTTTGGGAAGGCTGGTCCGGCAACGACGGCGAGAGCCTTCTTGTACGTCTCCACAGCTTCCTGGAGCTTCCCCTCCTTGACAAGTCTGTCGCCTTCGGCGCAGCTGTCGATGAAGTCCAAGGCGTCGATGTAGATCGAGAGGTTGTGGTTCAGCGAATAGTACTGACCGTCGTAGACTATGAGTTCATCGTTTACGGCGCTTGTGTATTTGCGCAGGCGGCTCATGTTGACGTGGAAGTTGTTGTAGAGCTTTTTCATCTCCATCTCGCCCCACACGTTGTAGGCGATTGTGTCGGCGGTGAGGTTTACGCCCCAAAGGTATCCCGCCACAAGCTCGGCGAAGATTGCCCGCGTTTTTTCGCCGCGAAGCACGTCGGGACCGATGGAGACGCCGCGCCTGGGATCCTCTATGCGCCAATCCCCCAGAATGAAAACCTTGACGTCGTAGGGCGATTCTGCAACCCTCAGGAAGGAGAATTTGCCCAGCATTCTCGAAAGCCATCTGCCCAGGGCTGTTCTCGACTTTGCGGCAAGCTCCTGAAGGACGTAGGGCTGTCTGTAGCCGGGGTCGGTGGAAAGCACCGTAACAGCCTCGGAGGCAAGCTCGACGAATCTGGACAGATGCTCCTTTTTGCGCGGCGAAAGCCCCGTCTGCAGCAAAAAGATAATAAGGTTCAATGTCTCGAGCTTTGGGACAAGACCTGGACCAAAGGACTCAAGCTGCTCAAAGACCTCAAGCACCTCGTCGAATCTCCCCAGCCTTGCCAAAAGCTTAGCCTCAGCCTCCGCCGCTATCTTTTTATCGATGACGCTGCCGTAATCCTTAACGCTTTTTATCTTCTCAAGCAGCGCTCTGTGGTTCGCCCCGGGGTCGTATGCCAGGGCTTGCGCCATCGCCTTGTCCCTTGTGGGCTCGGGAAGAAGCGGCAGAAAGTCCATGGCAGCCCGCCATTCGCCCAAAAGCGTGAGGCATTTGGCAAGCTGGTAGGTCCAGACCTCGCGCTGAACCTTCACCTGCCGCTCATCCCGCAGTGCTGCGGCAAAGCACACCTTCGCCTCGTTCCAAAGCCCCAGTGCGCCCAGAGTGCTTGCCCGCCATGCACCGACGTTCACCCTCGGCGTGCTTGCCCAGCGCCGAAAATCCTCAGCCTCAACAAGAAGCTCAAGGGCAGCCTTGGAGTTCCCCTCAAGTGCCCACACGTACGCAAGCTGCAGCACCGCGTGGACATAGCCTTCGTAGAACTTAGCCCTGCGCGCCAGATCAACGGCGTTCTGGAGGTGATGCGCAGAGCGACCTATATCGGGCACAAGAGAACAAAAGTGGCTGGCGATAAGCTCGAGCTGAAACCTCAAGGGTGCCGGCATGCCAAGCCTTTCGGCAAGCAAACAGATCCGCTCGGCAAGGCGCGCGTGATGAAAAGCCCTGTGGGGATATCGCTGCTCAAGCGTGTAGAGATGAACGGCAAGGAGGTTTATGTAGAAGAGGGCTCTTTCCTTTCGCCCCATTTTGGTTTTGTTTTTGGCGAGTTGCGCGATCGTTTGCGCAAGGATGCGCGAAGCCATCTCCCTCTCCCCGCGATACGCGTATGCCAGGGAGAGCACATATCCGGTTGCGGCGGCGATGTGCGGATTTTTGGGGCAGCGACGCTCGCAAAACTCCTTAAGCTGCTCTGCGCGCTCAGGGTCCGCAAAAAGGGAGGCATCCAGAAGGGAGAGCTTGACGTAAAGCAGGGGCTTTTGCTTTGCGAGCTTGTTTCCGATGATCCGAGCCAGCCTGCCCGCGGGCGCGACGCCGCGGCTTAAAAAAGCCCTCCAGCGCCTGCCAACAAGCCTCGAGAGGATGTCTATGATCTCCTCGAACGGCATAATATTCTTCTGCGCAGCCGCGGCGAGGTACGATATTGCGGCGTGCAGGTCGTGGGACTCGAGCCTGACGGCGGTGCGAACAAGCTTTCCAAGCCATGCGCGTGCCTTAGCCTCATCGATCTCCGCAAGGACGTAGTCCCGCAGCGCGTCGCACCTTGGGGTGATGTCTATCCCGTTGAACGAGCAAAGCTCCCTTGCGATAAGCTCATCGAGGCATCTTGAGGCGTGGCTGCCGAGCAGGGCGCTGAAAAGCTCGACCGAAAGCCTGCCCGAGGTGCGATCAGCCTCGCAAACATAATAAAGGCTCTCAAGTCCCTTTTCGTCGAGGGCGCTTATCTGCTCATCGAAGGCTATGCCGATGTGGGAGTTGACTTCGCGCTCCACAAGCTCCACGTACTGGAAGGGCAGCTCTGCGCCGCCGGCAACGCTTCTTTTGAGCCTGCTTACCACAACGCGCACAAGGGGCGCAACTCCCGCGGTAAAGCGGTGAAGAACCTCCCCCCAGGCAAACGAAACGTGTTCGCTTATCCCAAGCTCCTCCTCGACGAGCCTGGCGATATCTCCAGCGGAGAAGTGTCCTGCCCAAACCGTCATCGTCAAAAATATAGGGCATCTCGTATGCGGCGGCAAACACCAACAGGGGCGAGGAAGCTCAGGAACTATTCCTTTGCAAGCTTTTTGAGAAGCTCGGGCAGTCTCTCGAGCGCGGCAAGCGCCCTGAAGGCTTTTCGGGCGGGTCGAGCCGGGGAGCCGAAGAGAACGACCCCATCGCCGAACGACTTATCGACGCCCGACTGCGCGTAGACGACGACGCCGTCGCCAAGCTCTATGTGTCCGGAAAGCCCCGCCTGACCGCCCAGAAGGACGCCCCGCCCAAGCTTGCAGCTCCCGGCTATGCCAGCCTGACCCGCAACGGCGCAGTCGGGACCAAGCTCAACGTTGTGACCTATCTGAACGAGGTTGTCTATCTTGCTCCCCCTGCCTATCACTGATCTCCCCAGCGATGCGCGGTCGATGGTGGTGTTGGCGCCTATCTCCACGTCGTCCTCGATGACGAGCCTGCCGACCTGCGGGATTTTGTGGAACTTGCCGTCGTCGGTTCTGGAGTATCCGAAGCCATCGGCACCCAGGACGGCGCCCGCGTGCACAACGACGTTGTCCCCAAGCTCAACGCCGTCGTAGATGACGACGTGGGGGTATATCCTGCAGTTTTTGCCTATCCTCACCCCGTCGCCGATCACGGCGAGTGCGCCGATTATCGTTCCTTCGCCGATCTCAGCCCGTCCAATGACGGCAAAGTGCTCCACGCGCACGCCCTCGCCAAGCACCGCGTCCGGGTCTATCGCGGCAAGCGGAGATATATAAGGCTTGGGTCGCCTCTGCGGAACGAGTATCTCAACGCTCCTTCGGAAATCATCAAGCGGGTTTTCGGAGAGTATCGCGGAAAACCTCGCGCCCTGGGGGATATCCCTCTGCCGTATGATGACGGCGGCAGCGCGGGTGGTGAGAAGATACCTTCTGTAGCGGGGGTTGTGGTAGAATGAGAGCTCGTCCTCGCGGGCATCCTGAAGCCTTGCGGGGGCTTTTATCTCCCTTTCGCCGTCGCCCCGAAAATCGCAACCCAAAAGCTCTGCAAGCTCCCTTACCTTCATCACTCCGACTTAAGCTGCTCGAGAAGTTCGTCGGTTATATCGAGGGAGGGGTCGATGTAGGCTATGCCGCTGCCGTTTATGTCGAATATGACGGAGTACCCCTCGCGCTCGGCTATTTTGGAGAGGGCGCGGTTGAGCTTCTCGTAGAGGGGTTTTGTGAGCTCCGCATTCCGCCTGGCGGCAAGACCGTCCTCGCCGAAGATCGACGCCAAAAAGTCCTGATACTCCTGCTGCTTCTGCTGGATGAGCATCTGCTTCTCCTGCTTCTTCTCCTCCGAAAGCAAAAGCTCCTGCCTTTGATACTCCTCCTGGAGCTCCATTATCTCTTGCTCCATCTCCTGGGCTTTTTTCTGCCAGTTGGCGACGTCCTGGTCGAATTTAGCCTGTGCGTCCTTCCATTCATCCCACTCGTTGCGGAGCCTGTCGGAGTCGAAATACGCCACCCTAAACTCCCCCCCAAAGGCAACGCCCAAGATAGCCAAAAGAGCCGTCACCAAAAACACCCTGCGCATACCGCCGCCTCCTTCGTTTTACCTTGCACAAGAATAACAGGCGTTGGCTGGCATAGCAAGCTCTTTTCGAGGAAAGCTTTTGTCGAAACGAGCTCTTGCGGCAGCGGCGGGCTCGCTTATCTTTCCTTCGTGTCGAAGACGACGTACATATTAAAGCTTGCCTACGACGGCACAAACTACTACGGCTGGCAGAAACAGCCTCAACTCCCCACGATACAGGGCGTTTTGGAGGGCGCTTTGCTCAAGCTTTTGGGCGACGTTAGGACGACGGGCGCCTCGAGGACAGACAGGGGAGTTCACGCTTTGGGTCAGGTGGTTTCGTTTACTGCGGATCGCAGGTACGAGCCCGTCGACCTCGCGGGGCGGCTGAACAAAATGCTTCCGCCCGATGTAGCTGTCGTCGCCGCGGGGGAGGTGAAGGACCGCTTCAGCGCGCGGTTCGACGCAAAAACAAAGCTCTACCGGTACACGATAACGCTCTGGAAGGATCCTTTCGGCGTTCGGTTCAGCTGGTGGCTGCCGCAGCTTGCCCAGATCGACGACGCAGGCGCAAAGCTCGCAAAGCTTTCGACGCTTATTTTGGGCGAGCACAACTTCGCCCCCTTCTCCATCGCACGAGATCTCCCGCAGAACCCGCGCTGCCGGATAAGCTTTGCTACCTGGAGGACAGATGGCGAAAAGCTTGTGTTCGAGATAGAGGGCAACAGGTTTCTGCACAAGATGGTGCGCTCCCTTGTTGGCGCGATGGTCGACGTCGTCCGTGGGAGGATCGAGGAGGAGGGCTTTCGCGAAATGCTTTTTTCGGGCGAGAGGGTTTGTGAATACAACACTGCGCCGCCGCAGGGACTCGTGCTTGTGGAGGTCAAATACGAAAGGGCTCTGCCCTGGATGCCGACGAACGCAGCCGGAAGGTAAGCCGTTTGAAACAGAGCGTCAAAAACGCTTTGCTCACCCTCGCAAAAGCGCTTGTGAGCGCAGCGCTTATCTACCTTGTCATCGTCAAGATAGACCTTGCCGAGTTTACGGCGAACATCAGGCGCTTTCCGCCCTCGGCGCTGCCTGTGGTGGCGCTGGCTTTCTGCGCAACCGTCCTTCTGGGCGGATGGCGCTGGTCGATATTCATAAAGCCCTTCGGACGCATATCCTACTGGAAGCTTGTCGCGCTGTACTACATCGGGTACTTCTTCAACAACTTCCTGCCGTCGGGGGTGGGAGGCGACGTTGTGAGAGGCTATATCGCCGGTCGCGCCATCGACAACATGGCGTCCGCATACTCATCGGTTCTTGCCGAAAGGGTTACCGGGATCCTCGCCACGGTGTTCCTCTCCCTTCTGGCGCTGCCCTTTGTGGACTATCGACCGCAGGTTGTGGCGGCG
Source organism: uncultured bacterium (assembly GCA_965552135.1). Taxonomy (GTDB): domain Bacteria; phylum UBP14; class UBA6098; order B30-G16; family B30-G16; genus CBEVQY01. The sequence goes on along the minus strand of CBEVQY010000031.1, from coordinate 18,286 downwards.
TCGGTGGCGCTGAACGCCGGGCTTTGGCTTTTCGTGGCGGCTTTCATGCTTTTGCCCAGCGAGGTCATCGCCGAAAAACTCTTTGGGTTTTTGCCCTTCGGTCTTGGGGAGAAGCTTGGCAACTTCGCCAAAACGCTCCGAAGCTACCGCCACATGCCGAAAACGCTTGCCACAGGTTTCCTGGCGTCGGCGCTTTATCAGGCGTCGATAATACTCGTCGTTGCGCTTGCGGGAGCGTTTGCGGGCGCAAAAATGCCGCTGCAGTTCTACTTCGCAACGGTGCCACTTGTGTGGGTGATAAGCCTTATCCCCATATCGCTTAACGCGATAGGCGTTCGCGAGGCAAGCTTCGCATACTTCTTCGCACTGTTCGGATCAACGCAGAGCAAGGGATTCTTGGTTTCCATCGTCGTCTTCGGCATCTCAGTGGCAGCCGGCGTGGTGGGAGGGATTATCTTCGCCCTTTGGAACAGCTCGTGGAGGAAGAGGTGACGATGTCCCCTGGGATGAGGAGGCATCTTTTGCTCTCCGCGGCGGCGCTTTCGTCGGCGCTTATGGCGGTCCTTTTGGCTTTTGGGTGGGAGAGGGAACTTTCCGGCGGGATCCTCGGCTTCCCCCTCGACGACGGCTGGATACACGCCGCCTACGCCAGAAATCTCGTCGAGGGAGAGTTCTGGAGCTACGGCAATCACCCCACGTCTACGGCGTGCACGTCTCCGCTTTGGGTGTTTGTGCTTTTTCTGCCCTATGCTTTTGGGCTTCGGGGAGTCACCGCGGCGGTCGCCGCGACGCTGCCTATGCTCGCCGCCCTCGCGCTTGTGATGGCGGCGCTGGCGCGAAGGCTGAACCTCGGGTTCGACGTCCAGCTCCTTGTGGCGGCGACGACGCCGATTATCCCCCCCATCATGCACTCAGCCGTCTCGGGGATGGAGACCCTTCTTTCGGTGCTTTTGGTGTGGTTGTGTTTGCTCTTCACGTCGAGCGGGAGCTTTCTTCTTGCGGCGGGCGCAGCGGGGCTATCGCTTTGGGCAAGACCGGATTACTCGCTTTTTGCCGCGCTTTGGTGGCTTTTTTTCGTCCCCGGGCGGAGGAAGCTTTTGGCGGGATTTGTCCTCGCTGCCTTCGCCGCAGCGTTCGCCGCATTTCACATCGCCCTGTGGGGGAAGCCGCTTCCCGCAACGTTCTACGCAAAAGTCTCCGACGAAGGTCTCCTGTGGGCACTGCGGGCGGGCAACGCAAAGGAGGCGCTACAAGCCCTCCTCTTCTACCCCGTCCGCGGCACAGTCTCGGCGCTGGGGGCGTTCTTCCCGCACGTGCCGGCAATGATCCTGCCCGCCGCATACGGCGCATGGATGCTCGGAAGGCGCGGAAAAGCCCAAACGAAGCGCTTTTGGAAAAGGCTTCTCGCCGTGGCTTTGGCTTACGTCGTCCTTCGGGCTGTGCTTGTGGCGCCAAGTGCGATCCAGTGGGGGAGGTACATCGCCTGGGTCTTCCCCGCGTTTATGCTCTGGTGCTGCGCGGGGATCCTTCTTTCCCGCAACAGACTTTTGGCTTCGGCGACCCTCGCCGCTGCGGTCATCGCCTGCGCCGCTGCACCACTGTGGGCGCAGAAGCTCGGCGATATGATCCTTTCGGCTTCGATCATGATGCCCGGAAAGCAGATGCTCTTTGGGTGGTCCCATTTCCCGCACCTTCTTACGCTTGTGCCCTTGCTTTGCGCCTCGGCGATGGCGCTTTGGCTTCTGCCCTCGCGGGCTTTGAGGGGAGCCGCACTTGCGGCTGTGGTGGTCGTTGCGGCAACGGGAGCGGCGTTCTCCATCGGGCTTGACGTCCACAAGATAAACGGTCTCCAGGTCAGATCAGCCCGCTGGTGCGCGGCAAACCTCCCACCAGGAACAAGGCTTCTCGTCCACGACATAGGCGCGCCCGGGTATTTCGCGCCCAAGCTTTTCGTGGTCGACGTGCTCGGGCTTCTCGTCCCCGAGCTTTTGGAGGCGTGCGGCGGCGCCAAACCGCGGAAAATCGCAGCCAAATGCAAGCACGAATATTTCCTCACCTTCCCCGTGTGCGATCCCGGAAAGCTCGGGCTGGAGCGCGAGTACGAAAGGGTCATAAGCTGGTCTGTGGCAAACCCCACGGTAGGCACAGACAGCACGATAACGCTCTTCAGGCACCTTGCCGGGGAGGGAGCCGAGCGATTGCCGCTTGAAGCCAAGCGGACAAAGCGCTAAATTAGATTTTGATGCGCTCAGCTTTGCCGACAATTCTTCTCCTCTGCTTTGCCTGGTCGGCGGATTTTGTGCACACCGAAAGCACCCTCGCCGATTTCGCGGCGGGTGACACCGTGCTTGTGGACTTTCTTGTCCCCGACCCCGACGGCACCGACGACTGCGCGCTGACGCTTTCGACCAACGACACGATAAGGGTTTTGCAGGTCTACCCCGACGGTCACTGCACCGACTGCATCGCCGATGCCGTTGCGACCATTGCGCCCACAGGACACCCGCCGCTGCACTTCAGGTTCGACGTCGTTCCCCTCTCCCAGTTCAACCTTGTGACCTCGCCTTCCGATTCGGGCACGGTTTACGACCCGTTCACGGGCGCGCCCGCGGGCAGCAGGTGCATGCTCGACTACCACATAGTGATCTTCGGCATAGCGAACGGCTATGGTGGTCGCGGCAACGACCTTTCGGAGAGCGCAAAAGCCGCCGTGATAGCGTATGCCAGATCAGGCAGAGGGGTCGTCTTAACGCACGATACCATCGCAAAGCGCCACGGATTGCTCTCCGACCCGCTAACCCCCTGCCTCGACCTCTACGACTACGTCCACGGCAACTTCAACACCCTGACGCCGATAACGGGGCTTGACGCCCAGTGGGTCCCATGCACCGAGCCGGGAAACATCTACAATACCGTTCACCGCGACCCTTTGGCTGATCCCGCAGCGACCATACTCCACTACCCGTTCGACCTCCCCGAAAGCTTCGACGTCACCGACTGCCACGCCTTCGGCGAGCACTACGTCGCCGGTCAGGTATGGTACCGAGGACCAGAGGGGCAGATATACATGCACACCTACCACGATTCCACATACGACGCCTTCTGCGGGTATTTCTCGACCGGGCATCAGGAGGAGACCGACGGCACGTCATTCAGGCCGCTTGAGTGGGAGACAAAGGCAATGATAAACACGATGTTTTACTCGTTTTACGGCGGTCGCGGGAACGGGATCTTCACCTCCGCCGTCATCGACGCGGGTTGCCCTGTGCGGCTCGATTCGGTGTGTATGGGCGTCGACCTGCCCGGAAGCTCCTTCGTCGTCGTCGAGGTGAGGACATCGCCCGACGGAACGAGCTGGAGCAGCTGGCACGAGGTAGATGTATGCGAACCCATCTCGGGCGTGCCCGAAGGAAGGTTTGTGCAGTACAGGCTCTTTTTGGCGCTGGGCACGCCGGCCGACGACCCGCCGGTCGTCCACTGGATCACGCTATTCGGAACGCAGGATATCCCTGAGGCGCAGCTTGTTCACCCTCCCTTGAACTCGACGACCGCCTGCTCGTGCGGCGTCGTGAAGTTTTTGGTTCGCTCCGAGCATCCGCTTGATCTTAGCGGCTGCAGGGTGGAGTACGACGGCACCGTCTACGGCAGCGAAAGACTCTCCACACTGGGCGACACCCTTATCTTCACCCCGCCCGAATGCTTCTCCGACGGCGAGCACCACGAGGGCTCGCTTTTGAGGCTCGTGAACTCCATAGGCTGCGTGTCGGAGCCGGAGAGCGCCTTCGCCTTCGACGTTGACCTCGCGCCGCCAACAATCGAGCTCATATCGCCCACAGGCGACACAACCGGACCGGACTCATCGGTTGTGGTCGTTGTTGTCGACTCGGGAGTTGGCGTCGATACAGGAAGCGTCGTCCTGAGGCTGGCGGGCGCCGAGCTCCACATGGGTGACCCGGGCGTCTTCCTTTCGGGCGGAACGCTTACCGTAGCGCTCGGCGCCGTCGGGATCGAGCTTGGGGGCGAGGTGGAGCTTTGCGTTGCCGCAGCCGACTCGGTGGACGAGGCGCTATGCGGTCCGAACGCCGCCGAAAGCTGCTGGACCTTTACCGTCGACACCACAGCGCCCCGCGCAGAGCTTCTGTCACCAACCCTCACCGCATGCGAAAGCCTTTCTGCAGAGTGGCTCCTGTACGACGACGCTGGGGTGGATACCTCTTCGATCTCCGTCGTCGTCGAGGGCTCTGTGTTCCACTACGGCGAGGGTCTGGTTCTGCGCGGAGACACCTTGACCTTCGCGCCGGGGATAGAACTACGCGACGGCGAAACGCTTTCGGTGAGGCTCGCCCACGTCTCGGACGTGTTCGGCAACGGGACGGGCTTCGACGAGTTCTCGGTCGTCGTTGATCAGTCCCCGCCATTCGTCTCCATTTCCCCCGGCGAAGGCGACAGCGTGTCGACGCCGGAGCCGCAGCTTTGGCTCTGCATAGGCGACAGCATCGCTGGCGTCGACACAGGGGCGATACGCCTTGCGGTAGCGGGTGACACGTTCGAGGTTGGGGCGGGGATCGCGGTCGATACGTGCTTCGTCTGGAATGCTTCGTCTGTCGGACTTTCCTTCCGCAACGGCGACACGATACACGCATGCCTTCACGTCGCCGACCTCGTCCCGAACAGCGCCTGCGGACCGAACACATTGGATACGTGCTGGAACGTGCTCGTTCTTCTGCCTCGCCCCGTGGCGTGGATCGAACTCCCCGAGATGGGCGCGTTCACCTCCTGCTCGCTGCAGGCTGTAATCGCGCACATAGCAAGCGGCGCGGCGCTTGTGGAGGAGAGTTTGGTCGTTGTGGTCTGCGGCGAGACGCTCGGCACCGACGACCCAAGGCTCGAACTCCTCGGCGACAGCCTCGTCTTTGTGCCCGATGCACCGCTTGGCGACGGCGACACGATATCGTTTAAGATCCTCCACGCCGTCGACTCCCTTGGAGCAAGCTCCGACGACCTCGACTCAGTCGTCTTCTTCGTGGACCTCTCGCCGCCTGCGCTTTGGTCGAGCATCGCCGACGGCGATACGGTCGTCGGTCCGCCCGAGGTGATCTACGTTCGAGCGCACGACGAAGGCTGCGGAACGCAGGCGTGCTCACTTTGGATCGCGGGGCTTTCACTTGGATGCGCGGAGTGCGAATCCATCGCCCTCGCGCCCGAGGAGCTCGACCTCTGCCTGTGGGAAGATACCTCCTGGACGCTTTCGCTTTGGGCAAGTGACTGCGCGATGTACTGCGGCGCAAACTCGAGCGAAACGTCGCTTGTTTTCTTCGTCGCCGATGACGACACCACCCCGCCAAAGGTCGTCCGCCGCCAGCCGAACACTTGGCTTGCGGACTCTGCCTTCGCCATAAGTGTGGCTGTGGTCGAAAGCTCGGGCATCTATGCTCCCGCGCTGCCCTCCGACCCGCAGGACTGCTACATCCTGTGGGACAACGACGGCGAGCTTACCGCGGACGCGCAGAGGGCGGAGATGCACGTGGTCGCAACCTCGGGCGACACGGTCTTCCTTGAAAGCGACACCATCCCGCCGCAGAGCGAGGACGCCGATTTCGTGTGGGAGCTTTTCCTCTGGGACGACGACTTCGACTGCGAAAGACCATCCGACCGCAAGCCAGCGCACTGGGGGATAGACAGCGTGCGCATCGTCCCGAGACCGACGGTTCGCATGATATCCCCGCCCGAGGGGTGCTTTTCCGCATGTAGCGACATCCGGGTCGTTTTGCTTGTGCAAAGCGAGGACGAAGTCGACCTATCGTCGGTCGTTCTGCGCGTTGCCGGCGAAACGCTTTACGTTCCCAGCGGTCGCGTTGAGGTTTTCGACGATACGCTGGTGATTCTTCCGCCTGCGGGCGGCTACGCCGAGGGCGAGGTCGTCGTCGAGCTTCTTTCGGCGCAAACGGCGTCGGGATACAACATCCCCGCGCAGCGCTGGAGCTTCTTCGTCGATCTCTCGCCGCCTTCGGTGGATTTCATCTATCCCACGCCCTGGGCGATGCTGCCCGAGCCCGATTTCGTCGCCACGGTAGAGCTTTCCGACGACGGCGCGGGAGTCGACACGACGTCGATACGGGTGCGCTTCGCCCTCTCGGGAGATACGATTGACGCAGCTTCGGCCGCTGAGCGCTACGGAGACGGCTGGCGGGTATCGGCTGCGTCTGCACCGAACATAGCACCGGGCGATACGGTGGAGATGGTCGTTTACGCCTGCGACGACGTCGATACCTGCGCGCCAAACTGCACAGCCCAAAGCCTCTCGTTCTGGATAGAGCCCGACTACCCATGCTCGCTTTCCACAAACCCGTTCACGCCAAACGGCGACGGGATAAACGACGTCGTCACGTTCTTCTACCCAAAGCCCTTCAGCACGCGCGCGAGGCTTTGCATCTACGACCTCGGCGGCCGCGAGATGTTCTGCCGCGACATAGCCCCGGGCGACATAAGCGCGGCAAGCTGGGACGGCACAAGGCGCGGGATGAAGCTTCCCGCAGGGACATACGTCTACGTGATCGAAGGCAACGGCAAGATCCTCTGCAGGGGAACGGTGACCATCGCCCGGTAGCAAAAAACGCCGCACAAAAAGACTTTCGCACCCCCGCAAAATCCCTATTGTTGGAACCGTGCTGAAGGAAAGCTACGACATCGTTTTGCTCTTCTCGGGCGGTCTCGACAGCCTGCTTGCGGCAAAGCTGCTTTCGCTGCAGGGGCTTTCGGTTCTGGCGCTTAAGTTCAGACATCCTTTCCTGCCGGGACTTTGGAGCGACGTCGAAAAGGTGGACCGCCTTGAGCATCTGGGAGTCGACCTCTGGGTAAAACCCCTTGGGGAGGAGCACATCGCCGTTGTGAAGGCTCCACGCTACGGCTACGGCTCGCAGATGAACCCATGCATAGACTGCAGGATATTCTTTCTCCGGCGTGCGTGGGAGCTTGGGCAACGGTTCGGCGCAAAGGGTTTGGCGACGGGGGAGGTCCTCGGTCAAAGACCCTTTTCGCAGCGGAGATCTGTGCTTTCGCTCATCGAGCGGGAGGCCGGGGTTGAGGGGAAGGTCATCCGCCCCCTTTGCGCAAAGCTTTTGCCGCCGTCGAGGCTTGAGCTTGAGGGCATCGTCGACCGCGAAGGGCTTTTGGGCATTTATGGCAGGGGGCGCAAGCGCCAGATGGCGCTGGCGGAAAAGCTCGGGATAACAGACTACCCATCGCCCGCCGGCGGATGCCTTCTGACCGACCCGGGGTACGCTGCGCGCGTCAAAGATGCGCTGGAGCACGACGAATTCTGCCTGGAAGTGAGCCAGCTCCTCAAGCTCGGCAGACACCTTCGGATAGAGGGCATACGCGCTGTGGTCGGGCGGAACGCCGCGGAAAACGCCCTTTTGGAGGAGAGATTCAGCAGGAGGCGTTTTCTGCTTAAGCCCGCAAGCATGGTGGGTCCCGTTGTGCTTGTGGACGGCGCCGCAGGGGGCGATACGATCCTTTTGGCGGCAAGGGCGCTGGCGCGCTACACAAAGGCAAAGCCCTCCGAGAAGGTCGTTGTGGAGGTGCGGTCCCCCGCGGGAGAACGATACACCCTCACGGTCACACCGATGGAGCCGCACGAACTGGAGAGATACCACATAGGCTTGAGGTGATCAGAACTTTCGGCTTCCCGGCTTTTTCAAGGGCTTTCCCGCGTGGCAGAGGGGGCAATCCTCGGGCTTGAAGGTTTTAAGGTCGAGCTTCACGCCGGCCACGAACGGGATCGCGCCGAAAACATTGCGCCTGCCCGACGTCCTGTCGACTATCGCCGCAACCGCAACAACGTTCCCCCCCAAGCCCGAAACAAGCCGTATCACCTCCTTCGACGACTTCCCCGTCGTCACAACGTCCTCGACCACAAGGACGTTCTCGTCCTCCTCCACGAAGAAACCCCGTCTCAGGGTTGGATTGCCCTCGTCGTCCTTCTCGACGAATATGTGCCTTACCCCAAGCGCCCTTGCGACCTCCTGACCTATCACTATCCCCCCGATGGCAGGCGATGCCACAAGATCAGGCCACTGCAGCCCAAGCTCGTCGAGGCGGTGCACCAAAAACCGCCCGGCGCGCTCAGCGTAGTCGGGATATTGCAGAAGCCGCGCGCACTGAACGTATCGATCGCTGTGGAGCCCCGAGGAAAGCAGAAAATGACCCTCCATTATCGCACCTGTCTGGTGCAAAAGCTCCACAAGTTCCTCAGCCGTCATCGGAACAACCTCCCGAGGGAATTTATCGCCTCCTTTATTTCGCTTGCTTTGCGCCGCGCCGCCTCTGCGAAGTCCTCGCCGCTCGAGGCGTAGATGACCGTTCTTGCCGAAACGATCATCGGCGGGAAGCCGTCGGCGGTGGCGGAATGCCCGAGCACCTCCTCAAGCCTTCCGCCCTGTGCGCCCACGCCAGGCACCAAAAACGGCGCCTTTGGCGCTGCGCGCCTAATCGACCCAAACACCTGCGGATGCGTTGCGCCGACGACAAGACCAAGTCGCGTCCCGAACTCCTCGCTCCACGTAACGGTCTGTCCAGCGACGACCTCATAAAGGGTGCCGCCGGAGACGGAAAGCCCCTCAATATCGCCATAGCTTGGGTTGCTTGTGGCACAGAGCAAAAACACCCCAAGACCCGCCTCCATAAACGGGCGAACCGTATCCCTTCCGATGTAGGGGTTGACGGTGACGGCGTCGGCACAGACGACGTCAGACGCGAAAAGCGCGTACTGCCGAGCCGTGTGCTCAACGTCGCCGAACTTGCCGTCGAGGATGACGGGGATGTGGTCGGGCACAAAGCGGACGACGTCGACCAAAACGTCCAAACCCTCCGCGCCCATCGCGAGGAAAAACGCCAGGTTCGGCTTGAAGGCGCAGACGAGATCAGCCGTCGCGGAGATGATTTTCGTAAGGAATGTGCGCGCTCCCTCTGCGCTCCGCGGGATGCCCGCCGGAAGTTTGCTGATCACAGGGTCAAGTCCGACGACGAGCGCAGAGCCGTTCCGCCGCGCAGCGGAGAAAACTTTATCCCAAAACGACAACTTCACCTCCCCCTCACCCTGACCTCGCCTGTGGCAACCTCGTCAGAGCCTATGAGGACGGAGTAGAAGTATCTCCCCGCCCGAACGCCCGATGTGTTCCACCGCACCGAGTTTTTGCCCTCGGCAAGCCTTCCGGGGCGTATCCTCGCGACGACCTCGCCCGACTCATCGCGGACAACTACCTCCACACGCCCGCTGCGCGGAAGCTCGAAGCTGATCCGCACGAAGTCTCTGGGCTTCGCAGGCGGAACCCGCCTGAAGGAGAGAACGACGATGGTGTCGTTCCCGGGGACCTCGTATTCACCCCCCAAGTCGCGCAGGTCGTTCCCATCCAGTTCGAAGTAGCCCGCGGGTAGCGAATCCTCGTCCCACTCTATCACAACTGGCACCGATGCGTTTCGCAGCACGATCTGCCAGCTCGCACTGTCCGCAGGGGCACGAATATCCGCAGAAAGCGCGGGGATATACGAATACCTCGGGTCGTTGCAGGCAAAGTAACAAAAGAAGGTTGGATTAAAGGGCGGGATCGCCACATCGACCCCTGGGTCGAAACCGTCGGTTGCGGCGGAGTCCATCCCCGCGACGAGTCGATGGAGCGAGCCTCCATCCACCCAAAGCACAAGGCGCCAACCGTCACCCGCCGCAAACGCCGCGGACACGACGAAAAGGAGAAAAAGCCTGCCCATCTTGCCCGTCCTCAGAGCTTATACCCGAGCTTGCGCAGAAGTTCGTATCGCCACTTAACGTCGTCTTCGCCCTCAACGCCCACAGGCGCGCTTCCGTCCACAACGCCGAGGATCGCGCCGCCGCGGTCGATGCGCGCCACAATAACGTCCACAGGGTTCGCCGTCGCACAAAAGATGTTCACAACCTCGGGCACCTGCTTGAGACGAGGGAGATAATTTATGGGGAAGGAGTCGCGCAAAACGATAAGGAAAGCGTGCCCACACCCAAGCCTCTTTATGTTCTCAACCGCCACTTCAACAAGCTCTTCGTCGGTGCCCGTTTTGCGCACAAGGCATGCCCCCGAAGCCTCGGAAAACGCCAAGCCGAACTTCGCAGAGGCGTTGCAGTTCACCATAAGCTCGTGAAGGTCCTCAACCGTCTTTATGAAGTGGCTTTGGCCCAAAATTACGTTGCATCCCTCGGGGAACGAGAGAGGAACCACCTCAAGCTTCACATCCATGGCAGCACCTCCCCTTAGGGCATCTTAAACTCGAACTCAGGGTGCCTGACCACCATAACGGGGCACGGGGCTTTGCGGATCACCTTTTCGGCAACGCTTCCCAAAAGGGCGTGTGCGATGCCCGTTCTTCCGTGCGTGCCCATGACGATGAGGTCCACCCCGTTGTCGCGGGCGAAGCGGATGATCTCGACAAAAGGGGTTCCGCTCGTAAGCTGCGCCTCGACCTCAAGACCCTCGGTGTCGACGCCGTCGAGGAAATCGTCGACCGCAGCCTGAAACCGCTCCCGAAGCCTGTTGAAATACTCCTCCGCGCTGCCGCCAACCTCGTAAAATATGGGCGTCAGAAGATCCTCGTCGAAGACGTGGAGCACAACGAGCTTTGCGCCGTACCTCCTCGCAAGGTCGACCGCATAGGGAAGCGCAACCTTCGAGTTTTCGGAAAAATCGGTGGGAACAAGAACGGATTTGACGGTGACCATCGTCTCCCTCCCTACGATTTTGCCTAAGCAAAATTTACCGCGATCCTTCGAACAGGCAAGGAAAATCGCCCTAAGGCGACGGCACAGCGACGCAGCCGTCGAGGGTGAAGACGCTATCGATGGAGATGCTTACGCTGTCGCCGTCGCTCCAGCTGCCGGAGACCGCAACGACGATCGAGTCGAGCTCCAGAAGATCCCCGGACAAGGTTATTTCGCCTGCGGGCGGGACAAGAGCCGACGTGTCGGCCGTTCCGTCGCTGTGGACGACGACCTCGGTGAGGAAGATCCTTGTGGTGTCGATCCCCACGCCTGCGGTGTCGACGACGGCAAAGAGTACCGCCTGCGAGTCGCACGCCGAGGTCTGCCAGCAAGGCGTGGGGCAAAGCAGACCGAAAACGGGCGGAGCACAACACGGCTCCACGTAAAGCCACATCGTGTCGGTAAAGGTTTGTCCGCACGAGTCGACGGCGCTTATGAACCAAAAAACGGTATCGGGTCCCAAAAATGATGTGTCGCGGGTGTGACACAGCGTATCCAGCGCCGGAACCCACTGCGAGACGCTGTCGTAAATCACGCCGTTTATGTAGACGACGTAGTATTCCGCGTCGTCGTTGCGACGCCAGCGCAAACACACAAGCGAATCGCACGGAACCACCGCGCCGTCGGGAGGATCGTACGCGGAGAACGTATCGGGGTATGGACAGCAATTAGGCAAGGCAAAGCAAAATACGTTGGTATCTCCGGGGATGTCGGACGGCGAAGCCCAAGCCACGGCTGTGTAACAAATGGTGTCGCCAACGCAGCTTGTGTCGAACGGAAGGTCGATGTAGTGGTCGCTTATGAATATCACTCCCCCTGTGCCCTCCACCATGTCGTAGGCTGCCATCGTATCGTGTGGAAAGCACTGATGCAGACAACTCTCCCCCACCGATATCCACGTCTCAAGCCAAACTGTGTCTGCGACCGTTATGTCTGGATCGCCGTTGTCTGGGATGCGCACCCAGAAGGCGAAGTGACTGCAGGTATCGAACACGGTCGACGTCGGCACGGTGTCCTCGATGACCACGGGTGCCGGCGGCAGGGTGCAGTCGATGAGGATGCAGTAGAGGTAGCCGCCGTCCGTTCCGATGTAGATCCTTCCGTCGTCGCTTATGGCCGGCGATGAGCGCGTTGGGGAGCCGAGGTCGACCTTAAACCGAAGCGTCCCGTCAGACCAGAGCCCGTAAAGGTAGCCATCGGCGCAGCCGACGTAGACGTTGCCGTCATCGTCGACAGCGGGGGAGGAGAATATCGCGCCGCCACAGGTATACGACCAGATCACAACGGAATCGGGCGCGAAAGCGCGGAGAATCCCGTTGTTGGCGCCCAGCACTATCGACCCGTCCTTCCTTATCGCGGGCGTGCACCACTGAACCGGAGCGCCCATGTGATACATCCAGGCCGTGCTGGCGCCGGAATAGGTGTAGTCCACGGCAAAAAGCCTTTGCGAAGCAGGGTTGCTGCCGTAAAACTGACCCCCGAAGTACACCCTGTGCCTCACCGTATCTATCGCAGGCGAGGACTGGAAGTCTGCCTCGCCCGTTATGGGAGGAGTGTAGGTCCAGACGATGTTCCCCAACGTGTCGAAGCATGTAAGCCCTCCCGGGGCGTTGGCGAAGTCGGTGGTGAATATGTAGTTGTTTTCGTCGATCGCCGGCGTGCTCACCATCCACGAGCCGTCGAAGGCCGGCGTTCGGCTCCACAAGGACGTGCCGTCCATACGAAAGGCGTTGAGCCAGCCGCGCCAAGGGGTGTCGGTGTAAAAGGAGCAGATATAAATCCTGCCAAGCCCGGCATCGAGCGTGGGGGAGTGATACATCCCGTGGTCCGACACGCACTCCCTCGCCCAAAGCCTCGTCCCGTCGGGCCGGACCGCGTAGAGTGTTTCCGCGTCGCAGCCTACATAAATTGTGCCGTCAGGCCCCACAGCGGGCGAGGAGTACCTCGCCACAGCGGGCAGGGGAAAGCGCCACAGGATCGTGCCGTCTCTGTAGACGGCGTAGAGCGTGTCGTCGTTGCTTGCGATGTAGATGGTATCGCCCGAGTTGCTGAGCGTTGGGCTCGACCGCACAACGCCGCCTATGTACGTCGCCCAAAGCACCGTGACCCCCGTGGAGTCGCACGGCGGAGGCGAGTAGGGACTCCTGCCGGTATTCTGCGCATCGTGATGGAACTGCGGCCACGGCGATGCACCAAAGGAAAGACCGAAAAACAAAAAAAGACCGAAAAACAAAAAAAGCAAAAAGCCTCTCACCGAAACCTCCCTCAAAATCCCCAATATCCCACGCTGAAGGTGTGAGCGACGCCAAGAGCGCCGAAGTGCTGCATGGAGTACGCGAAAGTGAGGTGCTTGTAGTCGACGCCTGCGCCTGCGGTAAGACCGCGGAGCGCCTCGCTGCCCGAGGGGTCTTCGTCCGAGCGCCTGCGGAGAACGTACCCAACCTTAAGCAGAAGCGGCTTGAGGAAATCGAGCTCAACGCCTGCGCGAGCACAAAAGAGCCTGTCCAAGCCGGACTCAACCTGCGCGCCGAACGTTCCGGGGAAGCCGGGGAGCCTGTACGACACCCCAAGCTTCGCCGCCAGGGGGAGCGGATAGCGCTCATCGCCGTATGCGGAGGTCATTCCGCCCAGGTTGGCGACGACGAAGCCCATCCTCACCCTGTCGCGCTGGAACTTCGCCAGAACCCCAACATCGGCGCAGACCGCCGATGCCGAAAAGGTATCGGCGGCGGAGTAAATCCCCTTCACCGAAGCGCCGACGCAAAGGGACTTAGACGCCCTGAGCGCCGCCGAGACAACGAGCATGTAATCCCCCGCGGAGAACGTCCCCTCCAACTCCCCGAGCTCGTTGGTTCTTCGGAACTCGCCGTACGACACAAAGGGCAGCGCAAGCGCAAACTTAACCCTTTCGCCCACAGGCTGATAATACGTAGCCATACCGGCTGAAAACAGTCCCCAAAACGCACCGAACGATGCGCTTGCGCCCCTTCGCTTTGCGAGCGCCGTTGCTGCGGGGTTGTAGACGAAGGCATCGGGCGAGCGCGCCCAACCAACCCACGCCCCCCCAACGCTCGAACCGTAGGCGCCCCAGTCGCTTGAAAGGAGAAACGGGAAAGCCGCTGTCCCCGCACCATCCCAAATCGAAAGACCGAAGCAGCCCGCCAAAAGCAAAGCCAATGCCAAAGCGCAAAGCCTCATCTAACCCTCTCCGGCGTTTGTGGGCTACCCTACCTGCTCCCTGCCGAGCCTGAACGCCCTCAGATTGGCATCGACGTACTTTTGAGGGACGCGGGAGGTTATAACCCCCTCCCATTCCTCGGGCGCGAAGGGCAGGAAGTTGGAGAGGACGCCCAGAAGCACCACGTTCACCGCCCTTACGGTTCCGGCCTGCTTTGCGAGCCCAACCCCGTCGACTATGATGACGTTGGGCACAGCCGACCTGATCTTCCCGAAGATATCGCCTGGGTACTCCGCGGCGCCCGACGCCACGGTGGCGGGCATTATTGGGCGCGAGTTTACGATGACCCTGCCGTTGGGCTTCACGTAGTGCAGCGTGCGCAGCGCCTCGAGGGGCTCGAAGGCAAGAAGGACATCCGCCTCGCCGGGAGTCACAAGCGGAGAGTGCACCTTCTCCCCGAACCTCACGGCGCTTACCACCGACCCACCGCGCTGCGCCATACCGTGCACCTCCGACTTCTTCACATCGTAGCCCGCCCTAAGCGCAACCTCCGACAAAAGCTCGCTCGCAAGTATCGTCCCCTGACCACCTACTCCAGTGATGAATATCGATGTGACGGACATCAACCCTCCTCCGTTATCCTTCTGCCGCAGTGGGGGCACACAATCCCCTTTCGCTCCCGCCTGCGAATCTCCTGCTCAAAGCCCGAGGCTATTATGCCTGCCGGCAGAGCAAAAAGCCCAATCCCCAAAACAGACCCTGCTCGCCCAATCCCCCTCCTCAGCCATCTCAAGTATCGTGAAGACCCTCCGTTTGACGGCTAACCGCTTTTCCATTTTACTTTACGAGCACGACCTTTGTCACGGCGGCGTTTGCGCCGGATTTTGCGCACACGAGGTACATCCCCGCGGGAACGGGTGCCCCAGAATCGTCCCTTCCGTCCCAAACGACCGAGACTTCGCCCTCGCCGAAGCCGTCTTCAACGAGCCTGACTAGGCGGCCGCAGAAGTCGTAAACCTCCACGCAGTAATAGCCCGAAGCGGGGAAGGCAATGGTTGTTGTCGAGTTGAACGGATTTGGGAATGCTCGAACGGCAAACCGCCTCGGCTGCGGCAAAGCCCCGTCCGAAACGCCAACGTACTCGTAGCCGAGCCAGCGAACCATATTGGCAACAAGCGAATCTCTGTCGGAGTATCCGACGGATCCGTTGGTGACGCCCTCGAGTCCGAATTCAAAGAGCATGGTTTTCGCGCCCGAGGGGAGCTCCTTCCTCACGGCGCAGTAGCGCGAGCCGTAGGGATCAGAATAGTACCTCAGGAAGCCCATTGCGTCGGTTCCTGTGACGAAGCATGCGCCCGCTGAGAACTGATTCCCCGCCGCGTCGGAGGAGGCAAAAGCGTTGAGCCTAAGACCATCACCCACGGGATCACCCTCAACGCCCCGGATGTCCATCGTCCAAACGCGCAAAACGGCGTCCTCGTCGTGCAGAACGCCGAAGTAGTCGGCGAGGAAATCCTCGTAGCCGTCGGCGAGGAAATCGGGGGCGTACTGCCCCGTAAGGATCAAATCCTTGCCCATATCAGCAAGGCTTTCGAAGAGCGAGATCTCCTCGGGCGAGAAGACGTTCGTATCGAGGTCGCCCGTGAGGACGATAAACGTTTTGAAGAAGTTCGTTGCAAGCTCTGGGTCGAGTGGACCTGCGGAGTCGCGATGCCAAACGTCGTAGACCACCTGCCCCCTCTCGAGGCTTTTGCAGATGTAGAACTCATACCCGTCGCCGCCGTCGCAGTCGTACACCAAAACAGGCGCCCAGCCGAGCATAAAGCTTATCTTCCTCTCGAACTCAAAGTCGCTTGAGGAGCTTGTGAACAAAAGCTTAATCTCGACGGGATGACCCCACGGTTCATCGGGGCTCATGGTGAACCTTATTGGGTCTGCGGCGTTGTTCGCGCAGGCGCCCGGAGCTATCGAGCCAAGCTCGGCAACGCTATCTATAAAGACGATGCCGCTGTCGTCGCTTGTGACGGTAAGCACGATATCCTCGCCGGGCTGCCACTCGGGGTCGTTGTGGACGTAGATCACAAGCTCGCCTTCCTCGCCCTGGGTGACCCTGCCGTCGCCGTCGCCGTCGACAACGACGAAGGAATCGAGGAGAAGGTACGGATACCTCCACTGGAAGAGCGCCTTAAATGCGTTCACGCGCCCGCTGCCCAAAAGGCCAGCATACTCCGGGTTCAGGTCGTCGATGTTGTCGGTGCCGTACTCGATCCTCTCCCTGATCCAGTCGTTTGCCGAATCGGGGAATGCGCACCGCAACAGCGCTCCGATACCCGCAGCAACGGGAGTTGCCATCGATGTGCCGTCCCAGGCGATGTAGTCGCTGTCGGGAACTGTGGAGTATATCGCAACTCCCGGCGCGGAAACGTCGATCCAGTCGCCGTAGTTGGAGAAATAAGCCCTCCGGTCATACTGGTCGGTGGCGGCCACAGCGATCACCATGGAGTAAGCCGCAGGATAAAATCTCGTGGAAACGGCGTCGTTCCCCGCGCCACCAAACAGAACGCCGCCAGCGTGGTAAACCTGATTAAGATAATAACGCTCCGTGGTGCTTGTGAACGTATCACCGTAAGACAAGCTGAAAACATCTATGAGCTGCTCCATCTCCCTCGCATACTGCAGCGCCTGGATGACAGCCGCGCTTATGTGATGTCCGATGCCGCTTGCGGGGGTGACGTCCGTTCGCAGGCAAACGATGGACGCCCGCCAGTTTAAGCCGGCAATTCCGACGGAGTTGTTCGCGACGGCGGCAAGAACTCCCGTCGTGTGCGTGCCGTGCCCGTTGCGAGGACAATCGTCCGGATCGTTGTCCTCCTCGCCAGCCTCGTCGGTGGGGTCCAAAACCTCGTCGCCAACGTCGTCGTCGTCGATGAAGTCCCAGCCGATGAAGTCGTCAACGTAGCCGTTGCCGTCGTCGTCAACGCCGTTTATGTCGTCGGGGTCGAAGGGAACGCCGTCGCTGTCAAGATCCTCACCGGGGTTGACCCACAGGTTATCGTAAAGATCAGGGTGATACCATTCAACGCCCTCCAACGTCGTCACAAGTATCTCCCTGCAGCCCGTTATGTAATTCCACGCATTGGGCGCCTCGATCTTCTCCAGATACCACTGCAGGTGGTAGTAGGGGTCGTTTGGCTCGCGCAGGATGGGGTGCCAGTAGTTCGGGTCGGCGAAGCGGACGTAAGGACACTTCCGAAACTCCTCGCATATGCGGGGGATATCGGCCGAATCGACGTCGGCAACAAGGAGGTACTGGTTCCTCACGGGGTATCGCAGCCGCTTCACGCGGGGGTTGGTAGCCTCTGGGAAGATCCTTTTGGCGCGGCGGACGCGAAAGCGCTCCATAAGGGCATCTATCTCCTCTATCCCGCAGCGGACTATGCCGTCGCTGCAGCTTTTGAACACAAGCTTGGGCTCGGGCTCGAACATCACCAAAAACCGATCCCGCGACCACCCGCAGTCCAGACCGAAGGACGCAACCCAAAAGACCCCAGCGGCGAAAACGAAAAAGACCTTTCTCGTCATATCCCCCTCCAGAAAGCTGCGTCGCTAAAAGATAGTCTGCGACTCGTTGCCTGTCAAAAGGAATTAGCCTTTCGCGGTCCGTGTGCGACAGGAGGTCACTGCGTTTGCGGCGTGGTCACGACCTCGCGCACAAGCCGGCGGCTGAAAAAGCTATCGGGCGCGCGCAGAAGCCTGCGGATGCCACCAAACGCCCATGCTGTCGGGATAACCATAAGCCTGCGGATAGAGGAGCTTGCCGCGCTCGAAGTTGTCGCCTCCCTTCTCCTCCTCCACGGGGCGGCGCAGCATGCGTATTACGGGATCGTCGCGGTCGGCAAGGACCATCCACCAAACCTCACGCCCGGGCTCGCCGTAAATCGTGAAGGATGTGCACCCCTCGTTCCACTCCGCGCCAACCGAAAACGGTCTCCCGACGGGCGTCAGGTTTATGGATGCCTCCTCCTCCTTGGTCAGAGCGGCGAAATAGTCGGGCATGTGGACGATAGCCTTCCCCTCCGCATCGAGCCTGACCTTGCCGCGGTAGAGGCAGAGGTTTTCGGGCGACTCAACGAAGTTGTGCCTCAGCGTCTTGTTCAAGGGATCAAGGGGGTGGTCGATGAGGAAGGAGCCGCCGCCCTTCGACAGTGTGCCAACCACAACAAGGTCGCCGTTTATACGCCCATCGCCGTTGACGTCGAGCCTGTAGGATGGCGAGCTCGTCCCAATTCCGACGTTGCCGTTTTCGTCTATGCGCATCCTCTCGC
>CBEVQY010000030.1:0-26830 GCA_965552135.1 uncultured bacterium | reverse complement strand
TGGGCACTGCGGATAGCGTCGTCCTGGGTCTTTCGGACATGGGCGCGGACTCCGGTGAGGTCCTCTACTGGGACGGTTCCCAGTGGACGCCTGGGCTTCCTCGCCTCGCCTCAGTTGTCTGGGATCAGGACAGCGTAAGCGGTGCGGTGTATCCTGTAGCTTCTGGCGTTGCTCAGCTTGTCATCCACAGCCTTGGCGATTCGGCATCTGCGAGCTTGGTCCAGTCTGACAGCACGACCACGGGTGAGTGGTATGGTTTATTTGTCAGTCGTCAAGGGCATGCCAACTCCAACGGGAAGGGTCTTTATGCATATGCTGGTGCTTTGAGCGGGGTTGGCTCGACGAATGAGTTCTACGGCGTTTACGGAAAAGCCGGCTATGGCGCCCGTAACTACGGCGTCTACGGTGACGCCGAGGACGTTGGAACGGGCGAGGGCTACGGCGTTTACGGCAGAGGGAAGACGGCTGGCGTCTACGGCAGGAGCGATTCTTACGCCGTCTACGGTTATTCCGAAACGGGCTTCGGGTGTTATTTCGATGCCCCGAAGAACTACTTCAGCGGCAATGTGGGGATAGGTCCGGGGGCGGATGATCCCGATTATGCGCTTGTGGTCAAGGGACGTTTGAACCTGATGTGCGGTGATAACATGTATCCCTCGATATGCATCGGAAAAAATGTCTGCGATAGCCTGGTCGACGGTCGCAATAATATCGCTATAGGTTGGTATGCTTTGAGCAAGAATAAACATGGCGGAGGAAACATAGCCATAGGAAATTATGCTCTGTCCGATTACACATTTTCGGGCTCGGAGATCTCCACCTTCAACATAGCGATTGGACATTTCGCACTCTCTCGATTGACGGGCGACTTTTTTGAGTCAGGATGCAATACCGCGGTAGGCACCAATTCTCTTGACTTTTTTAGAAGTGGCTTTGGCAATACAGCCTGCGGAGGACTTGCGCTTCATCTTTTGCGGCGAGGCGATTATAATACTGCCTGTGGTTACTGGGCAGGGCCGGGAGCCGCCGACTCTGTGCTCTACAATACTACCGCGCTCGGCTACGAGGCCTCCGTAACCGCCGACAACCAGGTCCGCATAGGAAACACATCCGTCACAAGCATTGGCGGCTACGCGAACTGGACGAACCTCTCCGACGGTAGGTTCAAAAAGGATGTGCGCGAAGATGTCCCTGGTCTTGTCTTCATCCGCAAGCTCCGTCCTGTAACTTACCATCTTGACGTCAGAAAGCTGAACAGGTTTTTGGGCGTGCCGGACAGCATATATGAGGATACGATTTTGGCGCGTGCTGTGGCGCGGAAGGAGGCGATCGTCCAGAGCGGATTCATCGCGCAGGAGGTTGAGGAGGCAGCAAAGTCGATTGGCTACGATTTCAGCGGAGTCGATGCTCCCAAAAACGAGCACGACCTCTACGGTCTTCGCTACGCCGAGTTCGTTGTGCCTCTGGTCAAGGCGGTCCAGGAGCTCGACAAGGAGCTTCGCGAAAAGCTCGAGGCGCAGCAAGAGCTGCTGGATTCGCTTGAGAAAAGGATCGAGGAGCTTGAGCGCAAGCTTGGGAGAGATTAGGAGAGAACTTGCAAGGAGGTTTGGGATGTTCGGTTGTGCACGTTGTTTTTTGCCGGCAAGCTTTGCCTTGCTTGCTTTGGCGCTTTTTGCGTGTGGCGGTCAGGCAAGCGCGCAGGACGGTCCCTATGCCCTTGCCGAGCCCGGATTCAGAAGCGCCGATAACCCCTGGGCGGCAAGCCTTGACTTGTCGCCTATGGTGGGCGCGGAAGATGAGGCTTCACCGGGGGTCCACTTCAAAAAGCCGTTTGTCTTCGTGCTCTCCGACACGGTGAAGAAGATCCTTGGGCTTTCCCTCAACACCGACGACACCGACGGCGACGGCGTCCCTGACGTGGTCGAGATCGCCATGAACTCAGACCCCCTTGATCCCTGCACCGAGCAGCTCGGCTACACCGACTACGAGGCTTACTTTCGCTATGGGCTTTTCCCGCCCCTGCGGACGCGCAAAGGTCCGGACGATATCCCTCCACCTCGCATGCCACAGATATACCCCAACGACCCGACGCCTTCGTCGTTCTGCCGTCCTGCTGTTGTCCGCAAGAAGGGCGCGCCCATACAGCTTAAGTACGAGCGCCTCGTGCGCGAGGGCAAGATAGCCGAAGCCGAAGAGGTCAAGAAGCGGGCGACGTACATGTGCATCCTCAAGCTCTACGGCGAGGATGCGCTCATCCGCTGTGCGAACGGGCTTCCGCCCCGCACAACCACAGAAGAGCACGGCGGCCTTATGCGGTTCCACGAGGAATGGCCGGACTACTACGGCGAGGAGGACACCGACTTCGACGGAATCCCCGACCTTATGGAGGAGATGGGTCACCTCTTCGGCGGGCTGAACTACGACGAGTACGGCTCCTTCTACTGGGACAGGCTCTACTTCCTTGCCGTGACGTTCCCCGCAGGCTACGACGGCGTGATCATCGGAAACTACATATACGAGGATTCCTCCACGGGATTCAGGTACATAAGGACCGACCCCAATATGTGGGACACGGACAACGACGGTCTTGACGACTATTTTGAGTATCTTTGGCACAGCTGCCCTCTTTTGCGGCACTCCGATTGGTCATCGGGCTCGAAGGACGACCACGCCAAGATTTACGAGGACTTCACGGCGCCGCGCCCCGACTGGGTCCTGCCGAACCACGACTGGGACGACGATGGCATCCCAAACGGCGCAGAGTACTACTTCATGATGGAGGTTCTGGGCGCCCAGCTCGACCCCGAATGCGCATCGTCCGACTGGGACCAGTACGACGACAGGGAAGAGTGGATGAGCTGGTGGTACAAGGGCGGCGATCATCCGTATCCCCTGGATGATCCTTTGCCCTACGTTGTGCGCAACGGCTGCCACCCGCTTATACCCGCATATCCCGTCGTTGTGCTGGAGCATCAGAAGGACGTTCTGCGCCTGCCTTTCAACAGCGTCTTCACGGCGGCGAGGGGCATATCGGGCTCAAGCTCCCTCACCGCGGAGGTCTCGAGTGAGGCGGAGATTAAGTTTGAGTTTAAGTTCGGCTTTATACCGGTTCCCAAGTTCGGCGGCAAGTCGGGGATGACGGGGAGGGCAGCAAGCACCGTTACGAACGCGTGGGACATGACCTCTACGACCGCATACGACTACAGCCAGGCGCAGGTTATAAACTGCTTTACCATAAAGAACGTGGGCACGGAGCCTCTCGACTTCAATCCGGGAGGCGCTGAGCTTTTTAGCATGGCGATCGATATATATTGGCCCAACGACTTCCAGCGTATCTACGCGTGCAACCAGCACATAGGTGGCGTGGACGGGCTTATACCGTATACGGGCGGCGAAACCGACCTGCCCGACTCCATCAACTTCGCCATTACCCACACCCTGCGCGATCTTGTCGGCATAGAGACCGAGATCGGCAACACCGACCATCCCATCCCAAGCCTTTCCACCTTCAACGGATTTTGTTGGGGCACAGGCATCGCGAACACCATTATTTCCTTTATTCTCCCTGCTGCACCGGGGGTAGGCTATGCGGCGGCGAAGGTGGCTCTGAGCGCTGAGCTTATCGCGGGCGCTGCCATCGTCGCAAGCTACGAAAATGACCTCTACAGAGATTTCATCGACGACTTCGTGCGGGCTGATAGGATGACCTACGTCATCTCGCAACCTCCCTCGTACAACACCGGCGCGGATGGGCGCTTTTCGTGCGACAACCTCTGCGACTGGACCTCTATTCTCGCGGCCCACAGAAACTACGTTACGATCATGTGCGTTTATCCCGGCGAAAGCGACCTGCCCAACATCCTGAAGGAGTCGCCTATAAAGCCTGAGGAGGAGAGGGAGGACCCTGCCGACTCGTTCTACACGCTGGCGGAGCTTGTGGCAAAGTACGCCGGCACCAAGATAGAGCCGTTCTACTTCGACAGCGTGGGCGATATGGACACGCTTGTAGGCGTTGGCTGTTACCCCAACGTTGGCTACGGGGATACGGTCATACCGCCCTTCTGCGACGACACGCTGACCTCCTTCGGCAAGTGGGTGATCGTCTCGAGCATCGACACGATCGCGGAGCCTGAGCGGCTCGATGACCTCGAGGAGTCGCCTTCGGGCGAAAAATATATAGGTGGCGGCTTGGTGCTCAAGAAGGGCGATATATTTATACTCTACTACCTCCGCGATCAGGACAGCGACTCCCTCGAGGATCAGCTTGAGTATGTTTTCGGCACGAATCCTTACAACCGCGACACCGACGGCGACGGTCTTGGCGATAAGTTCGAGCTTGAGAACGCGCTTGATCCCCTGAACAAGAATTCGGACAACTCCTTCTACAACGCGCTCGACGGCGAGGAGTGGAACTTTTTGACCGAAAGCGAGGGTCTCAGGGTTCCCGTTGGTTTGCCCAACGGAGATACCATTCAGCCGCCGCGCTCCGCCTGGAACGAGTACCTCATGGGAAGCCCAAGGGTCGACTCGCTTGGAAACAGAGACTTCGTCCCCTTCGTGTACAACCTTGGCGGTTACGACTCGAAAGAGGACGACCAGTATATGGACTACAACATAAACGGCGTTCCCGACTGGCTCGAGAAGTACTTCCACGATCCTGCCGAAAGCTGGGATGGGCGCTTCGTTATAACGTGGGACGGGGAGCAGACGATCGAGTTCCCGTGGGGATACACCGACAACATATTCGAATACCACGGCGTTGATTACGCTCCATCGTGTACGACGCACATGTGCAAGCGCATCCTCGATCCAGACGACCCGGACAACGGTGTGCTCGAGATCATATTCACCGACAAAACCGAGACCAACGAGATCTGGGATAACTCTTATATCTACTTCAAGCTCTTCAACTGCGACATAGACGTGGGCAAGTCGATGGAGCTTTCGTACGAGATAAAGCCTTTGACCGCGAAGGGCAAGCTTATCTGCATAGATCTTCTTTTCGCCGATGGTTTTCGCTCGATCGTTGTCGACACTTTTTACGACAGCGACGGCTTCAGGATGCACCCCGCCTGGCGTCCGCAGGAGGGTTATGCGCTGGACGAGTGGCATCTGGTCACTGTGCCGCTGGATATATTCGCTGGCAAGACGATAAAGGCTATACTCGTGGGCTATGAGGACGACCCCAACGAGATCCACGGTCTCGTCCACGCATATATCGACAACCTCACCATTCGGTCGAAGAATATAGTTTTCACCTTTGAGCCCGAGACGGCGCCTGCGGAGGGCTTTTTGGTGGACGCCTTGGTCGAGAACCGCGGCATGCTCGGCTGGAACGGCGAGGGCGAACCCACCTGCAGGCTGCGCAGCCTGCCGACGCCTGAGGATACCATCCCATCCGGCGTGGCAGATACGATGCTCTTCGGACCGAGGGACACGGTCTACGAGGTGTCCGCCTACATCTATCCCTTCGACATCCAGTACGATGAGCCGCACGAGTTTGGCTTCACCTTCGAGCTTCTGCCGCGCTCCCTGGCGTACAGAATAGACGAGAACACGACGTTTGGCTACTACATCTGGCAGGACTATGCGCCCAGGCTGTATGCTGAGCGGGGTGATCTGCCCGAGCTTATCCCGCCCGGCGTGGTGGTGGACCTGCGCATAGTCTCGCCTGATCTTGCGGACACAACAACCCTCTTCGACTACGCGCGCTCGCACGACCTCGATCTGCGGGATCAGTTCGGATCGCCGCTTCACCCGCTCGATAGAAACCACTTCGACTCCGACTCCAACCTGACCTGGCGACCGCCCTCGGGAAGCTTCTGGAGGTACATCGACTACCAGCTCCCCGACGAGCTTTCGGGGTGGTTTGTGGACAACATACTCGTTCGCTACGAGACTGATCTGCCCTTTGTGGGGAACATAAGGGCGTACATCGACAACGTTGCCCTGTTCGAGCGCGCGGTGGACGTTTACGTCAATCACCGCGATTCCTACTTCGGTGCGCCCCTGATCGACGCGTACGACGACAACAACGACACGATAGTCGATTGGGAGGAGCTCAACGTCCACAGGATCCCCGAGGCGAAGCTGTACGATAGCTTCACCAAGCACACCTACGCCGGGCTTTTGCTCAAAAACTACATCGGAGGTATCCCTCCCGACAGCATCGACACGACCTCCTGGTACTGGCACTTTGCCCTGAACCACGACGACAGCACGTTTAAGTATTCGCACACCTGGCGGCGTTCGGAGGATTGGTTCACAACGCTTATCGACGTCGACACCTTGATGCTGTCCACGTGGGACGACGGCGGCGGCAGATTCGACGCCATCTTCGGCTACACGAGCAACGTCCCCGGCGATATTGAACACATATATGAGCCTTCGTTGCTTTGCTGGCGTGTGCGCTATCCCGGGCGCGGCGGGGTGCTGAAGGTGATGTCTCCTGCGCTTGCGTCGCCCGAAAGCACAAAACTCTTCGACGTCAACCCGACGCCGCTTTGCACAAACCAGTGCCTCGTCATGATGTTCGACGGATGGAGGGCGTCGGGCGAGGTGTATCTGGGCTATAAGCTTCAGAGCGCCGGCGGAATAGTCTGGTTCCCCGCGTGCACGAGTGCCGTGGCGACCACATATCGCTGCCCCGTACCCGATTCCCTTGCAGGCTCGGGCGACACGGTGGTGTCGGTGTGGATTAAGGTCGAAGGCGACGAGGAGACGGAGGCATATATCGATAACTTCTCGCTGAAGCGGGCGTTCTACAACTCGTTCGAGGTGGGGGAGGAGGAGTATCTGCGCGAAAACGACCTCATATCGAGCGAGAACATAGACTGCAGCGACGACACCTGCATGGTTGTCGACGAGGGGTATTCGCTTATGATGCCTCCCATTCCCAACGGCGAGCGCTGCATGATGGTAGGGGTTGACCTAAACGGCTTCTCGCCCGCCACCTTCAGGTACAGGATATTCCAGTTCTTCGACGACGCCCCGGCGGGCACGGAGATTCAGCTTACGCAGTACAGCTACCTTGAGTACAAGATATTCCACCACTCCGAGCCCACCTTCGATGCGCGCGGATATGCCATTGTGGACGTCGAGCTTTACGACACTTTAACCGGCGAGACGACCTGGCTTTCGGACTACAACCCCCTTGCCGCTGACGGCAGGAGCTTTACGCCGCAGATGCGCGGGGATCCCTCGGAGTGCTGGGTGACCGTTCACGTCGACGTGCCGCCCGAAGCCGTTGGCAAGCTGCTTAAGTCGATCGCTATCTACTACAAAAAGCCCGCTGTTGTTGAGCCTGCGCACGTGAACATATTCGTCGACGAGGTCATTTTCACCTTCTGATGGCTTTTGGGGCGCTGGGTCGGTCTGCGGCGCTGTTATCTTACGAGGAGCAGGAGTCGGCTTTCCGTTCGTTTGCCGTCGGAGGCTCGGAGCAGGTAGACGCCCGACGGGATGCCTTCGGGTCTCCAAAGGAACCCGGCACCTGTGACCATCCTTTGGACCACGAGCCTCCCTGCGGCGTCGAAGATGGAGATCGTAGATTCACCCGCAGCTCCGTCGAGCTTTATCAGACAGGCGGCGTTGAACGGGTTCGGATGCACGGAAAGCCTGAGCTTGTGCGCCTTGGGCTTTTGGGATGCGACCTCAAGCGGTTCGAACGGGACCTGCACGGGGAAAGAGCGATCCACTACCGTTCCGTCGCCGAGCTGCCCGTGGTCGTTTCGACCCCACGCCCAAACTCTCCCGTCCGCGTCGAGGGCGAGGTTGTGGCAGTGGGACGAGGATACATCGACGATCCCTTCAAGCGTGCCTATCCCGTCCTGCCCGAGGACCTGTCCGGGGGTTGTGCGCCCCGGTCCTGGACCGGTTCCGAGCTCGCCGTAGATGTTTTCCCCCCACGTCCAGACCGTGCCGTCGCAGAGGAGCGCAACGGTGTGCTCCATCCCCGCGCAGACCTTGACCACGCCCGTGAGGACGCCCGTTCCGCCGGAATCGAGGACGGCGACGGGGCGGTATCTGTTGGTCGTCGTTCCGTCGCCAAGCTGACCGTTCGTGTTCCTTCCCCACGACATAAGCGTGCTGTCCGACATAACCGCCAGGCTGTGCCCGTTGGTGAAGAGGACGCCGTTTGGCGTCGCCGAGACGGAGACCGCACCCGAAAGGAACCCAAGACCGTCCGGAGAGAGCACCGGCGCGGGGAGATAGCGGCTTGTTACCGTGTCGTTCCCGAGCTGGCCGCTGTTGTTGGCTCCCCAGGAGTACACGATGCCGTAGATGTCTTCGGTCGAGTCGTCGACCACAGCGAGCGAAAAGGCGGAACCGGCGCAAAGGTCCCTCACGCCCCTGAGGAAGTCCGTTCCCGTCGAGTCCTTCACGCGGACGGGCAAGGGGTGAGGTGAGTAGTCGCTTGTGCCTATGCCGAGACATCCCTGCCTGTTGCTTCCCCACGCAAGGAGCGTTCCGTCCGAAAGCAGGGCGAGGCAGTGCAGGCAGCCCACGGAAATCGCGACGACGTCGTGCAGGAACCCCGTTCCGGATGTATCCCTGACCTGGACGGGCACGGTGCTTGGCTCCGTCGTCCCTGTTCCGAGCTGCCCGTACGAGTTGTCGCCCCACGCCCACACCGTGCCGTCGGATTTGAGCGCGACGGAGAAACGATACCCCGCTCCAACGGCGACAACGCCGTCGAGGAAACCAGCTCCCCCGGGACCAACGACCTTCGTCGGTATGTGGCGCTCAACGGTATCGCCTGTCCCGAGCTGCCCGGATGAGTTCATACCCCACGCCCACACGGTGCCGTCGGTCCGAACCGCAAGGCTGTGCCCCGCACCCGCGGAGATGAAGATGACGTCCGTCCCGGCTGCAACCGAAACGAAAAGGAACACAATCACAGAAAGGTTCCTGCTCATGCTCGCTCCTTACCTCTTCGCCTCCTACAGTAACTAAGCCGGACACCGAGGTGATGTCAATCACTTTGGGAAATAAAGAATGGCGTGTTGAAGTAATTTTTTTGTAAATTATATCCTGTTAATTTACTTTATGTTTTCTTTTTGTTTGGAATCGCTGATAAAATTTGCCTTGACGAAATTAGTTATCCTTAGTTTTTTAGAGGCAAAAAAGGAGTCGGTATGGACGATGTGAGATCATACTACTCTGCCGTTTTGGGCGCTCTTCTGCACGATATCGGCAAACTTCTGCAGCGGTCATCGATAAGGGATTACGTTGGCCACCATCAGGAGGTCGGCGCGCGGTTCGTGAAGGAGAGGATTTGCCCGCCGTCCTTCCCGCTGGAGCTTGCGTCTTATGTTGAGCTCCATCATGAGCCTGGGCTTGAGGGATCGGGCCCGGTGTTTAGCGCTGTCGTTCGCGCGGATAGATTGTCCGCCGGCGAGCGGCTTGAGCGCCCCGAGGGCGAGAAAGGGCGCCCCAGCGCCGACAGGCTCATCCCGATACTCGCTGAGATAAGCTTTGAGGAGGGATCCCGCTTCATTGGTTTGGGCGAGGACGAGGCTGCGAAGTGGGGTTTTCCGCTCGCGTTCGGAACGAGCTGCGCCTTCCCGGAAAAGGATCGAGAGAACGAAGCCAAGGACTACGATGCATTGTGTAACGCGTTTGAGGAGAGCTTGAAGGTCTGGCACCGCTGCTACGAGGGTTCCTCCGTCAATTGGGACGAGAGGTCCACCTTAGAGTCCTTCACGGTTACTTTGCTTGCGCTTCTTAAGTACGTGGCGAAGTACGTTCCTTCGGCTGCGTACGGGAGTATGCCCGACATTTCGCTTTACTCCCACCTGCGTGTTGCTGCGGCGCTGGCGGGATGCCTGCTGCCTACTGAAGACGACAAACCGGAAAAGCCTTTCCTCTACATCCACGGCGACATATCCGGCATACAGAACTTCATCTACAGCGCGAGGGCGGGCGAAGGCGAGGCTGCGGAGGGCTTTTCGAAAAGGCTTAGGGGCAGGTCGCTTTACGTATCGCTTTTGACCGACGGCGTTGCGCGCTTTCTGCTGCACAAAATGAAGCTCTCTGAGCCCCATTTGCTTCTCTCTGGCGGCGGGAATTTTTCGATAATCGCGCCCAACTCTAAGGACATCCGAGATAAACTACAGGAGGCGCGGGAAATTGTGGAGAAGTTCCTCTGGGACGAGTTCGGCGGCAGACTGGGGCTCTGTATGGTCGTGTGTGAGGCAACCGAAGAGGACATAAAGGACTTCGGAGGCTTTTACGACAGAGAGGTCAGTCCCGAGCTTGAGAGACAAAAGAGGCGGAAACTAAACAACATATTGCGCAGGGAATCTCTTGTCCGCAGGCTTGAGCCTAAACAACAAGGAGGTGAGTCTGAGCATAAGTGGTCGTGCCCACGGGCATGCCCCCTGTGCGACGGCGAGCTTGAGCGGGTGAAACAGGGAAAAGATGAAAAAAAGGGACGGGAGCGAGAGGACCAAGAGGAGCAGGAGCAAGAAAGGAATAGGTGCGCTTTGTGCGAACTTCACGAAAAGATCGGCAGGATACTCCCCAAGGCTAAGTATCTTTTCTTCGTGCCGGGCGAGTACAAAGAGGACGAATCCGTAGCGGAAGGGAATGAAGAAAATGAAGAAATCGAAAAGGAGGTAGTTGTCGACTTCGGTGATCTTTTCACGTGGGTTCTCTCGAAGGAGAGCGAGCTTGAGAGGGAAGTATCGCGGGCGATCCGCTTCCTGATCGATTTTCCCGAAGACGGTAGTGGAGGCTCAAAGGTTGCGCCGTTTCTGGAGGATTTGAAGAGCCATAGGTTTGGCTACTCGTTTAAAGTTGTCGGGAAATATATTCCTACGGAGGGGCCCGGGGACGGAGGAGTTCCAAAGACATTCGAGGAGATAGCCAAGACGGGCGGTGATGAGCGCTCTGGACCCGATTACCTCGGCATCGTCCGGATGGACGTTGACGACCTGGGCGCCGTGTTCTCAATAGGGCTTGGAAACAAACGGAGGACGCTTTCGCGAATTATCCAGCTCTCCGAAGCAATAGATGACTTCTTCTCGGTCCACATCGTCGAGCTTCTGCGCAAGGAGCATGAGGATGTGTACCTTGGCTATTCCGGCGGCGACGACCTCTTCTTCGTGGCGCGATGGGATGAAGCCATCGGGGTGGCGCAGAAAATTTCGGATGAGTTCAAAAAGTACTGCTGCGGCAACCCCGCGCTGCACCTGAGCTCCGGCGTGTACCTTTCACGCCCAAAGTATCCTGTGGCTCAAAGCGCAAAGCGTGCCGGCGATATGGAGGACGAAGCCAAGAAGGAGGGCAAGGATTCGTTCTGCGTCTTTGGCAGAGCCCTTGGATGGGACAAGTTTGCCGTAGCCGAAAGCTTCAGGGAGCGGGTGTTGGATCTCGTCGGGGAGGGCTTTTTGAGCAAGGTCTCGGTTCACAAGCTCCTTATGCTCATGCAGCAATATATGAAAAGGGACGGGAGAAAGCTTAGTTTTCATCCCGTTTTCTGCCCAATTGTGAGAATGTATCTCTATCGAATAATGACGCGAGGCAACGAAGGAGGTGAGGGAGCGTGGAAGGATTTTTCTGAGCACTTCTTCGAGCTTATCTCGAGGGGCGATGGGCTTTCCGCCGAAGTTGGGCTTATGCTGTGTGCACTCCAATTGAGGGAAAGAAAGGAGGGCGAAAGATGAACGGGAAAAATCCTGTAATACTGGCCATAAGGGAGTCTTCTGGTTCATGGTATAAAGATCCGCGTGTTTTTAAGGCAATGGACAATGACGATAATTTCAAGCCGCTTATGAGGGATATGCGACGAACGCAGGTGCGTAAGATTTATGAGCAGTTCCTTTATGCCTTGCGGGCATCCGATGAGGACTTGCCGGTTCAGTTGAACATGCTGCGCGCAAGGTTCCGTTATGCTAGGGCACGAGATAACCTGACAGACAATTTTCTAAATCTTTTGCTTGAAATTGTTAATAAAATGGAGCAAGACCTTAGGCTTTTACAAAGAGGCGAGCTTGATGCAAATGTATGGAAGCGTGAGATCAGGCAGTTTCTAGAAGCGTTTTATGCCTACAGTTACATCCATGCACCTAGAAAATAGGAGGAGGCTTAAAATGGCAAGATTGATCGCTAACATCATTGTTCCTTTGCGTGTCACTGTTCTCACTGGATTGCATATAGGGACGTCGTCGGAGCACTATGAAATAGGCGGGATGGATAACCCGATCATAAGGTACTTTTCCCAGGATTCTCGCGACAAGGGAGCCTATCCCTACATCCCAGGTTCGTCCCTAAAGGGAAAGATGAGGTCTTTGCTGGAGTGGGCGACAGGAGGGATAGATTCCAAAGGAGAGGTTCATAGCTGTGCGAGGCTGGATTGCTCGATCTGCCGCATCTTTGGTAGTTCGAATGTCGAGGCGTCTGAAGCGAGGACACGCGGTCCTGCGCGTTTAATTGTCCGCGATGCCTTTCCGACGGACGAAACTAAGGAGTTTCTCGATTATCTTATGACAACGGAGGGCTTGAATCGCGCCGAGATAAAGCACGAAAACTGCCTCAACCGACTTACCGCCGAGGCTAACCCACGCCAGATGGAGCGCGTCCCACCGGGATCGGAGTTTGACGGAGAGCTCGTTTACAGCGTTCTCTATTTAGGTGATACAGACAAGTCGCAAAATGGCATGCAGGATGTCGAAGACTTCGATAAAGTCATACAGGCGCTGAGGCTCGTCCAGGATACTTACCTCGGCGGCTGCGGGACGCGTGGATACGGACAGGTCGAAATCAAAATACAAAAACCTATAATCAGAACCGCGGATGATTATAAAAAAGGTTTTATAGAGGAGGGCGAAGAAGGCAGGAAGGAAAAGGGCGAATGGATGGGCGTCGGCAGTCCGAAGACGCAAGAGATACTCGAAGAGGTTAAAAGAAGACTGATGGAAGAGGTGCAGAAGCAACTTGGAGGATAACGGAACGCGCCTGGGAGGACCGCGATGTTCATCGTTTACCTGAGGCCGCGCCCCGGAACCACACTGCTTAAGTCGTTGCCCAAATCCGACACCCTCTTCGCGGCGATCGCGACGGCGGGCAGCCTCTTGGGATATAACGTCGAAAGGTGGTTCGAAAACACAGAGCTCAGACTCTCCAGCGTATTCCCGAGGGATAAGGAAAACGATATATACTTCTTGCCAACCCCTGCGCTCTTGTACACGCGCAAGCCGGAAAATCTTGAGGACTACCGCGCTTTAAAGAGGGTGAGGAAGAAAAGGTGGCTCCCCGCGGACCTATGGCTCGAGTGCGTGGAGAAGGGGTCGCTTGATCTCCTTGTGGAGAAGGAATCTGGAGCGAACCGTAGGGACTTCAGTCTGCCGTCGCGCCCCGTTCCGCGGAACACCGTCAACCGCCTGCTCGGACGCACCGAGGAAGGACTTTATGTGTTCGATGAGATATTCTTCGCTCCGGGCGTAGAACTCTATTTCCTACTTAAGGTTCCAAGCGAGCTTGAGGATGAGATCTTGGCTTCGCTCAGACTGCTTGGCGACAGGGGGATAGGCGGTGATGTATCTGTGGGAAGGGGAGCCTTCGCCATCGAGGCTTCAGATGAAATCCCCGAGCAACTAAATAGAGTCTTAAACCGCACGGGCAGCGGCAAGTCGATAACCCTTTCGCTTTATGTACCTTCGAATCCTGAGCGCGGCGAGGCTTTCGATGACGGTGCGCTTTACTCTATAGTCACCCGGCGAGGCTACGTATGGGCTTCGGGCGTGGTAAAGTGTCCGGTTCTTGCCGTCGGTGAGGGCTCGGTTCTTACGCTTCCGCCGAATAGGCTTTCAGGTGATTGCCCTGTGGTTGCACGCGGAGAAGTCACAGGGCTTGGCTATGACGTCAAGTTCTGGGGTAGACCGTTTGTTGTGGGAGGTTGACGATGGCGAAAATGATCCGTTACAGATTGCGCTTAACCCCCGTAACTCCCGTTGTAATTGGGGACGGTAACGAAATCGATCCGATAGAATATTTTGTTCGGGGAAGGCGCCTAAAGGTTGTGGATATAATTAAGTACCTTGCTAACGAATCTCCACAGGAGCAAGACCGCATTGTTAGAGCGATTCAGAAGGCGGGCAAGCGAAAAACCTTTGATCAGATTGTGCAAAGTATAAAAAAAGCGGAGCACTA
Source organism: uncultured bacterium (assembly GCA_965552135.1). Taxonomy (GTDB): domain Bacteria; phylum UBP14; class UBA6098; order B30-G16; family B30-G16; genus CBEVQY01. Next base: position 12,676 of record CBEVQY010000030.1, on the reverse strand, counting down.
TATACGGTACGAACTTCCGGTCGATAGAAGTATCCATCAAAAAATTCATACTTTTATCAAGGATCCGTTTGGCAGAACCTATGTTCCAGGTAGCTCAATCAAGGGTGCGGTTCGCACGGCGCTGGCGTATGGGATAATCCGGGAACAAGGGAAAGTTGACAGGCTTTGCCAGAAAGCTAGGGAGGCTATGGAAGAAAGCCGAAGAAAGAGAAGAGACGGAAAGCAAAAAATAGGTAGACATAACCATATCGTCGACGACTTGGTCTTTTATCCGTCAACGCGGAGAGATAGCCGCGAAAACCTTGACAAACCCCACCGAGATCTGCTTCGTTTACTTTCCTTCTCCGATTCCCAGCCGTTTAAGCCCGAAGAGATGTTGAAGGTGTTTCAGGTTGAACTCGTCTCGCGGGGGAATAAAGGGAAGTCGCTCTTCGCAGTGGAGGCTTGGCACGAGCGGGCGGTCGATATAATAATGTCGATGGCGGATGGTGATATGGCAAGGTCTATACTTCGCATAATTCGGCAGGGCGACATAAACGACGAGGCGAAGCACCTTGGGTGGGATTTCATACGGCGCGCGTTGAACCAGTTCGCCCGCGATGCCCTCGACTACGACTTGAAAAACCTGCCAAGCTCGATCGATTCGGGCTATAAAGGAGAGGTTAAGAGGATACTACGTGAAATCGAAGGCGCTGGGGACGAGGTTGCCTTCGTTTCGTTGGGTCAGTGCCAAGGGTGGCATCGGGCGACGGACGGAATAATACTCCGTGACTGCCCCTCTTTTAACTTCGGCGTTTTTGTTCGCGACAACATTCCGTTCCCAAGCCGTAGGGGAAGGAGCACAAACATCAACGTCTTCCCAACGTCACGGAAAATGGCGATTGATGGCAATCGGTATAAGCCCCTTGGCTGGGTCAAGATGGAGCTTCTGGAAGAGCTTAAAGAGGGCGAGACTGTCTTTGTTGTGACGGCGCCTCCCGTTCGGAGCGGAGGGGGCGAGCCCGAGAGCGCTCCAAAGCGCGGAGAAGTTGCTCGAGCTCCGCAGCCAACAGAGCCGAAGTTCGAAAAGCTCCAGCCCGAGGAGGAGTTTCCGGGTCACGAAAGACCGGTAGGGAAAAAGCTCTCCGGTGTCACGCACTGGGAGCAGCTTGGAGAGCTCGAACAGCTTGTGAGGGAAAAGCTTAGAGCTATCGCCGAGCTGCCGCAGGTTAAGGAGATAAGAGCCGATTTTATAAAAAAGCCCCCCGATCCGCGCAAACTTGAAAATAATATAAAAGTAAGCAGCAGTCAATGGCATTATTTTACTGTGACTATATCCGACGGTAGGCGAGGGATTGAGGCAGTAATAATAACGTATGCCTCCAGCGCTGCCCAGCGCAACTACGTGGCTAACAGGGTGTGGGACATCCTGACCGAAGCGAGGGGCGAAGGGTGAGAGATGGGAGGTAACGAAGCTAAACTGGCAGACACCGTTCAAATCTCAGAGAAAAATCTCAAAAGCTTCCTTGAAGCCTCAGAAAAGCTTGGACTGCACAAGCGCTTTAAGTATCTTATCACCACCGTGGGGTACTCGCCGGAGCCACCTATATTATTTATCAGAGCCCTCCAGCGCGAAGATAACCTGAAGAAGGTGTTTTTCATAGTAACGAGCGAAAGTGAACATCAAATAGACGTTATATTAAATTCCACGGGCATAACTTCCGCCAGCAAGTACGACAAGGAGATTTTCGCGAAGACGGCGGTCGCAGATATATATCGATATATCAAGGAGCTCGCCGCCCAATATGACCCCCGTGAAATCCTTGTCGATATCACTGGCGGGACGAAGGGTATGGCCGGAGCGGCTGCGCTAGCTGCCGCTATGTGTAACCTTCAGATGGCTTACGCCGATTACGTCGCTTACGACCCTTTGAAACGTCGTCCGCGGGAGGAGTGCGAACAGGAACCCGTGCTTTTGGACAACCCGCTGAAGATATACGGTGTCCTCGAGGTCCTGCGCGCGAAGGATTATATAGAAGCTGGCAGATACTACCTGGCGTTCGAGACTCTTAAGGACCTTGAGGGTAGGCTTGAGGACCTCCCACTGGGAACCATAAGAGCCTTGGCTCGGCTGGCAAAGGCTTATCACATGTGGAGCCAGTTTCGGTTCGACGAGGCGCGGCAGCTCCTTGAGGAATGCGTCAGGGACAAGCATATAATGGAGCCCGAGGTCGGTGTCGATGTCGAGCAGGTGGAGGAAAACCTCGGGGCGCTGGAGAAAGTCTGCGAGGGAGAAACCGAGTGGATACTCGCTAATCTATATAACCTCGCACTATCGCACTATAAAGCCGCTCAATACGACGTCGCCGTCCTCGTTATATATAGGTGCTTCGAGCACCTGTGGACGAGCCTGCTTAAGGGCGCAGGGATAGATCCCTCCGATGTAGATTGGGACAGGATCCCGGCAGAGGCTCAAAGGCGCTTCGACGCGATATGCCGGAGCATGCGCGACGAGCCTCACCGCCTTCGGAAGATCGGGTTTATGGATCAGCTGCGCCTTCTCGTGGCCCTGGGGCTCTACGACGCCGCGCAGAGAGAGCTTGGGCGCTTCAAGCACTTCGTCCTGCACAGGAACCAATCCATCCTGGCCCACGGCCTGAACCCGGTGGATCGGGAGACGGCTGAAAAACAGCTCAACTTCCTTAAGGGAATCCTGGTTAAGCACTTCAAGAGCCTTAACAAGAATTTCCACGACGTCCTTCGCGCCTTCGGCTCGCCCTGGAGGAGCGATAATCAACGCTGAGGAGGTGTGCTATGGCTGTTCGTAAGATCGATGCGCTTTTGTGCACCGTTGGCACGTCCGTCCTCGGACACTGGTACGATTTCGCGAACAATGAGTGGCGCAGGAAGGATGTGCACGGCATCGTCGTCGATTCGTATGAAAAGCTCAAGCACGCCCTGCTTCGGCTCGAGAGGGAGGACCCATCTGCCTCGAAGGAGAGGCGGGAATTCGGTGCCGAGATAAACTCCACCGCTTCGCTTTTCGCCCGTGGAGTCGTCGACAAGCTGAGGCGCGTCGTGTTCCTCGTCTCCGACACCGAGGAGGGACAAAAGGTGGGTGAGCTCCTCGTGCATTTCTTCTCCAACTCGACCCTCTTCGGGCTGAAGAGAGATGACTGCGCGATCGAGAAGATCGAAGGGCTCTCCCACAGCGACGAAAAAGTCTTCAAAAACAAGGGGCTGCGAAACCTGGTCAAAAAGATGGCCGAATGGGTAAGGAAGCTCAAGGGTCAGGGATTAAGCGTTGGCATCAACGCGACCGGTGGTTATAAGGCGCAGATCGCCTTCGCCGTCCTGATCGGGCAGGCAATGAAGGTCGATGTGTTTTATATGTTCGAAAAGTTTAATCATATAATCGAGCTCCCGCCGATGCCGGTCTCCTTCGATATCGAGGTGTGGGAGAAGTACTGTGATCTTCTCCTTGAAGCTGAAAACGAACTTATTATAAATGCACAAAACCTTCCCGACGATGCTATAGTTCCCTCCCTTTTCGACATAGAGGACGACTGCGCTATGCTGTCGCCTGTGGGTCAGGTTTTTGTTGAAGCCTTCAGGGACTTTATTTATCGCGAGGTTAAGTCGCTTCCCGCCTCCAATGTGCCACTCGCCAAAAGGATCTCCTTAGGCGAGCATAACCTGAGCAAGTTCGGGGAGGCGCTCCAGTGCATCGAAAAGCTTGCGGCTAACTTTGATTTCATAAGCCGGATAACCGACAAGTATTATAACCCTGATCTTTCCACCCGAACCTGCTTCAGGGTGCCGCCCGACGCCCGTCAGAAGGGCGAGGGAGTGCTTGAGTTTGTCTTCAGCTCCAGAGGTCGCACCGCCAAGTTCGATATATACACGACCGCGAAAAGCCAGCTTCAGCTGCACCGCGCTCTCCTCGAGCTCGAAAGCTGGCTTAACGAAGAAGGCTACCGCAAGCCCTAAGCCTTCCGACGCTACTTGGCTATCTCACAATAGCTCGGGGGAAGGGAATGGATTTTCTTGCGCGCGTTGTCGAGGGCAGAAAGCAGGGTCTTTTTGAGCACCTTGTCGCCGTTGCAGAGCTTTGCGAAGGATTTTTTCCGATCGGCGAGCTTAAGGGATTTGCCTGTGTGGCGGGACTTCTCCACGACGTCGGCAAGTTCAGGAGGGAGTTTCAGGACTACCTTCGCGCGGGGGAGCGTCGGCGCGGCGAGGTTGAGCACTCCGCTGCAGGTGCCGCCGCGGCAGAGAGGCTCCTTGCGGCAAAAAACGCAAAGGCGACCGCAAGGATACTGGCGTATTGTATATCTGCGCACCACACGCACCTGCCGTGCTGCCGCTCCTACGACGCCAACGTGAAGTCCTCGCTGGAGATGAGAGTCAAGCGGGGCAGGGGATACCTTGAGGAGATTCCCGGGGAAGTTTGGGACTGGCTCGTTTCGCGGCTTCCCGCGGTGGACGATAGCCTGCTTCGCGTTCTCGTCACCGACGGCGACCGCTACAGGACAGCTTTCTCGCTGCAGATGTTCGTGCGAATGCTTTTCTCCTGCCTGGTCGACGCCGACAGGCTCGATGCCGAAAGCTTCGAGAACCCCGACGCACAAAGGCTCCGTGCCTATCCGCCGCTTGGCGCGCTTTGGGAGCGGTTCGACGAGCGATACCGCGCCGCCTTCAGCGCAAAGCGCGACTCCTCCGAGCTCAATCGGCTGAGGTGGGAGATATTTGAGTCCTGCCTTGCGGCATCGGAGGGTGAGCCGGGCATCTATACCCTCACGGTTCCCACCGGCGGCGGGAAGACCCTCGCTTCGCTCGCTTTTGCGCTGCGGCACGCCATCAAGCACAACATGCGGCGAATAATATACGTGATCCCCTACACGAGCATAATCGAGCAGAACGCGGCGGTTTTCCGCTGGGTTTTGGGCGGAAGGTCCGACCCCCATGGCGCTCCCGTTGAGGATTATGACCCCCACCGCGATTTTTCGGACTGCGTCGTCGAGCACCACAGCAACTTCGAGGCGGCGGGTCGCGCCGACGAACTCTCGAGGTGGGAGCTTGCCGTCGAAAACTGGGACGCACCCGTCATCGTCACCACAAACGTCCAGTTTTTCGAGTCGCTCTTTGCCGCCGGGGCGTCGCGGGCAAGGAAAGTCCACAACGTCGCCAAAAGCGTCGTCATCCTCGACGAAGCCCAGATGCTTCCCGTAAGGCTCCTTCTGCCGACGCTGCGCGCCCTGGAGGAGCTCTCTCAGCGTTACGGCTGCACGGTGGTTCTGTGCACCGCCACGCAACCTGCAATCGCAAAATCCGAGGATTTTCCGGATGGGATAGAGGTCAGGGGCGAGCTTGGGGAGGCTTCGGGCAGGCTTTCGGTCGAAGGGATCTACGCGAAGCTTAGGCGAACCACGGAGGAGTTTTTGGGCGATCTGACCAGGGAAAGTCTTGTTGAGCGCATCCTTTCGCACAGAAGCGTCCTTTGCATTGTCAACACGCGCAGGCGCGCGAGGGAGCTTTTCGAGGCGCTGCGGGCGGCGGAAGAAGAGCGCGAAGTGTTCCATCTCTCATCCCTTATGTGCCCCGTGCATCGTTCCGCTGTGCTTGATGAGGTGCGTCGGCGCCTGCTTGAGGAGAAGCCGACGACGCTCGTGTCTACCCAAGTCGTCGAAGCCGGCGTCGACATCGACTTCCCCGTTGTGTTCAGGGAGATAGCGGGGATCGACTCCATCGCGCAAGCTGCCGGCAGATGTAACAGGGAGGGTAGACTTGGACCGCAAGGCGGCAGGGTCTTCATCTTCCGCGCCCGCGAAGACGGCGGGAACTGGCGCAAAGGACTGCCAACGCTTATTGAAGAGGCTGCCGAGGTAACTGATCTCCTTCTCCGCACCGGGGCGCAGGACCCGCTCGCGCCGGAGACGATCAGGATGTTTTTCGAGAACTACATCTGGAGCCTATCCAGAGGCGGGGAAAGGCTGAGCAAGCTCGGACAAGCAGTTTTGGACGAGATGGCGGCAGGAGTGTGCAGCCTCGATTTCAGCTTCCCGAAGATCGAGGAGAGCTTCAGAGTGATCGACGACGCAAAGACCTTCTCCGTCGTGGTCCCGTGGGGCGATGAAGGTAAGAAGCTTTTCCGCGAGCTACAGCACGTGAAGGACAAGGGACTGATACCCGACAGGGCGCTCCTGCGAAAGGCGCAGAAGTTCAGCGTCAATGTTTACGCGAAGGAGCAGCGAAATCTGGATGATTACCTCGAACCGTTCCCCGACCGAGAGAGGATCCTTTTCTATATGCTATCGCCCGAGCTTGTGCCGAAGCTGTATGACCCCCACACGGGGCTTCTGGTCGACTGGGAGGGTGGAGGAGGCATAATTGTGTAAATCCGTCCGAAGGTCTCGCAGCGCAAGCGATAGGAGGTGGTTTTATGTACGGAGCTTTTCTTCGCATTTGGGGGGACTTTGCTTGCTTCACGCGCCCCGAGATGAAGGTGGAGCGGGTAAGCTACGACGTGATCACGCCGTCCGCCGCGCGCGCAGTGTTCGACGCAATACACTGGCATCCAACGTTTAGGTGGGTTATCGACAGAATCTACGTCTGCAGACCCATAAAATTTATGACCATAAGGCGCAACGAGCTTGAAGGGGGCGTTATCACACTCAAGCAGGTTTCGAGGGGGGAGCTTAGGCCTGTGCTTGTGGAGTCGAGCCGTCAGCAGCGCGCGTCCACGATCCTGCGGGACGTGAACTACGTCGTCAAAGCCCACATCGAGATGCGCACCGGCGATGAGCTGCGCCGTTTGGGCTACGACCCCTCGCAGTTCGATGCCTCGGAGGAGACGCCGCAGAAGCACATCTCCATCTTCCGTCGGCGAGCGCAGAAGGGGCAATGCTTTGCGCAGCCATACCTCGGGTGTCGCGAGTTCTCCGCGTTCTTCGCACTCATGGACCACAACCCAAAGGTGTTCCCCGGGCAGTACTCGTCCGGGCTTCCGGAGGAAAAGGTTTTGAGCACGTCCGAGATCTACACGATCCCCGAGACGAGAGATCTGAGCTGGATGCTCTTCGACATCGATTACTTTGCCGAAGGTGGGCCGGCGCCGATGCTCTTTAGGGCTCAGATGAACGAAGGGATCGTGGACGTCCCTCATCCATCGAGCGAGGAGGTGAAGAGATGATACTCGCCGAGCTTGTGAAGCTGTACGATAGGCTGGCGAAGGATCCCCACACCGAGGGTTTGCCGCCTCTGGGGTATGCTCTGCAGTCCGTGGGTTTCACGTTGATTCTGGACGAACGCGGTAACTATGTGGCAACGCTCAGCGAACTTGACGACAAAGGGCGCCCACAAAAGTGGATCGTCCCTTATCGTAAACGCGCAAGCGGAATAACTCCGAACTTTCTCTGCGACAAGTTCGATTACTTCTTCGGCGTCGATCCGCGACGACCCAAGCGGGCACGCCAATGTTTTGAGGAGTTCAAAAAGCTGCACAGGGAAATACAGGAGCGTGTGGATCATCCGTTGTTGCAGGCTTTGATCAATTTCCTCGAGGCGTGGGACCCCGACCGCCCAAAGCCGCTGGAGCTTTGGGACGAAATGCTCCAGACCGGCTTCTTCATCGCGCCAGCTGTTCTTGTTAAAGGAAAAGTCAGACCCATATACCTTCACAAGCAGAAAGAGCTTATCGAGGCCTGGTGGGATTATCGCCAAAAGGAACTTTCTATCGGCACGGGCGCGTGCCTTATAACTGGCGAGCGTGCACCGATAGCGCGCATGCACCCGAGCGTAAAAGGCCTCGGAGGTGACTCGAGTATCGTAGCATTCAATTTCGACTCCGTCTATTTCTTCAGGAAGAAACAAGGGGGAAATGCTCCCGTCTCGGTTACCGCCGCAGAAAAATATGCCCTCGCCTTAAGCTGGCTACTTGATACCTCCGATCCCAGCCGAAGACGAAAGGTGCAGCTTGGTGACACCGTTGCCGTGTTCTGGGCAAGCAAAAAAGATCCTCTTGAAAACAATTTCGGTTATCTGCTCGCCTTCGACGAGGTCCCCGAGGACCCCGAAGTCGTAAAGTGCGTGGGAGAGATCCTGCGCGTTATAAGCAAGGGGAAGATGCCCGATAATGTGGATGTTGCCAATCGTTTTTTCGTCGTCGGTATGGTGCGGAACAGAGCTCGCATCGCAATCAAGTTCTGGTACGCAGGCACGTTGGGGCAGATCCTCGAAAACGTCGGAAAACACTTTGCGGATATAAAGATCGAGAAACAGAGGGACGACGACAGCGACTATCCCTCGGTGAGGGAGCTTTTGCGCGAGCTGGCGCCGAGGAAAGCCCGCGCACGAAGGCAGGATAACATCCCCTCCACGCTGACGACGGAGTACATGCGCTCGATCATCTGCGGCCTTCGGTATCCCGAAAGCCTTCTCGCCGCGCTGCTCGACAGAATCCGCGCAGACGGCGGACTGGTCAATCGAAACCGGGCTGCGATGATAAAGGGCGTTTTGGTGCGCAACTTCAAAAAGGAGGTGCCTATGTCGTTGGACAGATCCCGTCCGGACCCGGCTTACAGGCTGGGCAGGCTGTTCGCCGTGCTGGAACACCTGCAGAGGAGGGCGATAAAAGATGTGCAGGCGACAATCAGAGACAGATTCTTCGCGACGGCTTCGGCGAACCCAGCAACAGTCTTCCCGTACCTTCTGCGGCTCGCGCAACATCACCTCGGGAAGCTGGAAGGAGGTGAAAGAACTTTCTTCGACAAGCAGATTCAAGAGATACTCGAGCCCATCCCCAGCTTCCCAAGGCACCTAAGCCTGCCCGAGCAGGGGGTGTTTGTGCTGGGATATTACCATCAGCGCAACGAGCTTTTCAAAGGTGGTGAGAAGAACGAGGAGCAGTAAAAAACAAAGGAGGTTTGCCATGGCTGAGCCCATCAAGAACCGCTACGATTTCGTTTACTTCTTCGACGTGACAAACGGCAATCCCAACGGCGATCCCGACGCTGGGAACATGCCACGCATCGACCCGGAAACGGGGCACGGACTGGTCACCGATGTGTGCATTAAGAGGAAAGTGAGGGATTACGTTCTGACGAAACACGGCAACAAGTCACCGTACCGAATATACGTTCTGCACGAAGCCGTTCTCTCCCACTTCCATGAGGAGGCGTTTGAAGCGGTTGGCGAGGAGAAGGCCAAGAAGGGCAAATTCGGCGGTGAGGCTGTTGAGAAAGCCAAGTCGTGGCTGTGCGAGAACTTCTACGATATAAGAACTTTCGGTGCCGTTATGTCGATAGAGCCATCCGCCGGTGTCGTTAGGGGTCCCGTGCAATTGACCTTCGCAAGGAGCCTTCACCCGGTTGTTCCCCTCGAGGTCACGATAACCCGTGTCGCAGTTGCCCAAGAGGGAGAACAAGAGCACACCATGGGTCGAAAGCACATAATACCCTACGCGCTCTACAGGATGCACGGCTTTGTTTCGGCGAAGCTTGCGGAGAAGACAGGCTTTTCCGAGCAGGACCTTGAGCTTTTGTGGGAGGCTTTGGAGCACATGTTCGACCACGATCGCTCGGCGGCGCGCGGGCTTATGGCGCCGAGGAGACTCGTCATCTTCAAGCACGGATCCGCTCTTGGGAACGCGCCGGCACACAAGCTGTTCGAGGCGGTTAAGTCTCCAGAGCCCAAAACGGGAACCCCAAGGTCCTTCGACGACTTCGAGATAATGGTCGACCTCGACGCGGTGAAGGCTCTTTCGCCGAACATCGAGGTCATCGACAGGGTGTTCTGATGTGGAACGAGGAGGACTTTCTGCCTCTCTCGGCGCTCCAGCACTATGTGTTCTGCCCGAGGCAGTGCGCCCTGATCCACGCGGAGGGCGTTTGGGCAGATAACCGCTACACCGCGGAGGGGCGCAGCCTGCACGGCAAAACGAGCCGCTTCCGCGTCGAAACGAGGGGAGATGTCAGGACGGTTTATGCGCTTCCGCTGCAAAGCGTTGCGCTCGGCGTGTCGGGGATAGCCGACGTGGTCGAGTTCCACAGGGACGAAGGCGGAGTGGTCGTTTTCGGCTGGCGTGGCAGGTGGCGCCCCTTCCCGGTCGAGTTCAAAAGGGGCAGACCCAAACCCCACCGCGCAGACGAAGTTCAGCTCTGCGCCCAGGCGATATGCCTCGAGGAAATGCTCGGATGCCGCATAGAGCGCGGCGCTCTGTTCTATGGGCGGACGAGGAGGAGACACGAAGTGATCTTCGACGAGCCGCTGCGGAGGCTTACGTTCGAGGCGGCGGAGGGATTGCACAGGCTCCTGCGTTCGGGAAAGATCCCTAAGCCTGTCCCGAGCAGAGCGTGTCGCCTCTGCTCGCTCGTTGATCTTTGCATGCCCTTCGTCGTCTCTGACAGATCCGCCCAAGAGTACGTCGACTGGATTTTGGAGGCTGGAGAGGGGAAAGATGAAACGTCTGCTTAACACTCTCTACGTTCTTACGCGCGGCGCCTATCTTTCAAAGGACGGCGAGGCTGTGGCGGTTAAGGTCGATGGTGTCACCAAGGCGAGGTTTCCTGTCAGGGCGCTTGAGTCCATAGTGTGCTTCGGTTCGGTGGGCATAAGCCCGCAGCTTATGGCTTTGTGCGCGGAGCACGGCGTGACGGTGGTTTTCATGAGCGAGTGGGGTCGTTTTTGGGCGCGCGTTGAGGGCGGGCGCACGGGCAACGTCCTCTTGCGGAGGGCTCAGTTCCGCGCCGCCGACGACCCCGCCTGGAGAACAAGGCTCGCGAAGTCGTTCGTCATCGGAAAGGTATCGAACACGCAGAAGGTCCTCAGGCGCGCCCTGAGGGATCACCCGGGCAAAATAGATCGCGGGCGGGTGGTCGAGATCATGGAGCGCCTGCGGGTCAACCTCTCGCGGCTGAGGGGCGCCGATGACCTCGACGTCGTCCGCGGGATCGAGGGTGAGTCGGCGAACCTGTATTTCTCGGTCTTCGACCAGCTTATCGTGTCTCAGCGGGATGATTTTGCCTTCCGTGGCAGGAGCAGGCGTCCGCCGCGGGATCGGGTGAACGCGCTCCTTTCGTTTCTGTATGCGCTCCTTACGAACGATATCGTCTCTGCGCTTGAGGGCGTTGGGCTCGACCCCTACGTTGGTTTTCTCCACGGCGACAGGGCAGGCAGACCCGGGCTTGCCCTCGACATGCTCGAGGAGTTTCGCCCCCTTGTTGCCGACCGTCTGGCGCTGTCGCTTATAAACCTGCGGGTTGTGACGAAGTCGATGTTCACCTCGATGCCCACGGGCGCAGTCCTGCTCAACGACGCAGGACGAAAAACGGTGATAGAGGCTTACCAGCAGCGCAAGCAGGAAAAGGTGTTTCATCCCTTCGTGGGTGAGCAGGTGAAGGTTGGGCTTTTGTATCATGTTCAGGCGCTGCTTTTGGCGCGGCATCTGAGGGGCGATCTCGACGCCTATCCACCTTTCACCTGGAGGTGAGCGGCATGCTTGTCGTCGTGAGCTATGACGTAAGCACCGAGACGGATGAGGGGCGTCGCAGGTTGAGGCGCGTTGCGAAGATATGTCAGGCGTACGGTCAGAGGGTTCAGAAGTCCGTGTTCGAGTGTCTTGTTGACCCGGCGCAGTGGGTGGAGCTGCGCGCGAGGCTGCTTGAGGAGGCGAATCTGGATGAGGACAGCTTGCGCTTTTACTTCCTGGGCAAGAACTGGCATCGCAGGGTCGAGCATCACGGCGTCCGCTGCGACTTTGATCTCGAGGAGGGCACCCTTATGGTTTGAGCGAACCTGAAGCACCCATAAAAACCCTGGGGGGTTCGCGCATTCTCTTTCCAATTGCGATGCAATCGGTTACGGGGAATAGGGGTGTTTTGCGCCGCGTTGTGACGCGTTTTGTGGGGTGGGTTGTCGCAAACGGCGTTTTGAGCGCTTGATATATCTGGCTTTGCGGGGAGACAGTCGCGCCCTTCGCGGGCGCGCGGATTGCAACAAGGCGTGGGTCTTGGGGCAGTTGGCGGAAATGCGGGAGTCGCGCCCTTCGCGGGCGCGCGGATTGCAACCGCAACAACGAGAGCAACTAATCCAGCAGCTTACCGGTCGCGCCCTTCGCGGGCGCGCGGATTGCAACGCCCAAGTATATCTCGCCCGTGGACGAGGTCGAGGATGTCGCGCCCTTCGCGGGCGCGCGGATTGCAACCTCAATTGCAGCTATTACACCGGTCGGCAAGGACTGGTCGCGCCCTTCGCGGGCGCGCGGATTGCAACATCTGAACGGCCTGCTCATCCTCCTGACGCTCCGGTCGCGCCCTTCGCGGGCGCGCGGATTGCAACAAGCTCCTCGTCCTTACGCGTTGGTACCCGGACGATGGTCGCGCCCTTCGCGGGCGCGCGGATTGCAACTACTCCCGCGGCTCCACTTGGGGCTGCCGACGCATGTCGCGCCCTTCGCGGGCGCGCGGATTGCAACAGTAGATTAGCTTACATATGTGACCCTGGGAGAACGTCGCGCCCTTCGCGGGCGCGCGGATTGCAACGGGGCGGCGATATTCGGGCGCCTGTCGGGGTAAGACGTCGCGCCCTTCGCGGGCGCGCGGATTGCAACGCGGAGGAGACCGAAAGGTATGTGACGTCGATAGAGTCGCGCCCTTCGGGGGCGCGCGGCTTGCAACACTTTAGCCCGGCCAATAACCGG
>CBEVQY010000029.1:0-36954 GCA_965552135.1 uncultured bacterium | reverse complement strand
GCCTCCAAAAAACACAGTCAGCACATGCTTTTTCATCTTGCCCTCCCTTCAATCGTCCGCCTCAATATAATATTCACAGCATAAACGACGTTACGACCAAAGGCAGCAACGCCCGGAAAGGCGAAGGCGTAAACTCACACGCTTGGGTCATGGGGGGACCTGTTATTATTTAACTGCTGTCGAAGTCGCAATTCGCAACGGATATTATTCACTTACCCGCTATTTTCTCCGCCACGAGCGTTGCGCTCCCTTTTGCGCGGAAAGCCTCGATGAACTCCTTGGCAACAACATATGCCTCGTCGGCTATCGCCTTCTTGTTCGCCTCGGGGATGGAGTCGATCTCCTTTTTGAACTGCCTCGTTGCGTGCTTTATGTCCTTGTTGTTTTCCTCTGCCCACTTTTTCATCGCCTCGAAGAGGTCGGCGGGCAGGTGCTTGTGGGCGATGTTCTGCCAGGTCGTTCCAACGTTGCCCTTGCGGATGCCGTAGTCGGCGAACTGACCCACAAGGTGCAGCGGCGTTCCCGTGATGCCGTGCTGCGCTATGGCAACCCCCCAGCCCTTTATGGCATCGAATATCTCGCCCGTGCGCTTGAGGTCGATGTGGACCTCCTCACCGGGCTTGTAGTTCCCGTGCTTGGCGCCATTGGCGATAGCCAAAAGGTCGGGGTAGATCTTAGCCAGCCTGAGGGCGCTCAGGAACGTCACAGCCTCATCCACCGTCGTAAGCTTCCCCGCAGCGCCGGCTATCTCACCAACCTCGACCTCAAGTCCCAAGCCCCACTCGACTATCGGCTTGGCGAGGTGTATCGTGGCGGCGATGTTGTACTCCATCTCCATGTGGGATGCATCTATAGCAAAGCTCGTGTAGCCGGCTTCGTACTCTGCCCTGATAAGAGCCGCGGAGGAATCGACCTCCTCGTCGGTGGGCTTTTTGACCGTGGTGTGGTCGCCGTGGATGAAGAAGGGCATCGTGAAGCCGACCTGGTCGGCGTAGTTTATTATCTCCTCGACGTATCTTTGGGGCGTCTGCCCCGTGTAGCCGCCGTCGATGTTGCCCTCGGACTTCGCGAGCTCGAAGGCAACAACGGCGTCAAGCTCCTGCGCCGCACGCATGATGCCTGGAATGACGAAGGGAATGCGCGCGTTGCAGGCCATTATGATGATCTTCTCGTCGAAGATAGCCCTGAGGATGTCCTTGGAGTTCATAAGCAGAATCTTCGACTCCTCGCCGATCACCCTGAGGGCGTTTTCGGGTCGCATCGCCAAAAGCTTTTCGCGCTGCCTTTCGGTCATAGCTTCTCCCCTCCTTTTTCGTTTTTTCGCAAAAATACGCGTCGCGAAAGGCTGTGTCAAGGAAAGCTTTCGGGGCGCAGGGCCCGAAAAACCCCTTGAACACAGCGCGGATTTGGCTATTTTGTGTGTTCGGTCCTTCAAGCGGGGGGAAGCGATGGGCAAGTTCTACATAACGACGCCGATTTACTACGTCAACGACAAGCCCCACATAGGGCACACATACACGACGGTGCTTGCCGATGTGATCGCTGGCTTCCACAGGCTCGCAGGCGAGGATGTGTTCTTCCTCACCGGCACCGACGAGCACGGTCAAAAGGTTGCGCAGTCGGCTGCAAAGGCGGGGATATCGCCCAAGGAACACTGCGACAAATACTCAAAGCGCTTCAAAGACCTTTGGGTGAGATTGGGCATCTCGTACGACCACTTCATAAGGACCACCGACGAGGAGCACATCAAGGTCGTCAAGGCGGCGCTTCAGAAGCTTTACGACAGGGGCGACATATACAAGGCGCCGTACGTGGGGTGGTACTGCATCCCCGACGAGCGCTTCTGGACGGAGAAGGACCTCGTGGACGGCAAATGCCCCGAGTGCGGCAGACCCGTCGTCAGGATCGAGGAGGAGAACTACTTCTTCAGGATGAGCAAGTATCAGGGCTGGCTTGTGGACTACATAAAGAGCCATCCCGAGTTCATCCAGCCCGACTTCAGGCGGAACGAGGTTTTGGGCTTTTTGCAAAAACCCCTCAATGATCTTTGCATCTCGCGCCCAAAAAAGCGTCTTTCGTGGGGGGTCGAGCTACCTTTCGACGAAGACTACGTATGTTACGTCTGGGTCGATGCGCTTCTCAACTACGTCTCCGCCGTGGGGCTTTTTGAAGATGAGGAGCGCTTCGCTAAGTGGTGGCCGGCTGACTACCACCTCATCGGGAAGGACATCCTCACCACCCACGCCGTATACTGGCCCATAATCCTGCACGCGCTGGGGATAGATCCGCCGAGGACGATATTCGCCCACGGCTGGTGGCTTGTTGCGGAGCAGAAGATGGGCAAGTCGCTGGGCAACGCCGTCGATCCGCAGGCGCTCGAGGAGGTCATCGGCGCCGACAGGCTCAGATACTACCTCATGCGCGATATGGTCGTGGGTCTTGACGCCAACTTCTCGCTTGAGGGGATGGTCCAAAGGGTCAACAACGACCTCTCAAACGACCTTGGGAACATGCTCGCGAGGGTGACCAACATGGTCGCCGCCTACTTCGACGGCAACCTCCCGCAGATGGGCGAGGTCGACGACGAGACGAGGGAACTTCTGTCGGTCTCGGACAAGCTGCACGAGGTCGTTTGGGACAACGTTAAGCACCTGAGGATCCACGCCGCCCTCGAGGCGATAAACGGCGCCATAAGGTCGGCGAACCGGTACATCGAGCGCACCCAGCCGTGGCAGCTTGCGAAGGAGGGCAGGAGGGACCCCCTCGGAACGGTGCTTTACACGACCACGCAGCTTTTGGCTAAGGTTGGGATTCTGCTTTCGCCCGTGATCCCCAAAAAGAGCGCCGAGCTCCTCGACGCCGTTGGTTACAGCGGCGAGCTTTCGCTTGAGGCTGCATCCCGCCCTGAGCTTATCCCGCCGGGGACGAGGATCAAAAAGCCGCCGTCGCTCTTCCCGCGCCTCGCGCTGAGGGACGTGGAGCAGGCGCTGGGAGTAACCGAGCTTGCCAAAACGCCGCCACAGCCCGAGGGCGTGATAACCTTAGAGCACCTCAAGCGCGTAAAGCTTGTCGTTGGTCGTGTGCTTTCAGCAAAGCCCGCACCCAACGCCGACAAACTGCTGCTTTTGGAGGTCGACCTCGGGGACGAAAGGCGACAGCTTGTGGCGGGCATAGCTCAGTGGTATAAGCCCGAGGAGCTTTTGGGCAAGAACATCGTGGTCGTCGCCAACCTCAAGCCCGCCCGCATCCGCGGACACGAAAGCCAGGGGATGCTCCTTGCCGCAGACGACGGGGAGAACGTCTCCCTCCTGACCGTCGACAGGGACGTTCCCCCGGGAAGCCCTATAAGATGAGACGTTTACGGCTCGGAAGCTGCGCCCTCCAGCTCTTCGTAGCGCTCGAGGGCGCTGTAGAACGCCTCCCAGAACGGGTCGACCCTTGGGTGCTCAAGCACAAACTTCCTCCCGCCGTCGAGGACCCTTATGCCGCGCTGTTCCTCCACGCTGCCCACAACCGCGGCGACGATGCCCGCCCCCTCAAGCGCCTCGACGACCTCCGCTGCCCTGTGTGGGCGAACGGTCAGAATGAGCGTTCCCTCCGAGATTGAGGCGAAGGGATCGATCCCAAAAAGCCCGCACACCGCCTCGACGACGGGGTTTAGGGGGATTTTTTGCTTTTCGATCGTTGCGCCAAGCCCAGCCGCCTCAAGCAGCTCAAAAAGCCCGCCCCAAAGACCGCACTCGGTAGCGTCGTGCATGGCTGAAACGCCCTCGTCGCGAACGCCGACGGAGACAGCCGCAAGTGCGTCGTCGACAACGCTCATCTGGTAGAAAAGCCTCTGCGCGCGTTCCGCGACATCATCGCCCAGCCTGCGGGATATGAACTTCGGGAACATCGCCGCGAATATCCCCGTAGCCTCGACCGCGGGTCCCTTGGTGACGACTATCGCATCCCCCGGGCGGATGAACCGCGGGGAGACGTATTTGTCCTTCGGTCCGAGCGCAACCGCAACGGCTCCGCCGACCATGGGATAGTTACACCCGCCGTAGCGGGCTGTGTGCCCGGCAACAACCGCAACGCCGTAGCGCTTTGCCTCCCTGTCCATCACGCTCCAGATGAGCTCAAGTTCCTTCTCTGTGATCGAGGGCGGCAGGTTGAAATCGGGCAGGAAGAAGGCGGGACTGAGCCCCGACGTCACGGCATCGGAGAAGAGTATGTGGAAAGCGAACCACGCCGCCCTCTCCCAGCCGTACTCGGGGACTATAAATATCGGGTCGGCGGTGAATGCGAGGGCGTAGTCGCCAAGCTCGATTATGCCGACATCGACCCCGTGCTGAGGACCGACGACCACCTCCCTCCTCTGCGCGCCGAGGCGGGGATATATCACCTCGTTGAAGAAGGCGGCGTCTATCTTGCCCAGGGGCGGGAGCTTTGCCATTGCGCCTCCTTTCACCTCTTAAGCTCGTCGGGACACAACGGAGACATCATCCTAAGGCGCTTGACCACGCGGGGCAAGACGTCGAGAACCTTCTCTATGTCGTCCTCGGTGTTCTCTCTGGCGAGGGAGAAGCGCAGGGAGCCGTGCGCGGTGGCGTGATCAAGCCCCATAGCCAAAAGGACGTGGGACGGCTCAAGCGAACCCGATGTGCACGCCGACCCCGAGGAGACGAGAATCCCCTCCTCGTCGAGCAGGAAAAGCAGCGACTCCCCCTCGACGTACTTGATGGACACGTTCAACGTGTTGGGCACCCTTGGCGCGCCTTCGCCGTTTACGACGACATCGGGGATTCGCTCAAGCACGCCCGCCTCCAGCCTGTCGCGAAGCATCTCTATCCGCGGCATCTCGCGCGGAAGCTCGTCTGTCGCGATCTCCAAAGCCTTGGTTATGCCCACGATGCCCGGGGTGTTTTCGGTTCCTGCGCGCATCCTGTTTTCGTGCGCGCCGCCGCGAATTATCGGAACAAAAGGCGCACCCCTGCGGCGAAAGAGAATGCCAACCCCCCTCGGACCGTGGAACTTATGAGCTGCAACGGCAGCGTAGTCGACCCCAAGGGAGGAGAAATCGACTGGGATCTTGCCTATCCCCTGCACGACGTCGGAGTGGATTGGGACGCCGGCTTCGTGAGCGATTCGGGCAGCCTCCGCAACGGGCTGGATGACGCCCGTCTCGTTGTTGGCAAGCATTATGGAGACAAGCACCGTGTCCTTGCGGATGCTTTTGCGCAGCGCATCGAGGTCGACAACGCCGCGCGAGTCGACGGGAAGATAGGTGACCTCGTAGCCGAAGTGCTTCTCCAAAAACTTGCATGCCTCAAGAACTGCTTTGTGCTCTATCTGGGTCGTTATGATGTGTTTTCCCTTCTTCTCCTGCGCGAGCGCCGCCCCAAGGATGGCGGTGTTGTCGGCTTCGGTTCCGCCCGAGGTAAAGATTATCTCACTGGGATCGGCGCCCAGAAGCCGAGCACACCTCTCCCGACAGTCCTCCACCACCCCCTTAAGCTCCTGCGCAAAGGCATAGACGCTTGAGGGGTTGGCGAAGCGCTGGGTGAAAAAGGGCATCATCGCCTCGACAACGCGCGGGTCGGTGGGCGTGGTGGCGTTGTTGTCGAGGTAAATCATACTCCCCCTCCGTCCGAATCAGCCACAACAATAAAGCCATGCTGCCTGCGCGTGTCAAGTTGTTGATTGAGAAGGTCGGGCTTTTTGCATTAAAGCTTAATGTATCAGGACGAAAGCCTGATTCTGCCACCGAAGGCGTGCAAAGATCTGCAGCCGCGCAAAAGCCCGACTTACGGCTCAACAAGCCGCGTCACAGCCTGCCGACGATCTCCGTTATCGCCTCCTCCGCCTCCTTGGGGAGGGTGTCGTATCCCTTGGTCTCCTCCTCGCGGGTGCGGATGAAGTTGAGCCTGTCGAGCATGCGCTGTTTGAAGAACTCCCTGTACTCCGGGTCGTCCATGCGGGGCTCGAAGCCATCGAAGGGAATATAGGAGAACTGCGGGATGTTCTTCCACTCGACGAAGTTGTCTTCGCCCTCAACCAGGCTCTCGAGGATGCCCAGCGTAAGCTCCTTGGGAACCTTCTTGTCCATGAAGTGTCCGGTGTTGAGGATGTAGCACCTCACGCCGGCTTGGATAAGCTCTTTGAACTTGTTGAAGTCGTCGGCGAGGGGGTACGTCCTGAAGGGGTTGGCGTAGGGCTCGACGACAAGCTTATCCAAACTCACGCCGACCACCCTTTCGGCGGAGGTGCGCTTCGTGGCAAGTGTAACCCCCATGGTGCTTGCCAGGATCGGGTCCTCTATGCGGGTCACAGGCGGCAGTGCGGGATCCTTCATAAGCCAGAAGATGGCGTTTATCGGGTCCTCGATTTTGTCGACGCGGTTGGGCGACCAAAGCCGCGACTTTATCGCCCTGCCGTTGCCGCAGCGAATGTCCTCCGTCACAAGGTACATCTTGCCGTCCTCGCCGACCGAAACCCCCACGTTCTGCGCGGTGAGGATATATTTGTTGTCGGGATGCCCGATCTCGTAGTCGGCTGTCTTGTCAAAGTAGGTGGGCTCAAGCGCTATGGAGGACTTATCGTCCATGTTTATTATGAAGGCGTCGTCGTGGACGATCGTTATCCTGTATTTCCCCTCGTGCTTTGCGTGCGTAAGGGTAGATTTGCCTGATCCGGAAAGACCGAAGAAGCCTGCGACGAACTTCTGGTCGTCGTAGCGCTTAAGCCCGCCGTGGCAGGCAACGTATCCGTGGCGGTTAGCCGTCCCCCACGCAAGGGTAAGCGTCCCCTTCTTGTGCTCGCCGAAGTATCTGAGCCCCAAAAGCGCCGCAACGTTGTGCATCGGGTCGAAGAAGGCAAGCCCAAGCGGAAAATCGGGATGCTCCCAGTAGGGGTTCGAGAATATGAAGATCTCGTAGTCGTCGATGAGCCGCGAGTTCTTATACATCTCCGCGTACTCTGTGTTCATAGCCTGGAAGTTGAGCATCCAGTTCAAAAGCGTGTTCTCGAAGCCCTCCGGGATGAGCAGATGCGCCTTCACCATAAAGTCGGGGTGAAGACCTATAACCGCCTCAGCGTGATACATCTTGTAGAAGCGCGTCTGGTAGACGGCTTCCCTTATGACGGCGGAGTACTCCTTAGTGTCGACGCCCGGGGTGTACGCGAGCCTGCGCGCCTGGGCACATCTCCCCACAACCGCACCGTCGTTGAAGACGAGTATCTTCGCGTCGCTCGGAAGACCGTGATACTCCGGCTTGTAGACGGGGATGTCGGTGACTATTGTCCCCGGCGACTCCTTCGCAAGAAAATACGCCTCCGCAACCGACCCAACCTTGTGGACGTTGTTGCGGTAAAACGCGGTCTCGATGGTCGCCCTAAAGGGCGTGATATCGGCTTTGTTGTGCAGAGAGGGGTGAACCATCGCAAAACCTCCGGTAACGTTTTGAGGAAATAAAGAAATTATGCTTGTGGGCAGCGAAGTCAAGCACTTTTGCTTGCGAGCGTTGGGGCAGGACGGGCTACCTTTCTGCGCACGAGAGCTTAACGCTTACGGCGTAAAGTCTTCCGTCGGTAGCGCTGCGAACCTTAAGCTCAGCTTCTCCCCTCGCCGCAGCCGCCGAAAGCGCCTCCTCAAGCTCCTCCGGCGTGTTTACGGGCTTGCCGTCGACGGCGAGGATGACGTCCCCCTCAACAAAGCCTGCTCTGTCGGCCGGCGAGCCGGGCTTCACGCGCAGCACGTAGACCCCTCCCCGCGCCGCCTTCACGCCCTCGATCCCGAAATCGATCCTGCACTTGCGACACGAAGCACCCGTAACGTAGCGAATAGCCAAAAGCCCCTGCGGATACGGCTCGAGGCGGTATACAGGCTCCGTTATCGGGACAGCGAGGGACTCGGCGGGCACAGCCCAGAACTGGACGGGCTGGTCGTAGCCGTAGCTTCTGTACCAGCGAGGCATTCCCTCAGCCGGGGAGGCGAGCCTGTACTGCGCCACAAATATCCAGCCCGGCATATAATCTTCTCCGTGAGCGCAGCTTGTGCGCCGGGCGAAGCGAAGCCTTTTGCCATCATCGTCCCGCCACGAGGATATCTCCGCGACTCCGCCGGGTGGAACGTACCACCACCCACCGCCGCGGCACGAACCGCCGATCGTGTTTTTGCCGTCCACGAAGACGTAAACGCCCACGGGTGCGGACAAACGGTTCTCAATCACCACCGCAAACGGCTCCCCCGCTCTGGCGCGAACGCGGTAGACATCGATGAAGTTCCAGTCCTTGAACCTCCCGAACGGGCAGCATTTGGGTTTTAGCTTAAGATACCCATCCCCGCACCGCAGCCTGACGACCACGTCGCCAACCTCGACCTCCTCCGCACCCACCGCAAGACCAAAGACCGCGAAAAAAAGCGCAAACGCCAGATAACGCCTCATCTTCGCCCTCCCTAAGCGAGCCAAACGTTGTCGTCTCCGAGGTAGCCCTTAAGCTCTTCGGTGAGCTTCTGCGAAGGCTCACACGAAAGCTCGAAGGAAACAGCCTTATACGTTTTCTCCGGGGTGACGATGTGCAGGTGAAGCGGCACGTCGCCCTTGTGGTTCTGGATGGCGCTGCGAACCCTCTCCAGAAGAGCCCTTTCGGCATCAACAGGGAACCTTATGTGCAGCGCGCGGCAAAGCCTTTTCCTCACTTGCTCTAAGGGGATCACCTTCTCCACGAACACGACGGCGCCGCCCTCGTCGTTTCTGAGTTCCCCCTCCAGCCACAAGAGGGCGCCCGTGTGCAGGAAGAACTGATCCCTCTCAAGCACATTAGCCCCGAATATCGCTTTGATCTGCGCCGATGTGTCCTGAAGGACGCCGACGCCGACCTTCCTCTCACCTCCGCCCCTTGAGCGCGACGAAAGCGAGAACGAAATCAAAAGCCCGGCGAGTCTAACCTTCCCGCTCCGGCGCCTTCCGCAGACGTCGGCGATGGAGCCGCTTGTGAACGCCGAAAGCTCATCGGAGAAGTGCTCGAGCGGATGCCCGGAAAGGTAGACTCCCAAAACCTCGCGCTCGTAGTTCAGCTTCTCCAGTGGGCTCCACGGGGGAACGTCGATGAGCTTGGGGCGGCTGTAGTCCACGCCGCTTTCGGCGAAAAGCGACTGCATAAGGCTTGCGCGAGCCTTTTGCTGCTGCTGCCTCCACTGGAGCAAAAGCTCGCAGGAGGCGTAAAGAACGCTGCGCTCAACGCCGAAGACATCAAGCGCTCCGGCGGCAACAAGAGAGAGAAAAGCCTTTTTGTTCAAAGCCTGCGCGGGAACTTCGCTTACGAACTGATACACGTCCTCGAATCTGCCGCCCAAACGCTCTCGAGCCTCGACTATGGCGGCAACCGTGCTGCGGCCAACGTTTTTGATCTTGCCCAAGCCGTACCTTATCCCGTCGCCCTCAACGGTGAAGTACTCCGCACTGCGGTTCACATCCGGCGGAAGAACAGGGATCCCCTTGCTCCTGCACTCCTCGAGGAACTTCTCTATCTCGTCGGCGTCCTTTGCGAAGGTGAGGTTCGCAGCGAGGAACTCCCTCGGGTAGTGGCACTTGAAGTAACCCGTCTTGTACGCCAAAACGGCGTAGGCTGCGCTGTGGGATTTGTTGAAGCCGTAGCCGGCGAACTCCTCGATTATGTCGAACACCTCGTTCGCAAGTCTTTCGGAAAGCCCGTTTTTCACCGCGCGCTCGACGAATACCGACCTCTGCTGCGCCATCTCGTTGGCTTTTTTCTTGCTTATCGCCCGCCTGAGGATGTCGGCTTCGCCAAGGCTGTACCCCGCAAGCCGCTGCGCCAAAAGCATCACCTGCTCCTGGTAGATGGCGATGCCGTAGGTGCCTTTAAGGACGTCCTCCACCGCGGGATGGGGGTACTCCACCTTCTCCCTGCCGTGCTTGCGGGCGATGTAGCTTTCGATGTACTTCATCGGACCCGGGCGGTAGAGGGCGTTCATCGCTATGAGGTCCTCGATCGAGTCGGGTTTGAGCTGGCGCAGATAGCGGCGCATGCCGTCGCTTTCGAACTGGAATATGCCCGTCGTGTCGCCCTTTGCGAAAAGCCTGAAGACCTCAGCGTCGTCCTCGGGGATCTTATCTAAATCCACCTCCTCGCCGCGCGTCTCCTTGACAAGCCGTATGGTCTCCCTGAGGATCGAGAGCGTGGTAAGCCCTAAAAAATCCATTTTAAGAAGCCCTATCTTCTCGAGGGAGTCCTTGTCGAACTGGGTTGTAACCTCCTTTTTGGGCGTTTTGAAGAGGGGGACGTAGTCGGTAAGCGGTCCTGGTGTGATGACCACACCCGCGGCGTGGACGCTGGCGTTGCGCGGAATACCCTCGAGCTTGCGGGCGTAGTCGAGAACCCTCCGTACCGTCTCGTCCTCCTTGTAGAGCTGCGCAAGCTGGGGAGATTCAGCCAAAGCCTCGTCGACGGAGTTCTGATCGGTGGGGATAAGGCTTGTCAAGGCGTTGACGTCCTTGAAGGGAAGGTTAAATATCCGCCCGACGTCCTTGATCGCGCTTCGAGCGTGGAGGGTTGTAAACGTTATGATCTGGCACACCGCGTCCTCGCCGTAGCGCTTCTTGGCGTACTCCATAACCTTGCCGCGATTTATGTCGTCGAAGTCGATGTCGAAGTCGGGCATCGAGCGCCTTTCGGGGTTGAGAAACCGCTCGAAAAGGAGCTCGTATTTCATGGGATCAATGTTGGTTATCCCAAGGCAATATGCGACCAGGCTTCCCGCGCCGGACCCGCGCCCCGGACCGACCCAAACGCCCAGCTTGCGCGCCGTGTCGGTGAAATCGGCAACAATGGCAAAATAACTCGAAAAGCCAACGTTGCGTATGATCTCAAGCTCGTGCTCGAGGCGCTCTTCAAGCTTTTTGGTGACTCTATCGTACCTTCGGCGCAGCCCCTCCCGTGCCCTGTGGGCAAGGTACTCGTCGACGGAGCTGAACCCCTCGGGCACGGGGAAGTGCGGCAGCTGCAGCTTCTTCGTCTCGATCTCGACGTCGGTGCGTTCGGCTATCCAGAGGGTGTTTTCA
Organism: uncultured bacterium; assembly: GCA_965552135.1. Lineage (GTDB taxonomy): Bacteria > UBP14 > UBA6098 > B30-G16 > B30-G16 > CBEVQY01. The sequence goes on along the minus strand of CBEVQY010000029.1, from coordinate 25,888 downwards.
ACCGCATCGGGGACGTCGGCGAAAAGCTCCGCCATCTCCGCGGGCGACTTGAGGTAAAACTGATCAGTCAAAAAACGCATCCTGCCGGGGTCGTCGACGGTCTTGTCGGTTTGGATGCAGAGCATCTTGTCGTGGAAATCGGCGTCCTCGGGGTAGATGTAGTGGACATCGTTTGTGGCGACGAGCCTCACGCCCATCTCCCTCGCCAGGGTTACGAGCTTGCGACCAACCTCGCGCTCCTCGGGTATCCCGTGGTCCTGCAGCTCGATGAAGAACCTGTTGGTCCCGAACCGCTCGAGAAACCACCTCACAACCTCCTTCGCCTCGTCCCACCTGTCCCGGGCAAGAAGCCTCGGTATCTCGCCGCGCAAACAGCCGGAAAGCACAAAAAGACCCTCAGAATACTTCTCCAAAACCTCCTTGTCTATACGAGGCTTGTAGTAAAAGCCCTCGAGGTATGCGATAGAGGAAAGCTTTATCAGGTTGCGGTAGCCCGTGTTGTTCGCGGCGATGAGCGTCAAATGATACCCTCCCTGCACCCCCGGCTCGGGATCAGCCCGTTCGGTGCGGGATCCCTTGGCGAGGTAGAACTCCTGCCCGATTATGGGGTGAACACCAACGTCCTTCGCCGCCTCGAAGAACTCCACGGCGCCGAACATATTGCCGTGGTCGGTCATCGCCACAGCTGGCATGCCAAGCTCCAATGCTCGCCTCGCAAGCTCCTTGAGGCGACATGCCCCATCCAGCAGGCTGTAGATGGTATGGTTGTGCAGATGTACGAATCCGCCCGCCATCACTCCAAAGATAGCCCACAACAAAGCCCAAGTCAACAGACTTTACAGATGCAAATCCATTCGCACACAACATTATGCAAAGCAAGCGATTACAAAAGTTGTCTAAAAGTTTTTGTAAATTTGTTCTTGACATTCGAGTTGTGCTGTGTATAATTTAAATTTGCTGTTATGAAGCTGGCTTAACTTTGAGGGGAAGAATCTGTGCTATATGGGGTTGAGGCACAAAAAGTTACCAGTTGTTGCAATTGTGGGTCGACCGAACGTTGGCAAGTCGTCTCTCTTCAACCGCCTTGTGCGCAGGCGGATAGCGATCGTGCACGACACCCCGGGCGTTACGCGCGACAAACACTACGCAACCGTGGAGTGGAACGGAAAGGAGTTCCTTTTGGTGGATACAGGAGGTTTTCTCGTCAACCCCAGAACCGAGCTTGAGCTGGGGGTAGTGCGTTTGGTCAGGGACGCCGTCGACGAGGCGGATGTGGTATTGTTTTTGGTGGAGCCCGAGATTCACCCCGACGACTTCGCCGTGGCGGACGTTCTTCGCAAGTCGAACAAGCCCGTCGTCGTTGCGGTGAACAAGGTCGACGACAGGCAAGACTCCTGGTCAGGTGCTGAGGCGGAGGGCTTTGGTCTTGGCGACGTGCTGCGCATATCGGCGAAATACGGGCACGGGACGGGCGAGCTTCTCGACGCGGTCTGTGGGCTTCTGCCGGCGGTGCGTGCACCCGAGGACGACGAGGAGGTTGTTCGCGTCGCCGTCATCGGGCGACCAAACGTGGGGAAATCGTCCTTCGTCAACAGGCTTTTGGGGCATGAGGTTTCGCTCGTCCACCCCGAGCCGGGAACGACGAGAGACACCGTCAACGCACGCTTCCGCTACTTCGGGAAGCTTTACGAAATTGTCGACACGGCGGGCGTGCTGAAAAAGCAGAAGGACATCGAGTACTTCAGCGCCCTCAGGACGCTTCAGGCGATAGAGGAGTGCGACGTTGCTCTGCTTGTGACCGACGCGACCGTCGGCTTCACCAACCAGGACAAGCGCCTTGCTGCACTCGTCCTCGACAGGTACCGCGGACTCGTCATCGCGGTGAACAAATGGGACCTCGTGCCGGGCAAAACATCAAAGAGCACAAAAGAGTACGAGGAGATGATCCGCTTCGAGGCGCCGTTTCTGCACTTCGTGCCCATCGTCTTCACCTCTGCGCTTACCGGTCAAAGGGTGCGCAAGGCGATGGAGATCATCCACCGCGTTGGCGAGACGCTGCGCAAGAGGGTGCAGACATCCAAGCTAAACGAGTTCGTCCAGCACCTGCAGACACAGCATCCGCCGCCGGTTTACCGCGGCAGAAGACCGAAGATCCTGTACGCCGTTCAGGCAGACGTAGCTCCGCCCGAGTTCGTATTCTTCGCCAAAATGCCAAACGCAATATCGCCCGCTTACAGGAGGTACATCGCGAACCAAATGAGGAAAAGGTTTTCGTTCGAGGGGGTTCCGTTCAAACTCGTCTTCAGGGATAAGCGCAGGTGATCATGTGCGGTGCGTTGGACATAGCCGGCGCGGCGGCAGGAGGGTATCTTGTGGGTTCGATTCCGATCGGGTACATAGTCGTTAAGGTTGCCAGGGGTATGGACGTAAGGAGCGTGGGCAGCGGCGCTATGGGTGCAACGAACGTTTCGCGCGTTCTGGGGAAGGGTGCGGGCGCGGCGGTATCTGTTGCGGACATGCTCAAGGGCGTTGCAGCGTTCGCCCTGGGGAAGACCCTCCTCGGCGACGTCGCCTTCGGAGCACAAATAGCGGCAACGGCGGCGGTCATAGGGCATTGCTTCCCCGTCTGGATAGGCTTTAGGGGCGGCAAGGGCGTGAGCACGGCTTTCGGCGCGGCGGTCGCTCTGGCGACCGTGCCGGCGCTTCTGGCGCTCGCATCGTTCGCCACAACACTCGCCGCGGCGAAAAGAGTGTCGGCAGCATCCATCACCGCCGTGTGGACGTTCGCAGGGTTCACCTTCTGGATCAAATACCCCACAACAACCGAGATCATGGCGGCGTTTTTAGCCGCCTTCATAACGTTCACGCACAGGGAAAACCTGGCAAGACTGGTAAAGGGCAAAGAGGAACCAATATTCGGAAGGCGCTTATATGGCAACGGCGACGCTGAAAAAGCCTGCGGCTAAAAAGCCCCGCGAAAAGCTCTACTACACCATAACCGAGGTCAGCGAGATGACGGGGCTTAAACCCCACATCCTGCGGTACTGGGAGACTGAGTTCCCCTTCCTGCGACCCAAACGTAACAGGGCAGGGAACAGAGCCTACCGCAAGAAGGACATAGAGATGGTCCTGCTCATAAAGCGCCTCCTCTACGAAGAGGGTTATACCATAGAGGGCGCGAAGCAGAAGATCCGCCGCATGCGCAAGAGCAAAAGCCTCGGCGGCGAACTCTCCCCTGAAGCGCTGACATCCCTCCTCAGGGAGATCGCCCAGGAGCTGCGGGAAATAAGGGCGCTTTTGGGATAGCCCCGTCCTGCAACCTGACCAGCTGGGACGTCGATGGAGCACAAAGCTCCAGCCCCTGTGGACGCCGATGGAGCACGGGGTTCCAGCCCTTTGTGGACGTCGATGGAACAGGGGGCTCCAGCCCTCCGCCCGGGCGCCGATGGAGCGCGAGACTCCAACTCCTTGTGTGTACTGACGGAGCAGGTGCTCCAGCCATCAGTGGACGGCACATCTTTCGGGCACGGGAAGACTTGCTCCATAAAAAAGCCCCCGCTTTTGTGCGGGGGCTTTCAATGCACAGGACAAAGGCTGCATCAGACCCAGCCGCGCAGCTTCATAGCGTCCACAACGCGCTTCACCGCAACAAGATACGCAGCCGTGCGCATGTCGACGTTCCTCTCCTTGTGCTTCTCGTAGACGGTGTGGTATGCGGTCGTCATCTTTTTGTCGAGCTCCTCATGAACCTTCTCCAGAGGCCACCAGTACTGATAGATGCCCTGCACCTGCTCGAAGTACGAGACGGTGACTCCACCTGCGTTGGCAAGGATATCGGGGATGACGTGGATGCCTTTCTGGAAGAGGATCTCATCGGCGTTGGGCGTTGTGGGACCATTAGCGAGCTCGCAGCAAATCTTGCACTTTATCTTATCGGCGTTCTGCTCGGTTATAACGTTCTCGATAGCGGCGGGGTATAGGATATCGACCTCAAGCTCGAGCGGCTCGTTGTTAGCGATTTTATCTCCGTCGGGGAAGTCGGCGACGGTGCCGCTTTCCATCGCGTGCTTTAGGAGCGCCTCGGGGTCGAGCCCGTTGCCGTTGTAAACGCCGCCGTAGATATCGGACACGGCAACAAGCTTACCGCCGAGGATCTCTTTGTGCAACAAGGCGGTGGCTCGCCCAACCTTTCCGAAGCCCTGGATGGCGTATGTTCCCGCCGCGGGGTCGATACCAAGCTTCCTGCACGCCTCCCTGACGACGTAGACGCCTCCGCGGGCGGTGGCATCCCTCCTGCCAAGGGAACCGCCAAGCTCCAGCGGCTTGCCCGTGACGACCGCAGGATGGTGGCGATTGGTGAGAACCTCGTACTCGTCCATCATCCACGCCATGATCTGCGAATCGGTAAAGACATCGGGAGCGGGGACGTCTACGTACTGACCGAGGCGGTAGTATATCTGTCGGACCCACCCGCGGGCGAGGCGCTCCTTCTCAGCCGGGCTCAGCTTCTCCGGATCGCACGTAACGCCCCCCTTGCTGCCGCCAAGTGGCACATCGACGACTGCGGTCTTCCACGTCATCCAGGCGGCAAGCGCCCGAACGGTATCGATGGTCTCGTCGGGGTGCCAGCGAACGCCGCCCTTGTATGGACCCCGGGCATCGTTGTACTGAACGCGGTAACCGTGGAAGACCTTCACCGTGCCATCGTCCATCCTCACGGGGATGGTGAACCTAAACTCGCGACGAGGCCACCGTAGAAGCTCGTGGGTCGCCTCGTCGAGATTAAGCAGCTTCGCAGCTTTGTCAAGCTGCGCCTGCGCGATCTTGAAAGGATTAAGCTCTTCTGCCATGACCCCCCCTTATCTGAGTTGGCTAAGCTTTTAAACATATAGAGATACCTTGCTGCGTCAACCGATTTTTGTCGGTTTCGTCCGTCGCAGAGTTTGCCGCGGTAAATTTTGTATTCATCGTTCCAACCACGCCATGGGGTCTTCGCCGAACTTGCCGCGCCTTATCTCGAAGTGGAGCGCTGGCGAGCCACCAAGCCAGCTTGATGAGGCGACGCGCCCGATCGCATCTCCCGCAGAAACCTGTTCTCCAGCCGAAACGAACGCGGTGCCGAGGTTGCCGTAAACCGTGTAGTACCCGCCGTGCTCGATTATCACAACCCTTTTGAACCCCGGCAGCCACACGACGCTTGCCACCTTTCCGTCCGCCACGGCGAAGACCGAGTCGCCCGGCTGGGCGCGGAAATCGACGCCGGGGTTTTTGAAATACGTTCCGTAGCGCCCGTCCCTTGCGACGCCGAATGGTCTTGCCACGCTGCAACCTCGCCGCCCAAGCGGGCAGGGAAGCCGACCCCTGAGTCGGACGAAGCCGCGACCAACGCGTCGGCTTGGCAGCATCGACTCAAGCCGCGAAAGCGATGCCTCAAGCCCCGCAAGAAGTCTTTCGAAGCCCTCTTTGCTCCGCCGCGCCTCGGCAAGACTTCGCCTGTGCTCGGATGCGACCCGGGCGAGGGAATCGCGCTCGGCCACCTTGGCTTGCCTCAAAGCCCTGAGCGAATCCTTTGCGCGCAAAAGCGCCTTTGCAGCCCGCCGATACTCCAAAAGCGCCCGTCTCGCGTCGGATATCACACGCTGCCTCGCCTTGGTCACAGCGGAAAGATAAGCGATTCCCTCAGCAAGTGCGCCGGGGTCGTCGGTGGAGAAAAGGAGCTCGACCTCGCTTGTGCGACCGAAGACGTACAGCTTGCGGAGCACAGCCTCAAGCTTGCGCTTGTGGAACATCCACTTTTTGCGTTTGAGTGCGGCGGAGTCGGTCATTGCCTCCACCGCCCGCTGCAGCGAATCCTCGCGGGCGGCGAGCAAATCCAAAAGCTCGCCCCGCAACCAGACCTCGCGCTCGAGGGCGTCTAACTTGGCGACAAGATCACCCTCCAGCGCCGCGAGGCTGTCGATGCTGCGACGCACCGCGGCTATCTCGCGCCGCAGAGCGCTAACCTCATCCCCAAAGGACGCGAGGGCGGGAAAAAGCAAAAATGCGAAAACAAACGACCTCACTTCCCCAGGATCCTTTTAACGCCCTCGACGATCTGCGGCATCGTCGTGCCGCTTTTGCCGAAGACGGAGACGTCTGCTATCCTCGTCACAGGCGTCGGCTCGAGGTTGACCTCAACAACCCTCCCGCCGCCGTTTTTGACGATATAGGGCAGCTCCGCGGCTGGATAGACGACGGCTGATGTTCCCACAACAAGGGCGCATTCGGCTTTTTGCGCAAAGCTTATGGCAGCGTGGAGTGCATCCTCGGGCAGCGGCTCGCCGAACCAGACGACATCGGGTCTGAGGAGGGCGCCGCAGCTGGGGCACGTTGGAGGTTCGTCGTAGGAGTCGTAGCTTTCGCGACGGAAGTCGCAGCGGGTGCACCTCTCGCCGAAGATGTTCCCGTGAAGCTCGACGACCTTCCTGCTTCCCGCGCGGTGGTGGAGTCTGTCGACGTTCTGGGTTGCCAGGAGGAAATCGTCGAAGAGGTTCTCGAGCTCGGCGACGGCGAAGTGCCCCGGGTTGGGCTCAACAGACCTCACCAAACCCCGACGCCAGGAATACCACTCCCAAACGACCTTCGGGTTTCTGGCAAAACCCTCCGGCGTGGCAAGGTCCTCGACGCTGAAGCTCTTCCAGAGCCCTCCCTTACCGCGGAAGGTTGGAACGCCGCTTTCGGCAGATATGCCGGCGCCGGTGAGGACCAAAAGCGAGCTGGACGAGGCTATTATCTCCGCGGCTTTGTCGATCATCGCTCCTCCCCCTTGCGCAGTCCGTACTTGGCTATAAGCTGGTGCAGTCTTGTTCTGTGTATACCGAACGCCTTTGCGGCGCGGCTTACGTTGAAGTCGTAGCGCTGCAAAAGCCTCTTTATCACCTCCCGCTCGAACTGCTCAGCCAAAGCCTTCTTCGATGCCTTAAGCTCCTCGTAAGTTTGCGGTTCGGAGAGGTCAAATGCGCCCGGCAGGGCAGATTCGCCCAGGTCGGTCAAAACGTAGTCCGGCAGAAGATCAGGGGTTATTATCTCCCCCGTCGCGAAGAGGACCATCTCCTCCACCGCGTTTTTGAGCTGGCGGACATTTCCGGGCCAGCTTGCCCTTCGCAGTGCCGCCATCACCTCGGGCGCAAAACCCCCCACCTCCTTCCCAAAGCGCTGGGCAGCCTCCCGCAGGAAGTGGTGTGCCAGGGCGGGGATGTCCTGTCGGCGGTGGCGCAACGGCGGAAGATGAATCCGAACGGTGGAGATGCGGTAGTACAGGTCCTCTCTGAAGTTGCCGCGCCTTATCTCCTCCTCGAGGTCCTTGTTCGTCGCCGCGATGATCCTAACGTCGACCTGCACCTCCTCCGTTCCGCCGAGGCGCATGAACTTCCCCGTCTCTATCGCGTTGAGGAGCTTTGCCTGAAGCGGGGGCGCCATATCGCCGATCTCGTCCAGGAAGAGTGTTCCGCCGTGGGCGAGCTCGAGCTTGCCCTTCGTGCGCCTTGTGGCGCCGGTGAACGCACCCTTCTCGTAGCCAAAAAGCTCTGCCTCAAGCAACGTCTCGGGCACTGCGGCGCAGTTTATGGCGACGAACGGTCCGTCTCGCCTGCGGCTTTCGGAGTGGATGACCCTGGCGACGAGGTCCTTCCCGGTGCCTGTCTCGCCCGTCAGGAGCACAGTGACGTCCTGCGGGGCTACCGCGCTAAGCCTCCTGTAGACCTCCTGCATAGCCGGCGCCTCGCCTATGATGACGTTTGCGCCTATCCTCTCCCGGGCCTGGGCGCGCAGAGCATCCCTTTCGGCGACGACCTCGCCGAAGAGCCTGGCGTTGTGGAGGGCAAGCGCGGCGAACTCACCCAAAGCCTCAAGGAGTCTGACGGTTCTTTCCGAGAATGCGGCGCGCCTCATCTCCGCGTCGGCGTAGAGGACGCCCAAAAGCTCGCCGCGCCAGAAAAGCGGAACGGCTATGACCATAAGGATTCTGAGGTCGACGATGCTCTGGCGCGCGGCAAGCTCCTCGTCCTCGGGAACGCTTTCGACGAGCAGCGGTTTCCGCTGGGCAATGGCTTTCTGCACGGCGCCGCGGCTGAAGCGAACCTCATCAGGGGTCAGGTCGACCCCCTCATCGGACCTTGCGGAAACCACAGTGGGCTCCCCGTCCTCGAACGCAAGCAAAAGCGCCCTCCCAGCCCCGCTGACCTCGATTGCGCGGTCGAGTATCACGCGCACAAGGGCGTCGGTATCGAGTGTCGACGTAAACGCCTTGGCGACCTCAAGCAGGAGACCGGCATCACCGCCGTATCGGCTTCCGCGCAGGAGGTCGGCTATTCGCTCAAGCTCCGCAAGGCGCGACCGGTTCCCGAGGCGCGAGAAGAACTCCTTCGCCCTGTTCAGCGCAAAATTCCCCCTCTCCGGGTCAGGAACGCGCTCGGCGTATATCTCCGCGACGCGCTGCCAGAGGTCTCCCTGGACGAAGAGGTCGTCGGCGGGGTCAGAAAGAAGCTCAAGGAGCTTCTCACCCGCCTCGGCGGGCTGGAGGGAACTCGCCAGTATGCGGCAGGCGGCACACCAAAGCTCGGCGTCCTTGTGCTTCGAAAGCGTTGCGTCAAGCGCCCTCTCCGCAGCCTCGAAAGCGGCATCGAACTGACCGGACTCGAAGAGCGCAAGCGCCTCCCAAAGGTGAGACGTGGGCAGCTTTTGGGGGACGACGGGCAGTTTCTGCAGCTCCGAGAACGGCAGCCCCACAAGGATCGCCCACGGGAGGAAGTCGAGCAACGCCGCCTCGTACTGCCCCTCGGGCAGGGAGGCAAGATCAGGCAAGATCGCGGCAAACCTCTCCGCGGGAGCTATCTCATCACCCCTGTAGAGAGCGAGCAAGAGCTTTTGCGTTTCGGCGCAGACCCTCTCGAAGGGGGGGATCTCATCTCCGAAGAGCCTTTCGAACTCGGATATGGCGCCCTCCGCAAGCTCGAGGTTGCCCATCCTTCTGTGGACTATGCTTATCTCGATAAGCGCGGCGGCGTGGGGTTTGAAGTAGCCGTGCTCGTGCGCTATTGAAGCTCCCTCAAGGAGTCTGTCGAGCGCCTGCCTATACCTCGCCTGAGACGCCAAAAGCATGCCTATATCCGCCTCTATCGTCGCCAGGGCGAGGTGATTCTGGAGCCTTTGCGCGATAGACCTTGCCTGCCAGAAGCGAGCCGCAGCCTCTTGAAAATCGCCCATCTCCTGAAGGGAGGCGGCGATATTTATCATCGCGTAAAGCTCGAGCTTGGGGTTTTTGACCTGACGGGCAAGCTCCAGAGCCTCGTTGTAGTACTGGATCGCCTTTTGGGGCTTCTTCTGCTCAAACAAAACGACGCCAAGATCGTTCAAAACGGCTGCTTCGTTCTCGAGGTCGACCTTCTGCCGAACGAACGAAAGGAGCTCCTGATAGAGCGCCTGCGCCTCATCGAGCCTGCCGAGGTGGGAGTAGATGCCGCACTTGCGCTTCACCGCCTTAAACCAAAGCTCCTTATCGCCCAAAGCCTGAGCACCCTCAATCAGAAGGTCGATGGCTTTAAGCATTTTCGAAAACTCGTACCTTTGCCTGAAGACCTTCACAGTCTTACGGGCAACGCGCACAGCCTGCTCGACCTCGCCGATGCTCATGAGCATCTCTGCGCCAACGAGCTGAAATGCGGGGGCATCCTCCACTTCGCAAAGGAGCGAGCCGACCTCCCTGCGCATCGCCCGAAGCCTTTCGGCAGGAAGCTCCGAGAGCCCGCGACCGACCCCATCGTCGACGACGAAGTAGACCAAAAGCCCATAACGCTCGCCCTCGCCTACCTTGCCCATAGCCATAAGCTCCGAAAGGACCAGAGGCGCATTCTCCTCGCCCGCTACCCTCTCGACGACCGATGCGGGAAGCCCCAGGGGCGAGAGGGCTATCCTCGCAAGCGTGTCGTCCAAAAGCTTTTTGGGGACGGCAAGCTGCACAGGAGAGGCTTTCTGGGGCGAGTAACGCCACCTCTCGATCTGAGGCACCAACGCGCCGGAGACGACGAACTCCTTGAGCTTCGTCTGGATGTTGCGCGGAAGCCCACCCGTCTCAGCCGAAAGCCGCAAAACAAGCTTTTCAACGCCGTCAACATCACCGAAAACGGAGAAAATCCACTGAGTTATCTCCTCCCTGCTCAAGGGAGTAAGCTCGCTTTCCTGAGAATATACTTCAAACTCATCCCTAAGCTCTCGCGCCACGAAGAGGATCCTACCCCTCTGCGGTCGCGACAGGAAGCGCTTCACGAAGTCTTCGGGCACGCCGTCCTCGAACATTATCACGAGGGGTTTAAGCTCGGAGATTTCCTCCACCAGCGCGAGGGCGTGCATAGCGACTTCGTCGGCGGTGGGTTCCGAAGGGGACGGCGTTACGCCTATTGCGGCGAGCGTTGGGTGACCGGCGATTCCCGGCGCAGCCACAAGCAGCCTGGGCAGGTGTCGGCGCAGGGGTCCGCCGAACTCCCACACAAGAAGCTGCCTGAGGAGCGACTCCAGCGGCGCCGCGGGCGAAATCACGACCGGATGACACCCGCCAAGCTGCGAGACTATCTTGATCTCCGCAAGGATCCGCGAGTATCCGCTTCCGGGGGCGCCGCGCAAAACCCAAAGGACCTTTCGCGAAAGCCCGCTTATGAGCCTCTCCGCCATCGAAAGGATTTCGTCGCGACCGACGAGGGCTGGCTGAGGCAGAAAGCGCGCCCTGAGGGATGGGTCGTCCTCCCTGCCGAGGATTTGAGCCAGCTTGCGCCAGACGGAGTACGCGCTGTTGGGTCTTCTGCGCGGGTCTTTGTCGAGGAGCGAGAGCACAAGCCCACGAAGCTCCTTCGGAACGGCGGCGAGGTCGCTTTCGTCGGGCGTGTAGTGCATCTGCAGCTGGATCGTTTCGCTTGCCGTTGAGCCCTCGAAGGGGTTGGCGCCGGTGAAGATCTCGGCGGCGATGACGCCGAGGGCGTAAAGGTCGGTGCGGACGTCGGGCGGGTATCCCCTCAAAACCTCCGGAGCGAGGTAGGCAACCGTCCCCGAGGCGGGACCTTCATCCTCGGTGAGTGCGCGCGCCAAGCCGAAATCGCCTATCTTGGCGCCGGATGAGGTGACGAAGACGTTGGAGGGTTTGAGGTCGAGGTGGAGTATTCCACGCGAGTGTATGTGGGCAAGACCTTCGGCGATATCGCACAACACCTCGAGCGCCTCGCTTGCGTCAAGCCTCGTCCCCTCAAGCGTCGGACCCTCGACAAGCTCCATCGTGTAGAAGTACTTCCCTCCCTCCTCGCCGAAGTCGAAGACTTTGACGATGCGCCTGTGTGGCATCCTCGCCACGACGGCGAACTCCCTGCGAAAACGCTCTATAAGATGGCGCCTTACCCAGCGCGGGGTAAAGAGCTTGAGGGCGCACTCAGCATCCGACAGCGTGTCGCGAACGTGGTAGACCGTGCCGAACGACCCGCGACCAAGCTCCCTTTTGACCTCGTATCTGCCGAAAAGAACGTCCATAGCCCACCTCAGAACTTAAAGACGACCTTCCAGCCGTCATCGGTCAAGATAAGGTCGAAGAAGGCAAGCTCCCAAAAGACCTGCCTGCCCTTTGCCCGAAGCAAAAGCACATCGACGCTTGCGCGCTCGGAGAGCATATCCTGCTTCACGTCCATAACCTGAGCAAGGTAGAGCTCCGTTCCCTCCGAGAGCCTGATTCTCGCCGAGTCGGCGATGTAGCTCCAGGCGCGCAGGGTGTCGCCCACGTTTACGGCGTCTATCATCTCCGCCACAGTTTGCTCGGGGGAGATGATGTCCATAGCCCATATCTTGGCGAGTTTATCCTCGTATCGCGGGCAACCGAGGATGTGGGCAAGCCTGTAGAGGCTGTCGGCTTTGGCGAAGTCGCCGCTTTCGTAGTAGATATCTCCCAGCCCCGTAAGCGCCCGCGCAACTATGTAGCGGAAGCCAGCGGTGCGGTCGTTGTAGCGGGTGTTCGGGTTCGTCGAGAAGTGCTTCGTTATCCCCTCGAAGACATCCTTCGCCACGCCGATGAGCCCGGCTTCTTTGGCTTTTTGGGCGAACCGCAGCTGCAGGTTGGGCAGGACATAAGGCGCAAAGCCTACTGCTTTCCGCAGGACCTCGACGGCGCGCGGTCGGTCGTCGTTCCAGATGAGGAAGCCGTAGGCATACTGCAGAAACACGTTGCGTGGCTCAAGCTTCAGGGCTTTCTCCAGGCACCTAAGTGCTGAGGCTCCGCCGGCGACCACACCAGCGCGCTCATACCAATACCGCGCCGAGAGGGGATTGAGCGTTGTGCAGACCCTGATCAGGCTCTCCTGCGCAGATCGCCTCGCCTGCGCCTGATACTGGTCGAACACCGCCCCAGCCACAGCAAGCGCTGTGGCGAGCAGAAATCCAGCCACGACAGCCGCCGCAGAAGCCGCCCTCCAAAGCCCAAATACCCTAACGCCTTGAGGCCACATCCTCCTTGCGCCCGCGGCGAGAAAGACCAGGAAAGGCAACGTGGTTCCCCAAAAGTCCCAGTCGAAGTCGACGGCGATGTGGAGGGCGTAAGCCAAGGCGCCGGTCGCCATCCCCCAGAGCACGATGTCCCCTCGCCTGAACGCGGCAAAGAGCATCGCGAAGACGACGGAGAACACCGCCGCAACAAACAGAATCGCCGCAGGAACCCCGCCCTCCACGGCGAACTGGAGGTACTGGCTGTGCAGATGGGTGGAGAGGTAATGGGAGCTCTTCAGGAAGTGCGGGTAAGCGATCTTGAAGGCGCCCATTCCCACGCCCATAAGGGGGAACTCGGAGACCACCCGCGCGCCCATCGCAAGCATCATGCGCCTCTCCTGGACGGGCTCTTCGGGCTTGCGCTTAGCGACCTCCTCTATCTTGACGATGCGCGAAACGACCCACCCGGGCGGCATGACCAAAAAGGCCAGAATCGCCCCCAGCGCGAAAACGAGAAGCGCCCTCCGCCAGATGCGCGGGATGAACTTCGTCGCCGCAACGACGCCCACCACAGCCGCGAAGAAACCCGCAACCCAGCCGCCACGGGAGCGGGTCAAAAGGAGCGCCCCAAAGGCAAGCACCGAAACGAAAGCGAAAAAGACCCTCCACCCGCGGGAAATCTCAACGACGGAAAGCGAGAAGACGAAGGGCAAAAACAAAAGGATGTATCCTGCCGCTGGGTTTTTCCAGTAAAAGGTCGATATGAAGTGGAGCATCATATCGTGCCTTCCTATGAAGACGCCGGTCTTCGCGAGGATGAGGAAAACGTACCCGACGGCGAGGACGACCGCAAATCCGAGGGCAAGCATTCTGTAGAACGCCGGTGGCGGCTTTTGCGCAGTGGCGTAGACGAAGAACGCGAAAGCGAGAAGCGCACCAAACTGCACCGCCCACGCAAGCGTTGCATCGGGAGACCAGGTGACGGCAAACGTCGCAATCCCCCAAAGCCAAACAGACAACCACAAGACAACGACCCAAATTGGCGGAACTCTGAACTCCCTAACACCAGCAAGCACCAGCGCAGCCATGCCCCAGAAAAGCAGCGACAAAAGCTCCTTGATCGCCGGGTCGGCGCCGCCGCGGTCGAGCGCAGCATAGAGAACCACCAGTGGCACAACCCAAACCAAAACCCACCTCAAAAACTTTATGTCATCCCGCGCTTTCATTTGTTATCCTCGAATAACATAGATTTCTGCGCTTATTTGTCAAAGTTTTTCTTCGGATGTGGGCATTGCGGTTTGACAGAGTGCTCCATGACGGCTATTTTTGTCGGAGGTTCCAACAACTTATCCACAGCTTCTCCACAGTGTTGATAACCGGGAGGTTTTAATGATGAGAGCGTTCGCCCTGCTTTTCGCGCTGGGAGTTGCCTCGGCTCAGATTATGCCGCCCGAGGTGGGATATTTTACGATCAAGGCGTCCGGGAGAACTACGGGCGCCGCCGGCTACAAGCTCGGGATGGCAAGCGCCGGCTGGGAGCTTTCGGGATGGACGATCCTCAAAGCCAAGGCGGGGGCGACGCGCGGAACCCTACGCATCAAATACACCGCCGACTTAGACCCCTACATGCGCCTGCGGCAATACAGCCTCGACATCGACGGGAGGGGTTCAATCGTTGCGCGCTGGAGCAACGGCAAACTTACCGTCGAGGGCGCGGATACATCGAAGGCGAAGGGCAACACGGCTTCGCTCGAATGCCCAAATCCGCCCTACCTCTTGGACCTCAACTGCTTTTCGCAGTGGGCGATAGTCGCCAAGCAGGTGCGTCTCAGGGGTCGCGAGGGCGTGCAGCGAATCCTCGTCTTCTCGCCGCAGACGGGAAAGCTCGTCGAGCTTTCGGCGCAGGTGGGACACACCGAGCCCATAGGCGACAGAACCGCCTACAAGGTCGCCTTCTCCGCGCCAGGCGTGGACGCAATAGCAATGATCGACTCGGCGAACTCAAGGCTCCTTAGGCTGAGCCTGCCGACAAACGAGATCGACGTCGAGTTCGAAAGCGAATGCCCCGACACGACAGCACTTGCGACGATGGACATCGCCGAACAACTTAAGGTGAACATTCCGCCCTCGAAGATAAAGTGCGAGGGAGAGGTGGAGAACTCGCTCGAGATAGGTTTCCTTCGGGCGAAGCTTGTCCTTTCCCTAGACGCCGTTCCGCGCACCAAGACGACGTGGCAGAGGTTTGAGGGGACATACCAGCACGGCGAGCTTGAGGGGGAGGTTGAGGTCGAGGTAAAGCCCTTCAAGGGCAAGGGCAGCTGGCGCATGGATCAGCTTGAGGACCTTCCCGACGAGCTTCGGGTTTTCGTCGAGACGGCGCCCGATGTCCCCGCCCACAACGACGTCGTCCAGCGCATCGCCGACGGTATATCGGCCGAGACGGTTTGGTCCTACATCTGCCGCGCCAATCGCTGGGTAGCTGACAACGTCAAACACGAGGCAAACCAACCCAACCCACTCGTCGCCGCGGCAGAGCGCAAAGGCGACCCACTCGCCAAAGCAAGATTGCTTGCCGCACTGCTCAGATCAAAAAACATCCCCGCGAGGGTCGTGGGAGGGATATACTACTTCGGTCAGATCTGGGTGCCGCACTACTGGGTCGAGGCTTGGGTAAGCCCGTCCGTCGGCTGGCGACCCACAGACCCCTCCACCGGCGAAGACGTAAACTTCTCGGCAATGCACATAACACTGTTCGAAGGCAAGGGCTCCGTAGGCTCAGGCAGGATAACGATACTGAAAACGAAGAAAAGATAAAAAAACTCTGGAGGATACCGGACTCGAACCGGTGACCCCAGGCTTGCAAAGCCTGTGCTCTCCCAACTGAGCTAATCCCCCAGAGGAGCCAGAAATGGCCCAGAGTGGATTTGAACCACTGACCTCGCGCTTATCAGGCGCGCGCTCTAACCACCTGAGCTACTGGGCCCCAATAAATTCTAATATACACCCCCCTCCGTTAAGTCAAGGGAAAAATTGCGGCTACGACGACTCAGGCTGCTTTCCGCCGCCCTTCTGGGATTTGAGCTTTTCCATAAGCTTTTTCGTCGCCTCGGGCTTTATGGGAACGGGCGCGGGCAAACCCCCGTGCTCCGCTACGACCTTCGGAAACTTGTTCAGTATGGTCTTCGTTGGGCAAACCTCGATGCAGATGCCGCAGAGCTTGCACTTGGCGAAGTCTATCCGCGCGAGGTTGTCGGAGACGTGGATTGCATCGTAAGGGCAGTTTTTCTCGCACAGCCTGCAAGCTATGCATCCGCTTTCGCATGCTTTGCGGACGAAGGCTCCTTTGTCCCTCGAGTTGCAGGCGACGTAGATGGCGCTCCTTTTGGGCACAAGCTGCATAACGCCCGTGGGACAGACCTTGACGCATATCCCGCAGCCTGTGCACCTATCGAAGTCGGTGGCGGGGAGGGCGTTTTCGGTCATCGTGAGCGCGCCGAACGGGCACGCCTCGACGCAGGTGCCGAAGCCAAGGCATCCGTACGGACAGAGCTTTTGCCCGTCGGCGACGATTTTGGCTGCGCGGCAGTCGGCTATGCCGTCGTAGATGAACTTGTCCCTGGCGCGGACGCCGCCGTTGCACATAACGACAGCGACCATAGCCTCCCCCGCCGCCTCAACCTCCCTCCCAAGTATTGCGGCTATTTTCTCGGCGACAGGCTTGCCGCCCGGGGTGCAGCCGGTTATTGGCGCCTCGCCGGCTACAACAGCCTTGGCAAAGCCAGAGCAGCCGGGATACCCACAGGCGCCGCAGTTGGCGTTGGGAAGTACTTCGAGGACCTGCTCGACCCTCGGGTCGACCTCAACGGCAAACTTCTTCGCCGCAAGCGCAAGCCCAACGCCGAACAAAAGACCGAAAAAGCCCAGCACAACAAGCGCGCTCGTTATCTCATAGCCCATCTTCCAACCTCGCTTCCCGTTATCTCATCGATGATTTTCCTTGCTCTTTCGGCAAGCTTTTGGGGGACCTCGATGTAGAACATAGCGCCGAAGGGCGCGGCAGATTGGGTGCCTATCGGGTAGCCCCCCAGCCCCCTCATCGACCCGCCGACGGATATCTTGGCGGGGATTCCACACGACCGCAGCGTTTCGGCAAGCATCTCGGCTAAGGCGCGGTTGGTCTCGCCGTGGATGGAAACCCACTTCCCCACAAGAAGCTCCCAACGCACCTTGAGGATCTTTTTGCCGAGTCTGCGCTTCATAGGCTAAAACTTGAGTCCGGAAAACCCCAGAAACGCCATCGACATGAGGGCTGCCGTCATGAAGGCAATGGGCAGCCCACGCATGGGCTTAGGTATATCAACGAGCTCGAGCCGCTCCCTTATGCCGCTCATAAGCAGAAGCGCCACAGTAAAGCCTATCCCCGCCGCAAAGCCGTGAACGATGCTTTCGAGGAAGTTGAGGTTCATCGACATGGTATTAAGCTCCGCAACGCCCAAAACGGCGCAGTTTGTGGTTATAAGCGGAAGATAGATGCCCAAAGCCTCGTAAAGCCCCGGTGAGGTCTTCTGGATAACCATCTCCACAAGCTGGACGAAGGACGCTATGACGAGGATGAAAGCGATGGTCTCGAGGTAGGAGAGGTCGAACCTGTCGGGGGTAACGTCGGCTCCGAAGGCTTTGAACAAAAGGTAGAGCACGTTCGACTTCGTGGGCAGGAGGAAATAGGTCCATATGATCCAGGTTATCGCCGATGACATAGTCATCACGAAGATGACCGCCATTCCCATTCCCAGGGCGGTTTCGGTTCTTTTCGACACGCCCATGAAGGGGCAAAGCCCCAAAAAGCGCGACAGGACGAAGTTGTTTATGAATATGGCGCTTATCGCCAGCGCTACAAGCGACCCGAAGCTCATTGGGAGCCCTCCTTGGCTTCTTTATAGTTTTCGATCAGAGGCAGCGCCTGAATCTTCTCCTCCGCGAAGGCGATGACCTTTTCGGCACACCCGACCATCCTTTCGGCAAGCTTTTTGTTGTAGAATTTCATCGGCGCGCCCATGGCGTACACGTCGGGGTATCGCGCGCCGATGTAGTGGTGATCGAGCTCCTGCGCAGCCTCGACAAGCGCCTCGGGTGCGCCAAGCTCGCCCAAAAGGAGCGAAACCGCATGCCCCTTGCGCTCATCCTTGCGGGCTACAAACACAGCCCTTGCGGCAAGCTCGGCAGCCTGATGGGCGTAGAACGCGGCGACATCCCAAAAGCCGCCGTCCATCGCCCACCGCGCAGCCTCAAGATCACGCTTTGCCTGTTCAAGCCAATCACCGAAGCGACTCACCCCTCACCTCCGAGCTTTTTCTCGACGAAATCGACGAGCGCCTCGGCGTACCTAAGCGCCATCGCCGCCTGACCCGGCGATATATGGGGTTCCTCCGTTCCCTGGTCGAAGCCAACGGGGATGATCGTTGGGTCGAAAAGCTCCTCGATGACCTTTGCCGCGTTGACGATGTTGGGGTCGTCGGTGAAGGATGCGAACCTTTCCGCAAGCGGCGCGCCGAAGTTGGGTTTGCCGAGCGCCGACTCGAGGGCGGTGATAGCCGCGCGAACAGCCACCTCGAGCGCCGAGATGGCGCTGCCAACGTCGCCCTCGCCCAAAAAGCGCGACGACTCCGCAAGCCTCCTGTGAACATCGTCCAGCATCACGACCTCTGCGAAAGGAGTTGCTTGAGCCACATAAGCGTTCCGAACGTAAGGAACCCGCCCGGCGGAAGAATCATAAGAAGCGCGGGGCTATACCCCCTCCCCATCACGTTGAGCGATACCGGCCCCGCAACCATCGGGAAGCCCACGGTGAGCGTGCCGCTGCCGAGTATCTCCCTTATCGCGCCGGCGATGAAGAGGACCAGCGTGAACCCAAGACCCATACCAAGTCCGTCGAGAACGGAGCGCACAACGCCGTTCTTGCTCGCAAAAGCCTCGGCACGACCAAGGATTATGCAGTTCACAACGATGAGAGGGATGAAGATACCAAGCTGCTTCGAAAGATCAGGGGTGTAGGCTGCCATAACGAGCTTGGTTATGGTGACGAAAGTCGCGATGACGGTGATGAAGATCGGTATCCTTATCCTCTGCGGGACGGTCTTGCGTATCAGCGAGATGATAAGGTTCGACATAACAAGCACAAACGACGCCGCAACCCCCATTCCGATGCCGTTGTACGCCGTCGTGGATGTTGCCAGTGCGGGGCAAAGCCCCAGCGCCAAAACCAGTATCGGGTTTTCCTTGACGATCCCTTTTACAAATTCCCTGAGCATATCGCGCCTCCGCTGGATTTTTCACGCGAACTGAACCTTCTGTTGCATCTGGGCAAGCCTTTGGGAAACAAGCTTTCGCACGCTTCGAGCCTCGATGAAGCCCGCAAGCCTCCCCTCGCCGTTGACCACAGGGAGGTAGCTTACGTCGTACTTCCTCATAAGCTCTGTGGCAGAGGGCATATCCGTCTGCGGGGTGACGACGGCAACGGGAGCATCCATTATATCGTGGGCAAGGAGAAACTCCTGAAGACCCAAAGCGGTGAAGCTGTCCTTGAGGTGCTCTATGGTCAAAACCCCCACAAGCTTGCCATCGTCGTTGACGACGGGGTAGTGGAGGTAGTCGTTTTCGCTGAATATCTGGAGCACCTTTGAAAGGGGCGTCTCCTCGTAGATCCTTGGGATCTTCGTGTCCATAACGTCTGCGACCTTGTACTTTTTGATCAGGTCCTCCTCGGTGATGTTCAGCCCCACTTCGCCAGCCCTCGTCACAGCCCACTTTATCGCCGGCGGACCTATGAGCTGGACGATAAACGTCGTCGTCGTTATCACGACGGCTACGAGGTTTCCAATGTCGCTTTGGAACTTCTGCGCGACAAGGATGGACAAACCGATGGCAACACCCGCCTGACTGAACAGACAGGGCGGAAGATACCTTCGCACGACGTCGGGGGCTCTGGCGATGCGAGCACCAAGCGCTGCGCCAAGCATTTTGCCGGCGGTCCTTCCAACGATGTAGGCGAGGGCGAGGGCGATCCCGAAAAGCGGAAGGCGTGAGATGTTGAGGCTTGCGCCGAAAAGCACGAAGAAAAGCACATATATGGGCGGGCTGAAACCCTCCACAAGCTCGAAGAGCTCTTTGCTTTTGCGGGGCGAGTAGTTTGCGACGGCAACGCCCAGCGCCATCGACGCCAATATGAGGTCGACCTCGAGCACCCTGGCGACGCCGATCACCAAAAGGACGGTTCCGATGGAGAACACAAGCCCCCTCTCTCTGTCGACCTGCCTGCGGAAAAGCTTTGCCAGAAGCATTCCCGACGCGCCGCCGACGACGATCGAACCTGCTATCTCGTAAACCGGGCGCTCAAGGAGCGCAAGGAAGCTTTGGGCGCCCTCAAGCCCCAAAAGGACGTTGGCAACGCTTGCCGCAAAGGCGAAAAGCAAAAGCGAGAGGCTGTCGTCGAGGGCAACTATGGCAAGGAGGGTTTGGGTCACGGGGCCTTTCGTTCGATACTCCCAGAGGACATCGGTTGTTCCGGCGGGCGCCGTGGCGGACGATATCGCGCCCAAAAGCAAACCCACCGACCACAAAAGGCGCGCATCGCGAATAAACAACGACCCCACAGCAACCGTAAGAACGGTCACCAAGGCGAACGAAAGGAGCCCCTCGCCAAGCAGTATATATAAAAACTCCTTCCCGTGCTTCTTGAAGACCGACTTCTTGAGCTCGCCGCCTATCATAAAGCCTATGATGCCAAGCGCGAAGTAGCTGAAGGGGCGCAGCGCCTGCAGCGTGTGCTCATCGATAACGTTGAGAGCCGTCTTCCCGAGCACAACGCCGACAACTATGTAACCCACAACTCGCGGTATCCGCAGCTTCTGGAAGACCCTCCCCCCAACGGTCCCGCCGAAGAGCGCCAGACCCAAAAGGAAGAGGACGTTGAGATGGGGCGTAAGCCCCGACAAAGTGTCGGCTAAGCTCTTCATCGCCCTCCCAGGATCTCGTAAACCTCGTCGACGCAGGAGGCTGACTCAAGCCTCCGCCTCACATCCTCGCTCCTTAGCCGCGAAACTACATCGGAAAGAAGCCTTATGTAGAGCTTGTGCTGCTCCTTGCCGACAATGATCATAAACACGAACTTGACCACAGAGTCGTCTATCGATTCGTAGTCCTCTATCCCCTCCCTGCTTATCCCGACGGCAACGACGGGCTCAGAGACGCCCTCAAGCCTAACGTGGGGAACCGCTATGCCAAGTCCAATCCCTGTGCTCATGAGCTTCTCTCTGTAAAAGATGCTTTCCCTAAGCTTTTCCACGTCCCTTACCTTCCCCGAGTCCGCCACAAGCGCGATGAGCTCCTCGAGCGCCTCCTGCTTCCTCCTGCTCCGCAGAAGCTTTATGAACTTCTTGTCCAGAAGATTTTCGAGCTTCATGGCGTTCGGTCTGGCGCGCCTGTGTCGGCTTCGGCGTTTTGAGGCTGTGGGCTTCCGGCCATCGATGCCCTAAGCTTTTCCACCAATGCCCGCACCGAGTTTGCCACGGCACGGGATGATATCGTCGCGCCCGTTATCGACTTTATCGCACCGCCGTCCTTGTCCACCAAAAGCTCCTCTGGACCTTTTCCCGCAAACTGCTTCTGGAACCATTCGTCCTGCGTGTGCGTGCCAAGACCAGGCGTTTCGGACTGATAGAGCACCTTTATCGCGCTGACGGTTAGGTCTGTGTTCAGACCGACCATCGTCTTTATGTTGCTCGAGAAGCCTGCTCCGACAGCGACGGCGGCGTAGCCGACGGGCCTTTCCTTCGTCTCGTCGGCGTAGCCAACAACGACCACGGTTCCGTCGGGGAGTGTGTCCTCGTCGAAGACGGTTGCGCCTGCGGGCATGACCTCCCTTATCGCTCTCTCGCGCTCAAGCCGCTGCTGCTTTGCGATCTGCGGCGCCGTCTTCGTGTAAACCCAGCCCAAAAAAAGCCCCGCCAACGCAGCGTAAATCATAAGCGTTGCGCCAAGCTTAACTATATCCTTCATCTCGACCTCCGTCCCAGTTGGGGCTGAAGCCGGCGATCACCTCTTTGTGCCGAACCGCCTCGGCATAGTGTGGCGATCTATAAGCGGAACGGTCAGGTTCATAAGCAAGATGGAGTACGAAACGCCCTCGGGGTATCCTCCCCAGCGCCTTATGACCACGGTAAGTATCCCACATCCGATCCCGAAGATCCAGCGCCCTTTGGGCGTTGTGGGGGATGTGACCATATCGGTTGCCATAAAGAGCGCGCCCAGCATAAGACCACCGCTGAAGATGTAGAAGAGGACGTTCATCTTGCAAAGCCCCGTGGGGCTGCCGAATATCCACCCCAACACGGCGGCTGTCGCGATGTACGAGAGGGGGATCCTCCAGTCGACGAAACGGCGGATGAGCAGATACAAAAATCCCAGGATAAGCATTGCCGCCGACGTTTCGCCCAGGACGCCGCCGACGTTGCCGAAGAAGAGGTTCGGCCAAGCGGAGTATAGCTGCGCAAGCGTTTGCTTTGCCTGGGCTATCTGCTGGGGCGTGGCGTCGGGGTTGGCGAGGGTTTTTCCGACAAAGGTCTTGAGCACGCCCAGAGGCGTTGCGCCGGTTATGGCGTTGATCTTGGTTGCGATGCCAGGTATAGATCCCCCACGCGGCGGGAGCCACTTGGTCGTCATCTCGACGGGCCAGGACGCCATAAGGAAGGCGCGACCAACCAAAGCGGGGTTCAGGGGGTTGTTCCCCAGCCCGCCGAAGATCTGTTTTCCGAATATTATTCCGAAGGCTGCGCCGACGACGGGCATCCACCAAGGAACGCCAGGAGGCAGGTTGAAAGCCAAAAGCAGTCCCGTTATGACGGCGCTGCCGTCGTCAACGGTGACCCTTTTGCCGCTTAGTGCCTGAACCGCGGCTTCGGCGCCAACAGCTCCAGCCACACCCAGAAGCGAAAGCCAAAGCGCCCTTGCTCCAAAGAAGTATATCGATGCCAAAAGCGCAGGAACGAGGGCTAAAACCACATTCCACATTATCGTCTTCGTGCTCACACGAGCCTTCACGTGCGGCGAAGACGACACGTAAAAACCCTTCGTGTCCAACGCTCCTCCTTGGCTTCTACGCTCACCAAGCCCGAGAAATCCCAACGAAGATAAAAACGGACCACGCAGGCTGCAAGCGTTTTTTGGGTTGTCTTTTGCCCTTGCGCACCCGCCTGAAAGGTTTATTCTTCGGTCGATGCACTTCCCCGACGACGAAAGGTTTATGCGCGCCGCCCTTCGGGAGGCTGAGGAGGCGTTTGCCAGGGGCGAGGTTCCGGTTGGGTGCGTTGTCGTTGTGGGCGGCGAAATCGTGGGCGCCGGTCACAACCGGGTCGAGGAGCTTTGCGATCCAACCGCCCACGCCGAGCTTTTTGCGCTCCGCGCGGCGGCAAAAACGCTTGGCAACTGGCGCCTCGAACGGGCAACGGTCTATGTTACGCTTGAGCCGTGCCCAATGTGCACCGCGGCGATGATCCTCGCGCGCGTTGAGCGCATCGTCTTCGGTGCCGCAAACCGCGAGCTCGGCGCATGCGGAACGGTGTGGAACCTTACCGTCGACCCCGCCTTCGACCACCACCCGCCGGCGCTCGGGGGAATCCTTGCCGAGGAGGCACAAAAGCTTATGAGAGCTTTCTTCGAGCGCCTGAGGGGCAGGGGAGGTTAAATCTCGTCGAGGCTGCGACCAACCCACACGCCGAGGGAGTGGTCGTAGCCGAGGAGAACGTAGTTGCGATACTCGCCTATCCTCGTACGGAGGACCTTCTCCTCTATCCACGACCACAGCCGGACAAGGAGTCTGTCGTGCTTGTGGCGCGTTGGGGTCTCTGGGATCCAATCCCAGTTTCGCCTGGCGATTCTGTCCTTCATCACGGCGGGTGGTGTTCCGTGGTAGACGCGAAGGTGGTCGGGGATGCCGTAGTCGAAGGGGACGTCGGGCGGCTCGTTCCTCCGTCGAGCCTCCGCCTCGCCGTGGTGGACGGTGTCGAGGGCTATCATCTTCCTGCGCATCTTCAGGGGATCTCTGACCCAGCCGTAGTGAAAGACCTCGGCGGGGATGTGTATCACCCGAAGCTTGCGCCCGTTTATGCGGAACCCCTGCGCGCTGCCCCAGCTCCGAACGCCGATGCCGTTCCGAACAACGCGAACCTCCCGCCTGTACCAGTGATGCGTCCACTGATAGTGGAAGTAGTCGCCCCAAAAGTGCTTGTACGAAAGTAAAAAACCCTCCACGCGGGGGTCGTCTAAATATTTCTCGCACGCCTTTACTATGACCGGAAGGTACTTTTCGTGGATCACCTCATCCGCCTGGAGGTATATACACCAATCGCCGGTGCACGCGTCGAGTGCGATGTTGGTCTGCACGGCGTTTGATCTGCCGGCAACGAAGTCCTTCGGGTCCCACACCGTCTCGATTATCTTTATCTTGGGGTCCTCGATGGACCGAACGAGCTCGGTGGTACCGTCGGTGGAGTCGCCACAGGCAACGACGAACTCGTCAACAATGGGCAATATGGATTTTATAGCCTCAACTATCGGATAGTCAAGCTCGATGGCGTTTCGGACGAAGGAGAACCCCGAAAGCCTCATCTGGCGCCCTCCAGATCCGCCTCTCTCAGCGAAAACCACGCCTTAGAATACTTTACTAATACATACATCGCCGACAAAGCGCACAATAAAAAACCTTCGAGCCCATCCAAGAAGCCGAGCTTGAGGACATACATTCTGATGAAGGTCGCCGGCGGCCTCAGGAGCAAATCGAAGAGGGTGGGTTTTCTGCCCTGGGCGAGCATCTGCTTCGCCGCAAGCGTCGTGTACCTGTTGAACTTCGTCAGGTAGTGCTCCAAATTGGGGTCGGTGTAGTGCAGGATGGGTGCTGAAAGCTTTCCTATGGGTCCGTCGACCACAAGCCTTTCGTGGACGAGGTCGTCGGAGAAGCGGGCGCACTCCTTCCTAAAAAGCCTTACGACGTAGTCGGGATACCATCCGCAGTGCCTGATCCACCTGCCCAGGAAAAAGCTTTTCCGCGGGAACTTGAACGCGACGAAGTCCTTTCGCAAAAGCGCCTTTTTGATCTCGTCGGCAAGCTCTGGCGTTACGCGCTCGTCCGAATCGAGCCAGAGCACCCACTCGTTGGCGCAGTGCCTAAGCCCAATCCTTTTTGCCTCGACATACCCTTTGTTTTCGTTGAGCCGGACGACCTTTGCGCCCATACTCTCCGCCACCGCGCCGCTCCCGTCGGTGCTGCCGTTGTCCACAACCACAACCTCGTCGGCAAAGCGAACGCTATCAAGCGCACCACGCAGGTTCTCGGCATCGTTGTAAACTATT
This sequence comes from uncultured bacterium, assembly GCA_965552135.1. Taxonomy (GTDB): domain Bacteria; phylum UBP14; class UBA6098; order B30-G16; family B30-G16; genus CBEVQY01. The sequence goes on along the minus strand of CBEVQY010000029.1, from coordinate 997 downwards.
ATGAGCACCGAGAGGCTCATACAACGTCGGTGATATAATATTTCCCCTCGCCCTCGGCGACAACATCGCCGTTTGGAGCGATAAGCTTTCCCCTCGCGACGTATATCTGACCGATCTTGCGGACGAGCTCGGCTGTGAATTTATACTTCGTTTTAGCGCGCACAGGGCGTTTGAAGCGTATGTTAAGTTCGACGGTGAGGAAATATCGTCCAAAGCTCAGCCAGCCCGTCCAGCCCATGCCTTCGTCCATAAGCGCGGTCACGATCCCGCCGTGAACTATGCCCTCGTAGCCACAGTGATGGGGCTGAGGGACGAAATCGGCCTCAACGTACTTGTCCCTCGCGCGAAACCTGACGCGAAGACCTATCGGATTCTCATCGCCGCACACAAAGCAGGTCGGATACTGTGGAATATCCACCCAATCCGACATCTCCAAGCCTCCGGTTGCTTACAGGTCCACCCTTTTTATTTTCGCTCCGAGGGACGCGAGTTTCTCCTCGAGGCGCTGATAGCCCCTGTCGATATGATAGACCCTTTTTACAACGCTTTTTCCTTTTGCCGCAAGCGCTGCGATGGTCAGAGCCGCGCCGGCGCGAATGTCGGACGCCATCACGGTAGCCCCCTCGAGCGAATCGACGCCGACGATCGTAGCCTTATCGCCGGCAACCGTTATGTTGGCGCCAAGGCGCTGAAGCTCCATTACGTGGATAAACCTGTTCTCGAATATCCTCTCCCACACCACGCTCGTCCCGACCGCCCTGCACAAAACCGCCATAGCCAAGGGCTGCATATCGGTCGGGAAGCCCGGGTAGGGGTCGGTTATTATATCCGTCGCCTTGGGTCGTTCGGGCGAGGAAATCTCGACCCAGTCCTGACCCTCGCTTATCTCGGCGCCCATCTCCTCGAGCTTGAACAAAACCACCGAAAGGTGCTCGGGTCTGCATCCCACGACCCTAACGTGCCCGCCGGTGGCGAGCGCAGCGAAGAGGTATGTCCC
>CBEVQY010000028.1:0-37548 GCA_965552135.1 uncultured bacterium | reverse complement strand
GCGCCGAACACCGGCCAGATCGCCTGCCAGCTGTTGGTGCTTCCGAGGACGAAAGCCAGCGCAACCCCAACGCCCGATGCGATCCAGCGGTTCGAGTACCACGCCCCCTCGCGCTGCTTCGGCGAACCGCCGGTGACGATCTCGGTGAAGAGGAACCTCCCAAGCCGCGTAGCCGTATCGAGCGTGGTGAGCACAAAGCCATTAAGCATAAGCATGGCAAAGAGCTTGCCCGCGCGCTCGCTTATGAGTGGCAGACGACCCACTATCCTGCCGAAGCCCGTGGCAAAGGTTACGATCCAGCCTTTTTCCCTGATGAGGTGTTTGAAGTCGAACGCTGCGAGGTTCGGGTCTTTGACGCCCCAAAGCAGCCCCGCGGCAACGGCAAGGAGCGCCACCAGCGCAAGGACGCTTTCCATAAGCATTCCGCCGTAGCCTATCATCTGCCCGTGCCGCTCCGAGGCAAGCTGCTTCGACGTCGTTCCGCTTGCCACAAGCGAGTGGAATCCCGATATGGCTCCGCAGGCGACGACGACGAAAAGCATCGGCCAAAGCGGACCCTGGACCTTTGCGGAAAACCCCAAAAACGCGGGCGCAGAAACCGCAGGATGGACGAAGATTATCCCGACCGTCCCCAAAAAGAGCCCGAAGAAGAGTATCCAGACCGAGAGGTAGTCGCGCGGCTGAAGCAGTATCCACACAGGCACCACCGACGCCAAAAGCGCATAGGCGAAAAGCACAAGCACAAGGAACGTGTGTCCCGAAAGACCGAGGATCTCCTTCGGCACCGCTACGGGGACCTTCACCCCAATCCAAAGGAGCGCGACGAGGACCCCAAGGGATATGATCGTCGAAATCGAAAGGGGCGTTTTCGTTTTGTAGTTGACGATGCCGAAGACTATCGCAAGGGGTATCAGCCCCGCCGTTGGGATGACAATTTCGGGCTGTGAGATGAGGGTTTTTGCGGTGACGATAGCGAACACAGCCACGACGAGCACAAGCGCCAGCCACACGAAGACGGCGAAGAACCACCTCGCTCGCCTGGAGATGACGTTTTCGGCTACCTCGGCGACCGATACTCCGCCGCTTCTTACGGAGATCATAAGCGCTAAGTAGTCGTGGACGCCGCCGGCGAAGATGGCTCCCAAAACGAGCCACAGAAACACAGGCAGCCAGCCCCACGAACCCACAGCCACAAGCGGACCAACTATGGGACCCGCGCCGGCTATCGAGGCAAAGTGATGTCCGAAAAGCACAAGCGGCTTGGCGGGGACGTAGTCCACGCCATCGGGGGAGCTTTCGGCGGGCGTTGGCTTTTGCTGGGAGAGCGGGAAAAGCTTTCGCCTGAGAAGACGCCCGTAGACGAAATACCCCGCCAAAAGCGCCGCAACGCCAACGACGAACAAAAAAGCCGAGTTCATCCCAAAACCTCCCTTCTTCCGGCGCTAAGAAGCATCGCCGCAAGAAGCGGCATCATGATCTCGTGGTGACCGACGAAGTAAAACCCCCGGCCGCCTGTTGGTCTGGAGAGGATGTTCTGCTGCGGTCGGTAGTGTCGGATCATGTCGAAGTACGCCGCCACGAACCCTTCGACCCTGTGCCCGAGGTTTCTCGCCGCCGAAAGCGCCTTGAGGAAGACCTCGGGCATCACCACCGCCGAGCCCCATCCCAACACAGCTCCCTGCGCAAGCTTTGCGACTATTGCGGCGAACCTGCGGAAATCGCGCATTGCGCACTCGCCGAGCGAAGCACCGTCAACGCCCGGGTGGATGTGGATGACCTCCGCTCCGGGCAGGGGATGCAACGTCACAGGCACGCCAAGCTCAAAAAGCCCGCACAAAAGCGACTTGTCCCTAAACTTCGGCTTTGCCTCCACAAGCGCCCTGGCGATGGCCTCCGCATAACCGTATCCCGCCTTCGCCCCCGAGGCTACGGCTGAGTTTATGAAGTCAGCCGTTTCGCGCGTTGTGCCAAACTCGCCCCGCGGGAGCGCGGCGGCAACGTCCTCGGAGCTTTTGCCGAAAAGCGCAAACTCAACGTCGTGGATCGCCACGGCGCCGTTGCCGGCAACCGCAGTGACGAAACCCTCGCGCGCAAGCCTTACTATCACCGGCGCAAGACCAACCTTTATTGTGTGGGCTCCCAAAAGCCAGAGGATAGTTTTGCCGTTTCGACGCGCCCAAAGAAGACGCGACACAAGCTCCTTAAGCGCCTTGGCAGCAAGGACGTCCGGCAGGGAGTCGAGAAGCTCAGAAAACGCAGGCGACAGGGGAACCTCGCCGGCAAAGTTGGCAACGCTTTCTTTGCTTTTGCGATCCTCTATCGACATCCGCCTCAGGCGGTCGAAGTCGAGCTCGTCGTACTCTGGAGCCTTCACCGTCTTTCCCCCCTTGCGGCTGCAGGCATTTTCAAGAAATTGCCTCGGGCGGACCTTCGCAACGAAAAAGCGAAGTCGACTTGACACAGGGCATTGCGCATCGTAATTTTGGGCGACGAGGAAGGCATTTGGGGAGGCAAGGAGGCGATGTCGGAGCAAGTTGGCAGGACGGTTAAGGTTGCCGGTCCGCTCGTTGTGGCGGAGAATATGTACGGCGCGAGGATGTACGACGTCGTCAGGGTTTCGGAGAAGCGCCTTGTTGGTGAGATCATCGAGCTTAGGGGTGATCTTGCGTCGATCCAGGTTTACGAGGAGACCGGCGGGATAGGCGTTGGCGAGCCTGTGTACCTCACCGGTGCGCCGCTTTCGGTTGAGCTTGGTCCTGGGCTTGTGTCCGCCATATTCGACGGCATCCAGCGCCCGCTTTCGAAGATAAAGGAGCAGGTCGGCGACTTCATCACGCGCGGGGTTGAGGTCGATCCGCTGCCCAGGGACAAGAGGTGGCACTTCGTCCCGCGGGTTAAGCCCGGCGATAGGGTCGTTGAGGGGGACATAATCGGCACCGTCCAGGAGACGCCCATAGTCGAGCACAGGATAATGGTTCCGCCCGGGCTTGGCGGCACGGTCGAGCACATAGAGGAGGGGGACTTCACCGTCGAGGACGTTGTCTGCGTCCTGAGGGACGATGGCGGCAACGAGGTGAAGCTCACGATGATGCAGCGCTGGCCTGTGAGGACGCCGCGACCGTACAAGGTCAAGCACAAACCCTACATGCCGCTTGTGACGGGACAGAGGATCCTCGACACATTCTTCCCCGTTGCCAAGGGCGGCACCGCCTGCGTCCCAGGACCGTTCGGCTCGGGCAAAACGGTAATCCAGCATCAGCTCGCCAAGTGGTGCGACGCGGAGATCATAGTCTACGTTGGCTGCGGCGAGCGAGGAAACGAGATGACCGACGTCCTGACCGAGTTCCCCGAACTCGAGGACCCGCGCACCGGACGACCCCTTATGGAGAGAACGGTGCTTATCGCAAACACATCCAACATGCCCGTTGCGGCGAGGGAGGCGTCGGTCTACACGGGAATCACAATAGCCGAATACTTCCGCGATATGGGGTACTCGGTTGCCCTTATGGCCGATTCCACATCCCGCTGGGCGGAGGCGATGAGGGAGATTTCGGGCAGGCTTGAGGAGATGCCGGGCGAGGAGGGTTATCCGGCTTATTTGGGCAGGCGAATAGCCGAGTTTTACGAGCGCGCAGGCTACGTCGACACCCTCGGAAGCGACGACCGAAAGGGCGCACTATCGGTCATAGGTGCCGTATCCCCTCCCGGCGGCGACCTCGCAGACCCCGTCGTCCAGGCTACGCTCAGGGTCGTCAGGGTATTCTGGTCGCTTAAGGCAGAGCTTGCGTATCAAAGGCACTTCCCGGCGATCTCCTGGCTCGAGTCGTACACCCTCTACCACGAAAACCTCGACCCGTGGTACGAGGAGAACCTTTCGGAGGAGTTTGTCAAGCAACGGAACCACGCGATGGCGCTTCTTCAGAAGGAGGCGGAGCTTCAGGAGATCGTGCGCCTCGTCGGCGCAGAGTCTCTGCCGGAGAGCGACAGGCTCGTGCTCGAGGTGGCAAGGTCGATAAGGGAGGACTTCCTCCAGCAGCACGCCTTCCACGAGGTCGACACGTACTGCCCCATACACAAGCAAAAGCTTTTGCTTGATCTTGTGCTTTTCTTTGAGCCCGAGGCGAAGCGCGCGCTTGAGGCGGGCGTGCCGTTCGACAAAATCGCATACCTGCCGGAGCGGGAGCTCATCGCAAGGGCAAAGTACATCCCTCACGACAAAGCCGAGGAGGAATACCCCAAGATAAAGCAAAAGGTGCGCGAGGCAATAGACAGGCTAATTGCCGAGGTGGCAGAGGAGTAGCCCTTTGCCGCGCGTTCGATAGGGTTTGGGCGCGGAGGGAGATCTTTTCCGCCGATGAGGCGGAGCTTCTGAGGTTTTAGGATCGGATGAAGAGCTTCGCTCATCGGGATTGCATGAGGAAAGGTCCCGCCTGGGCTTGCTGAAAGGTCCCCAGGAGGAAGGGATCCCCGAAAAGAAAAGGCCCCCTCATCGGGGGCCTTTTGGGTTCCTCGCGCCCGCTGCGCCGGCTATCTCACGTACACCGCCCTGCGCACGAACGTCGCCGTTGGCGTCTGCGCCCTTATGATGTAGACGCCGCTCTGGGCTTTTGTGCCTTCCGCCGATGTCCCGTCCCAGCGGAACGTGTGCGAGCCCGCCTCAAGCCAGCCCGAGTAAAGCGTTCGCACCAGGTGTCCGCTGCAGTCGTATACGGCGATGGCGACGTCGCCCGCCTGAGGCAGCGCAAGCCTTATCTGCGTCGCCGAGTTGAACGGCGTTGGCGCAACGGTCATACCGAGCTTTTCGGGGAGCTGTGCCGCAGCCGAGGGAGGCGGCGGCGGAAGCTCGCCCGATGCCGCCAAAACGCCGCGACCCCAGCCCATGGCGCTCCTGTCGACCGTAAGGACGCAGTCGGAGGTCAGAAGCAGCCAGTAGCCCTTGCCCGGCTCGAGCATCGGCGTGCTTATGTACGTGGTTCCGTCGAACCAGAATGTTGGCGGCAGCGTCACGTCGGCGGGGTCGGTCTCGATGGCGCTTGCAGGGAACCCTGTGGGGACCATTGGCGCAGCGACCATGTTCCAGCCCGAACCGCACGAGAGCGTGTAGGAGAAGACGGGAACGCCGGAAAGCGAAACGTCCATATCGGCGAGGGAGAGGAGCCAGTACCCTCGCCCGATCTCAAGCTCGTCGACGGGGTAGTATGTTTGGGCGACGGGGTCGTAGGTGTATGCCTCGATGGCAGACGGGAACAGCTCGCGCCAGCTTGTGGTCGGCGGCTGGACGGGCAGGGAGATCATGTTCCATCCTGTGGAGAGATGTATCGTCCACACGACATCGTCGTCGTCGGCTGGGTCGTTGGGATCGCAGGAGAGCTGCACTTCGTCGCCGTCGCGCAGCCCGCCGCCATCGGTGTCGACGTCGTGCGGGTCGGTGCGGTGCTCATACTCCTCGAGGTTGCTGAGACCATCTCCGTCGGAGTCGAGGTTGGCGAGGTTGCGCAGCGTGTCGGTGCCGAAGAAGTACTCCTCCCAGTCGTCGGGCAGCCTGTCGCCGTCGGCATCGCTGGCGTCGTTGGGATCGAGCAGCGGCGACGCTATCTCCGAAAGATCAGGAACGCCGTCGCCGTCGCTGTCGATGTCGTTGGGGTCTGTACCTGCGAGGTATTCGTTCCTGTTGGATACGAGGTCGCCGTCGGCGTCGCCCTCGGGATCACAGGAGTCGGCGTCGCCGAAGTAGAACTCCTCCCACCAGTCGGGCAAGCCGTCGCCGTCGGCATCGGAGACGTCGTAGAACGCAACCACCGCGCTCTCGGGCGCGCTGTAGTTCAGACCCATGTCGACGGCTATGATGGAGAGGTAGTAATCCGCCCCAACGGCGAGCTTTTCGAATGTGCACTCGCTCTGGCTGCCGGGAACGATGCGCTTGTAGGTGATCTCCCCTGGCGCCGTGCCGATGGCAAGCACGTAGGCGTAGATCTCCTCGTCGGCGTGCCACGAAACTGTAAGCGTCCTTTCCTCGAGGTTGGGCGAGATGTAGTCGAACGCCACCGAAGGCGGCACGGTGTCGCGCTCCGACGGGTCGGCGCCGGCGGGAACGACGACCTCAACGGCGCTTTCGTTGCCCGAGTTGTCGTAGGCGGAAAGCCCGAACACGAACTCAAGCGTCTCGGGAACCATGACCTTGGCGTTGTCGAAGAGGTAGTAGGTCACATCGGCAACGTCGATTGTCTCCCACCACTCGGGCTCGCCGCCAACAAGCCAGCCCTTGTAGACCTTGTATCCCGCCACGTCGGGCTCGCTTGACGGCATCCAGGCGAGTCGAACGGTCTCGTCGTCGACCCAGGCAGCAACGGCACCCGTGGGCGGGGAGGGCGGAACGTCGTCGGCAGGAACCGAAACGACCGCGCTCGAGTCGACGAACATCGCAAACCTGTCGAGCTTATCCTCGGCGTAGGCGATGATGTGATAGTCGCCCTCCATAAAGCCGAGCTGGGCGAAGGAGAATGTGGTGTCGACGGAGTATTCTCCGGCGAGTGTTATCTCTGCTACGGGCGCAGGACCCGCCTCGATGTCGTTGGGTTTGAGCATAAGCGTCACAAACACGGTGTCGTCGGGCGTGGCGCCCAGGACATCGCCCGAAACGCGGAAGCCGTCGGGTGTGGGCGAGACCTCAAGCGAAAGCGCAAGCGGGTTGTGGAACCCCTTCGCCTGAACGAGGTGGTCCGTGTCGCCCGCGGGAAGGTCGCTGATCCTGACGACCCACTCCCCGGGCGCGTTCTCCTTTATCATCATGCCCTGGTAGAGGTGGCCGTCGTAGTAGCCCTCGACCCAAACGTAGCGGTCCGCCTCATCGAAGGAGCAGGAGTCGCGGGTTATTACGCGACCGTCGGGAAGCTCGACAGAAAGGGTTGGACGAACGTCCTGTGCCGTTCTCAGGATGAACAGGTTCATGTCGGTCGAGCCGATCTCATACCTGAGCTCCTCGGTGACGATGTGGCTCTTGAGGAACAGCCTGCGCATCTCCATCGGTGTGTACGCCTCGGCGTCGCCGAGGAGTGAGACATGCCCGTCGATGTACGCGAACGACGGATGGAGCCCGAAGAAGTTTATGTATGCCTCGCCCTTAAGCCCCCAGTGTCCTCCGGAGTCGCCGCCGTGGCGGAACTCGCCGTAGAGAACCCTGCCCTCAACCTCAATATCGTGCGTTGGGAAGAGCCAGGCTATTGCGTGGTGGTCGATGTGTACTTCGACCCCTGCGTCGCCTGTGAGGTGGAAGTCGCCGTCGGGCTCGCGCCACATCGCAAGCTCTGTCCCGCCGCGCGCCCAGATGTGATCCGTTATGCCGGCGCGCAGGTTCGCATAGCCCATAAGCGCCCAGCCGCCTCCACCGTAGTTCCAGTCGTAGATGAACCCAGCCTCACCCCGCGCGAGATGCTCGAGGAACCTGACCGTACCCTCAAGACCGAACTCGTCCTCGCCAAGGTCTATCCAAACCGTCGGCTCCATCCTGACCACAGAGCCGAAGTACGGCACCGAAGGACCGCCCGAAAGCTGGCAGCCAAACTCGACGTAGAGGTTGGCGGGGTCGGTTATATGGCGGACCTCGCCGGCTATCCCCGTGAGGAAGAATCCCGTCGTGCCAAGCGGGATGCCCGGGCTCCAGCCCATAAACTCGAGCCTTACGTCGTCTAAGCCGACATCGCGAATTATGGTGACGTAGGCGCCTATGTACGTGTCGGAGCCGAGGTCAGGCAGAAGACCAGATATCTCGAACCTGCCGCCGCCGGAGAACCTGGTGACCTCGCCGTCCTCCCAGACAAGCCTCATCATCGCTCGCCTTATGGCAACCATGTGCCCGCCGACCGGGAAGGTGAGGTCGGGGAAGGTGAGGGCGAGGTCCATATCGATGACCCTGCCGTGGAAGATGACTATCGACCTCGCGTCTATCGAGAAGTATCCGCCGTCGATGAGGCTTGTGGACGGTATGAGGGACGAGTTGAGCTTGAGGTAGAGTCTTCCCGCAATAAGCGTGTCGCCGACGACGTAGACGTCCCTGAACTTGAACTGGAAGGCGTTATCCCAAAGCCCCAGCTCGAAGTCGTCGACGTAGTATTCGGTTGTTCCGTCGCGGTGGCAGCGCCTGTACACTCCCGCGGCGCCGCTGAAACCGCCCCAGTTTATCGATATGTCGCCGCTTATCTGCCACCAGCCGTAGTCCACGTTTATTATCGCAGGGTCGAGGGATGCAGTAAACGAGAACGGGGCGCCCAGAAGCGAGTCGGGGATTATGCGCTCCCTTATGGAGTCGGGCAGCATCGAAGTGCTCGGGTCGAAGCGGAACCTAAGACCCGTGTAAGTCAGGTCGAACGCGCCGCCGTAAACGTATTCGATTGAGCCGTCATCCTTCACGAACCGCGCAAGACCGGTGCCCGCATCAAGGCTCAGGTCGATGTATGCCCCGAGGTCGCCAACCGACCCTATCCGCGCAACGGTGTCGCCCTCCGAGTTGACGAGCCTGATGTCGCCGTAGACGCGATTGCCGTCTATGTGGTTGGAGCAGATCTGATATGACCCGTAGTCGATGCAGGTTATCTCATCGTAGGCAAGCCCCAAAAGCGAGACTGTGTAGTCGCCAACCTCGGTGTGAACTATGAGGGTTCCCGCGTAGCTTGTGACCCCACCGGGGCAGAACTTTATCGTGATGTAGCGGTAGGAGCCGGGGTAGACGGTGAATGTATCGTGCCCAACGATCGAGAACGCCCCCGAGCCGTAAAGCGTAAGCCCCGTTACGGCAACGGGCTCGTCGCCGTTGTTCCTCACCGTTATGCGCTTCGTCTCGCATTCGCTTGTCCCAACGCTGTCGAACTCGAGCACGGCGGGGGTGACGGTTATGGGGTCGGGCGTTGCAACGCCAGTCCCGCGCAGCCACACGGGGTAATCCGGATGCACCGAGTCGTTGGAGTATATCGTGAGGACCTCGTCGTAGTATCCCGTGTCGGTGGGGCAGAACTGGACCTCCACGGTGTCCCACTCGCCGGGCTCAAGCTCGATCGCCCCCACAGACGGCGCGACGAAGCTCGGGTTGCTCGTTCCAAAGCCCGAGATGACAAGCGTTGCGTCGCCGATGTTGGTTATGGAGAGCTGGAGCGACGCGCAGTGTCCAACGCCGACTTCGCCGAAGTCGAGGGTGTGCTCGCCAACGCTTACGAGGGGACCCACGGGCTCGTAGACCCAAACGGTCGTCGTTGCGGTGTCCGAGCTCCCGCACGGGTCGGAGACCACAAGCGTCACGGTGTAGGTTCCCGCCTCGGTGAATGTGTGTTCGACGGTTGCGTCGGACGCTGTGCCGCCGTCGCCGAAGTCCCAATGCCGCTCCGAGACGAAGCCCGTGGAGCTGTCGGCGAAGGTGACGGTAAGCGGTGCCGTCCCGCCCAAAACCGATGCCCAAAGACGGCACGAAAGCTCGGGGCACAAAACGTTTATCGTAACCTCAGCGGTATCCGACATGCAGAAGTTCGACGCAACAAGCTTTGCCGTATACGTTCCCGGGACGTCGTATGTGTGGACGACCGAGTCGGCCTCGGAGGTTTCGCCGTCGCCGAAGTAGATCACCCTGCTTTCCACAAGCCCGCTGCTCTCGTCCCTGAACAGGACGTCAAGCGGCGCCACGCCCTCCGTTGGGAAGGCGTAGAGTCCTGCGGAAAGCTCGTCGCAGCAGTTTTTGTCGAAGAGGATGTCGTGGTCGGTGTCGGAGAAGCGCATCTCCCATGCGACCACGGGGCATCCGCCGGGCGCCTCGTTCAAAACGCCCACGCTCGGGAATGTCGCCTGAGCCGTAGCCTCGTCCGAGACGTCGCTCGATACGCCCCAGCCGCCGCCAAATGGGCGCGAAATAAGCCTTATCTTGCCCTGCTCCCAGTACGCCAGGAGGAACCCGGCGTCGTTGGCGTCCACGTCGGCGAACTTCTCGTCGCGGTAGGTGAGGACGACGGGGTGGGTCGCCCAGCTTGCGCCGTGGTCGGTGGAGATGGCGCTGTAGATGTCGTGGTCGCTGTCGGAATATTTGTACACGTATACGATGGCGGCGTTTCCGTCTTTGCCCGCCACCCTTGGGTACGCGCCCGAGGATGCAACGGTCGTTCCGCTGCCCCAGGTGGCGCAGTAGTCGGTGCTCCGAGCCGTCCAGATGCCGCTCTCCTCGCCGCCCCCGGTCTGCGTCACCAAAACGAAGTTCGAACCGCCCGTGTTGGCGATGTCGCAGTATGCAGCGCCCTCGGAGGTAGGATCAATTATCGACCAGCTTGTGCCGAAGTCTGTTGAGCGCGCAACGTGGACCTCGGAGCCCAAAAGACCGCTGCGGATGTACGCAACGTAAACGTAGTAGTAATAATCGCCGTCGACGGTGATTCTGGCGTTGAACTTGCTGGTGAAAATAGTTCCATCAAGCGAGCGGGCTTCTCCGGCGGCGCCGGAGAACGAGAACCGCGCCACCTGAACGTCGCCGCCGGAGGTGTGGTACGAAACGAACACCCAGTCCTGCTCCCCTTCGCCCACAACGAGCTGAGGGTAGTTGAGGTCGCTGTAGTCGTTCGCTATTTGGATGAGCGGGAACCAGGTTTCGCCGCCGTCGGTGGATTTTATGACGGCTATGTACTTGTGCGGGTGTTCGCTGTCCCTTGCCTCGTATGCCAGAAAGATTTCGCCGCTTGAGGCGCAGTCGATCGCCGGCGCACCCTCGAAGTTGGTGGATGCTGCGGCGTATACGTCGCTGCCGAACGACTTTGCCCGTGCGCCCTCGGGCAGATGCCTAAGCGGCGCAACGCGGGTTGCGCAATCGATGCTCTGCGCCTCGCCAACGCCGGCAAGCTCGTCTATACGGCTCTGAAGCTCCAGGATCAGATCCTCGTCGCCTGCGCGCTTGGCGGCGGCAAGCCGGCTCACAAGCTCCGTCGGGGTGATGTCCGCAGCGGAAACGTAAACGCGCTGCGTGGGCAGGGCGTCCTTCGCCTGCAAAAACGAAGCCAAACACAAAAGAAACAACGCCAAAACCACTCCCCTGACTCGCATAACGCAACCTCCCTCATTTCCAAGCCCCAACTTTTAATGGAACACTTAACACTGAAAAAAGTCAACCACTTTTTATTTGTGTTGCCGGAGAAAGATTAGGGTTAACTTTATTTGGGTTGGGGATGGCTTACCTTCGGGCGGAGGACATATTTTTCGGCTACGGCGACGCCCCCATCCTTTGCGGTGCCAGCCTCTCCCTCCGAAGCGGCGAGGGTGTGGCGCTTACGGGCGAAAACGGCAGCGGCAAGACCACCCTGTCCCTCGTTCTGGCTGGCGTTCTCAGACCGCAGCGCGGCGTGGTGGAGATGGACGGCGTTTCGCCGTGGGGGGATGACGCGTCGTTTTTCAGGCGCAGGATCGGCTACGTCTTCCAGAACCCCGAGGATGGCTTCGTTGGCAGCGACGTTTTGAGGGAGATTGCCTTTGGCGCCGAAAACGCGGCGCTTCCGCCAAAGAGGCTGCGGGAGAAGGTTTTTGGGCTTCTGGAGCTCTTTGAGCTTGCCGACGTTGCGTCTCGCTCGCCGCTTCAGCTTTCGGGGGGGATGAAGGCGCGCCTCGCGGTCGCCTCCGCGCTCGCAACCGACGCCGAATTCATCGTACTCGACGAGCCCGAAAGCTTCCTGGATGCCCGCGGCGTCCGGCACCTCGTCGAAGCGATAAGGGAGATACGCCACACGAAGGGGATCCTGCACATAACGCAGTCTCCGCAGATAGCGTCCCTTTACGACAGGACCGTTGCGCTTGAGGGCGGCAGGGTCGTGCCGGGCGCGGTGCCGTCCGTGGCGCCAAGGCTTCGAACCATACAAACCGACCCCACCGATGAGATTCTCATCTCCCTTGAGGGCGTGACCTTCGCCTACGACGGTGATCCCGTGCTCAGGGGCGTGGACTTCAGGATAAGGCGCGGCGAGTTTTTGGGCTTGGTTGGCGCAAGCGGCTCTGGCAAGACGACGTTGGCGCTTTTGTGCGCCGGCGTGCTCAGGCCATCGGGGGGCGATGTCTGCAGGCGCTGCCGCGTGGCGGTGGCGATGCAGTTCCCCGAAAGACAGCTTTTCGCCGAAACGGTTATAGGCGACGTGCTTTATGGACCCACAAGCCTTGGCATCCCCAACGCCCGCGAGGCGGCGGAGGAAGCGCTTGGGCTTGTGGGCGTCGACGAGGGGCTTTGGTCGAGGTCGCCTTTCGAGCTTTCCGACGGGCAGCAGCGAAGGGTGGGGATAGCAGGCGTTTTGGCCACAAAAGCCGACCTGCTCATCTTCGACGAGCCCTTCGCCGCGCTCGACGCCAAAGGGGTGGAGACGTTCTTCTCCGTCCTCGAAGGGCTTGCCCGGAGGAGGACATCCGTCGTCGTCATAACCCACAGAACCGAGCTTTTGCCCAGGTTCGCCTCCCGCACCGTCGCCCTCGCTGCAGGCGAAGTGGCGTTCGACGGCGAAACCGAAAAACTTTTGCACAACCCGGACCTCTGCGACAAGGTGGGAATAAGACCTCTTGCCCCTCGCATCACCGCGCATTAAAAAAGCAGCCGAGGACCTTTCGTCCTTCGGCTGCACGGGGAGGTGTGTTTTTGCAGAGGCTGCGCTCGCCGCCCTACAGAACGCCCACCAAAACAAGCTCGCCCTTCAAGATCCCGTTGCAGATCTCGGCGAACCTTCCGCCGTCGCTTTCGTCGAAGTTGACGGGGAAGTTTTGGAGGTCAGCGATGGAGAAGACGGTCTTCACAGGCTCCCTTCCCTGCGCTTTTGGGAACTTTCTCTTTCTGCGCCTGTGCTTGCGCGCCTCCCGCGTCGCCAAAGCGGCGCAGCGCGGGGAGCAGTACTTCTTCTGGTACTTTGCGCCCACCTTGACCTCGAAGGTGTTCTCGCAGCCGGGACGAGCACACTTGACGACCATTGTTGGAAGCTTGCGCCTCGCCATCTCCCACCTCGCAACGCTGTTCCACGAAGCTGGAAGCACTTGCCGTGCCAAACGTGATCGCGTTGATTTGCAACGGGTTATCCCGCGGCACCGTGCTGGGATTGGGCGATATCACCCAGCGAACTGGGCGATTTCACCCACAACGTCAGAAGGGCTTCGAGGCGAAGGAGACGAAGAGTTCCCTTGCGGGGGAGGTTTTTCCAGGTGCGTTTCCGAGGATGTCGGCGAAGTTGAGGTTTATCCACACGTTTTCGGCGCAGTGGATGGAGAGTGCCGCGGCGAGGAATCCGCGCCCTTTGCCGCGCGGGGGCTTGTGGTCGCCTGGGGCGAGGTCGTATTCGATGCGCAGACCAACCGCGTCCTTCACGTCCTTGTCGATCCCGACGAAGGCGGAGAACCCGCGGGCGAAATCCTCCTCGAAGGAATAGTTGACCCCCGCGTGGACCCCCAGGTTTCCGTAAAGCCACCACCAGTTCTTGCTCGCGACGACGAAAGCCCCGCGCGACTTCTGCTCGTAGCGGTCGAGCGCCTCGTCGTACGGACCGAAGCCACGCGTGTCGACGCCTATGGCTATCGCCGGGCGCTTTATGCCCTCGGAGAGTATTCGCAGCTTGACGAGCCACTCGGGTTTTGGATCAAGCTCAACCGATCCGCGCCCGATGAGCCTGAGCGCGCCGTACGAGGCGCCAAGCTCCAACCCCTCCCAAAGCCCCACAGAGGCGCCGACGCGCAGACCATCCTCGGGGAAGGCGAGGACGTCGACGGCAAGCTGCAGGTGCGAGGGCATCCCCGCCGTGGGACAGTGGACGATCCTCCCCGGCTGCAGCGCAGGGCAAAACGAAACAACCAAAAGCAGGGCAAACCCAACCATTGCGTCCCCCTTTTTCTATTTTCTCTGCCGGGCGCGCCAAAGAAGCATGGCGTCGCCGTACGAATAGAACCTGAAGCGACGGCTTATCGCGTAGGCGTAGGCTCTCTTTATGTTCTCTATCCCCGCGAACGCCGAAACCATAACAATAAGCGACGACTTTGGCAAGTGGAAATTCGTTATCATACCGTCGACGACCTTAAACTCGAAGGAGGGGTAGATATAAAGCTCCGTCCATCCGCTTTGAGGTTTTACGGGCAAGCCCTTTCTTGCTGCGGTCTCGAGCGCTCGGGTTGTGGTCGTGCCGACGGCTATCACCCTTCCGCCCGCGGCGCGGACGGAATTTATCTGCTCCGCAGCCTCGGCGGGGATGGAGAAGTACTCCCTGTGCATCCTGTGCTCCCTTATGTCCTCCACCTCTATCGGCTTGAAGGTTCCCCAGCCGACGTTGAGGGTGATTCTCGCGAGCCTCACGCCGCACTTCCGAAGCGTTTTGAGGAGTTCTTCGGTGAAGTGGAGCCCGGCGGTTGGCGCAGCCACAGACCAGGGCGATGATGCGTAGACCGTTTGATATCGGTGGCGGTCGGCTTCGGTGTCGGGTCGGTCGATGTAGGGGGGCAGGGGTGTATGCCCCACCCGCTCAAGCTCGTCCCAAAAGCGCTTGCCCGAAAGGCTGAACTTCACCAACCTCGAGCCGTCGTCCTCCACGGAAACGATGCGAGCCCAAAGGTCTTCGCTTATCCTTACCTCCGTCCCCGCCCTCGTTCGGCGACCGGGTCTTACGAGCGCGCGCCATAGACCCTCGCCCTCGTTTTCGATGAGCAAAAGCTCAACCCGCCCGCCCGTCGGCTTGCGACCGAAAAGACGAACGGGATAAACCTTGGTATCGTTTAGGACGAGCAGGTCGCCTGGTTTCAGGAACTTCGGCAGGTCGCGGAAGATAGCCTCGGTGATGTTACCGTCGGCGTCGAGGACCAAAAGCCTCGATGAGTCGCGCGGATGCGCGGGCTGCTGCGCTATAAGCTCGCGCGGAAGCTCGTAGTCGTAGGTCGAAAGCCGAAACTTTTCGGGAACAGCGACCACAGTTTAATTATAGCGACAAAAACCCCATCAAGCCAAAAGCATTTGACACTTGGGTTTGGCTTTGGTATTTTGGGTTTAGCTTTCTGCAAGGGGTTTTTGCGATGGACGATTTTGTGGTGGTTCTTGCTGGGGGGAGAGGCGAGCGTTTTTGGCCGACGAGCCGCAGGAGGCGCCCGAAGCAGGTGCTAAGGCTCCTTTCGGATCGGACGATGCTGCGCGAAACCATCGAGCGCACGCTGCCTATGGTCCCCATGGAGAGGACATTTATTGTGACCGGCGCCGACCTTGCCCCCCTTCTGCAGGAGATGCACCCCGACATACCCCCCGAAAACTACCTTGTGGAGCCCGAGGGCAAAAACACCGCTCCTGCCGTCTGTTTCGCCGCCGCGTACATCATCGCCCGCTACGGCGACGGCATTATGTACACGCTCGCGTCCGACCACTACATCGACCCGCCGGAGCTCTTCCGCAACTCCCTCGCAGCCGCAAAGCAGGCAGCGGTAAACCTCGACAGGCTCATCCTTTTGGGGATACAACCCACCCGCGCCGAAACGGAGTACGGATACATTCAGGTTGGCGAAAAGCTTGCGGAGTACGACGAGATACGCTGCATGGACGTTGAGTCGTTCAAGGAGAAGCCTTCGCGGGTGCGGGCGCAGGAGTTTTACCTTTCGGGCAAGTACCTCTGGAACAGCGGCAACTTCATAATGCGCGCTGGGAAGGTTTTGGATGAGGCGGGGAAATTTCTGCCCGAACTTGCCGCAGGCTTCAGGCGATACATCGACGCATTCGGCTCGGGCAACCCCGACGAGGTCCTGAGGGAGGTCTACGCCTCCGCCCCATCGATAAGCTTCGACTACGCAATACTTGAGAAGTCCTCCGACGTTGCCGTTTTGTGGGGGACGTTTCAGTGGGACGACGTTGGCAACTGGAACGCGCTTGAGCGCGTTCTGGAGCGCGATAGGTTCAACAACGTCGTGGCGGGGTCGGGAAAGTCCCTCCTGCTTGAGACCTACGAAACCACCGTCTACAACGACGCCGAGGGGCTTGTGGTAACCTTCGGCATATCCGACGTCGTCGTCGTCAGGGTCGAAGACGTCGTGCTCGTTATGAACAAAACCAAGATCCCGCACCTGCGCGAGCTCGTGAAGGTGCTCAAGGAGAACCCAGATCTTGAGAAGTTTTTGTGAGATGATGAGGAGAGGACCCCACATCGCCTTGCTTTTTGCGCTGCTTTTGTGCGGATGCATGTACTTTCGGGGCGGGCGCCCGGTCCAAAAGCAGGAGTGCAGCTACACGATCCCCCGCTTCGCCCAGGAGCTCCCCAACTCCCTGGTCGAGCACCGTGATCCTCCGCCAAAGGAGGCTGAGGGCGAAGATGAGCAAAGGCTTTTCGCATCGGTTGAGTCGCGCACTGAAGCGGTTCGCGCAGAGAGGGAGGGATGGGGATACAAGGTTCAAATATACCTTACCCTAAGCGAGGAGGACGCGGAATCGGTTGCTTCTGCAGCCCGCGCGAGGCTTGAGGAGAAGGTAGTTGTGGAGTTTGATCCACCATATTATAAGGTTCGCATTGGCAACTGCACAAGCGCAGACGAGGCTGAGGAGCTTTTGTACAGGGTCAAAAGCGCAGGCTACCCCGATGCCTGGATTGTAAGGTCAAGGGTTGTTGGCGACTGATTTTTCCTTTTTGTCACAAGCCTTTCACCAAGGAGGCTTGCGATGGAGGTTCACATTGGGGGGACGAAGGTCGTCGTTGAGCAGGGCGACATCACCGAGCAGGACGTTGACGCCATAGCCGTTGCAGCAAACGACAGGCTTTGGATGGGCGGTCGTTTGGCGGATACTCTGAAGCAGAAGGCAGGCGAGGACGTCGAGACCGAGGCTATGAAACAGGGTCCTCTCCCCGTGGGCGAGGTTGCGGTGACCTCAGCTGGAGAGCTTCCCATCAAGCACATACTGCACGCCGTCATAATGGGTCAGGACCTGAAACCCACCGAGGAGACGATAGGGCGCGGCGTGCGGAGCCTCATCAAAAAAGCCGACGAGCTCGGGATAAAGACACTCGCCATGCCCGCCTTCGGCACGGGCATGGGCAAGTTCCCCGCCAAGCAGGCTGCCAAGGTGATGGTGGAGCAGCTCATCGACGGGCTCCTTTCCTCCACATCCCTCAAGGAGGTGAGAATAATCCTGCACAACGAGGGCATATACAAGGCGTTTGTGGAGGAGTTCGAGAGCAGGTTTTCGAAGTGATATTTTTATAACACTGTCATCTTTCGTTCCAGGCGTGAAAATCTTTTGTAAGACGACCGGTTGCGTCAATAGCTCGCTCCGCGCAGAGATTTGCGTTATGAACTGATTACATAACCTCCCTCGCTTTCCTTCGCCTAATTTGTTGTAAAGGCTTTTGTTGCGCGAAGTGGCACAGTTTTTGCCTACAACATTGGCGGGCTCGGGCGAAAAAATCGGTTTGACTGTAGTCGTTTTTTGATTAAAATTTGAAGTTGAAAGTTCAGTCAAGGAGGTGTCAAGATGCGTTTGGCGAGGTATTTGGCTTTTGGGTTTTTGGTCCTTGTGCCGTGTGTGTGTATTGCTCAGACCTCTGATCTATATCCGCCTGAGGTTAACTGGACCTCTCCTGTGCCTGGGGAGACGTTGTACTTCAACGGCACAACGTGGATTCGCCCGGCGACTATGGATTCACAGTTCAGCGTTCACTGGTACGATCCCACGCCGTCCTCGGGGGTAGATACGTTATCTTTGCACATCAAGGTCAGGCTTTGTGCCGACACCGTTTGGACGCTTGTCTCCGGCTATGATGTCGGTTTCGGCTTCGAGTACGGTCACGCTTGGGGTGCTTTCGACTTGCTCGGTCTTGAGGGTGGGAACTGCTACGAGCTTGGCTGTTGGATTTCTGACTACAGCGGGAATCAGGGTTTCGGCAGCGTTGTGTTCTACACCGCGCCCTTGGAGGGGGATATTTGTCCGCCGATGGTTGTTGATTGGCAGCCGCCCGACACCGTTTGTCTTCCGAGGGATTCGTGGCTTGAGGTCGTCGTTTGCGACAACACCCTTGACTGCGAGGTCGCCACGGGCGTCAACCCCGCCACGGCGAACGTCGTCCTGACCGTTGGTGAGGGTCCGGCTACGAACATAACCGACCAGTGCACCTTCACCCCCGGCGCGATGCACTGTCTTGTGGTGCATTGGCCGCATCCGGGCGAGCCATTCCCGCCCCTTGTGCCGGTCACGCTGTGCATCTCCATCGCCGACAGCGCGGGAAACTTCATGGATATGCAGTGCAACACCTGGGAGACGTGCGAGCTCTCCGACACCTGCCCCCCTCAGGTCAATTTCACCGCCCCTATCGATGGGGAGACCTTGTACTTCGACGGGGAGAGGTGGTGGTGCGGAGTCGGTCCCGATACGCTGTGGCACGCCAACATAAGCGATTACTCCTGCTACTCCTATGGACTCGATACCAGCTCCGTCAACGTCTGGTTGATCGATTGCTACATGGAGGATACCGTCTACGTCGACGATTTCTGGGCCTTTTGGGGGTATGATTACGGTTCTGTTTCGGGTCCTTTGGCTTCGCTGGGGCTTGATTTCTTGGGGTGTTATTCTCTTTGTCTTTCCGTTCGTGATCTTGCGGGCAACGTCGGCGAGGGCTGCGTGACCTTCTACACTCCGCCGCCGCCCGATGAGTGTCCGCCGTATGTTGTGGACCTCGTCCCTGCTGAGGGCGAAACGCTCTGCCCGCCCGATGCTCCTATTCACTTCATGGCAATCGACCCGACGACGCCGGAGTGCATGTGCTCGGGCATCCTGCTTGATGGGGCGTACACCCACTTCACCCTGATAACCCCCGAGACAACCTATTACCTTGCCCCCGACTACGGTGCGGGATACGATCCGTTCTCGTCGTGCTCGGTGTATTTCTGGCTCGACACGGCGTATTACGACCTCGACTTCGGCGCGGAGGTCACGCTCGTCCTGGACATCTACGACTACGAATGGAATTGGTATCACGACACGGTAAGCTTCTACGTCTGTTCACCGTCCCTCGAGGACACCTGTCCGCCGTATGTTTCGGAGTGGCATCCGGCGGAGGGCGAGACGCTTTGTCCGCCCGATGGGTCCATCTGGTTCCACGTCGTTGACCCGCACGGGGATGGCTGCATCTGTTCGGGGATTATCTACGTTGAGGCTGAGCTCAGCGTGCCGGGAGGCGTGTATATCCTTACGGAGGGAGCGGGTCTTTTCCGCGACGGCGATTCCTGCAGCGCACTGTTCGTTCTGGACACGAGCTACTACAGCATACCTTACGGTGTGTCGGTGAATCTTCTGGTGCACGCGTACGACGGCGCAGGTCACGTTCTTTGGGACGACGTTGATTTCTATGTGTGTTCTCCGCCGCCTGAGGACACGTGTGCGCCTTTTGTGGATCACTGGTTCCCGCCGTCGGACAGCTGCATAATGCCCGATGCGACCCTTGGCGTTTTGATCTGCGACGACGATGCCTGTCCACTTTCGGGTGTGGTTCCGGGTTCTGTGAGCGTATCGATTTCGGTGGGAGGCGGCGAGCCTGTGGACGTTACGGACGATTGTTACTTTGATTCTGCGGGCTACGGTTGTTTGTACGTGGTTTGGACGCCCGACAGTGCGTCGCCGCTTCCGGAGGGAGCCGATGTTATGATGTGCGTTCGCGCTGCCGATGGTGCGGGCAACGTGCTTGAGGACTGCAACACCTGGTACGTCTGCGGCGGCGTGGAGGAGGACACCTGTCCGCCGTATGTTTCGGAGTGGCATCCGGCGGAGGGCGAGACGCTTTGTCCGCCCGATGGGTCCATCTGGTTCCACGTCGTTGACCCGCACGGGGATGGCTGCATCTGTTCGGGGATTATCTACGTTGAGGCTGAGCTCAGCGTGCCGGGAGGCGTGTATATCCTTACGGAGGGAGCGGGTCTTTTCCGCGACGGCGATTCCTGCAGCGCACTGTTCGTTCTGGACACGAGCTACTACAGCATACCTTACGGTGTGTCGGTGAATCTTCTGGTGCACGCGTACGACGGCGCAGGTCACGTTCTTTGGGACGACGTTGATTTCTATGTGTGTTCTCCGCCGCCTGAGGACACGTGTGCGCCTTTTGTGGATCACTGGTTCCCGCCGTCGGACAGCTGCATAATGCCCGATGCGACCCTTGGCGTTTTGATCTGCGACGACGATGCCTGTCCACTTTCGGGTGTGGTTCCGGGTTCTGTGAGCGTATCGATTTCGGTGGGAGGCGGCGAGCCTGTGGACGTTACGGACGATTGTTACTTTGATTCTGCGGGCTACGGTTGTTTGTACGTGGTTTGGACGCCCGACAGTGCGTCGCCGCTTCCGGAGGGAGCCGATGTTATGATGTGCGTTCGCGCTGCCGATGGTGCGGGCAACGTGCTTGAGGACTGCAACACCTGGTACGTCTGCGGCGGCGTGGAGGAGGATGTGTGTCCGCCTGCGGTTGTTGAGTGGCTGCCTGAGGGTTGTATACCGCCGGGCGGCGGATGGGCGGTGTATATAGTTGATCCGTGCGACTCGTTCGA
The DNA here is from genome assembly GCA_965552135.1 of uncultured bacterium. Taxonomy (GTDB): domain Bacteria; phylum UBP14; class UBA6098; order B30-G16; family B30-G16; genus CBEVQY01. The sequence goes on along the minus strand of CBEVQY010000028.1, from coordinate 17,028 downwards.
GTGTCCCGTTGCTACGGGCGTCGACACCCTCAATTTCGCGGTGACGCTCGCGGTCGGCAGCGATACGCTCGATGTGACGGGCGAGTGTGAGGCGTCTTCGTGGGGAGGCTACGGCCTGGTGCTTGAGTGGTATCCCGTGGGGTGGTCTTTGCCGCCCGATGTCGACGTTACGGTGTGCGTCACCGTTCGGGACTACGCGGGGAACGTGGGCGAGGACTGCCACACGTACCACACCTGTCCCGCCGAAACCCTCGACGCCTGTGCGCCCTACGTGCTCGACTGGCATCCCAGCGAGGGCGACACGCTGTGCGCGCCGTTTGGACCTATATGGTTCAGGGTTGTGGACCCCGTCGATAGCGTTGAGTGCCCAATCTGCAGCGGGGTTGATGTGTCGAGCGTGGAGGTCGAGCTGTTCAACGCCGGGCACACCTTCGTGCTCACGGTTGGCGCCGGGCTTTTGTACGAACCTGTGTGGGAGTGCGTAACCGACTTCGTCCTCGACGACGCCTACTACTACCTCGAGCTGGGGACGGGTGCAACGCTTTGCGTTTCGGGAGCCGACAACGCGGGCAACGACTTCTTTGACTGCATAACGTTTGTCGTCTGCGATACGGGGCACGTGCCCGTCGATACCTGTCCGCCTGTGGTTGAGTGGGCGACGCCGCTTGAGGGCGATACCCTCGTTTTCTACGAGGGCAGCTGGCACGCCCTTTCACATGGCGATACGATGTTCTGGGTGGGCTTCAGCGAGTTTGGGTGCCCGCCAAGCGGTCTTGCGGACGGCTCGGTGCACATATACGTCGCACCCTGTGGCGGCGAAGCCGTGGAGGTCGACGGATACGACTTCTACCTGAGCTGGGATTACGGCGCCGCCTGGGGGTCGTTTGAGCTGCTTGGGCTTGAGCCCGGAGGGTGCTACTGGCTTTGCGCGCATGTTGCAGACAGCGCGGGCAACGAAAGCGAAAGCTGCGTGACCTTCTTCACCGCCGAGCTCCCCGAAACTGCAGACTACTGCCCGCCTGTGGTCACCTCGTGGTTCCCTGAGGTCGATACGTGCCTGCCCGTGGAGTCGGCTTTGGGCTTCGTGCTGGTCGATCCTGAGGGCGGAGAGTGTGGTTTCGCAAGCGGCGTAGATACATCAACCATGGTCGTCACTGTGACGTTTGGCTACGATTCGGCGTTCGATATAACCGGTCAGTGCGAGGTCGTTGTGAGCGAGGGCGGCGTTGGCGTTGAGTGGCACCACGCTGGCATGCTGCTCCCCGAGTGCGAGAGGGTGCTTCTGTGCGTTTCTGCCGCCGACCACGCCGGAAACGATATGGAGGCATGCTACGACTGGCATACGTGCTGTCCTGTGGAGACGGTCGATGTCTGTCCGCCTGTGGCTGAGTTGGAGCTGCCCGACACCGCTGAGTGCATCCCTGCCGACACCGGCGTGCTTGTGGTCGACGTATACGACCCGTTCGACTACGAGGAGTGTCCGGTTGTCACGGGCGTTGATGAGTCGACGGTGACGGTGACGGTCGTCGTGGACGACAATCCGCCGCTCGATGTGACAGCCGATTGTGCGCTTGTGCCGCTTGGGAGCGGCTACAGAATAAGCTGGATTTACGGTGGTCTGCCCGAGGGCGAGGACGTGACGCTTTGCGTTGCCGCCGCAGATCACGCCGGGAATTGGCTTGATCCTTCGGCTTGCTTCACCTGGCACACGTGCCCTCCTGCCGAGACGACAGACGTTTGGCCTCCTTGCTTCTCCGACTGGCACCCCGCCGATGGCGAGGAGAACGTGCCGCTTGAGGCGAACGTCACGCTGAGCATATGCGACCTGTGCGAGGGTTCAGGCTTCGCCACGGGCGTCGATACAGCCTCGATCGAAGCCCACATGTTCGCCGTAACATCCGACGATGATACGGTGGAGATATCGTTTGAGATGTATCTCGAGCCGATTTACTGCGCCGGATACGCCGTGATGCTTGTTCCTTTGGACGGTCTTCCCGCCTGCGCCGACGTTTACGTCCACGTTGTTGCGGGTGATTACGCCGGCAACGTCTCCGACGACGGTGTGCACTTCAGCACCTACTGCGCGCCGGAGACGGTCGACGTTTGGCCTCCGTGCGTGTACGATGTCGTTCCTGCGCCAGGCAGCGAGGTAGTTCCGCCGGTTTCGGTTGGCGCGGCGCTTTGCGACCTCTGCCCCGGCGCGGAGTTCGCAACGGGCGTCGACAGCTCCACAATCCGCATGACGGTAAACGGCGAGGATGTGACCGATGAGCTTGGCTTCGCGCCGCTCGACTGCTACGGATGGGGCGTCTACTGGTATGCCGACTGGCTGCCCGGAGGGGAGTACGAGGTGCGTCTGTGGGGCGCCGACTTTGCGGGGAACCTGGTCGATACGTGCTGGTCGTTTACGGTGATCGTGCCCGACACGCTGGTTGAGGTTGAGGTGCTCGAGCCCGAGGACAGCGCGTGGACAAGCTGCGTCGACCAGCACATAGTTGCCCTCTTCGTCGACGGCGTGCCGGCTGGCGAATTCACCTTCACGGTCGACGGCGAGACCTACAGCCTCACAAGCCCTGAGGTCGAGCTTCTGGGCGACACGATGGTGTTTGTGCCCTCTGAGCCGTTTGATGAGGGCTGGCACTGGTACCACATCGGGACGGCTTGGGGTCACTTTGGCGTCGACACGACTGCGCCTGAGATCACAATAGCCCACTGCGGCGACACCCTCGATGCACCGCCCGACCTCATCACCATCCACTTCGTCGATGACGGTGCCGGCGTCGACGAGGCGTCGGTGGTGGTTACGATCTCCTCGGCGGTGTTCACCGTCGATTCGCCCGGCGTGTCGTGGGACCCTGAGCACGGCGTCTTCTCGATAGACCCCGTTGAGGCAGGTCTTGACCTTGAGGGCGAGGTTGAGGTTTGTGGCGCTGCAAACGATGCTCCCGACTACTGCGAGCCAAACGCCGCGCTTACATGCTGCTCCTTCTGGGTCATATCCCCCGCAACGTACGTGGTCGCAGGGTTTGTCACAGACACCGTTGCGGACGAGCCTGTGGAGGGCGTGCACATCATCGGGCTGCACTTCCTGGGCGCGCCGTTTGTGGTGCGCACCACAACCGATGCCGACGGATTCTTCTGCTTCAACCTCACCGAGGGCGTTTGGTTCTTCGCGCTCTTCGACTCCACGTTCACCTACCCGCCCGTCTTCTGGGACGGTCACTTCTACCCGTTCGACGCCGACCCCGTTGTGCTCGATGCCTCCGTCACCGATACGGTGTGGGTGAACTTCGACGTCGCCCCCATTATGCACAGCTTCTACCGTATAAGCGGCGGCGTTGAGGACGAAAGCGGCTCGACGATAAGGGGCGCGTTCGTTGTTGCGATAGCTACCGCCGACGACGATGACGACGAGGAGCTCAGCGTCTCGTTTGGCATAAGCGACGAGATGGGTCACTTCGAGCTTCCCGCCAAGTCGGGCGGCAGCTACTACCTTATGGCTTATGCGCGCGGCTTTGCGCCGGCGTTTGTTGGAGCTGGCTGGCACTGGGATAGCGCCGATACCTTCGCCGTCGAAGGCGACGTGACCGGTGTGAACTTCGTCCTCGGCTCAACCCTGCCCGACACAGGCGCCTACACCGTGTTCGGCACGGTGTACCGCGAAGTTCCCACGGCGTTCGACGTGGAGCCGTTCAGGGGCGTTATGGTCTGTCTGTGCGATGTTGCAAGCGGCGAGCCGCTCTACTGCGGACTCTCCGACACCGACGGAGGATACGAGATCGAGGGTGTTCCTGCGGGGGTGTATCGGCTTGAGGCGGAAAGGGCGTTCTACGTCTGCCAGGGCGAGTGGTACAACGTCGACGCAAGCGACAGCCTGCCGCACGACATCTACCTGCAGCACTACACTGCGGGCATCGTCGAGGGCGGCAAGGTGCCGAAGGAGGCGGTGATCGTTGGCGCTCGACCCAACCCGTTCAACGAGGCGACCTCTGTGGAGTTCTTCGTTCCCAGCGGCGGTTCTGTTGAGCTTGACATCGTGGACATAAGCGGTCGCACGGTGGATCGACTTCTTAGTGGTTTTGTTCCCGCTGGTCGCTACGTTGCGGTCTGGGATGCCAGGGGGCTTTCCTCGGGCGTGTATTTCGCGAGGCTGCGCGCAGGCGGCAGGGAGTCGCTCCTGCGGCTGCTTCTGGTGAGGTGATGGGGGTCGAAGCCTTTCCGCCCCGGCCCCGGTGCGAAATGCGCCGGGGCTTTTTCGTGGTGCTGCAGCTTTGGTGCTGGCATCGCCTGGGATTTGGCTTGAGGGCGGGCATTCCCGCGGGCGTTAGCTCCCTTCGTCGCCCTCGGCTTCCGCTGAGGCTTCGTCGGCGTCCGATGGGCTTGGGACGGTGTCGGGCAGGCGTATGCGGCGCTCGCGGTCGGTCAGGCGCAGGTTGATGTGGAAGATCCTGCCCATCTCGTCGCTTTTCGCCCTGTCCTCGTCCGTGAGGGGGTTCATGCGAACTATGAGGAACTCGTTGAAAAACCTTATGCGCCGAACAAGCAGCTGAACAAGCTTCCGGCGGTATGCAAGGTCAAGCTCGTTTAGGTTGTCGGGCGGAGTTGTGAAGAGGGGATAGAGGAGGGGGTTTTCGTTGAAGCCACTCCCGAAGTACTTTTCTATCTGGCTTTCGATTTCCTTTACCTTTTCGTCGAGCGACGATATCTGCTCGAGGACCTGTCCGCGCTTGTAGCTTGCGTAGTGGAGCTTGTTCAAAAGCTCAAGCCGCTCCGATTTGAGGCGGTCTATCTCCGAAAACTTCTCCAGAAGCTCCTCGTACCCTTCGCCCGAAGACGGCTCGGGGAAGCTTTCCCTGATCCTCCGCTGTATGAGCTGCATAACGAGCTTGTCGATGAAGCTTGCTCTGTGGAACGATGCCCTCTGGCATCTTTCCTCGCAGGTGTAGTAGAGAGGCGGTATGCGTTCGTCCGGGCGGAAGGGTCTTGCCGAAAAAAGCCAAACCCGCTTGCCGCAGTAGCCGCAGTAAAATATGTTCATCCCGTGCAGGAGGGAGAATGGTCTGGTTATTATTCTGACCTTGACGAGCCTTTGTTTGAACTTTTGCCCCCGCTGCGCCTCCTCAAGCTTCCTTCTCTCCTCCTCGAGGCGTTCGCGAAGGGTCATTCGTTTCTTTGCCATCAACCCACCGCCCTCCGGGGAACAAATTAACAATACTTAAAACTTTTGTTTTTGGCAAGGCTAAAGGCAGTTTTTTTATCCCTCTGCGGCGTCGATGAGGAGTTTTTCGAACTTGTCGGTTGCGGCGTCCCAGGAGTAGTGGCGTTTGACGACGTCCTTTGCCTTTTCGGCAAGTTTTCGTCGAAGCGCCTCGTCGTCGACTATCCGCTGGAACTTCTCGACGAAGTCGTCGAAGGAGTCGGCTTTGAACACGAGTGCGGCTCCGTGGACCGCGGAGACGTTTTCGGGGATGTCGCTCACCAAAAGGGCGCATCCGTTGCCCATAGCCTGGAGTATCGAAAGAGACGTCCCCTCGATCTGCGACGCGTTGACGAAAACTGCGGCGTTGAAGTAGAGCTCGTCGACCTCCTTGCCGTAGATCGGTCCAGGGACGATTATCCTTTCGTCGCCTTCGGCGGCTTTGCGAACGCGCTCAACGTAGTCCGGGTTGTAGGGATTGCCGCCAACTATCACAAGCTTCATGTCGGTTTTAACGCGCTTGAACGCCCTGGCTATCATATCTTGGCGTTTTTCGGGGGTGAGTCTGCCTATGACGGCGACGTACCTTTTGGGCTCAAGCCCGAGCTTCTCGAGTATCCCCGTGGGCTCGACGGAGTCGACGATCTCTGAGCCGGAGGGGATGTAGTGCACCTCGACTCCGTAGGTTTTGAGGTAGTGCTCCTTTGCGGGGATGGCGTCGACGACGATGTGTTTCGCCACCCTTACGGCAACGGCTTCGCTTCGGCGCAAAAACCACCTGCCGAACTTGCCGTATTTCTCCCGCTTCCAGTCCAAGCCGTCGACGAAAAGGACTGATCTTTTGCCAAAGAGCCTAAGGAGCATCACCTGCAGCGCGTTTCCCACGTTGAATGCGAACACGGCATCGTACGGTTTGAATATGGCGTGAAGCGCTGCTATGGTTGTGTGGCTCGGTGTGGACATGTGGGGAAGCTCGAGGGATGGGAGGTAGACAAGCTCTACGCCTTTGTAGCTTTTCGGCTTTCCCTTTCCGCTTCCTCGGCAGTATACTGTGATTTTGTGACCGCGCTTTGCAAGCCGCGTGACGACGTTTTCGGCTGTGACCTCAAAGCCTCCGTAGCTTGCGGGGATTCCCCTTATGCCGAGGACGGCGAAGTGCATCGTCTCAGAAAAGTTTTTTGAGTCTTGCCACGTATTCTTCGAGCGCGTTGCGCCAGTGCCGCATGCCGCTTTTGACGACCCCGTCGAGGCGCAGCGACGTTATGGCTTCCATGGGTGGTCGCGGCGCCCGTGTTGGGAATCGGCTTGCCGGCACAGCCTCGACCTCGACGTCGAACCCTGCGGCGTCGCGGATGGCGAGCGCCACGTCGTATCTGCTCGCAGGCTCACCCGAGTTGGCTACGTGGAAGAGACCGAAGGCTTGTGCATCGATAAGCTCGACCAAAAGTCTGCCTATGTCGACCGAATAGTTCGGCGAGCCCCATATATCGTCCACCGCCATAACCTTGGGTGTTGAGCGCATGAGTTTGAACATCTTTGCGACGAACTTTTTGTCCTTTCTGCCGCCGCCGAAGAGCCATCCCACCCGCAGGATAAGTCGCCTCTCGGGCGCAACGAAGCGCTCGACCGCAAGCTCTCCCTCGTATTTGCTTCGACCGTAGACGTTGGCGGGCTTTGGGGTGTCGTCCTCGGTGTAGGGTCGACCGAGCCTGCCCGAGAAAACGCCGCTTGTGGATATGTAGATCATTTTGCAGCCCGCTTTTGCGCAGGCTTTCGCAACGTTTTGTGTGCCACCGGTGTTGACCCGCATGGCTTCCTCGGGGTGGTCCTCGCACCAGTCGAGGTCGGTCAGCGCGGCCATGTGCAAAACGATGTCGAATCCCGACTGGACCGCCTCCTCAACGGCTTTAGCGTCGGTGACGTCGAGCTTTTCGTGGCTTGGGGCGAGGACGTCGAACTCCTCTTCAAGCAGCGGCAGAACGTCGCTGCCGAGCATTCCGCTGCCGCCTGTAACCAATACCCTCCTCCTACGGCAACTTGCCATCTGAGAACCACTCCTCCAGTACCGGGAACGCCTCCTTTGCGGTGAGGTCGTACCTTACGGGCGTGATGGAGACGAATCCCTGGCGCAGCGCCATAAGGTCGGAGTCTTCGCTTCGGTCGACCTCGACCATCGTGCCGCTCATCCAGTAGTATGTTCTGCCCTGGGGGTCGATGCGGCGTTCGAAGAAGTCGTCGAAGTAGGTCGTCGCCTGGCGCGTTATTTTAACCCCCTTTATCTTCTCCAGCGGCAGCGCGGGAACGTTCACGTTCAGAAAAACCCCTCCCGGCAGACCGTATTTCATCACCAGCCTTGCGAGCCTTTCGGTGACCTCTGCGGCGGCAGAGAAGTCTGCGTCGGAGCGATGGGTGTCGAGGGAGACGGCGATGGACGGTATAAGGAGCATCGTTCCCTCGGTCGCTGCCGACACCGTGCCCGAGTAGATAAGCGATGCGCCCACGTTCGCACCCTGGTTTATCCCAGAGATCAAAAGGTCGGGTGGGCGCTTGAGGATCACCCTGACCGCAAGCTTGACGCAGTCGGCGGGGGTGCCGCTTACGGCGTAACCGAAGAAGTTCCCGTCCTGCTTTACCTCGTATATCCTCAGTGGGTCGGCGAGGGTGATTGCGTGTCCAACGGCGCTTTGCTCGCGGTCGGGCGCTACTATGACGACCTCGTACCTCTCGCGAAGCCTGTTCGCAAGGGCTGCAAGACCGGGGGCGTATATCCCGTCGTCGTTAACCAAAAGCACAGCCATCCAAACCCCTCCCTGCGTAGCATAAATAATTACCAAAGCTTCGGCGGCAAGGCAACTTTATTTTGGGCGGCGTGAGGGCGTTGGGTCAAAGCCGCAAAAAGCCCCGCTTTCGTGAAAAAGCTCTCACCCTTCAGGGAAAAAGCCCCCGCCTTTTGGGAGCGGGGGCTTTTGCGTTCGCCGGTGTGCTGCTGCGCGTCACTTGACCAGCGTCATGCGCACCACCTCGACCTTGTCCCCTGCGCGCATGCGGCAGAAGTATACGCCGGAGCCAACGGGCAGACCAGCCTCGTCGGTGCCGTCCCAGACGACGGTGTGCCTGCCGGCGGCGAACGTCCCCTTCGCGAGCGTCTTTACCGTGTGTCCGGAGACGTCGAGCACATCGACCGTCACGAACGCCTCGGCGGGGACGTCGAAGGAGATCTCGGTTTTTGCGTTGAACGGGTTGGGCACGTTTCTGTGCAGCGCGAACATCTTGGGGAGCTTGCTCTGATCGCTTGCGCCCAGGGCGCCGGCGGAGACCGTGATCACGAGTGTCCTGGGACCGTCGTAGACGAACGAGTAGACGTTTGTGCTCCTCATGTCGATGTGCTCGCCCGTTGCGGGGTCGTAGAGGTCGAGCTGATAGCCGCCGTAGATCTGGTTTATCCCCTGCGAGGCGTCGGTGAGGTCCGGCGTGTGGTCCAGCGGCCAGCTTATCACGACCTCTGTCCCGCCGGCGATGCCCTCTATGTGCAGGTTCCAACTCTTTGCGTCGCCGTCGTCAAGCGGGGCTTTGATGTCGCGCAGCAGCTGGTAGTCACCGCATATGAGGGTTGCGATGTCGTTGAGTCCTGGCACCTCGGGCGGGAGCGCCGCGTCGAAGTAGGCGTCGAAGTCGTCGCTGGCGCCGTACCTGGTGCCGATGTAGTTCCAGCGGTCAAAAGCGTCGCCCGCCTGCACCGAAAGCCGCAGGGTGAAGCCCGGCAGCGACGTGGTTGCAGCGGCGAGCTTGGTGAGCGGTCTTACCATGACGTCGTCGCCGAACGGCAAAACGCCCGTCTCGCCCGGCTGCACAAGCACGAAGAAACCAACGTACGGGTCGATGTACCTCGTGGCGCCGGCGGGGAAGCCCGGGCTATACGATGCCCAACCCGTGGGCGTCAGCGTGTAGTACGTGGGGTAGATGCCGTAGAAGCTCGGGCTTGAGACTATTGCGTCCCAGTCGACCTCGGTGTTGACGGGGTTGCCCACGAGGTTCCATCCCGGAAGCGCCGCAGAGGCGTAGTACGGAAGCGTCAGTGTGAAGGCGTCGTAGTACGGCGTGCCGGCAACGTCGATGTGGGTGTTGTCGTACCACGACCACAGGTAGTAACCACGTCCTCGCTCGAACTGCTCGGGCACAACGAACATCCCGTGCTCGGGATCCCAGGCGTAGATCTCGGAGCTTGTCGCGTCGTTCTCGAAGGGGACTATGTCGTCAGAGAGCTGTGTGTAGACGTTGTTTGGCGTTGCGGCGACGGGGAACGACACGAGGTTCCAGCCGCGGTGCAGCGCAGGCGAAACGTTTATGACCACAGGGTACCTCAGCCAGTCGGTCCAGATCCCCTCCTCGTTGCCGACCTGGATGCCGAGGGTGAGGCTGTACTGCCCCGGCGGTGTGACCTCGCTTGTGCGGATGACTATGTCGCCGCACTCGCCCGGACCGAGCGTAAGCGACACAGGCGACGTGCTCATCCCAGCCGGGTAGTACCCGCTGGGAAGACCATAGCCGTAAACCTGATAGTAGAGCGCGATGTAGTCCTCAACAGCCACCCAAAGCTTCCTGTCGGCGCCAACCTCCATACCGTAGAGGTTGAAGCCTGAGGCGTCTATCTGGTTCGTCTGGAATAGCCAGCCCGCAATGAGGTTGGGGTTCCACTCGGTTATCGTTTCGTACCAGTACGATGTCACCCAAACGGTTCTGCGCGCCGGATCAAACGCCACGCCGAAGATTATATCCGGTCCGAGAAACGTTGGCGGGTTGACGAGCCAGGCGGCGAGAGCTTCTCCGGGTGTGGGCCAGCTTGTGCCCGCGACCTCCCACAGGACGCCGAGGGTGTCGCCCAGGTAGAAGACGTCGTCGACGGGGTCGTACCCAACGCCCCAGACGATGGTCGTATCCCAGCCACAGCCCGTAAACGCCATAAGCGAGTCCACAAGCTCGCCGGTGTTGGGGTCCCATGCGTAAAGCCCGTGCTTGCCGGGGACGGACTGCCAGAACCAGCGCCCATCGTAGGCAACATCGCCGGGAGTGTAGTAGAAGTTCGTGAACGGGTATGTGCTGTAAATCGTTCCCGTCGGGTTTTTGGCGAGGTCGAACTCGACGTTAAAGCTCTCCCACGTGCCGAAGTCCATCGACGTGATCCAGTAGTCGTACGGCGCTGCAAGCCCTCTGCACCCAACCGTCCACGGCGCCGCTATGGTCGGGAGCGGGATGACGTTTATGCTGTCGACTATCGCAAGCTCGCCCGCTTTGGCGCCGCATGCTGCGGTTCGAGCGAAAAGCTCGTAGCCGGCTTCGCGCGTCGTTGGTGCCGAGGGTGCGGGCTTGGAGCGCGGAGGCTCAACAAGCGAAGCCTTCTCCATCGCAAGCTCGAAGTTCTCGGGCGTGAAGGGCAGCGCGTGCGGCAGGCGGCTTATGTCGGTGTGTCCTCCAGCCGCGCCGAGCGCCCTCATAAGACCACCACCGCTGCCTATAAGCTCCGCCCAGATGTAGATTGTGTCGTCGGAGGGGTTGCAGATGGTCACTGCGACGCTGTCGTCTGCGCCGGCTGTGAGGTCCCAGGCAAGACCGCCTTCCGGGTCGATGCTTACCGGCGTAAGCGGGATGTTCGTTCGCGTCACCGAACCGCGACCAACGAGAATGCCCCTGCTGTTGGGGATGTATCCGGGCGCTGTGGCGTAAATCGTTTGCTCCCCAACGACGACGTTGTCGAGGTGGAAGTGTCCGTATGCGTCGGTCACGTCGCTGTCGCCGTCGGCGAAGACGAGTGCCCCCGCTATCGGCTCGTACGTGGCGGCGTCGTAAACGTAGCCGTCAACCTCGCCGTACTTGTCCTCCCTCAGGGCTGTGAGAACGTCGTCCACGTACCAGCCGGCGTAGTCGTGGGCTGAAAAGTCGCTTGCGAACCTGAAGGCGATGTGTGTGGCTGCGGTCCCACGAAGGTCAACGCTGTCCTGAACCCAGCCGCCGGAGTTATCGGTGAAGCCGCTGTCGGAGAGAGCATCGACAAAGTCGTCGTATCCATCGATGGGGTGCGCAACGGTCCAGCTGAGTCCGTTGTCCTCGGAGTAGAGGACTTGTCCGCCATCAAAGCTCCAGCCGGCGCCGTAGCTTTCGGCGTCGTAGTAGTGCCAGAAGGTCACCACGGTGGGTCCTGTGGGCAGGATGAGCCACCAGTCGGCGTCGTTTACGTAATCGTCGTGGAGGATTGTGCCCCACATACGGGTTCCCGAGTGGGCGGCTGCAGGAGGCGTTCCAAGTCCCGCGTAGGACGAAACGCTGTATTCACCCCACTCCCATCCGCCGTAGGGTGCGCTTCCGGGCTCGCTGCCGTCCTCAAAGTCCTCGACGTAGTAGCTGAGCGGTGTCAGGTAGAGCGTATCGGCGTAGGTCGTTTCGCCCTCGAAAACTTCAAGCAGCGCTGTGGCATCGTAGTTATAGCCCACAAACTCACCCTTGACTATATAAGTTCCCGGGGCAACGCCCGTAAAGACGAACCTTCCGCCCGCTCCAGCTGTGGTGGTGAGTCCGGCGGGTATAAGCTCAAGGCGAATCCCAGGGTCGCCGACGGGCGGGGTATCCGTGAGGTCTGCCCAGCCGATTATAACTCCGCCAACGCCAGCGTAGAGCGGAGGCGTTGTCGTAAACTTTATCGCACGACCCTCAACAATGCCTGCCGCGTTGGGGTCGTAGATGCCATCGAAAAGATATGTCATCCCAAGCTCGCCCGTCTCGTTCTCGACGCCAACGGTGGAGTAGTCCATTATGCTGTCGGTGCTTATCGTGCGGTATTTGACGATTATCTCGCCGTTTCCGCCGGGCTCGGAGCAGATTGCGGGGTTTAAAAGCAGGATCTCCATCGAAAGCGCGTTCCAGAAGGCGCCTCCGCCGGGCGGTATCCAGCCCATGTTCTCGTACATAACGATGAACGTATCGCCGCCGTCGTAAACCCAAACATCACCCCCAACCGACGCCGTCGCCATAAACTCATCCCACATCCCGGCGATGACGCCGTTAGGACCTGTTGGGTCCGCGTCGGGGAAGTTCTGGTTGTTGGAGGGGTCGAAGGACGTCCCGAGGTCGCCGAAGCGCAGGAAGCCCGCCATGTGGACGTAGACGGCGTTGTAGTCGATGCCGTAGAACTTGAAGGTGAAGGGCAGGGGCACAAGCGAATCGTCGCTTGTGGCGGTCCACGGGTCGTCGATCCTGTAGGCGCCGGGCAGAGCAGACACGTCTATCCATTCGGTATCGGGCGCTTCGGGGTCAACGTCCACGTCGTCGAAGGCGTAGTAGTCGCCCTGAACGACAAGCTCAAACGTATCCGAGTACCCGGTGCTCGGCGGGGAGAAGGAGTCGGTCGCCCTGAAGTAGTATTGAATCTTGCTCCAGGCGGGCTGCGCGGGGATGTTGCCAACCCAAAGACCTCTGCCGTCCGGGTCGGTGCCGATGTAAGTCATGGGGATGCAGGTGTAGCTTCCGCTCGAGTCGACGTCGTAGCAGATGTCGGCTGAGGAGACGCCCGTAAGGTCGTTTATGTCGACGGTCTCGGGGAAGGCGGTGTATGTGTGGGGCATTGCGGGACGATAGTACGGCGAATGTGTGAACACAGGCGGATAGGGCTCGGAGGCGTACGAGATGACCTCAACCTTGTCGACGTACCAGTAAAGCCCGTTCATGTGCTTGTAGACGAATGCTATCTTTGTCGTCGACGTAAGCGTTGCGCTCTCTATGTGGAGCGCGCGGTTGCCGGTCTCGCTTCCGGAGCTTGTCCAGTTCGTGTAGATCTTCACCGTATCGGGCCAGGTTGTGCCGTCATCCGGCGAGATGAGGACGTAGCTTGAGCCAAGCTCGCCGCCAAAGTGGGCGAAGTCCTCCCAGAAGTAGAGTATCACCGAGTCGGCGGGCGAGGAGGCGTCTATGGTTGGCGTGACGAGCCAGTCGTCGGAGTAGTACGTTGCCGAAAAGTCTATTGCCGCAACATTTTCACCTCCAACGCTGTGCTGATACCAGTAGTTTGATCCGGGCACGCCGTCGAGGTTCCACACGTCCCAGCCGCTCGGGATCCAGCTGTCGAAGTCCTCAAGGTAAAGCAGCGTGTCCACAAGCTGCCCAAGCGAAAGCCCAAAGAACGCAAAAAACACCACTACAGCGCTCCACTTCCGCATAAGTCTCCTCCTTCTTTAACTCTTTCCCTCGTCCATCAAAACTTTGAGAAAAATAAGTTCGGTCCTTTGAGCTGTCAAGTATTTAAAAAGCTTTTCTGCAAAACAAAAGGCGGGGGCTCAAGCTTTCCGAAAAAGCCCCCGCCTAAGCTTGCAGGCTTTGGGACATCCCAGCTACGGCGTCACGGGGATCGCCTTAAGCTGCAGGATGAGCTGGACGTCGGTGGTTTCTCCGTAGGTGTAGCTCCACGTTGGCAGCTGGAACTGGAGCCAGAGGTTATCGGTTCGCGAGAGGGAGTCGGCCCAGACGGGCTTTATGTGGTATCCGCCCGGTCCGAAGATAGAGTCGTTGGCGACGATGAAGGTGTCTCTGACGATGTTTGTTGTTGCCGCGAAGTCGCTTGGCGAAGGCGGCGTTGGGTCGTCGTTGAAGATCGCCCGCAGTGCGAACTTGTTTGTGTCGGGGTAGTCGGCAAGCTCCCAGCCAAGCCGCATGGGAAGCGCGACAGAATAGCTCCGCAACGCCATGTCGATGGAGTCGAGGATGCTTAGGTTTTTGACTATGAACACGTCCTGTGCCGTTGGGGAGGCGAGGGAATCCTCTCCGATGGCGAGGGTATCGCGAACGGTCCAGTCTTTGCCGCCCTCGAGGTTCTGAACGCTGAACCTGAGGCTTGGGGCGATGTAGAGGACCCACTGGTCGTAGTAGTGCTCGTCCTCGGCGTTTGTGTTCAGGTCTTCGGCGCGGACGCGGAAGTAGTACTTTGTGCTGTCCTGCACGACCACAGGCGACGATGGACCGAACATCGCCTCGGTGAAGTTCACGTTCGAAAACCACGTGAACCAGGTGCTTTCGGGTGAGCCAACTGCGTACTCGACGGTGAACCCCCTAAGACCCCATCCCTCGCCGTCCTCGTAGGTGGTGTCCATGCCGCCCCAGGAGACAAGCCACTGCGGCGCATACGATATCGTATCGAGGCTGTCGATGTATGAGTAGGGTTTTCTTACGTCGAAGTCGATGAATCTGTATCCGTGCCTGACGACGGCGAGTGTTTCGGTGGCGGAGGTGCCGAACGAGGGCGTTGTGCTTCCGCCGTCTATGGAGTGGGCGACCCTCGCGACCACCGAGTCGCCACGCCACACCGACGCGAGGAAGTCGGTGCCGCTGCTTGTGAAGGCGTCCCAGGTGATGTAGTGCCCCGCGCCGTCGGTGGGAGCTCCGGGCGGAACCTGGCAGAACGCGGTCGCCATCGCCCCAAGCAGAACCAAAGGCAAAACCTGTGCTCTCATCGTAAACCTCCCTCCTTGCCTGGGGCAGTGCATCAGTCGTCGTAATCGATCCAGCTGCTCTCCCACGCCGAGCCTGTACAGTATTGCTGCTGTATGTATCTTCCCGCGCGGTTAGCTCCTGCCTCGGGTCCTGCAACATTCAGCGGACCTATGAAGGCGTCGTCGTCCTCAGGCTCGCCTCGGGAACCATCGCCATCGTGATAGTCGACCTCGTCGCACTGGGCGACGTTGCCGTGGGCGAGGATGACATCGCGCCCGTTGGAGCCCTGATGATAGGGAGCGCCGTAGTCCTGCAGGGTCGAAAGCGCCCTCATGTCGTCCCCGTCGGTGTAGTCTATCACGTTGTAGTTGCAGTGGATGTATTCGGTGCAGTTTTTGAACTCGATGCCGTCGGCGGCTGCGTCGGTGCCGTCGCCGTTGCCTCTGCCGGTCCCTGTTATCCTGTTGCCGCTTATGTCGCTGCCCAAGCCGGCGTTGTCCACGTAAATTCCGTCGCCGTCGGTGGCGTCGGCGGGCGTGGTGCCAGAGGCTATGCTGTTGTCGCCCGTGGTGTTTATTATCGTGTTGTTCAGCACGTGGGCGACCCTTCCGTTGAGGCGCAGGTAGATCGCCGTGCCGTTGATGTTCACCAAGCGGTTCCCGCTTATTATGATCATCCCAGAGGGATTGACGACGATGATTCCGCCGCCGTTTCGTATCGTGTTGCCGTCGGCGGTGAAGTGACCCGTCATCAGGTATATGCTCGAGTCGCAGGCGTCGAAGTGGTTGTCGATTATCTCCACTTCGTTTGCAGAGGCGCCCGTAAACGCAATCCCCCAGCGGCAGTTGTGGAAGGTGTTGTTTCGGATAAGGTTGCCGCTGCCGCCCATTGAATATATGCCGTAGTTTGTGTTTGCGAAGTTACAGTTCGTTATCTGGACGCCGCCGCCGGAGACCGTGTTGTACGTAACCGTGGCGCCGTCGAAATCGCAGTTGCTGATCTTGGCAGGACCCGGAACAGCCTGGACGATCCCGCCGGTGAACGTGATTCCCGCCACCTCGCTGTTCGCCTTCATCCTCAGTGTGTTGCCGCCGAGGTTTATTCTAACCGAGTATGCGCCGTAGCCTATCAGGGCGCAGCTTGGGGGGATGGAGTCGTTCCCACCGATCGAGTATGTGCCGGGCATTACCTTGATGAGGCAGTTTCCTCCGAGCGCCCAGGCGTGGGCAAGCGCCGTGTCTATGTCGGAGTAGATCGAGTCGTAGCCATACGAGACGTAAGTTTCCACGTCCTTGGCGACAACGATGACGTTTTTGAAGTAGTGTTGTCCGACGGGTCTGTTCTGGCTGCCGTTCCAGTACATGAGGGTGTTGTTTCGTGTTTGGTCGACCCACAGTGCGCGCTCGGTGGCGGGGAATGTTGGGTCGGGCGGGGTTGGCCACGGCGCAAGACGAAGCGACTGACCCACAAAGGCGGTGCTTTCGAAGACGCCGTAGACTGCTTTCATCGTATCGCCGGCGTAGATGTCTTCCGTCGCGACGACGTCGTTTCCCGCAACGACGGAGTCGGTGGCGAAGACGTTATCGCCGGCAACGATGTCGTTGTCAGACTTGACCGTGTCGGAGGCGTACACGTCGGCGCCAACGGCAAGGTCGCTGTCGACGGTGGCTGTGGTATGGACGACAAGGTCGCTGTCCACGGTCGCGTCCATCGTCATGTAGACGTTGCCCGGAACGTCGATTATCAGGCTGTTTTGCTGAATGCGGATGGGGTTGCTGCTTCTTATCCAGGTCGTATCGCATCCAACGTCGATGAAGAATGTGTCGGGCGGCGTGCAGTCGTTGTTTATGATTCTGAATGTGTCGTCGGCGCCGCCTGCAAGCTCAAGGTCTCCATTTGTGATTATGCTTTCGTACACGCGCATGTTGTCGTCCACATACAGGGTTTCGCCCGCAACGTTGAGCAGCGTGTCGGTGGAGATGTAACCGCCCACAAACAGGTTGCTGTCCACCGTGGCGTTCTTGTACACCTTGAGGTTGTCGTCGATGTAGACGACGTCGCCGCGGGTCTCTATCGTGTCGGTGATGACGTTGTTCGCCCAGAGCCTGTCGTTAACGTAAACGGTGTCGCCCACAGGGTCGAACACCGTGTCGACCATAACAACGCCGTCCACAAGTAGATTGCCGTCCACCTTGCCGTTTTCGTACACCCTCAGGTTGTCCTGGACGTAGATTGTGTCGCCGTCCCTGTTGGTGAGGGTGTCTGTGAGGACCTCGTCCGCCCAGAACCTGTCGTTGTCGCCAACCCAGACGGTGTCGTTGTCGCGGTTCTCGAGGGTGTCGGTGAGGAGCTTGTCTGTC
>CBEVQY010000027.1:0-41610 GCA_965552135.1 uncultured bacterium | reverse complement strand
CCCACATCGGTGCCGACACAGGCGATGTTAGGTTCAGGTGGTATGACGGAGCTGCAGTCCACGACCTTCTGGTGCTCAAGAACAACGGGAATGTGGGGGTCGGCACAAGCGCACCTTCGTATAAGCTCGATGTCTCAGGCGATGTGAGGGCTTCCGCCTTCTACGACGCCGAAAACACAAGCTACTTCCTGAATCCTTCCTCCATAGGCGATGCTCTTAAGGTGAAGGGCAACGCCATATTCGACATAAACGGCAACGGCTGGGGCTTCCGCGCACCGTTTGCTTCCTCAAGTGAAATCAACTTCAGGCCTTCCTCCGGCTCTGGCAACTTGCAGATAGGCAGCTCCACCGGCAGAAACGGCATAATAACGTTTGGCGGTGCATACTGGTACGATGCTGCGGGTGTTTCCGGCGACCCCACTCCGCCGTCGTACGATGCGGGCTCGGTTTATGGGATGTATCCCACCTCCACGGGGATACGTTGGTACGACGGAAGCTCGTGGCAGACCATCACGCCGGGGGGAGGGATATCTGGTTCTGGCAGCACAGGGTATCTTGCCCGCTGGACGGGGGCGACCTCCCTTGGCAACTCCGTCGTCTACGACGATGGAACAAACGTCGGCATTGGAACGACGTCGCCGGCATACAAGCTCGATGTTTCGGGGAGCATCCGCGCCACGGGGCAGCTTGTATCCACAGTCTCGACAGGGACGGCGCCCGTAAGTGTGAGCTCAACAACGCTTTGCTCAAACCTCAACGCCGATATGGTCGACGGACATCACTACAACAGCAACTGGGACAACTGGGAGGATATGGGCGACTACCTTCGCCCCACCGGTGGCATAGGCGACAACCTTCGCGTGGCAGACGTTCAGGACTACATATACGGCATCTTCGTCGATATGAATACGGGTTCAAGCGGTGGCTACGCCGCCCGGTTCTATCAAACGAACTCGGGCAGCCACTGCTATGGTCTCTACGCCGAAGCCAACTTCACAGGAAGCTCGAACACAAGCTTTACGTACGGCGGCTTTATCACCTCCACGTCGACGACGCAGGATCAATACGGTCTTTACATCTACGCCGACCACACGGGCACAGGCAGCAGCTTCGTTCGAGGTTTGGACATAAACGCCTATCAGGCTTCGGGCAACACAGCCAACATCTACGGCATCGACCTCTACAGCTACCGCTACGGCAACGACGGCATAAACTACGGCATAAACAGCTATGCCTCCGGCGGGACTTACGTTTACGCCGTTTACGGCTGGGCTGCTGATGCCTCGACCGAAAGCTGGGGCGTGTACGGCAGGGGCAACGACATAGGCGTTTACGGCTACGGCTGGCAGGACTACGCCGTCTACGGTATGACGCCCGCCGACAGCTCCACCGACGGAGTAGCGGGCGTTGGCAGCGGCGCGGGGGTGCTTTTGCACTCCGGAAGTGGCGACGGCGTTGTGGGCGTCAGCGACGCAGGGTACGGCGTCATAGGCTCGCACTACAACGGCTCCGATAACGACAGATGGGGCGCCCTGGGACTGAGCAACATCGGCGTCTACGGCACAAGCGACAGCAGCTCGGGCGCAGGGGTCTTCGGCGACGGCGGAACCGAAACCGACGGCGTGTACGGACAGTCCAACTCGGGCTCAACCTTCGGCGTCTACGGCGTCAACATAAACTCCGTAGGTGACGGTATCCTGGGACTCGGAAGCAACAACACGCACATGCTTCACTCAGGAGACGGCGACGGCGTTGTGGGAGCATCCGACGCTGGCTACGGCGTCATAGGCTCGTACTACGACGGCTTCGACAACAACAGATACGGCTACCTCGGCGGCTCAAGCTATGGAGTCTATGGACACAACGACACCGGTCACGCCGTAAGAGGCGAGGCGGTTCGGTCATCCGCAGATGACTACGGCGTCTACGGGACCTGCCAAGTCTCCGACTGGTACGGCTACGGCGGATACTTCAAAGGCGGATACAGGGGCGTGCACGGTTACGTCACACCGAGCGGAGACCACACCTACTACGGCGTTTTCGGCGCTGTATCCGGCGGTAGCGGAACGAACTACGGCGTATATGGCTCCGCATCGGGAAGCGGCGACGACTACGGCGGCGCATTCGTTGGTGGTTCTGCCTGGGCGGAGATCGCATACGAAGAAAGCTCCGGAGACACCGTGGGCGCTTACCTCGACGGCGGAACAGCGTTCGCATACGTGGCGCACGACCACGGAACCGACGATACCTACGGCGGATACTTCGACGGCAACTCAAGCACCAACGACTACGCGTACGTGGGCTTACACTACTCCGGCACGGATTACAAGATAAACGGCGGCGGCAGCGTCGCGACAATCATGGAAACGCGAATCGGCAGGAGAAATCTTATCTGCCCGGAAAGCCCTGAGTTCTGGTTTATAGACATGGGGAGCGCCAGACTCGTCAACGGGCACTGCCACGTCGAGCTCGACCCGGTATTCCTCGACTGCGTGACGATAGACGAAGACCACCCCATGAAGGTGTTTATCCAGCTCAACGATAACTGCAACGGCGTGTATGTGAAGAAGGGGAAGACCGGTTTCGACGTTTACGAGCTCAACGGCGGCACCAGCAATGCTTCCTTCGACTGGCTCGTTGCAGCTAAAAGGAAAGGCGACGAGGACAAGCGATTCCCGCCGGCACCGCCGCGACAGAGGAAGAAGCAAAACTGGCTCGATCACACGAAGGACATATGGCAAATTCCGCAGGAATATCGCCTGGAGTGGGTCAAGCAGGTTCCGCCCGAGGAGCGTGATCCCGAGTGGCTCAAGGCGCTCACGCCCGAGCAGGTTGAGGCTCTGGGCGCTGACCCCATCAGGCAGGACCCGCTGAAGAGAGCCGTCCAGGTCACCGTGAGGCCGAAGACGCCGCCGCAAACTCCCAAGGCGACCTCTGCGGTTCCTCCGCCGCCCCCGCCCGATCACTCAGATGAGATGCAGAAACCCGATCCGACCACCGGGCGACCGCCCCACGTGGAAGCCAAGTAGCGCTCTCGGAGGGCGGTGGGTGGCGCCGAAAAAGCCCCCACCGCCTTCGGCATAGTACAAAGCTACTGCTTCTCCGCCGCCACAACACTCTTCCTGCCGCCGGCAACGACGAACTTCATAAGCCCCCACAGAAACCCCAGCCCGTAGGCGAGGTGTATTGTTGCGAACGCGATGGGGAGGGTGAAGATAAGGGCTGGTTTGCGCCTTTTTAGTGCGCCTGCAGCTGTTGCGACGGCAAGCGCTGCCGCATATGCTCCGGCAACGGCGAGGAGCGCGTGCAACGCCTTGGAGCTTACGACGGCAGCTGCGCCACAGGCAACCAGCCCCAGGACGAACGCGGGGGGAACAATATGCCGGAACCGCACGGCGCGCCTGTGCTCTCCGATCATAAAGGCGCGCCACTTCGCCCCAACGAAATACTGACGCCACAAAGCCCGCAGCGTGGGACGATTGTGATAATACACCGGCATATCGGGCTGGAACCAGAACCGCGCGCCGCCGGCATAGCAACGCTGATTGAACTCATAGTCCTCGTTTCGGGTCAGCCTCTCGTCCATGTAGCCGAAGCGCTCGAAAAGCGACCTCCTGTAGAGCGTGAGCATTGGGTTGTCGATCCAGCCGGGCTTTCCTCCAACCCTTGCCGTTGCGTTGCCGATGCCGAAGCGGGACTCCATCGCCGCGGCTATGGCGTCGTCCCAAATCGTCCCGCGACCGGAGCCCACAGAGACGATCCTGCCGCAAACGCCGTCGGCGCCCTTCTCCTCCAGGAGGGAGACCGCCCGGCTTATGTGGTTCGGAGGGATGTAGGCATGACCTATCATCAAAAGCAGCGCATCACCCGTGGCGGCGCGGAAACCGATGTTCCATCCGCGAGGGATATCGCCCCGCGGGTTCTCGAGGATTCTGACCTTTATGTCGCTTCTTCTGGCAAAGTCCTCCATTATAGCCCGCGTGCCGTCCTCCGAGGCGCTGTCGACGAGAACGACCTCCATAAGCTCGTGCGGATAGTCCTGCGCCTGGATGGACTCAAGGCACTCGCGCAGGTATTTCTCCTCGTTCCTCGCCGTTATGACGACGCTGACCTTGATCATGCGGATGGCAGAACGGCCAGACCCCAACCGACTCCCGCAGCCCCCACAGACGCAAAGGCTCACTCCGCAGGCTCGACCAGCCTGAAGCCCATGTAGTGCTTTTGGTTCTCGGGGTCGGTCCTGAAGCGCTTCATCGTCCTGAAGCTGAAGCCCGCGATGGCACCGCCCGAATCGAGGATGTAGCTTCCGCCCCGATAGACCTTCTCGCTTCCCGTCGCTGGACCCTGCGGGTTTTCGGTGTCGTCGGCGTTGTAGGGCGCCTCGAACCAATCGAGACACCACTCGCTCGCGTTGCCCGCCATATCCATAAGCCCGAAGGGCGAAGCACCCGAGGGATAAGTCCCGACCGGGGCAGCCTTGGGATATCCGTCGTCGAATCCGTCGGGCTCGCCGCCGTCGGCTTCGGAGAGATAGTTGCAGTGGAACGTCCCGCCCTCGAAGAACTCGTTGCCCCACGGGAACCTGTAGCCGTCGTCGTATCCGTCGCCGTCGACGTCGTCGCCGCCCCTGCCGCGGGCTGCACACTCCCACTCCGCCTCCGTCGGAAGACGGTGACCAACAAAACGAGCATACGCACAAGCTTCGTACCACGAAACCCCGGTGACCGGATAGTCGGGGTAGGCGTCGCCGCAGGGATACTCCGGATCGTTCCAGGTGAGCGGCTTAGTTATTCCCTCCCGCTCCTTCCATCGCCAGCCGGTCGTGTCCCACCACTCGGGGTCAGAGTAGCCGCCGGCGTCCATGAAAGCCTTGTACTGCTCGCACGTGACCTCGTACTTGTAGATGTAGAACGCCGAAAGGTACACCCTCCGCGTCGGGTATTCCTCGCTTCCGCCGACGTGCCAGCTATCGCCCATGGTGAACTCGCCCGCTGGGATAAGGACCATCTCCGCTCCGTCGTCGTAGGGCGCGGGGACCTCATCGGTCTGAACAACAACCTGGTTTGAGACAAGCGTCTCGCCGATGGTGGGGATGGCGTAGACCGCGAACCTGTAGGTTTGCACGGGGTCGAGCCCATCCACCAGATACGTCGTATCGGCCTGGCGTGAAAGCTCCGCCACAAGCTCGTCGGTCTCGTCGACTGTGTCGCGCTGGGACATGTAGACCCTGTAGCGCCAAAAGAGGGAACCCGAGTACTCCTGCCACCTCAGGTAGACGTTGTGTGAGCTTTTCGCGGCGACGACGAGCCTGAAGTCGCCCGCGGGCGGCGGAACGTAGACGTTTATCTGATCACAGGCGCTCCTTCCGGCTTCGTCGGAGGCGCAGACCTCGACGACGACCTCGCCCGTGTCCTCGCAGAACGTCCATTCGACGGCATAAGGCGGGTCAGTATCCACGCCGACGGTGTCGCCAGCCGCCACGAAAACGACCTCTACGACGGCGGCATCGCTCGTCACATCGACGGTGATGGTCGCGGGGAAGGAGATGGTATCGCCCTCGTGGGGCGAGGTTATCGTCACCGAGATCTTGCCGCCCGACTCCTCCTCCCCGCATCCGGCAATGAACACGGCGACCGCCGCCCCGAAAAGGACAAGCCAAGCCCCGCGGAAGCCCTTGCCGACCATCATCCGAAGACCTCTTTCAGGATGGCTATGATCTCCTTGCCGATGCGCTCCTGCGCCTCTTTCGTCGTTGCGCCCAGATGGGGCGTTACGGACACCCTGGGGTGATTCACAAGCTCGGGCTTGGGGTTCGGCTCTCCGACGAACACGTCGATCCCTGCGCCCCAAAGCTTGCCCGAGTTGAGCGCCTCAAGGAGCGCATCCTCGTCGACGACGCCGCCGCGGGCAGTGTTTATAACGATCGCGCCGTCTTTCATCTTCCCAAACTCCTCGCGCCCCAAGATGGGCTTGTCGACCGCGGGCGTGTGAACGCTTATGATATCAGCCTCGCCCAAAAGCTCATCGAGGGAAACGAGCCTAACCCCCTCAACCCCGGCATCGTCGACGTAGGGGTCGTGGGCAATAACGCTCATCCCCAGAGCCAGAGCGCGCCGGGCAAGCTCCCTGCCTATCCTGCCTATGCCGATTATACCCAAAGTCTTTCCCGCAACCTCGATGCCCTGCGACTCCTTCTTTATCGTCTTGAAGTCGTCTCCCTTGCGCATCCTCCAGGTCGATGCCGCGACGAACCTGCAGACGGAAAATATATGCGCCAAAGCAAGCTCCGCCACCGAAGGCGAAGATGCACCCGGGGTGTTGCGAACCTGTATCCCCTTCTGACGGGCGTATTCGTGATCGATGTTGTCGATGCCAACGCCGCCGCGGATGATCACCTTGAGGTTTTCCGCAGCATCTATCACGGGTTTGCGAACCTTCGTGGCGCTGCGGACTATCATAGCCTCGTACGGCGGAACGGTCTTTATTAGCTCGTCCTGGTCCATCCCGGTTTTGTAGGTGACCTCGTGGCCGAGAGCCTCCATCTCGTCAAGCGCCGACTGCGCTATCTTGTCGCAAACAAGTATCTTGGCCATGGGACTACCCCCTTTCTTCCACGCCTTGGGTAAAAAGTTGGCTGTAGAGGTTTGAGAAGTCTTTCGCTTTCGGTTTGCGAGGGAGGGGGAGCTTATCGCTTTTGTAGAGGAAGGAGGCGGCAAGCCCGAACGCGCCGAAGAGGGCTACGCCAAACGCAACGGGATCAACGTTCCTTCTAACCTCCGAGCGCTTCTTGCCCTCCTCGACTCCCCTTATGATGACGTAAAGCGGCTCAAGGATCACCTCCTCAACGCCCTCAAACGACGGATACTCGTCGGAGGAGTGAATGTAGTTTACAAGCAGCAAGAGGTCCTCGGGGCATTTCAGGAAAAACTCGAAGGTCTTCTCGATGACCTGAGTGATGAAGCGCCGAAACGGCTGATGCGGGTCGATGGTTTTGTAAAGCTCCGTGAGCTTGCGGTAGGTCTCCTTTATGCAGGTGACGAAGAGCTCTTCCTTACTCCCGAAGTAGTAGTAGACCATGGGCTGCGTGACGTCGGCGTCCTCGACGATATCCCTTATGGTTGTGGCAAAGTATCCCCTCAGCGCAAAAAGCTTTGTCGCCGAGCGGAAGAGCATCTCTCTAACGCCGTTTGAGCGCCCATGGTGCACCCCCTCGCGCCTCCTTCTCATTTCCCCCTCCCCTTCGAATGTGGTTCTCGCTCAGAAACCGAGTATATCGTTTATATCAGCCAAAAGTTCCTTCAGGTCATCCAGCGTCAGGTCGCCCATGTGGGCTATTCGGAACGTCTGCTCCTTGAGCTTGCCGTAGCCGTTGGAGATCATCTTACCTCGTTCGCCGAGCTTCTGGTTGAGTTCGGCAACTGATATGCCGCGGTTGTTCTTCACAGTGGTGAGCGTGACGGACTCATATCCTGGCTCCGGGAAGAGCTCGAAGTACTCCCTCGCCCATCCGCGCACGTACTCCGCCATCTCGAGGTGCCTCTTGTAGCGGTTCTCCATCCCCTCCTCGAGGATCCTGTCGAGCTGGTAGTCGAGGGCGAACAGATGCGGGATAGCCGGTGTTGTGGGCGTTTGGTTGCGCTCGTCGTATTTCATGAAGACCTGCATGTCGAAGTAATAGCCCCTGTTGGGGACGTTTTTTGATCTCTCGAGCGCCTTTTCGCTTACGGCGGCGACGGCAAGACCGGATGGCAGGGCAAAGCATTTCTGCGTGCTTGCGAGGATGAAGTCGACGCCAAGCTCATCGACCTTGAAGAGGTAGCCCGCCATCGAGCTTACGGCATCAACGCACCAAACGACGTCCGGGTACTTCCTCATAACCTCGGCAAGCTCCTCGATGGGGTTCATAACACCGGTCGACGTTTCGTTGTGGGTGTAGAGGAGGCAGTCGTACTTCCCCGTCGCGAGCGCCTTATCTATCTCCTCGGTTGGGACGTGCTTGCCCCAGTCGACCGTTATGGCGTCAAGCTCCTTGCCGTTTGCCTGAGCTATCTTTGCCCATCTCTCCGAAAACGCGCCGCATATGGTCGCCAAAATCCTTTTGGCGGAAAAATTCCGAACCGCTGCCTCCATTAGCCCCGTGCCGGAGCTTGTGGAGAGGATTATCTTGTTTTTGGTGTAAAGGACCTTCTGCAGCTTGGGCACAATGCTTTTGTAAAGCTCCTGAAACTCCTTGGAGCGGTGCCCTATCTGGGGCGTGGAAAGTTTCGCCAAAACGTCCTCCCTAACCTCGGTCGGACCTGGGATAAAGAGCTTCTTGTGCATTTCGTCCTCCTTTTATTTGACCCAGCATCAAGGGACAAGCTGCAAAAGAAAGAAAAAGAGCCCCTCCCCACAAGGCAAGCCATTTTTGCCAAAAAGTCAGCTTTTGCGGCTAAGCCATCGCCGCGGATAGTAAGTGAAAAGAAAGGCGACAAAGCGCATCGTATCAACCAAAGGGTGGAAGTAGCTTTTGTTTCCGTTGTAGATTGTGGGGATTTTCACGAAGGCGATTTTAGCGCCCATCCGCGCCGCCTCCACCAGAAGCTCGCTTTCGAGCTCGTATCTTTTCGAAAAAAGCCTTGCGCGCCTAAGCACCCAGCTTCTTATCGCCCTGAAGCCGCACTGGCTGTCGAGCAGCTTTCGTCCCGCCAGGATCGAGGTCGCCAGGGTCGAGATGAGGTTGCTCACCCGTCTTTCGATGGGCATTGAGCGCACGTCGTCGAGGCGGTTGCCCACAACGAGGTCAAATCCCTCCTCCAGCGCATCGACGAACCGTGGGATAAGCTCGGGCGGGTGCTGCAGGTCGGCGTCGATGGTGACGACGGCGTCGTATCCCTCCGCCAGCGCCATGGCGAATCCGGCTTTGAG
This sequence comes from uncultured bacterium, assembly GCA_965552135.1. GTDB lineage: Bacteria > UBP14 > UBA6098 > B30-G16 > B30-G16 > CBEVQY01. The sequence goes on along the minus strand of CBEVQY010000027.1, from coordinate 32,703 downwards.
CGCCGCGCCCTTGCCCTCGTTTTTGTCGTGGCGAACGAGCCTGACGCCCGCAGCCTCGGCCACGGAGGAGGTATCGTCGTTCGAGCCGTCGTCGACGACGATCACGTCGCTCCGGTCGACGAGGCAAAAAAGCCGCGCGAAAAGCTCCGGAAGCTGCTGCGCCGCGTTGTACGCAGGGATCAAAACGCAAAACCTCATTTCCTCTCCTTGGCAGGCGATGCGCCCTTCATCCGCTCCCAAACGATGTCCTGCCAGTGCTCCAGAAGCTGCATGGGCAGGAAGTTCTGCGCGCCGAATTCACCGCGCCTGAAAGCTATGATGAGATCAACCACCTCCCTCACCGCGCCGGCGCCGCTCGGGTTGCGACAAACGTAGGACGCAACCTGCTTGACCGCCGGATGTGCATCCGCAGGAGCCGCTGAAAAACCTACTTTCCTCATAACGTCAAGGTCAATAAGGTCATCGCCCACAAAGCCGAAAGCCTGGTCGGGCAAGCCGAACTCGTCCTTGAGGCTTTCGTAGACGGGAACCTTTATGGGGAACCCCTGCAGAACCAGATCAACCCCCATATCCTTCGCGCGCCTCTCCACAAGCTGGGAGCTGCGACCCGTTATTATGACCGTCTTTATCCCGAGGGACCTCAAAAGCACCACGCCCAGGCCGTCCTTAACGTCGAACCTCTTTTGCTCGGCGCCGTCGCTGCCGTAAACTATGCCGCCCGCCGTAAGAACCCCGTCGACGTCGAGGATGAGGACGCGAAGCTCCTTTATCAAGGGTGCTATGTTCCAGCTCCTCATGGGCAGCCTCATTTGAGTAGAACGACTCTGCGCTGCTCAATCCTGTCGTCGGCAACGAGTGTGACCAGGTAGACGCCCGAGCTTTCGCCCGCGGCGTCCCAGCGGACCTCGCCCTCGCCGGGGGCAACCACAAAGTCGGCAACCCTCCTGCCGGCGATATCGGTGACAAAAACCCTCCCCTCGCCATCAGGCGGACGGAACGAGATCACACAAGCGCCATTGAACGGGTTAGGCTCGACCGTAAGGCTTGCTTTGCGCGGCTTCCCCTCGTGGACGACGTGCTCCAGATCGTAGCCGAGCGCGACCTCGGCGACGACGAGGTTGTCGTTGTTTATCGTCTCCTCCGAAGACAGAACAACGTACCACACCCCCTCGGACGGAAGGTCCAAGATGAACCATCCCTCGGAGATGCGGGAATAGTACTCATAAGCTTCGAAGGAGCTTCCGGCTCTGTATGCTTCGAAGTTTGCCGAGTCGCAGACGAAGACCGTGACCACGCCGTATTGGGAGCGGAGGGAGTATGTGATGTCCCTTGAGTCGAACACGCCGGGGCCGCGGATGTACTCGTATGGCACGTTTACGACGACGCGCAGCTGCTTATCGCCGCCGGTGGACGTCACCTCCGTCACAGGCAGCGTCGACACAACGCCACTTAGGCTAACCGAGGCAACGTATATTTCGCCCGCCGTCGCCGTCCCACTCCCGAGGGTGGGGAAAGCGGTGACGGTTCCGCTGGATGGTGGCTCGCTGCCGACGGGCGAATCGACGCGGAAATAGTAGGGGCAACCGTCGCCCATGGAAACGACCATCATCCCCCTCGCATCGGTTGCCCTTATGTCGGCAACGTAAAGCCCGGTGGTATCGTAGTAGGAGTTGGACGCCAAAAGGACCTGCGCTCCCGGAACGGGATTCCCCGCCGCATCGAGCACCTCGACCATGAGGGTGCAGACGCGCGTGTACGCCGGCGTTCTGTCGATAGCGTATCCATCGCCGCGCCAGCCGATGCAGTTGTTTATGTGCTTCGAGCCGCCTCGGTCGGTGTCGTACCCGCCCCAGTGAGGGGCAAGCGCGGTGTTGCCGCCCCAGCGATCCACCTGGTAGGTGTGCCAGGCGTCCGGCTCCCACAGCTCACCGGGAAAACCATCGTCCCAGAACTCGTTCCAGACGTGGTCCTGAAGCAGGGTGCCGACGCAGAGGTCGGGTATGAGAGCCGTTCTGCACGCAGCGGCAAGGAGGTCCTGAACCTCGCCGCAGTTGCCGCTGTGGTAGTACGCTATCTGGTTGGGCTGGATCGGTCTTACCGCCCCCGGCGGATCAGGAAGGAGGGTCGAAACCCACTCGCCTATTATGTCGAGCGCGCCGTTTTCGGGACCAACCCACCTGTCGGCGGTAAGAACGGTGTCGTTCCTTATCCAAAGCACCTTCGCCATCTTAACCCAATCCGCAAGGAGGGGGTAGCCGCCGTCGGTGTAGGGATGGACGCCGCTTGTGTCGTCCATCCAAAGGTATTGCCGCCAGAAGTAACCGTACGTCCTTTCGCGCGTATCTCCGGCAAAATCGTCCATCTTGACCGACTCGTCGGAAAGCTTGGGGTGAACGACATACCAATAGTATATTTCCCTGGGCATCTCCAGAAGGAAGGTGTCTGCGAGCGTGGAATCGGTGACCCAATATGCCGTCGTGGTATACCAATCGCCCGAGCCAACGTTGCCGTACTCCAAAAGCTCAACGTACTCCAAAGAGTCCGCCAGGCGATAGATGAACTCGGCATTCAGAAGCAGAAGCTCGGGGTCAAGTCTCTCGTCGGTTAGCGTTTGCGGCGCCATATGAGCCACGCAGAAGGCAACCTCGTCGATCTGCTCCTCCGGCGCGGAGAGTATGATGCCAGCGTATGTCTCCGCGGAGGTGGCATCGAGATGACGGAAGGACTGGTAGAGGTCATCCCTCAGCCAGACCGGAGACGCATATATTGCGTCCCAACACGCCGCAGGAAGCGTATCCCTCTCGTCCACAAGCTCGACCGTGTTTGCGCTCGCGTCGACCCTGAAGAACACAGCTTCGCCGGGCAGAAGGACGGTGCGCACCGAATCGCAGTCGAGCACGTCCTCCAGCTCCACCTCCGACGATCTGAAGGCGCGCACGCCGCCACCACGCAAATGCCCACACACATTGCCGGACGGAACGACCCCCGAGATCCTCACAGGCAGCCTGGAGGTCACGCCATCGGCGAAAAGCACCGATGCAAAAAGAACAACCACAAACGCCCTTCTAAACATTGCCTCCTCCTTTATAAAGAGCTTTACCCTCTCAGCGCAACTTTAATAATTTCATCGAGTTGCATATTTGGATTTTCGCTCACAGCCCTCGCGACGGCTTTCGTCGCCTCGCTGCGGGAGAAACCCAAAACGACGAGCGCATCGACAGCCTGCGCGAAAAGCTCGTCCTCCTGCGGCACGGGTGTGGGGAGCTCGAACTTATCCCTCAGCTCCATCACGATCCTCTCCGCCGTCTTCTTGCCGACCTTAGGTATAGCTGCCAGGGTTTCGACGTCGCCTGTAGCTATTGCGGAGATTATCCTTTCGAAGGGCGCGCCCGAAAGGATCGCAAGCGCAAGCCTGGGTCCAACGCGGGTGACGCTTATGAGCTTTTCGAAGAGCTCGCGCTCCCGCGCATCGCAGAAGCCGAAAAGCTCCATACCGTCCTCGCGATGGAGGAGATGAGCCAAAAGCCTCACCTCGTTCCCCGCGGGCGGCAGCGACTCGTACGTGGCAAGCGTTATGGAAAGCCTGTACCCAACGCCGCCACAGTCAACAACAGCATAAAACGGAGACTTCTCCACAAGCTTGCCTCTGATATACTCTATCATGCGCCTTTAAAGATAAGGCGCGCCAGCGGCTCTGTCAAGATGAGCAAAACCCTCGACAAATCCGTTGACAGGGGTGGGTTTGTTCGTTCAATTATAATTTGGTATGGATTTTGCCAAGCCCCACATAATGGTTGTGGACGACGAGGAGAGCATCTGCCAGGTTTTGGAGGTGATGCTCTCCGAGGAGGGCTATTGGGTCAGGTCGGCGCACAGCTACGACGAGGCGATGAAGTACCTCGAGACCGAGCCCTTCGACCTCGTGATAGCCGACATAATGATGCCCGAGACCGACGGCATCGCCCTCCTGAGGGACGTAAAGCGCTTTGACCCGGACATACCTGTGATACTGATAACGGCGTATGCTTCGCTTTCGAGCGCGGTTGAGGCGCTGCGCCACGGCGCCTTCGACTACATCACAAAACCCTTCCAGCTTGATCAGATAAAGTTTGCCGTCAGGCGCGCCCTCGAGACGAGGGCGCTTCGGCGGGAGAACAGGATCCTCCGCCGAACCCTGCGCGGAACGACCAAGCTCGACGAGTTCGTCGGCGTAAGCAGAGCCGTCAAGCAGATAAAGGACCTCGTCCGCAGGGTTGCGCCCACCGACAGCACCGTTCTGATCACGGGCGAAAGCGGCACGGGCAAGGAGCTTTTGGCAAGGGCTATACACCAGCTCAGCAATCGCGCCGACGGACCATTCGTCACGATAAACTGCGCCGCACTGCCCGAAACGCTACTGGAAAGCGAGCTCTTCGGCTACGTGAAGGGGGCGTTTACGGGGGCTAACGTCAACAAGGAGGGGCTTTTCGCCGTCGCCCACGGCGGAACGTTCTTCCTCGACGAGGTCGGCGAAACAAGCCCAAGCATACAGGCAAAGCTTTTGCGCATACTGGAGACCAACGAGTTCACGCCGCTTGGGGCAACCAAGCCCGTGAAGGTCGACGTTCGCCTAATCGCCGCCACGAACCGAAATCTCAAGGCTATGGTCGACGAGGGCTCCTTCCGCCAGGACCTCTTCTACAGGCTGAACGTCATCTACATCCACATTCCGCCGCTTCGGGAGCGGCGGGAGGACATAATCCCGATAGCGAACGCGATACTCGAGTCGCTTGCGGCGCGCAACCGAAGCGAGCCCAAACGCCTCTCGCCCGAGGCAGCCGAAATCCTCGCAAACGCACCGTGGGAGGGGAATGTCCGCGAGCTTGAGAACGTCCTCGAGCGGGCTGTGCTTTTGTGCGAAAAGGGCGTCATCACGCCCGAGCATCTGCCGAAGTACATTCGCGAGGCAACATCCAAGGAGGCAAAGCGGGAGGAAACGCCGCAGGCAGCCGAAAAAACGCTGCCCTCTATGCCCTCCATCGCCGAAATCGAGAAGGCGTACATCTTCTGGGTCCTGACGCAGACGGGCGGGAACAAAAGCGAGGCTGCCAAAATCCTCGGGATAGATCTTTCGACCCTCTACAGGAAGATCGATCGCTACGGGCTTTCGAAGTACTTTAAGGCGCGCGGATGAGCGGGAGGGATTTTATAAGGGAGCTTTCGCAGGGGTTCAGACTCAAGAGGTCTACGCCCCAGTTTTGGCTTCTTGTCGATCCCGACAAGATAGGCGAGGGCGAAAGCTTGGAGCTAACGGTCACCTCGGCGGAGCGCCTTGGCGTCGACGCCATCCTCGTCGGATCAAGCATAATAGTGCGAAGCGAGCTTGAGGAGGTGGTGCACAGGCTCAAAGAGTGCTGTAGCCTGCCTGTGGTCATCTTCCCGGGCGACAGGAACCAGCTTAGCGCCGCGGCCGACGCCGTGCTCTTTTTGACGATGCTTTCGTCGCGCAACCCCCGCTGGCTTGTGGACGAGCAGGTTCTCGCCGCGCCAAAGGTGAAAGCCCTTGGACTTGCGACGATCCCCGTGGGCTACCTGCTCATCGACTCCGGCGGCGGGACCGCCGTCGAGTTCTTTTCGGTCACGCCGCCGCTGCCGCGCACAAAGCCCGATATAGCCGTGGCGCATGCGCTTGCGGCGCAGTATATGGGCATGCACGCGGTCTTCCTCGAGGCCGGAAGCGGCGCGGACGAGCCCGTGCCCGACGAGATCGTGAGGGCGGTGGCAGAAAGCGTGGACATCGCCGTCATCGTGGGCGGCGGCATCAAAACGCCGCAGCAGGCAGCGCGCAAAGCAAAATTCGCAGACGTGGTCGTGGTGGGGAACTTCTTCGAGACAAACCCCCAAAAACTCTCCCTCCTCTCCCAGTTTGCCGAAGCGGTCCACGGCGCGAGGACTTAGACAAAGTGCCCCGTCGACGGTGGAACGCCCCTCCCCTACCCGACGCGGCAGGTCCCAGCGAAAGGCAGCTCACCTAACCACAGCAAAAAGCGGGTCTGCAAAGATCGCAGACCCGCCAGCACGCTCGAGAATCCGTCCTGCGCCGACAACGCCCAAATTCAGCCCGCGGCTACTTTATGAGCACGACCTTCGCGGCAGCAGTATGATCGCCGCAGCGGACTCGGCACATATAGGTTCCCGAGGGCACGGCTTCGCCGGAGTCGTCCTTGCCGTCCCAGACGACGCTGTGGGAACCGGATGTGGCAAAGCCCTTGTAGAGGGTGCGCACAACGCGCCCCGAGACGTCGACGATCTCGACATTCACATCACCCGACGCAGGGAGCGACCAGACGACGTTCGTCGCAGCGTTGAATGGATTGGGATAAGCTCCGACGGAGATGCGGGAAGGCTTGCCGGCCTTAGCCTCATTGACGCCCGCAGGGAAGGCGTAGCTGAAGAAGACGGATGTATCGACGGCGATGTGGATGACGGGGCACTCGACCGTCTCGCCAATGTCGCGCAGTGAGCTTCCGGCGTCCTTGTCGAGGACGGCGAAGATGTGCATCTTATCGTCGACGCGCTCGGCCATGGAGATGGTGTACTCGCACAGGCAATCGCCGGGGTCGCAGCCGCGGGAATACGTGTTCGAGATGTTCACGGGCGGCGACCACGTCACGCCGCCGTCGGTCGAAACGGCGCCGAAGATGTCGTAGTTGGCTACGCCGCCTGCGCTTGCGTCAAACCCATCGCCCAAAACGTTGGCTATGAGCGTATCCCACTCCGCTACATCGTCGGCGGAGAGTGTGCCTTCGTGCGCCGGAGCGAAGGTCTGTAGCGAATCGAGATAAGCGTAGTGCCTCGGCCACGCCTGCTGCCAAACAACGTAGATGTTGCCCTCGTCGTCGAAGGCAATGCTGGGTCTAAGCACCGTCTCGTCGGCGTCGGAGTACTCGGTTCCGGGCAGCATATCCGCCCTGCCGAAGCGCGGAGGACAAACCTTGTGGATCTGACCGCTCGCCTCATCCCAGTGCAGGATGACGCTGCCGTAGTACACCGAAACCGAGCACGGATAGTCGGGATTCGTGGGCGTGTACATCTTCGCCGTGAAAACGGCGTGAAGGTTTCCGGAGGGGTCGTAGCCAAGGCTTATGTCGGTCCCCCAAAGAGACCTGTAAAAGACGACGAAGGTATCAAGCTTGGTGAAGTAGAAGGTGTCGGTTCCAACGGTGTCGAAGTATATCGCCCATCTGTAGATCGTATCCAGCTCTTCGGGCGACCAGATTCCGTCGGAGCCGGGCTGAGGTCCGATGATCTGCCTGCGCTCCGTCCAGGTGACGCCGCCATCGGTGGACTTGCGGTACGACAAAGACATCGCCTGAAGCCAAGCGTAATACACACCGCCTTCGGGGGAGTAGTGTTCGCAGCTGTTGGTGTCGTAGACGGAGAAGAACGCCACGGCGATCTCGCCCGTGTTCCTGTCGACGTCGATGTCGACGTCGATGGCGCTCTGAAGGTCCAGAAGGAGCGGACCGACGGACCAGTTGTACTGGTTTATCAAACCGCTTTCGTCGTAGCTTGGGTAGCCGGCGTAGAAGATGACGTAATCAGGGATCGGCACGTCGCAGAGGGTATCGCCGGCGTAGTTTGTGGAGACTATGTATATATGTCCCTCGTCGTCGGCGTCTACCTTGGGCCAGATCGCCTCCAGATCGACGCTGTCGGGACAGGAGTTGAGGTCAGGATAGTACGGCTCGTATTCGGGCGACGTGGAGTAGGCAATTGGCGGCATGGAGTTGCCCATCCCGCTTTCGGTGCCGGAGAATCCGCCCGCGCTGCCCTCAACAAGGCGCCTTGCGGCATCCCAAACGATATCGGTATGGGTTCCCGTAAGGGTGGTGTAGTTCTCGTGGAACGCTATGAACGGGATCTGTATGATGAGGGTTGTATCGGGCCAGAAGGGCAGGCGCGTGAGGGTTATGTTCGTGTAGCCTCCCCTTGTGCCGCCGTCGGCCTGGGTGCCGTCGTAAGGGCTGAACTGGCTCCCGTCGGCGGTAACGTAGTTGTACTTTATGTGCCTTGGGTCGTGCATCTCGTTGCTCGACCACATCCAGCAGATGTGGACGGTGCCCTCGTCGTCGAGGGCTATGTTGCGACCGCAGGTGTAGTTGTGCTGCATGTCGTAGTAGGTGTAGCCCACGGTGTCGACGCGGCAGCCAAGGTACTCGGGCATATCCGAAGGCCACTGAAGCTTTAGCCCATCCCTCAGCGAGCGTGGAATACGGGGCAACGGAAAACCTGCGCCAACCCTCTTGCCCACAACCTTCGGCGGAAAAAGCACATCATCGGCGAAGGAAAGACCAAACAACAAAACAAAACCAAGCGCCACAGACAGCCACGCAAGCCTTCTCATAACCCTACCTCCTTTCCGGTTAGCTCGTTTCACAAAATACCCCACCCCCTAAAGCTGTCAAGCGAAAACTGGTTAGACCATTCTATCCTTCTGCGGAACGTCCTCGATCGGCACGGGGTAGTCGGTTCCGAAGCAAGCGGTGCAGTATCCCATCGGTGGAAGCCCCCTTACCGAGAGCATTCCCTCAAGCGAAAGGTATCCGAGCGAATCGGCGCCCAAAAACTCCCTTATCTGCTCGATGTTCATTTTGGCTGCGATGAGCTGGTCGCGGTCGGGCGTGTCGATGCCGTAGAAGCAGGGTGCCACGATGGGCGGCGAAGCCACCCTGAGGTGCACCTCCTTCGCGCCCGCGTCGCGCAGCATACGGATAAGCTTCCTGCTCGTTGTCCCGCGCACGATGGAGTCGTCCACAACGACCACGCGCTTGTCCCGCAAAACCCCCACAACGGGATTATACTTCATCCTGACGCCGAACTCACGCGCCTCCTGCACGGGCTGGATGAAGGTCCGCCCGATGTAGTGGTTCCTTATAAGACCGATCTCAAACGGTATTCCCGACACTTCGGAGTAGCCCAGCGCGGCGGTGTTGGAGCTGTCGGGCACGGAGATCACTATGTCGGCTTCGGCGGGGTGCTCCAGCGCGAGCTGATGCCCCATCCTGCGACGGATCTTGTCCACCGGTGCACCGAAAACCACGGAATCGGGGCGCGAAAAGTAAATAAACTCGAAGATACACGCGGCGGCGCTTTGGGGATCCCTTTTGCCCCACGGGAAGATTGTTTCGGGCTCACAGCCGCGCCGGATAACGACCATCTCGCCGGGGTCAAGGCAGCGGAGAAACTCAACCCCCAAAAGGTCGAAGGCGCAGGTCTCGGAGGCGAAAAACCACGCATCCCCCTTCCTGCCCAAAACGAGGGGTCTGAAGGAGAACGGATCCTTGACGCCTATGAGGAAATCCTTGGTCAGAAAAAGCATTGAGAACGCGCCCCGCACTTTGCCGAGCGCGTCGGCTATCATCTCGGGGATCGTCTTCCTCCGCGAGCGCGCTATGAGGTGCAAGACGACCTCGCTGTCGGTCGTTGTGCGGAAGATGGAGCCATCGCGCTCCATCTGGCGCCTCAGCTTCTGGGCGTTGACGAGGTTGCCGTTGTGCGCAGCGGCTATCTGACCTCTGTGGAAGTTTATCAGAAAAGGCTGTGTGTTGACAAGGAGCGTCGTGCCCGTTGTGGAGTATCTGTTGTGCCCAATTGCGGCATCGCCGGGGAGCTCCAAAAGCGACCGCTCGTCGGGGAAAACGTCGCTTACCAGACCAAGCCCCTTCCGCTCAAACATCCTCTCCCCGTCCGTCGATACGATGCCGGCGCTCTCCTGACCACGATGCTGGAGGGCGTAAAGCCCAAGGTAGGCAAGCTTTGCCGCCTGAGGATGCCCGATGACGCCGAAAAGCCCGCAGTTGTGCGCAATATCGGAAGCCATCGCCAAAAGATATCAGCGCAAGCCCGCCGTGCAAGCGGAAAAGAAAACGCCTTTGCGGAGCACGAAAAGGGGATATATTTCTGCGAAGTAACTCAGCGCGGAGGTAGGATATGACGCTGCGAGGTAGCATAGTTGCCCTGGCAACCCCCTTCGACGAACACGGAAGCCCGGACGTGAAGAAGTACAGGGAGCTTGTGAGCTGGCACATCGAGCAGGGCACAGACGGTGTGCTTGTTGCCGGCTGCACGGGCGAGAGTTTCACGCTCCACGAGGGCGAGCGCGACGCCCTCCTCGAGGCGGCGCTCGAGGTGGCAAAGGGTAAGATCCCCGTGATAATGGGCACGGGGTCGTCCGAGACGGCGCAGGCGGTGGAGAGAACCAAAAGAGCGAAAAATCTCGGCGCCGACGCCGTCCTCGTCATAACGCCCTTCGGGAACAAACCGTCGCAGAGGGCTATGATCAGATACTACCACGCCGTTGCGGACGTGGGGCTGCCCGTGATCCTCTACAACGTCCCGTCCCGCACCGGAACAAACCTCCTGCCCGAAACGGTGGTGGAGCTCTCCAGGCACCCGAACATAGTCGCCGTAAAGGAGGCTTCGGGCAAGCTCGACCAGGTGAGCGCCATACTGCGCGAAGCGCCGGAGTTCACCGTCCTCTCGGGCGACGACTCCTTAACACTCCCGATGCTTGCGCTGGGCGCAAAGGGAGTGATATCCACCGTGGCGAACGTGGCGCCGAAGATGTTCTCCGACATGATCAGGTACTTCGAGGCCGGCAAGATCGAGCAAGCGCGCCAGATTCACTTCAAACTCTTCCCAGTCATAAAGGCTCTCTTCGTCGAGGGGAATCCCGTTCCGCTCAAGGCAGCGATGGAGCTTATGGGTCTTTGCGCAAACAGGTTGCGCCCACCGCTCGCACCGGCAAGCGAATCGACGGTAAAGCTCATTAAGGAAACGCTCTCCCAGGCTGGGCTTCTGTGACGGAGGGTGGCGATGAGGGTTGTTGTGTGCGGCATACTCGGCAGGATGGGCAGGGCGATAGTCGATGTGGCCAGCGAGGAGGGGGTCGCCGTGGTCGCCGGGGTTGACCTCGAGGAGACGACGCTTGGGGAGATACCCGTCTTCGCCGGTGTGTCGAATCTTCCTGCGGGGGTCGACTGCGCCCTGGACTTCTCCAGCCCAGATGGGACCCTGTCCATTGCGCGCTGGTGCGGTAAAAGCGGGATACCGCTTGTGTGCGGGACGACCGGACTCTCCGACGCCCAACTCTCGGCGCTGGAGGAGGCGGCGCAAAGGGTGCCCGTCTACTACGCGACGAACATGTCGCTTGCCGTGGCGTTTCTGGTCGACGTAGTCGGCAGGGCGGCGTCGCTCTTCGATAGCGCCGACGCCGAGATAGTTGAGTATCACCACAGGCGCAAAGCCGACGCCCCAAGCGGCACCGCGATGACGCTTGCGCAGAAAATCCTTTCCGCACGCGGGTGGGACGAAGACGCAGTGGTGTTCGGAAGATCAGGCAGAACCGGCGAACGCCCCGCAAAGCAGCTCGGCGTACACGCGGTCAGGGCGGGGAACATAGTGGGCGAGCACCACGTTATCTTCGCGCTGCCCGAGGAGGAGATCATCCTGATCCACCGGGCGCGCGACAGGAAGCTCTTCGCCCGCGGTGCGATAAACGCGGCAAAGTGGCTCATTTCCCAAAAGCCCGGACTCTACAGCCCGAGCGACCTGATAGCCCAAAGTCTGAGGTAGCCTGTGGGGCAACTTTTGCCTTGAACAGCCGAGGGCGGCGGGATATAGTTTAATAATTTGCGAGATCGGAGGCGTAGGATGACACTCGTAGAGCAGGCAAGGTCTGGCGTTGAGCTTCCCGAGTTTCGGGAGGTTGCCGAGTACGAGGGCGTTTTGCTGGAGCATGTGATAAGGGGCGTCGCCGAGGGCAGGATCGTCATCCCTAAAAACAACTCGCGTCCCCGCGGGGTTCGCTCGGTGGGGATAGGCGACGGTCTTTCCGTCAAGGTCAACGCGAACATAGGCACATCAGCTGACGTTGCGGACATAGGCAACGAGCTTTCCAAGCTTCGCGCCGCCCTCGAAGCCGGCGCCGACACCGTGATGGACCTCTCCACAGGCGGAGACCTCGTCGCGGTGCGAAAGGCTATAATAGAGCACAGCAGCGTCCCCGTGGGAACGGTGCCGATATACGAGGCTGCGGTTCGCCTGCGGACCCAGGGCAAGCCCGTCGTCAAGATGACGCCCGACGAGCTTTTCGAAACCATCGAGGAGCAGGCGAAGCAGGGCGTGGACTTCATGACCGTTCACGCCGGGCTTACGGCGAGGGCGGTGGAGCTTTTGATAAGCGCAGGGCGCGTTATGAACGTCGTGAGCCGAGGCGGCGCCTTCCTGTTTCAGTGGATCAGATACAACGAGCGCGAAAACCCCCTCTACGAGCACTTCGACAGGCTTCTCGAAATCGCCCGCAGGTACGATGTCACCCTCTCCCTCGGCGACGGGATGCGTCCTGGGGCGATAGTCGACGCCACCGACCGACCGCAGATAGAGGAGCTCATAGCGCTTGGCGAGCTCGTCGACCGCGCCAGAGAGGCAGGTGTCCAGGCGATGGTCGAGGGACCGGGGCACATCCCGCTGCACCAGATCGAAACGAACATAAGGCTCCAAAAGTCCCTCTGCAAGGGGGCGCCGTTCTACGTCCTCGGTCCCGTTGTCACCGATATCGCGCCGGGGTACGATCACATCACCTCGGCGATAGGCGGCGCGTGGGCGGCGTACTTCGGCGCAGACTTCCTCTGCTACGTGACCCGGACCGAGCACCTCTCCCTGCCCGACGTAGACGCAGTGCGCGAGGGGGTAATAGTCACGCGCATCGCAGCTCACGCCGCCGACGTAGCCCGCGGCAACAGGCGCGCCATTGAGTGGGATGAGAAGATGTCGAGGGCGCGCTTCGACCTCGACTGGGAAAAACAGATAAAGCTTGCCATCGACCCAAAGCGCGCAAAGGCTATCCGCAGCGCAACACCACCATCAGACGAAAACGTGTGCACCATGTGCGGCGAATACTGCGCCCTAAAGCTTGTGAGGGAGGCTCTGCCGAAGAAGTGAGGTGGATTTATGAAGCTTGTTGTTCTGGGTAGTGCGTCGGGTATGCCTGTGGCGCACAGGGGCAGTTCGTCGTACTGGCTTCAGCGCGAAGGCGGCGTCATACTGCTTGACTGCGGCGACGGATGCGCAAGAAACATCCTCGCCGCATCGTGCGATCCCCTCGAAATCGATGCCGTCGCAATAACACACATGCACTCCGACCACTGGACGGGCATAGGGCTGCTTGTGCAGATGTACCATCAGCTCAAGCGCAAAAAGCCGCTTGCTGTGGCTGCGCCCGCGGCGGGGATCAAAGTGATAAAAGCTGCCCTCGAGGCAAGCTATATGTGGGAGGAACGAATAGGTTTCCCCATAGAGTGGGTAACCTGGCGCGCAGGCGAAAGAACGGACATTGCGGGGTTCTCGATAACGCCCCATCCAAACACCCACCTTTCGGGCTACCTGAGCGGGCTTGCGATGCATCCCCTCGCAAGCCTGGAGAGCTACTCGCTCGTCGTAGAGGCCGACGGGAAGAGGGGGATCTACTCGGGCGATATCGGCTCGCTCTCCGACCTCGAGAAACTCCTCAAGGAACCTGCGGACTGGCTCCTTGTGGAGGGGATGCATTTCCCGCTTGAGGATTTCGGACCGTGGCTTTCGAGCAAGGAGGTCGGGAGGGTCATCGTCACCCACATTCCGCCGGAGCGCGAGGGCGCCGAGTTCCCCGAGGGCGTCGTCGTTGCGCGCGATGGGCTTGTGGTCGAGCTTTAGCCGCGCTCACCTGAGGTACAGCACCCGCTTGCGCGCCCGAACTCTGCCGCACACCACGTCGACGACGTAAACGCCCGCGGGCAGGGCGGCATCGGGCAGCCAGATCAGGCGCCTCACGGCGCCCCGCGGAAGATCACCGCGCGGAAAACTTGCGACCACCCTCCCACCAAGATCAACGATCAAAACCCGGGCATCGCCCGGCACAGATATCTCACAGAACGATCCGAAGGGATTGGGCTTTGCGCGGACGGCGGGGGCAAGCTGCGCAAAGCCATCCCCAACCTCGGACGACCACGGATAGGGTCGAAGCTTTGGCGGGAGCGGCACAACGGGCAGCGAGGTGAAGGTCAAGCCGCCGCCGCTGGCTTCAACGAAAAAGATAATGTTGTCAGCGCTGCAGCCCGGGGGCAGAATCACATCCGCGGTGTATTCCGTTGCGGGCGAGCCGGACATGGCGTATTCGTCGTATGTCCAGCCCGAATCAACGGAAACCCATAGCTTGACGCTTGTCGCAAGCATTGGGTCTACGTTTGCGTAGAATCTCGCGCTCGAGCCAATCGCAATAACGCCTGCTGCCGGCACGGGCGGAACCGAGACACCCCGCCGAGGCACGAGTCGCAATAAGCGGCAACGGCGTTTATTGGGAAGAACTCGTCCTGCGCGCCGACGATAAGCAGCACGGGGATATCGCGCGCACCGCAGTACCTTACGGGGTCGAGGAACCGCAAAAACCTTTCGACTCTCTCGTCGTCGGGGGGGATGGAGTCGCCTACAGCCTCGTAGAACCAGGCGCCCTCGCACTCCGCGGCGACGTCCCAAGTTCCAGAGGTCAAAAGCGGTGCGGCGAAGCTACACCGGCTGTCAACGGCGGAGGCTATGAGGGTCATAACGCCGCCGGCGGACGCCCCGGTGTAGCCGACCCAATTCGAGTCGACGTCGGGCGACGTCAAAAGATACATCATCCCGCGAAGGCGGCGCAGACATACCGATACATCCAGCTGTTCTGGACGACGGGAGCGTGTTGATCCAGTTTACCGGCTCTGAGCTTTGCCCCTCGCTTTCCCCACATCCCGGGCCTGAGATCGACAGCGCAGCCCCCTGAACACCGAACGCACCGCCAAGCGCCACCTCCACTGACCCGGAACCACCAAGACCACGCCCAACGACAACCGCCGGCTTAGGACCACCGCCCTCCGAAAACGCGAAGAAGGCTTGGATGCGAACGTCCTCGCCGCCGCTGCCAACAGAACTTAGGCAAACCTCGCCTATGCTGTACGTCCTCCCAAGCACCGCGGTATCCGAAACCCAAAGCGTCTCGACGTCGAGGGTTGTTGGGTCAAACAGCGCGGCGGTGTCCCAGATCGCGAAGACCGAATCCTGACCTAAAGCGGTCGCAACGAAGGCGAAGAAAAAGGCGAAAACTACGTTCAGCTCTCCCCTCCCTCTTGCTGCTTGGGCTTTGCGCTGCGTCGTTTAGTCGTCGATAGCACCTCTTGCAGGATCACGAGGGCGATCCCAACGGTCACGGCAGAGTCGGCGATGTTGAAGGTTGGCCACCTCGTCGCTCCGACGCCTATGTCGATGAAATCGGTAACGAGACCGAAAGCCACCCTGTCCCACAGATTTCCCAACGCGCCGCCCAGCATAAGCGATATCCCCGTAAGCCCCACGACGGAGTGCCTTTGCCGCAACAACCAGACGATAAGCACAACTGCAGCCACCAAAGCCGCCACGATGTAGAAGGCGTTCCCACCAAGCTTCGTTCCGAATGCGCCGCCGGGGTTGTGGACGAGGGTTATGCGGAACACATCCCCCAAAACCTCCCTCGACTCGCCGGCGCAAAGGGAGCGCACAACGAGCGCCTTCGTCACGCGATCAAGCGCAACAACGCCGAGGGAAAGGACCACAACCTTGATCCACGGGGGATTTGCGGAGCCGGAATCCACGGTCATAAAATAAAATCCAAAAAAGACGTGAGGGTGGAAGGACTCGAACCTTCGACCCACGGCTTAAAAAGCCGTTGCTCTACCACCTGAGCTACACCCCCACACTTTACAAAATTATCTGTTGCTTACATCGCTGTCAAGCTTAAATTTATTGGGTGATGAGGAGATGAGACGGGTTTTCGCCGCTATATTACTGATTCTTGCGGGCATCGGTTTGATCCTCGCCGTAGTTACCCACACACCACGGGACATCCGCCGCGGGGAGTGGTTTCTTCCCCCTCCCCGTAGGGTGTGCAACGTCACCGGACCCTTCGGCGCCTGGATAGCGATGCACGTCGTCGGGGCTATGGGCTACTTTGGGCTTTCGCTTGGGGTGCTCCTCGTATCGTGGGGGGTAGCCAGAGCCTTTGGGTGGAAGGCGACGCAGTTTCTCAAGCTTACGGGCTACGTCGTCGGCTGGACCGTCGCCCTTGCGCTGCCCGTGGCGGCGGTGGCGGGAGAATATAAGGACGCCGTAATAGGCGCCTGGGGGACATCCCTCGCGGATCTGCTCGATCACCTTGGGTTGTTTGGAAAGGTCCTCGTGGCGTTCGGCGCCTTTTTGTGCTGGGCGCTCCTCTCGACGGGGATAGGCTTCAGGCGTCCCGCCCGCCTTCTGGCGCAGCTCACCTCTTCTGCCGTTGGGATGTTCTCTAGAGCTGCGGAGCAACGTCGTCGCCGCAGGGACGAAGAGCGCCGCAGGATCATCGAGGAATACCGTCGCCGCCAGGAGCAGCTCTACAGGCGCATTGCTGCGGAGCGCACCGGCAACATCGTCCCCGGCGCCGTGCCCGAGGCGCTTCTGCCGAAAAGGAAGGTCCCGGAGAAAAAGCCCGCCGAGCAGACCTCGCCCGGTCTTTGCGATGACTTCGTGCCACCGCCGATAGTAACGGCGCACGACAGGCCGTCGGAGGCGGTGGAGCCGCCGTTCGAGCCGAGCGACGTCGAGGAGGAGGTCATCACGCCCCCTGCGCCGTCGGCGGAGCCACAGGAAGAGGAATCACAAGCACCCGAGCCGCAGGTTGTGGACGAGGAGCTCCCGCCGTGGCTTTTGCGCGATATCCCGCAAAGCGCCCCAGGGCTGGTCGACGCGGTCGAGGTAAAGGCGAAGCCGCAGGAGGAGGCGTCCGGCGAGGCTGCCCCCGAGGTCATCGAGGTGCCGGAAAGCCCAGGGATCGAGATCGAGCCCGCCGAAGCGGAGGAACCCGAGCTGGGAACCCCTTCTCCACCAACGCCCACACAGCCGGAGGACGAGGGCATTGTGCTTTTCGACGCGCCATACACTCCGCCGCCGACCTCGCTTTTGAAACCTCAGCCCCCGCGGAGGTCACACTACTCCGAGGCGGAGCTGCAGTCGAAGGCGAGGAAGCTCTATGAGGCGCTGCAGACCTACGGCATCCGCGGGCGCGTTACGGCGATCACGCCGGGACCCGTCATAACCCGCTACGAGTTCGAGCCCGAACCGGGGACGAAGGTTTCGCGCATCGCCCAGCTCGCCGATGACCTCACCCTGGCGCTGAAGGCGCAGGACGTCCGCATAGTCGCCCCGCTGCCGGGCAAGGGAACCGTCGGGATAGAGGTGCCCAACCCCGAGCCCGAGGTCGTCCACATCCGAAGCGTCATCGAGTCGCCCGCGTTCCAGAACACGAAGGCGGCGCTCCCGATGGCTTTGGGTCGAGGCGTTGCGGGCGAGCCGGTCGTCGCAGACCTCGCCAAAATGCCTCACCTGCTCATCGCCGGCGCCACAGGCTCAGGAAAATCCGTGTGCATAAACGCGATAATAACAAGCCTCGTCTACAAAAGGACGCCTAAGGAGCTCAGGCTCCTGCTCATAGACCCCAAAAGGCTCGAGCTTTCGATCTACAACGGGATACCGTTCCTGCTTGCGCCGGTCGTCACCGAGAACAAGGAGGCTTCTGCGGCGCTCAACTGGGTTTTGGGCGAGATGGAGCACCGTTACAGGCGCCTCGCCGAAGCCAGAGTCCGAAAGCTTTCGGACTACAACAAAGCCGTCGAGAAAAACCCATCCCTCGGGCAGCCTCTCCCCAGGATCGTCGTCATCATAGACGAGCTTGCCGACCTTATGATGACGGTGGCGAGCGAGGTCGAGGAGCCGATAGCGCGCCTTGCGCAGATGGCGCGCGCCGTGGGAATACACCTCGTCATCGCCACTCAAAGACCGTCGGTCGACGTGGTGACGGGGATAATAAAGGCAAACTTCCCATCGAGGATAGCGTTTAAGGTCAGAAGCCGCATCGACTCC
Source organism: uncultured bacterium (assembly GCA_965552135.1). Taxonomy (GTDB): domain Bacteria; phylum UBP14; class UBA6098; order B30-G16; family B30-G16; genus CBEVQY01. The sequence goes on along the minus strand of CBEVQY010000027.1, from coordinate 14,721 downwards.
CGCACCATACTCGACATGGGCGGCGCAGAACGCCTCATAGGTCAGGGGGATATGCTGTATTTGCCAAGCGGCTTCGCCGACCCGATAAGGATACACGGCTCATACGTCTCCACCGAGGAGACCGAGGCGCTCGTGGAGTACCTGAAGGGTTTCCCGAACCCGCAGCAGACGGAGATCTCGTTCAAGGAGGAGCTTGCGCGCCGAGCCGTTGAACAGCAGCGCGACGAACTCTTCTGGGAGGCGGCAAAAATAGTCGTCCTGGCGCAGAAAGGATCAGCGTCGCACCTGCAGCGAAAGCTCAGAATAGGATACACCCGCGCAGCATCGCTTATAGATCAGCTCGAAGCTGCGGGGATAGTCGGTCCATTCGAGGGGAGCAAGGCGCGGGAGGTGCTGGTAAAGTCCCTCGAAGAGCTCGACGAACTCAGAAGAAAGCTGGAACAATAAGCTATGAGCTTCGAAACCATATACGGACCTGTGCCGTCTCGCCGGCTGGGGAGATCACTTGGTATAGATCCCTTTGAGCGCAAAAGCTGCACTCACAACTGCGTCTACTGCCAGCTCGGCTCAGCTCCGACAATAGCCGCGGACAGGCTTGTGGAGGGCGTCTCCCCCGAGAAGGTGGAGAGCGAGCTTGTCGCCTTCTTCGGTGCGGGCGGCGAAGCCGACGCCATAACGTTTTCGGGAAGCGGCGAGCCGACACTCTGGAAACACCTGGGGAGACTTGTGCAGTTCGCGAGGGAGAACTTCCCCCAAAGGGTTGTCGTCCTCACAAACGGCACGACGCTCTGGCGCAGCGAGGTCCGCGAGGCTCTGAGCGCAGCCGACATCGTAGTCCCAACCGTAGCCGCCGCAGACGAAGAAACCTACACAAAGCTCCACAGACCACATCCAACCGCCGATTTCGAAAGGCACGTGGAGGGGCTGAGGCTCTTTGCGTCGGAGTTCGAGGGAGAGGTGTGGGCAGAGGTCATGCTTGTTTCCGGCGTTAACGACTCGGACGAGCACCTTGCCGCGCTTTCGGAGCTGCTTTCCCAGCTAAACCCGCGCTGGATCGACATAAACACGCCTGTGCGTCCGCCTGCGGAGCCGTGGGTCAAACCACCATCCGACGACGTCGTCGTCCGCGCAAAGGCGGTATTCGGCGAAAGGTGCCGCATCGTGGGGAAGTTCGCTCCGCCCACAAAGGAGGCTCTGGAGATAGCGGACCTCGCCAACCGCGTCCTGGAGCTCCTCCGCCGTCGACCCGAAACGGCGCACAACATCGCCGACGCGCTCAAAGCCCCTGAAGACCTCGTCCTAAGCGCGCTCGATGCCCTCGTGCAGAAAAAGATCATCGCAAAGACGAAGGACGGCTTCTACACAACCCGCGTTCGCAGCGAAAATTAGCTTTGACACACAAAGGAAGCTTTTGTTTCATAAACGCGCTATGCGCAGGGCGAAGGTTGTGGGTAAACTCTGGGTTTCGAGGCAGTGCGAGGAGCTTGAGGGGTACAAGATCCTGATTTTGCGCGAGGACCTCGGCGGCAGCTTCGACTACTTTCTTGCCGTCGACACGGTCGATGCGGGCGTTGGCGACGAGGTATTGACCGTTTCGGGCAGCGCAGCGCGCCAAAGCAAGGCAACAAAGCGCTCACCCGCCGACACAGCTATAGTCGCGATAGTCGACCCGAGGCAATGATGCCGGACGAGAAGATAACGATACTCGACTTCGGCTCGCAGTACTCTCAGCTTATCGCCCGCCGCATACGGGAGCTTGGGGTATACTCCGAGCTTGTGCCGTGCAGCGCGCCCCCGGAAAGCTTTGCCGACGAAAGCCTGCGCGGCGTTGTGCTCTCCGGCGGTCCCTCATCCGTCTTCGACGAGAACGCGCCGACCGTGCGCAAAGAGGTCTTCGACCTCGGCGTGCCCGTTTTGGGGATATGCTACGGGATGCAGCTTATGGCAAAACTTTTCGGCGGCAAGCTCGCGAGATCAGCCAGGCGCGAGTACGGCCCAGCAACACTTATCGTCGACGAGCCGGATGAGCTTCTGGCGGACGTGCCCAAAACCTTCTCCGTCTGGATGAGCCACGGCGACAACATCGAAACGGTGCCGCCGGGGTTCGCTCGACTCGCTCACACGCAAAAGCTCCCCGTAGCCGCCATGGCCGACGCCAAAAGAGGGCTTTTCGCAACACAGTTCCATCCCGAGGTGGCGCACACGCAGTTCGGGACGAGAATCCTCGAGAACTTCGTCCGCCGCATCTGCCGCTGCAGAAAAAGCTGGGACCTTGGCGACTACGCCCAGCGGAAGGTGGACGAAATCCGCTCGCTCGTCGCACCCGACGAGCGCGTTGTGCTGGCGTACTCCGGCGGCGTCGACTCGACCGTCGTGGCAAAGCTCCTCGCCCAAGCGGTGGGAAAACGCCTCGTGCCCATATTCGTCGACAACGGGCTTTTGAGGAAGGACGAAGCCAAGGAGGTTGTGGAGGGGTTCGAATCGGCTTTTGGATTCCGGCCGCGCCTGGTAGATGCCTCCAAGCTCTTTTTGGACAGGCTGCGCGGCGTCGTTGACCCCGAGGAGAAGAGACGCATCATAGGTCACACGTTCATCGAGGTCTTCGAGCGCGAGGCGAGGTCGATCCCCAACGCCCGCTGGCTCGCTCAGGGAACGCTTTACCCCGACCTTATCGAGTCGACGTCTTTCCGCGGACCATCGGCGAAGATAAAGACGCACCACAACGTGGGCGGTCTGCCGGAAAAGCTTGGGTTTAAGCTCATCGAGCCCCTGCGGGAGCTCTTCAAGGACGAAGTGAGGCGCCTTGGCGAAAGGCTCGGCCTGCCCAAAGAGATGCTGTGGCGTCACCCATTCCCCGGACCGGGGCTTGCCGTAAGGGTCTTGGGCGAGGTCACTGAGGAAAAGCTTTCGCTTCTGCGCGAAGCCGACTGGATATTCATCGAGGAGCTCCGCCGAAGCGGGTGGTACGAAAGGGTTTGGCAGGCTTTCGCGGTGCTTTTGCCCGTGCGGACGGTGGGCGTTATGGGCGACGAGCGAACCTACGAATACGCCGTCGTCCTGCGGGCGGTCGAATCCACCGACGGAATGACCGCCGACTGGGCTAAGCTCCCACACGAACTTATCGCCAAAATCTCGGCGCGCATAGTCAACGAGGTCAAAGGGATAAACAGGGTCACATACGACGTCACGACAAAGCCGCCGGGAACGATTGAGTGGGAATAATGGGGATGCGCCGCAAATTCTGTTGCCTACACCAAAGCGGCGGCTTTCATTGAATAAAACGAAGCTTGCGGAAGGAGGTTTGCGATGTCGAAGCGCGTGGGCATTCTTACGGGTGGCGGCGATGCGCCCGGACTCAACCAGGTCATTAGGGGCGCCGTATACCGCGGCGTGAAGAAATATGGCTTCGAGTTCGTCGGCATCCTCGACGGCTGGAAGGGGCTTCTGGAGAACCTCACGGTGCCCCTCACCATCGACGACGTCTACGATCTCGGCTGGGAGGGCGGCTCGTTTCTGGGCTCATCGCGCACAAACCCGTTCAAGCGCGAGGACGGCGGAGCCAAGTGCAAGGAGAACTTCGAGAAACTCGGGCTCGACGCCCTCATCGCTCTGGGCGGCGAGGACACCCTCGGCACAGCCTACCGCCTTTACAAGGAGTACGACATTCCCACAGTTGGCGCGCCCAAAACAATCGACAACGACCTGCCCGGCACCGACCAGTGCTTCGGCTTCGACACCGCGGTAAACCGCGTTATGGAGGCTTTCGATAGGCTGCGCACCACGGCGCGCTCACACCACAGGATCATGGTCGTTGAGGTTATGGGCAGGCACGCCGGCTGGATGACGCTTGTGGGCGGCGTTGCCGGCGCAGCAGATATCATACTTCTGCCCGAAGAACCCTTCGACCTCGACGAGGTCGCCGAAAAGCTCCGCAGGCTGCGCGAACAGGGCAGGAAGTACGCGATGGTCGCTGTCTCCGAGGGGGCGAAGCTCAAGTTCGCCGAGGGAACGGACATAATAACGCAGGACGCCGAGGTCGACGAGTTTGGACACGTTCACCTGGGCGGCATAGGCAAGATCCTTGCCAAGGAGCTCCAGAAGCGCACCGGCTGGGAGGCGCGACACGTCGTCCTCGGACATCTGCAGCGCGGCGGTCCACCATCAGCGTTCGACAGATGGTTCGCGTCACGACTCGGAATAGCAGCAGCTGACCAGGTGGCAAACGAAAACTTCGGTGTAATGGTCGTCCTCAGGGGCTTCGACATCGTCCCCGTAAGCCTCGAGGAGGCTGCAAAGGGCATAAGAACGGTGCCGCAGGAGCTTATAGAGGTGGCGAGGGTCTTCGAGCCTTAGGTTGAGCTGTGCCGCGCCTGCGCCTTAAAATATCGCTTCTTTTGGTGATCTTCTGGGCGGTTCTGCCCGCCTGTGGTGCACCGAAGAACAAGATCAGGCACTGGTTCCTTCTGGCGTCGGCAGGGGACGTGCGCCTCTACGCCAAGGGGAGGAAAGCCCAGAAAAAGCTCATCAAGTGCGGCGAAGCCGCGGTGCCGTTTCTGATACGGCAGCTGGGGCGCAAGAACATACGCAAGGTGCTCACGGCGGAGCGCGCACTGCGCGGAATAGGCAAGAAAGCCGTTCCGCATCTCATCACCGCTATCGCCGACACGAACAAAAGGATCGCCTCCCTCTCCGCGCGCATCCTGGGGGATATAGGCTCAAGAGAGGCTCTGCCGGCACTCATGGTTGCTGCAAGATACGGCTATCCAAGCCTCAGAGCCGCCGCGTGCAACGCCCTGGGCAAAATAGGCGACACAACCGCCGTCTGCGTGCTTGTGGACGCCTTATCCGACTCCTTCGCCTCGGTCCGCAGGCAGGCTGCGCTGGCGCTGGGACGAATGAAGGCGGAAAGGGCGGTAGAGCCCCTCTTTGGGCTGCTCTCCGACTCGTCGTACGCGGTCAGGTACGCTGCGGAGAAGGCTATCTCCGACATCGACACAAGGCTTGCGTTCGAGCTTGCCGCCTCAAGGCTCGACTCCGCCGAAGCGCCGGAGAAGTATCACCTCATAACGATACTGGGCGCCACGGGCGAAGACGATGCTCTGCCGATACTTGAAAGGCTCCTTCAGGATTCTGATCACTTCGTCCGCGGCTTCGCCTGCGAAGCGCTTGCGAACTTCCGCGGAAGATGGCGAATAGCCAATATGCTCAAAAAAGCCCTGTGGGATAGCTCGCCCTTCGTTCGCATGAAGGCTCGCCAAGCCCTGGAGCGCCTGCGCGGCGAAAACACGTAAAGATGCAACGCCTTTGGCTAAAGCTTTTTGTGCTCATTTGGCTCTCCACTTGCGCCGCGGGAGATTACACCGCGCACATAAAGCTCTTCGACGGCAACAGGTTGCTTTTGCGCCCGGGAGAGCGATGCAAGCACTGCGATGTCGTGCTCGTTCTGTCGGGCGGCGGAGCGAGAGGACTCGCGCAGATAGGCGTGCTCCAAGTCCTCGACAGCGCGGGGGTGGAGCCGGATATCGTCGTAGGGACGAGCATGGGAGCCGTCGTCGGCGGACTTTACGCCGCTGGCTTCTCCCCCGCAAAGCTCGAGTCGCTCGCTAAAAACATCGACTGGGCGCCGTTCTTCACCGATGTCTCGCGGAGAACATCCCTCTTCCTTACGCAGCGCGAAAGCTCGGAACAGTACTTCCTCACGCTGCGCTTCGCCGGATGGAAACCCTACCTGCCGCAGGGGTACCTTTCGGCGCAGCATCTGCTCGACTTCCTCTCAGAGCTTACGGCTCCCGCGTCGATCCTCGCCGAAGGCGATTTCGACAAGCTCCCCCGCAGGTTCCGGAGCGTGGTGACGGACATAGCCAGCGGGGAGGTCGTTGTGCTCTCGCGCGGGAACCTCGGGGAGGCGATAAGGGCGTCGGTAGGGGTGCCGCTTCTTTTCCTGCCGTTCCCGGTGGAGAGCATCGTCGCGGTCGACGGCGGTCTTAAAATGCCCGTTCCCGTTGAGGTCGCGCGCTCGCTGGGATGCAGGACGATAATCGCCGTAAACACCACCGCCTCCCTCCTGCCGCGCGAAAAGCTAAGCGACCCCGCAGCCGTCGCAGAACAGGCAACCACCATCATGCAGCAGGACGTGATAGCAAAAGAAAGGGCGCTTGCCGACATATGGATCGAGCCCGCGCTCGGTCCCAAACGCTCCACCGACTTCTCGGACGTAGATGCACTGATATCCGCCGGAAGACGCGCGGCGCTCAGGGTGCTGGACAGCCTCAAACACAAAACGGCCTTAGCGCAAACCCTGCACATAGACTCCGTCGAGGTGGAGGGGGCATGCGCCTGGGACGAGATGCCCATAGGTAAGGGTGAGATTTCCTCCGGTAAACTGCGAAGCCAGCTCGAGGAGCTTGCGCGCGGAAGCTGGGCGAGGGAGATAAGCTGTTCGCTTTCGTCCTCGTCGCCGCGTGTTTTGCGCATAACGTGCACGCCCGCGCCCGAAGTGAAGTTCCTGAGGGTCGACGGCATGCCCGGCGGGAACAAACTCCTCCGCACAGACTCGCCGACATTCGGGCAGGTGTGCGCGCTTGTTGACTCGTTCGTGCAGCTTCTTCGGCAGCGCGGCTTCGCCATAGCCAGGCTCGAGTCCGCTGTGGTCGTTGGCGAAACGCTCGTCGCCCAAATAGATCCGGGGAGGATAGCGTCGGTGCGAACAAGCGGCAACGACCTCACGCGCCGCTGGGTCATCGAGTGCCGCCTGGGGATCGGCGAGGGCGAAATCTTCGACCTGGGCAAGGTTAAGTCGGGGATCGATGCGCTATACTCATCCGGACTGTTCAACTGGGTGAACTACGACCTCGCTCCTTCCGACAGCGGTGTCGTTTTGACGGTGAAGGTTTCGGAGAAGCCACGGTTTGCGGTGCGCGTGGGCGCAAGATACGACCGCATCAGCAAGGCAGAAGTCGCCCTGGGGATATTCGACGAAAACCTCTTCGGCACAGCGCTGCGCCTCGCGGTGGAAGGATGGGCAGGTGAACGACGACAGAACGCAAACATATCGCTGGGCGCCGACAGGATATGGAAAACGCTTTTCACTGGCTCCATCTCGGCAGGGTACAGAAGGTATCGGTTCGACGAATTTGAGAACTTTGAGATCACGGGTGGCTACTGGATAGAGCACTACGGCGCCGCCTTTGCGCTCGGGCATCAGCTCAAGAGGTTTGGCACGCTTTGGGGTGAGCTTGCGACCCGTCGCATCCGAACAAGCCCCGTCGCAGAGGAGAGCGGACCAATCAAACACTACACGATGCACAAGCTGCGCGTAAGCTCCCTGGTCGACACCTACGACAAAAGGCAGTTCCCCACCTCGGGAAGCTACTACCACCTCTCCTTCGAGATGAGCCAGGACATTCTGGGCGGTCAAACCTCATTCAGCAAGTTCTTCGCACACTTAGGCGCCTACCACACCTTCGGGTTTTTGACCGTCCACCCGTGGGTTCTCGGTGGGCATATTTCGGGCACGCCGCCCTTCTTCGAGCGCTTTTGCATCGGCACAGGCGAGCGCTTCTGGGGGCTGCGCGGAGATGAGCTTGTGGGCGACGACATCATCAACGCCGGAGCAAACGTGCGCATAAACCTGCGAAAGCGACTCAAGCGCCTCTACATCCTCCTGGGCGCATCGATGGGGAACCTCTGGGCGAAGGACCTGCCGCCCGAGGTCGCCAAGACGGTTTGGGGAGCAGGCGCCGGCATAGGACTCGAAACCCCCTTAGGTCCACTCAAGCTTACGTGGGGGTTGACAAATATGAAAACTAATTACTTATTTTTCAGCTGGGGCTTCGACTTCCAGTGATGCGTGGGGACTTTAAAAGGTTGGTTTTCGTCGCGATGGTGCTGCCCGTCGTCGCCCTTGCCGGCTGGACGAAAACCTTCGACGACGGAGCCTCCGAGCTTTTGTGCGACGTGGCGCTGGCAAAAAAGGGTTGCTTCGCCGTGGGCTGGTCGCACGACGAGACCGACACGTGGAGGCTCTTCGTCCTCCGACTCGACGACGACTGCGAAAGGGTGTGGTGGAACTATTTCGCCCTCGACGCGTCGAGGTGGCCTCTGCCGCCCTCAAGAAGGCTCGACCTGCCGGATGAGCTCTCACTGAGGATCACACCCCTCTGCGCCTCCCCCTGCGGGAGGGGCTGTGTAGTCTTCGGGATCGGTGTGACACCCGACGAAAGCGAGCGCATCGTATACTTCAAGGTTAAGGACAACGGCGGGATGGAGTGGGCAAGGTCTTTTGCGCCGGACTCGCTGGAGCGCACAGGCTTCTCCATCAAAGCCGTGGAATCGGCTTTGGCCATAAGCGGCGGCTTTGTCTTGGTTGTTGGTTGCGTTCAGCGTGGTGACATAGGCGAGCGCGCCTTCGCCGCCAAGCTTGACCCCACAGGCGAGGTCATCTGGTACAGGGAGTACGGCGACGGTCCGGGCGACTTCGGCTTCTCGAGCGCCGCCGAAGCGGACGACGGATATCTTTTCGTCGGCTACGCCGCACCCGAAGACCTTGAGCAACGCGCCTGGCTCGTCCGAACCGACCGCGACGGAAACCCCGTCCTCGCCAGAGCTTACGACCTCGGCGGGCAGAGCGCAGCAAACCACATCTGGCGCGCGCTGCACGGCTCATACTACATAGCCGGTCAAGTCGAGGGCGACACCACGGGCGCATTCGTCATGAGAACAAGCTCCACTGGTCTGCCGCTGTGGCGAAGGTTCATCCAGTACACAGATGATGAGCTGAGCATCCCCTTCATCGAAGCCGGCGCGACCCAAGCAGGAGACCTCGTGATCCTCACATACCTCTGCCCGCTTTTGGGCTTGAGCCTCATCGCGCCCGGAGTGCGTGCAAGAGCCTTCGCCATCGCAAGGATAAGCCCCTGGGGCGAGTTCAAATGGCGTCAAACGCTTGAGCGCGAATACTCCCCCGCCCTCACAGACCACAAACTCGTCCCCACCAAGGGCGGTGGGTTCCTCGTTGTAGGCTCTGAGTTCGCAAAGCTCTCCGAGCTTTTCGATGAAATGGACGTCGTCGCCCTAAGCTTCGACTCGCTTGGCAGGTGCGCTGCGCTGGATGTCCAGCCGAACCCCTTCGACGACGTCGTCTTCCTCACGGCGCAGATGCCCGACCCATTCGGCGGATACATCGACGTGCGCGACGTCCGCGGGAAAAGGGTGGCGCACTTCAACGTCTTCGTCGCCGGTGGCGCCAAAACGGTGGGCTGGAAAGCCAACGACATCCCCGATGGGGTATACATCGCCACGCTGCGAACGGAATCGGGCTTCCGCGAGGCGGTAAAGCTGCTTAAGCTGGCACGATAGGTTATGTTCACAGGTCTTATAAGACACATCGGCGAGGTCTTTTCGGTTGAGCGCATGGGCGGCGCCTTGCGCATCGGCGTAGAGAGCGACGGACTTCTGGGTCTTTCGCCTGGCGACAGCGTTGCCGTCGACGGCGCGTGCCTCTCGGTCGAAGAGATCAACGCACAAAGGGCGTTCTTCGTCGTATCCGAGGAGACGGCAAATCGCACAACGCTTGGCAGAATCAAAGTGGGCGCGAAGGTGAACCTGGAGCTCCCCCTCACTCCGTCCTCCCGCCTCGACGGGCACATAGTTCTCGGACACGTCGACTGCCGCGGCAGGATAGCGCGGTTCGATCCCGCGGGCGTCCAGAAGCTGCTGCGCGTGGAGCACCCACGGAGGTTTTCGCGCTACGTCGTGGAGAAGGGCTCAGTCGCCGTGGACGGCATAAGCCTCACCGTCTCCCGCTGCGGCGAAGGCTGGTTCGAGACGATCATAATCCCCGAAACGCTATCCAGAACGACGCTTCGGCTCAAATCCCCCGGGGACGAGGTCAACGTGGAGTTCGACGTGCTCGGGAAATACGTCGAGCGCCTCTTGGGGCGGAACAACGCACCAAGCGAGGACGAGCTTGCCGCCATCTTCTAACCGAAGGATATGGAATCGCTTGTGCTTAGGATACGCGGCGTTGTTCAGGGCGTTGGATTCAGGCCGTTTATCTGGCGCCTTGCCAAGAGGAACGGTCTAAGCGGCTTTGTCCGCAACGAGAGCTGGGGCGTTCTGGTAAGGCTTCAGGGCGAGCGCGCTTCGGTGGAAAGCTTCATGTCGGCGCTTGCGCAGGAGCTCCCGCCGGCGGCGAAGATAGAGGAGCTTACGGTCGAGCGCGTCCCCCCACAGGACGACCTGCGCGACTTCGAGATAGTCGCCTCGGTGACGGCGCAAAGGGTCGGACTTGTGCCCCCCGACCTCGCCGTGTGCAGCGAATGCCTGAAGGAAATGTTCGACCCACAAGACAGACGCTACCTCTACCCAATGATAAACTGCACCAACTGCGGCCCACGCTTCACCATAGTCCGCGCGATGCCGTACGACCGACCGAACACGACTATGTCGGTCTTCGCGATGTGCCCGAGGTGCAGATCAGAGTACGAGGATCCGTCTGACAGGCGTTACCACGCGCAGCCCATCGCGTGCCCGGACTGCGGACCGCAGTACTTCTTCACAGTCAGAGACGAAAGCGGGAGGCCCTCCGTCGTTGCCGAAGGACCGGAGGCATTTGAGCTTGCCGCAAGAGCGCTGCGCGATGGAAAGATACTCGCCGTGCACGGGATAGGAGGCTTCCACATCGCCTGCGACGCATCGGACGGCGAGGCGATAAGCCGCCTGCGACGCTGGAAGAACAGACCGACGAAGCCCTTCGCCGTCATGGTTGCGTCGGCGGAGGTCGCGAAGGAGATCGCTCTGCTGAGCCCGAGCGAGCTTGAGGTTCTTTCGTCGCCTGCAGCGCCGATACTGCTTTTGCGGAAGAAGGAAAGCGGGCTTGTGCATCCGCTTGTTGCGCCGGGGCTGGCATGCGTGGGCGTATTTCTGCCGTATGCGCCGGCGCACCACCTCCTCTTCCACTTCGGGGCGCCGCGAGCGCTCATCGCCACAAGCGGCAACAGGCGCGACGAACCCATTGCTAAAGACCCGGACGATGCCTTCCGCCGCATCGACATCGCCGACGGATTCCTGTGGCACAACAGGGGGATCCACAACCGCGCCGACGACTCGGTCGGATTCGTCCTTGGAGGCAAGCTGCACCTCATAAGGCGCGCCCGGGGCTTTGTGCCCGAAAGATACCCGCTTCCGCGTGCTGGTGCACGCGTGCTTGCCGCAGGCGCCGACATGAAGGGAAGCATAGCCGTCTCGGACGGTGAGTTCATATACCCGTCGCAGTACATTGGTGAGCTCGACGACGCCCTGGCGCAGGACTTCTGGCGCGAAACGGTCGATAAATTCCTCGACTGGCTGCAGGTAAAGCCCGACGTCGTCGTCTGCGACCTCCACCCCGACTACCACTCCACGCGCCTGGCGCAGGAGATAAGCCAAAGGTTTGATGCGCCGCTTCTGCGTCTTCAGCACCACGAGGCTCACCTTTGGGGCGCTGTTGCCGAAAGCGGCCTGCGCGAGGGCACCGTCGTCGCGGCGGTGTTCGACGGAACGGGATTCGGAGCAGACGGCTCCGTGTGGGGCGGCGAGTTCTTCGTCGCCGACGTCAAAAGACTGCGCTGCAAGCGGGTTGGACACCTGAAACAGATCACGCTCCCCGGCGGAGACGCAGCCGCGGTGAAGATAGCGCGAATGGCTTACGCATACCTGCTTGTCGCCCTTGGTTCCGACGCAAGAAAGCTTGACATCCCCCTCTGGCGCCACCTGACGAGCATTGAGCTCTCCGCGGTGGAGAGGATGGTTGCAGCTGGCAAGCACCCCCTCACCTCAAGCGTGGGTCGCCTGTTCGACGCAGCCGCAGCGACCGCTGGAATCGCCTTCGAAAACGAATACGAAGCGCAAGCCCCAATGCTACTTGAAGCAAAAGCCTCAAAAATCGACATAAATGATATATTAAGCATGCGCCCGTACAGCTATTTTATATCATTTGGCGACGATATCATTTTGGATCCCGCGCCCGCAATAGCTTGCCTTGCGCGCGACGCATCGACGGGGGTCACCCCGGATGTGCTTTCAGCCAGGTTCCACCTGACCGTGGCACACGCCACAGCGCAAATCCTGCGCAAGCTGGCGGAAAAATACGGCACAGATAAAATCGTCCTCTCCGGCGGCGTCTTCCAAAACCGACTTTTGCTCACCCTTCTACGGCGCATGCTTGCAGGCTCGTTCGAACTCCTCGTCCCGCGGCTAAATCCCGCAAACGACCAAGGCGTGGCTCTGGGACAAGCATTCTGGGGCGCACTATATTACTCAAGGGGAAGCCTATAAATTCGAAACGTCGGTCCGGGCCTTGGCGACTTAAGGATATTCCCTAACGACCACTCCTCCCACGGCAGAATCTTTTCCCCCTTTATAACGACAAACGGCTTATACGTATGAAGTTTTCGGTAAAATGCAGCTTTTATCGGGTGATACTTTGCAGCGTTAAGATATCGCGCAGAGTATAGCTCGCTTTCTATGCAAATCTTATGTTTAGTATCTCGAAACGCCGCGAAATTTTCTGTGCAGCGGTCGAAATCAACTGCCGTAAGCCCGTCCACTGACGCAGCCTGAACGAACTCGTCAACGGAAAACCCGCGAAGAAAGGAAGATGGCAGAGTATATAAATCATACCACTTCGGTCGACCGAAAGGGGCGAACAAAAGCATCTCGCTTTTTTCGTAACCATGCTCTATCACAAACTCGCTTAGGAGCTTATATGTTGGCTCCCTTGCGATAAATTGATCAAACCTCACCGACTTATATAGCGGGAACACAACGCACAGTAAAGCGACGCCGGCGCTCAGTGCGCTGGAAAACCGTTTTCTTTTAATAGAATGTGTCAACCAACGAATTCCAGACGCTGCCGCCAAGCACACAAACGGCAACAAAATAATCGTATAACGGTGGAACATAACCCTCCAGCTGCCGATGATAGCGTAGTAGCCGATCACAAGCGGCAACACGAACCAAGCTTTGTGTCTGATGAGCACACAAAGCCCGACGAGCGCGGTCAACACAAGCGGCAAGCCGAGCGCCTGTGGAAAAGAATAGCGCAAGTGATATATGTAAGCGACCGGCGCCTCCTCGAAGCCAAGGTGCCCCGTGCGCACGTGATATATTTCATAACCTATGCCTTCAAGGAACTTAACCGGCTTTATAACGATGTATGGCGAACAAAGGACGAATACGATCAACGCGATCCTGACAGCCCACCGCAGGCGTGCGTCACGCCATATATTTTTGATGCGCTCGCGCCAGGGACAACGCCAATGCTCGGACGCAACAACGGCAAGCGGCATCAAAAGCGCAAGCCCGAAATTATACTTTGTTGAAGCCGCAGCGCCCGCAAAAGCAGCCGCAAGAAGAATCCAAAAGTTTTTGCGAGATAACATATATTTCGTCGTCGCCCAGAACGTCAAGATCGCAAGGAAGTTAGCAGGTGGATCTACGGTTATAGAGTGAGAGCACTTGACATCCACGAAGTTGACGGCTTGAAATAATCCCGCCATAAGCGCCACGTCGCGATCAGCAACGTTCCTGGCTCCTTTCGCCAGGAAAACGGCGGCAAGTGCACCCAAAAAAGCAGCCAAAATCCTTCCCAAAAGGTACTGAATGGTGGGATCAATATAATAATAAAGCCAGTAGGAACGCCAACCTACGAAAACGCCCAGCTTATGACCAACCCACCACGCAAGCGACTGCCACAGAAATTGAAAGTAGGGATACAGCGTTGGATAATTAAGAGCCCTTGGCTCGAAGTTTGCGGTCAAAGCCGCCTTGGCAACCTGCCCCATTATCAAGGAGTGCTCGTCCGGAAAGACCTGAAATGGGAGATCGCCCCAAATCCCCCAAAAACGCAGGAAAAACGCTATAACAAATATACACCATAGAGAATATCGGAAAAGTCTGTCGGGAGAAGCGTCAGCTTTCGTCATCTTTTTCTTCCGCTTTTCGCCTCCAGCCGCAAAGGGCGCAATATATAGACTTCCCCTTTTTGGCACGCTTCACAAAGGTTGACTTTGCTCCGCACTTTGGGCACGGCTCCGCGAGTGGTTCGTCGAAGGATACGAAATCACAACCCTCGGCGCTGCATGCGTAAAACACTTTGCCCTTCTTCGACGTAAGCTCCAAAAGCTTTCCGTCGCAGTCGGGCTTCGGGCAGGGGATGCCAGTGCTGTATGGTCGTGAATATTTGCACTTCGGGTAGTTGGAGCAGGATATAAACCTCCCGCCGTGTCGGTTACGCCTCACAAGGAGCGTTGCGCCACACTGGGGGCATTTCTCGTCGAGCTTGGTCGTTTGGGCGCGCCGCCTCCTCTCCTCCTCGTCGAAAGGCTCGGTGTACCTGCACTCAGGGAAGTTCGTGCAGGCGATGAACCTCCCGTACCTCCCCCATCTGACCACAAGCGGAGCACCACAAAGCGGGCAGCGTCGACCCACCTCCTCCACAAGCGAAGCTTTGATCCTCGAGCTGTTGCGCTCAACGCCCTCAAGCTCCCTGCTGAAGGAGTCGTAAAACTCCCTGAGGACCTGCTGCCAGCTCTTCTCGCCGCGCTCTACGGCGTCGAGCTCCTCCTCCATACGAGCCGTGAACTTCTCCTCGAATTTGTCGGGGAAGAGCATCAGCAGAACCTCGTAGACCTTCTTGCCGAGCTCGGTCACGTAGAGTTTGCCCTTCTGCCTGCGGACGTA
>CBEVQY010000026.1:0-43463 GCA_965552135.1 uncultured bacterium | reverse complement strand
GAACGCCGGAAAACGGCGCATCATAAAGCCTGAACTCCAGGTTCACGCTGCCGTTCAAAGCCACTCCCGAGGGATCAGTAAGCTTTCCCTGATAGTTCAGCGTCCGCGGAACGCCAAACGCAAAGCCAACGAAAGCCAAAAACAAAACCAAAAACTTCACCGCACGCATACGCCCCTCCTGCTTGAACTTTGACAACAAAATAAAGTTCCGATGTCTAAAGTCAAGCTCAAAATTTGTGGCGAATTCCCTTGCGTTTTGCGCCAATAGGGTTGAAATTGGAGACAAAGACGACAGGAGGGAGCCGATGGCAACTATACTTGTAGTCGACGATGAGAAGAACATCCGCACGCTGTACACGATGGAGCTTTCGAAAGAGGGCTATAAAGTTCTCACAGCCGAGACGGCAGAGGAGGCGATGGACATCCTCGATCGCGAGAAGGTCGACGTCGTGATACTCGACATACGCCTGCCCGGAATGCACGGAATAGACGCCCTCGAGAAGATGATAGTCAAACGCAGAGATCTGGCAGTTATAATAAATACGGCGTACGGCGAGTATAGGGACGATTTCCTCACCTGGCTTGCCGAGGATTATATTATAAAATCATCCGACCTAACGCAGCTTAAGGAGAAGATCAAGCAGGTTCTCGCGAGGCGCAAGAAGCTTTGATTCATGCCCTCCATGCGAAGGCGAGCATTTGCTCTTATAACGGCTGTCGCTGCGGCAAGGCTGGCGCTCCTGCCGCTTACGGATATCACGCCGCAGGAAGCATATTATTGGAACTTCTCACGCCATCCCGCGCTGGGGTACTTCGACCATCCGCCCGTGATGCCCTGGACGATATGGCTTTTCACCGGCATCTTCGGCGACAATCGGTTCGGCATCCGATTTGGGGCGTGGGCGTACGGCGTCGGAGCACTTTTGTTCCTGTGGCTTCTCTCGAAGAGACTTTGGGGCGAGCGAGAGGCGTTTTTCGTTGCGCTTGCAGCAAGCGTCGTCCCCTTATTCACCACCGCAGGCACCATCTTTACGCCCGACCCGCCGCTTGTGTTCTTTTGGCTGGGGGCTGTGTTTTGGCTACTTTTGGCACTGCAGGAAAATCGACTGCTCTACTGGAGCCTCGCGGGGGTCTTCTCCGGACTGGCGATGCTCTCCAAATACACCGCCGCGTTCTGGTTCTTGGGCGCGGCGTTGATTTTGCTTTCGTCCCGGCGGTGGCGAAGGCTCCTCTTTACGCCGGGACCTTACGTCCTGCTTGCCCTTGCCGCCGTCGCCTTCCTCCCCGAGGTCATATGGAACGCAACCCACGGCTGGGCAAGCTTCGCCTACCAAAGCACCCGCCGTGCACACGAGATAAGGTCGATAAGGCTTGATTACTTCCTCGGGTATGTTGGCTCGCAGTTTTTCGCGCTTTCGCCTGTGTTTTACGTCGCCGCCTGGCGCGAGGGCATACTTAAGCTGCGGCGATGGATAAGCGGCGGTGAGCTTCCCGCATCCGCGATCGTCGCTGCGTTCGCAATGCCGATGATGATCTTCTTCACCGCGCTGGCGACGCTCTACTGGGTGAAGTTGAACTGGCTCATTCCGGCGTATTTTCTGCCCGTGGCGTCGTTTGTGTCCGAATCGGTTAGGCGCAGGCGTCGCTGGTACGTGTGGGGAACGGTCGTTGCCGCGGCGGTGACGTTCGTCGTCGTCTTCGCGACCGTGGCGCCGTTCGTGCCGATAAGCGGCGAGCTCGCGTCAACGCTCGGATGGAAGGAGCTTGCGGAAAACGTGGCGAAAACGCTGCAGCAGATGCCCCCCGGCTCGTTCGTCTTCGGGTGCGAATACAAGGTCCCAAGCGAGCTTGCCTTCCATCTCCCGGGCAAGCCTGAGACCGTTGGTCCCCACGTCGTCGGCCTGCGCGGACAGCAATACACGTATTGGTCCTCCCCCGACACCCTCTCGGGAAGGGACGCGATCTGCGTCGTTGATCCGCGGTGGGGATTTTCGGTGAAGCGTGCGCAGGAGATCCTGCCCCACTACTTCGACAGCGTTGCTGCGCCCGAAACGCTCGTCGCAAAGCGCGCAGGAAAGGCGGTGACGACGTTCTTTATATTCCGCTGCTTCGGCTACAGCCCCAAAAGAAAATAATTTTCCAACGACCCCAAAATTTGTGTTGACAGGAAAGGCAGCTCGCATAATTTGGGTTCGGAACCGAAGCCAGCCGAAAGGAGGAGCAGATGAAGATCAAGGACTACGAGCATCCCGAGGACCTGCTCTACCACAAGGAGTTTTGTTGGGTCCGCCCCGAGGGTGACGACGTTGTGACGGTGGGGCTACACGACTTCTACTGCAAGCTCGCCGGCGAAATATCCTACATCGACATGCCCGGCGAGGGAGATGAGATCACCCAGGACGAGCGCATCGGCACGGTCGAGACGGGGAAGTGGGTCGGCAAGCTCATAGCCCCCGTCTCCGGCGAGATCATCGAGGTCAACGAGGACGTCGAGGACGACCCCGCCATCGTCAACGAGGACCCTTACGAAAACTGGCTCTTCAAGGTCAAGCTCTCCGACCCCAGCGAGCTCGATAAGCTCATGAAGGGCGAAGACGCCGTCAAGTGGCTCGAGAAGGAGATCGAGGAGCACGCATCCTAACCCAAGACTCCACACCACCGCACAAGGGCTCCCCCGCGGAGGGGGAGCCCTTACTTTTCCGTCATCGCTTCTCCCCCAAAAGCCGCGAAATGCGCTCCAAAAGCTCGTCGGAAAGGACGTTGGTGATACCGGAAAGATCAGAGACGTTTATCGAATCGACGACCGAGCGCAGGGGATCATCCTCCCTCTCGAGAACCGCCTGAGAAAGTTGAAACGCCAAGGCGTCAACGCAGTAGCGGAAGGCTTTGTCACACCTTTCAAGAACGCGCTCAATTATGCTCAAAAGCCCCTCGTCGAGGAACGTCCTCTGACAGACAGGGCACTTGAGGTACTTCGCCACCTCCTCCTCCGTCGGCGTGTGGGGACATGGTGTTGCCTCCAATATGCCCGTCTTTGCCTCCTCGAGTGCGTCGCAGGCGCAGTAAGGCTCAAGGCTGGGGATCGACGCAAGCTTCTCCATTATGACTATGCGCCTCGCCGCCTCACGAACCGGCTCCTGCAAACGCCTCAAACGCTCGTTAAGCTCCGTGTGGAACCTGAGGTATGCCCGATAGTAGGTGGCAAAAACCTTGTCGAACATATCGAGCAGCTCGTCTACCCGATGGGGGTTCCTGAAGATGACGGTGGGGACAAGAGCCTTTATGGACTTGACCGCGAAGCTTATCCTAACGTCCGCAGGTGGAAAGATAGCCTCTTTGACGAACGCCGCCACGCGCACAAGGTCATCGGAGCAGCCAACGAGCCTCTGCCAGCCCTCCACCAACCTGGCAAGCTCCGAAATCGCAGATGCTTCAAGAAGCTCCTTTGGCGCCCCCTTGAGGAAACTCTCGACGTCGCCAAAGCTTTGGATGCGCCTTATTTTCTCAAAAGCCTGGCGCGCCTCCTCGGGAACGTGAACGCCGAAAAGTCCTCCCAAATGCGATACGCCGCGCTCAAGCTCATCGACCGAAACGGAAAACACCCTGGCAAGCTGATCCTCCATAAAAGCACCCCTCGCTGAACCCACCTCGAAAGTTATCCCCCTCACACCGAAAGACAAGGAATAAATTTATGCTGCGGATTTTTTGGCGGGAAAGCGCAACCAAAGCCCCCACAAACCTATTGACACGGGCGGCGGCGGTCATTAAGAAAGTAAATTGGGCGCCCGTAGCTCAACTGGATAGAGCAACGGACTTCTAATCCGTAGGTTGCAGGTTCGAGTCCTGCCGGGCGCGCAGAAGCTACGACAAAAGCCTTCGCGCAACAAGCTCGTAGCGCTCCACGGTCTGCTGGACCACCTGCGGGGGAAGCTTTGGCGGATCACCCTCGCCACTCCAGCCCACAGAAAGCAGGTAATCCCTGACGAACTGCTTGTCCAGCGCCTCCTGATGCTCCCCCGGCCGGTAGCTCGACGCGTCCCAGAACCGAGACGAATCGGGCGTAAGGAGCTCGTCTATCAGGACGAGCTTGCCGTCCACAAAGCCGAACTCGAACTTCGTGTCGGCGATGATGATCCCGCGCCTTAGGGCGTAGTCGTGTGCGAAGCGATAGAGCTTAAGGCTTTTTTCGCGCAGCGCCTCGGCAACCTCGCCACCCACAAGCTCAACGAGCTGGTCGAAGGTGATGTTTACATCGTGCTGCCCCTGCGGGGCTTTCGTTGCAGGGGTGAATATCGGCTCGGGAAGTCGCTCCGACTCGCCAAGCCCCGGCGGAAGCTCTATCCCGCACACACGACCGGTGCTTTTGTACTCCCTCCATCCCGACCCAGCGAGATAGCCGCGCACAACGCACTCAACGTCAATGCGCCTCGCCTTCGACACAAGCATCGACCTGCCATCAAGCTGCGAAAAATATCTCGAAAGCCAATCAGGATAATCCTCAACCCGCCAAGCGAGCAGGTGATTCGGAACGATGTCCTTCGTCGCGTTGAACCAAAAGACCGAAAGCCTCGTAAGCACCTTCCCCCTGCCTGGAATCGGGCTGGGCAGGACGTGGTCGAAGGCGGATATCCTGTCGGTGGCGACGATCAAAAGCCTTTCGCCGAGGTCGTAGATATCCCTGACCTTGCCGCGGAAATCGGGCTCGCGACCGAGGTACGTCTTCACCAGCGCCTCCATCTTCCCCCTTTCGCGTAAAGCCAATGGTACGTGTAAAAATAGCCCATGACCGCCTTAACGTAAAGTCTGGTCTGCCTTATGTCAAAAAGCTCCGCGCACAGGACTTGATCCTCGACGGGGCAAAGCTCAACCCAGCGCGAAAGATTCCTCGGTCCGGCGTTGTACTCCGCCAAGGCGTAGTACGGCGACCCCCTACGCCCCAAAAGCTCGCCCAAAAACGCCGCCCCAAGGGCGATGTTGGTGCGGTAGTCGTAAAGGAGGTCCTTTTTGAAACCCGCAAGTCCCATCTCCTTTGCGACAGCCGACGCCGTGGATGGAATAAACTGCATAAGTCCCAGCGCGCCCGCATAGGAGCCCGCGTAGGGATCGAACTGGCTTTCGCGCATCATAACGGCGTAGACGAGGCAAGGACTTATGCCGGAGGCTTCGCTGTGCGCTAAGACATCCGCGCGAAACGGCATTATAAACACAAGCTTGAGCATCTCAGGTGGTGGTTCGCCGAGCGTTCTGCAGATCTCCGCGCCCTCGCGATAGGCGAGCTTCGTTAAGCCCAGCGAAAGAAAATAGCGCCAAAGCGTAAGCTTTTCGGCAAGGTTTGAGCCTATAACTCCCTCTCGCTCAAGGGATTCGAAACAATGCCTTGCGAGGTCCTTCATCCCCAGCGCCGCGAGCTTTTCTGCGCGGTGTGCAAGCGGCTCGCTGGGAAGCGCAGCTATCCACCGCCGCCCGAGGAACTCAGACAAAAAGCGCGCCGCAGATGAGAAAACGGAGTCCTCGCCGTCGAAGCTTATCGACCGGAACTCCTCGGGGCTTGGGAGCTCCTCGCCGAAATACGCCCTCGAAAGCCAAGCGAATAGGTTGACCCTCCTCGAATTGGCCACGTATGCCAAGATGCTTTCGGCTTGAGCGGTGTCGCCGTACGCCAGAAGAGCCCGCGCCTCCCAGTAGCGAACCTCGTCGAGGAAGTCTTTGCTTCCGAACCATCTGCGGGCTTCCCTGGCGACCGCAACGGCGCTGTCCGGGACGCCCGAGAGGATGTAGCCTATCATGCTCCACACAAGCCCTATCGCGCCGTCGTTGGTACCGCGGGCGACGCGCACAAGACGCCTCCCCTCGCATCCAAGGGCGCGCCAATCAGCCTCATCGAACGCAAGGAAAATCCGCTCCTTGATGATGTTGATTCTGTTCCCGCAGCGCCCGCCGCACGCCGCAAGAGCCGAATCGAGAGCCTCGTGAGCCTCACCAAAACGACCCTGCTTGCGCATGCAGCGACCAACCCTCCACCAAAGGCTGCCGCGATCATATCGCCCCGAAGCCAAAAGCCCATCGAAAATGCCCAAAGCCTTTTCGTAGGAGCCAAGACCGGCATAAGAACAGGCAAGGTAGTACTCGGCTCTGCTGCTCTTTTCTGACGCCAGCACTTTGCGAAAATACTTTACAGCATCGCCGTAACTTCTTGCTTTATAGAATGCTAAGGCTATTCGCATTTCGTCGTCGGGGGAGAGATCAGGCGTTTTCGCATACTCGCGGGCAACCCTGCGGATGAAGGACCGATAGGAGGGTCTTGCCGGCGTTTCGTCGAGGATCAAGGCGAAAAGCCGCTTTGCCTCCGCGGGCTTACCCGCGTCCCTCAGGCAGGAAGCTTTCCAAAGCCTGTACCATCGCCTCCCCAAAAATCCCTGTCGGTAGAGCGTATCCAGCTGAGCGATCGCCTCTTGTTTTTTCCCAGCTCGCCAGAGCGCCCTAAAGCGCACCTCGGCGATGTCGTCCTCAAGCCCCGGAAGCTTTCCAGCACGGCGCGCCAGCGCAAACGCCCTGTCGTAGTCGCCCAAGTTAAACGCAGCCTGGGCGCAGAAAACCTCCGCCCAGTCGACAAGCTCGTACCCGGTTCCGATAAGCGAGCTTAGGAGGGATTCCGCCGCGGCGTAGTTACCGAGCCGCAGGTGCAGGAAACCCTTTACGAAGGCGTTGTCGTGCGGGTCGTCGAGGGGACTGCGCTCAAGGGCGCCCAGAGCATCCTCCCACCTTCGGCGGAAGACGAGGTCGGTCACGCTGCTTTCGCGAAGTTCAACCGCGGGGCATCGGATATCCTGCTTGGGCTGCGGCGCGACGTCGAAAACGGGCTTGGAACGAAAACACCCCACAAACACACCCAAAAGCAAAAAAACGCCCCCAACAAGGCGAAAGACACCTCCTCTCACGCCCCCCGCGAAAGCCATCACAACAAAAAGTGCACTCCCTCCGCGCGTATGTCAACGTGTTACTGCAGCGCGCCTCAAACCGCCACCAGCCGAGGTGGTGAGCTTGTCGCCGGCAAAAACACCCTAAGGAAGCGGTGCATATGCCAGATCCGACGAGCTTGCTAAGTAGCAGCGCGTCCCGCCCGAGACCTTCTTGGCTGTTATGAGGCCGATGACGTTGGGTCGTTGTCGCCGCAGGGGGCCAGCTGCCCCGGGGAGTTCACCTTCACCGCAAGACCTGCAGGATATTCGACGCCGTCGTCGTTTGTGCTGAACCTAAGGACGTTTTGCGGAAAAACGCAAAAAGAACAGAAAGGCTGTGGGGAAAATTTTCCTTCCCACAGCTGTGGGCTTAGGGCGCCTGCTTTTGGCTTCTTTCGGCGGGCGGGTCCTGCGAAAGCTCCTTCTGCACCGCAGCGAGCTGGCTGACAAGCTCCGCAAGCTTCGGATCACCCGTCGGAAGCCTCGTTTTGAGAATGCTCACAGCCCTGCTGAGCAAGGGTTCAGCCTCAACAAACCGACCACAAGTCTTGTAAAGCACGCCAAGCGCCGCCAATATATCCGCAATGGATGGGTGATCAGGGGCGTAATTCATTTCGACTATGTTGAGCGCACGTATGAAGGCATCCTCCGCGTCGGAAAACTTTCCCCACGACGCGTACAACAGAGCCAGATTCCGCAGGAACGGCACGATTTTGGGGTGCTCTTGCCCGAACTTCTCCTCCGCCACGTCGAGCAAGCGCCTGTACAGAAGCTCTGCCTTTTCGAACATATGGTGGTCGCGGTAGAAGTTGGCGAGTTCCTGCAGCGCCGCGAGAGACCGCGGGTGATTTCGCCCGAAGACCTGGAGCGTTAGCGCTGCCGCCTGCTCGAAAAGCGGCGCCGCAAAATTGAGCTTGTTCTGAGCAGAGTAAACCTTGGCAAGCCCCAAAAGCGCCGCAGCCTTCTCGGGAATCCCTATCTCGCCGCATCGCTCGGCTATGCCGGCAGCTTGCTTGAAAAGCAGCTTCGCCTCGCTGTGGCGGCGCTGCCTGACGTAGAGATCAGCAAAATCGCTAAGTATCTGGGCTACCTCCAGGGAATCGCTGCCGAAGACCTGTCTGCCAAGCTCCAGAGCGCGGTCGAAGAAAACCTCCGCCGCGTCGTATTTCCCGTAAGCCTTGTACGCCTTCGCCAAAGTCCAATATGAGATGACGACGTTTGCGGACTTCCCGTCGAACGTAGCTTCGGCGACTTTCAGCGCTTCCTCTGCGGTGTGCACCGCCTCCTCGAGCTTGCCGTCCCTCAAAAGCTTTTCGGCAAGATAGCGGAGCGCTTGCCAAAGCTCCTCCTGAGTCCTTATGTCCCCTCCTCTGCCCTCCACGCTCACGCACCCGTCAACATATTCGTCCGCGCCTGGTCGAAGAGACGCTCGATGGCGACAGGGTTCTCAGGATCAAGATACGCCATCCCGATGCTAACGGAAAGCTTAAAAGAGCGATCAGGCTTCGCGTTGTACTCCTTAAGCTTTTCCTCAAGCCTCTCCCGCAACGCGGGGCCGCTTTCCTTGCGGGCACCTATGGCGACGACGGAGAACTCTCCGTCGCCTGTGCGCGCGATGACGTCTGAGGCGCGGAACGTCCCGCGCAAAACCTCGGCTACCTCCAAAAGCGCCCTCCGACCCGCCTCAAAGCCAAGGACGTCCGATATCCTCGCAAGATTGTCGAGGTTGACCACAAGAAGCCACATCCCGCGCTTCGTCCGCTTCGACATCTCAACCTGATACCTAAGGAGCGTGGAAAGCCCGTGCCTGTTGTAGAGACCTGTGATCTCATCTATCACCGGAGGCGCCTCAGCCTTCTTGCGCAACTTGGCAAGCTCGGTTATGTCGCGGAGGTTCGCCATAAAGTACGTCTCGCCCCTAAGCCTGACCTCCGTCACCCTCATCTCCACCACGACCTCGCTGCCGTCGGCGGGGCGCCTGAAGTTAAACTGCCTAAACGGGATGGGGCGGTACGAGGGTTTCCCGGAGTGAACGGGAAACGGCAAGGTTTTGCCAACCAGGTCGGACGCAGGGCAGTTGAAGAGCCTTTCGGCGGCTGGGTTCAGGCTCCTCACAACGCCGCTTCGGTCAACTATTACGATCGCCTCTTGGATGTGCTGGACTATCTGTCTGAAAAAGTCCTCGCGCTCTTTAGCCTCCGAGAGGGTGCTTTCCAAAGGCTTTTTCTTGTCCGTTTCGTCTGTCATCGCTTCAGCCTCTTCCCTGTTCTCGCTGGAGCGGGGCAAAGGTTAACGCCGCCCTGCTCTGCCGGCAATCACCCCGGCACGACCTTTATTCGGACGTTCGTCATCCCTCCGATTCCCAAACCTGCACCTCGTATGTGTGGCTGTCGGTGAGCGCAGCGTCCTGCGTGGCTGCGAGCACCACAGCCCGGCATAAGGCTTGTGCATCAAGCCTGGACTTCCACCGCTTATGGCGACGTTTACGACCGTCCACGGTTCCGGTG
This sequence comes from uncultured bacterium, assembly GCA_965552135.1. Classification (GTDB taxonomy): domain Bacteria; phylum UBP14; class UBA6098; order B30-G16; family B30-G16; genus CBEVQY01. The sequence goes on along the minus strand of CBEVQY010000026.1, from coordinate 33,997 downwards.
AACTGGACTCCAGCGTATCCCAGCCGGCGGGCGCATACGCGGCGGTATCGGAGTAAATTGCCCTGAAGGCGTACGGCACGGTCTGCAGCGGGATCCGCGGCGCAAGCTCCTCCCCCTCAACCTCGAGCCAATAAGAGGTGTCGAACGGCAGGTCAAGCGGCACGATCGTCCCCAACCTGACGTCGAAAAGCCCGCCGACCACGGGGACGGCTGGGCGACCCTCGGTCCACAGCGGCAAGCCGCCGCTTTCCGCACTGAAGATCCTGAAGACCATCGTAACGGCGTCGTTTACCACAACGCCCCCAGTAGCTGTCAACTTGCCCTGGTAGTTCATCACCCTGGGCAGGGACGCCACGACCGAGGCGAGCGTGAGGCAGACCAGCGACACGGCTTTTCCTTGCTCCATTCGCATAACGAATTCGTACGCTTGGCAATATAACAACCCACTATAATCAGTCAAGGGAAAAATACCGGTGCTGCCACAACCCCAATGTGTTGACGAAGCCGTCGCGGCGCTGTATTTTGGTGCTTGTGATGAAACCCCACGACACGGCATTGGCGCTTGCGGCAATATGCTTTGCTTCTCTGCTCCACGCCGGCGCCGTTGATCCCAACGCCGTGGACCATTTCTCAAGCGGGTTGCTGCGCTACTACCTCGACAACGACCCCCGCTCCGCGCTTTTAAGCTTCATCCTCGCCGAAACTTACGACCCCAAAGAGCCCGAGATAAAAAAGGCGATCGCGGAGATGTACCTCGACATCGGCAGCTACGAGCAAGCGCTGGAGAAGGCTATGGAGGCTGCGGCTCTCGCGCCGAAGGACGACGAAGCCAAGCGCATCGCGCTGACTGCAGCGGCGCTTGCGGGAGATTGCAGCTTCGCGGAAAACACGCTCAAAAAGCTCTCCAAACCGCGCCCCGGCGACTTCGAGATCGTCGCAAGTTGCTTCACCCGTAAAAACGAGCACAAAAAAGCGCTTAGGATAGCCAAGGTCTGCAGAAAGAGGGCGCCAGCTTCGTACGAAAAGCTTGCGGCTTTGGGACGGATCCTTCTGGGCGCAGGGGAGTATGTCGCCGCTGAGGAGGTCCTGCGGCGGGCGCTCGCACTCAAACCCGATGCACCAGATGCATACATCCCGCTTGCCAACAGCCTCATCAAGCAAGGGAGGCTCAAAGAGGCACTCAAGATCCTGCAAAGCTACCTCGCCATCTTCCCCAACGACCGGGACGTGTACAGCCAGTATTTAGAAAGGCTTTTCGTCGTCGGAGGCACGGACGAAATAGAGCGCGCCATAGCCCACTACACGACCCTGTTTCCGGATGAGGCGGTCGAGGTCTGGCGGACATACGCGAGCACGGCGTACATCCAGGAGGACTACGGCACAGCGGTCGGAGCCTTCATCACGACCTTTGCGCTTTCGGAAAGCAGCGACGTTGCGGCGCTTTATTTCGCCGGCAAGTGCTACGACGAGCTCGACTGTCCCGACTCCGCCGCCGCGATGTTCAGGCTCGGGCTCTCGGTGGAGCCATCGCCGGATCTGTGGACGGAGCTTGCGCTCCTTTGGGCAAGGCAAGCCGCGACAGAAAGCCTGCTTGCGACCCTAACCCAGGCATCTCAGGAGTTCCCCGACAGCGCTGGACTCTGGTTCTGGGGAGGGGTCGCCCTCAGGCGCGCAAAGCTTTGGGACCAGGCAACGCACTGGTTCGCGCAGGCGCTCCACCTCAACCCCGAAGACGAACAAACCCTCTTCTCCCTCGCCGACACAAGGGAGCGGGCGGGGTACAGATCAGAATCGATAGCCCTTTTGGAGAAAATCGTCGCCGCCGACAGCTCAAACCCGATGATACTAAACTACCTCGGCTACATCCTCGTCGACGACAGCGTGAGGATAGCCTACGGCAAAAGGCTAATCGAGAAGGCGCTGAGGGCTGAGCCGGACAACCCAGCCTACATCGACAGCTACGGCTGGGCGCTCTTCCGCGAGGGCAAAACGAGAAAAGCCCTCAAATACCTCCTCCGCGCAGCGGAGCTCTACCCCGACGACCCCGAGATACAGCTCCACGTGGGGGACGCATACTACAGGCTTGGCGAGCTTGAGAAGGCGCTGGCGCACTGGCGCAGGTCGCTGGAGCTTGACCCCGACAACAAGGCGCTGCGGCACAAGCTCGAAAAGCTTGCCCCACAAGGAGGCGCAAAGTGACCGTGGAAATCTCCGGCATAAAGGTTGGCGGCGGCGCCCCAGTCCTCGTGGCGGGACCGTGCGCAATTGAGGGAAGGGAGATGGCTCTCGCCGTCGCCGAAACGCTCGCAGACATCACGGCAAAGCTCGGAATCCCCTACATCTTCAAGGGCTCCTACGACAAGGCGAACAGGCTTTCGTTGAGTTCGGGTCGCGGGCTTGGCTTTCCACGGGGGCTTGAGGTCCTGCGCGAGGTGCGCGAGAAGGTGGGCGTGCCCGTGCTGACCGACGTACACGAAACATACCAGGTCGAGGCTGTGGCGTCGGTGGTCGACGTGCTGCAGATACCAGCGTTTCTGTGCCGACAAACGGACCTCCTGCTCGCCGCAGCGAAAACGAAAAAGCCCGTAAACATAAAAAAGGGGCAGTTCGTCGCGCCGCAGAACATGAAGCCCATAGCGCAAAAGGCGGAAGCGATGGGAAACAAGAGCATAATCCTCACCGAGCGCGGAACGTGCTTCGGCTACAACGACCTCGTCTTCGACCCGAGGAGCGTGGTGATACTCAAGGGCTTTGGCTATCCCGTCTTAGTCGACGTGACCCACCTGTGTCAGCGTCCGGGCGCAAGCGGTGGCGAAAGCGGCGGCACGAGGGAGTTCGTCGTCCCCTTCGGACGGGTCGCAATGGCGCTCGGAGCCGACGGAATATACATGGAGGTCCACCCCTCGCCGCACGAAGCGATATCGGACCGCGACGTGCAGATCCCCCTCGCCGAGGCGGAGACGGTCATAAGAAAGATCTGGGGAATTTAGCCCAAGCCAACGCCCCATCCAACCAAAAGGCTCTAATTTTCGCTTGCCAAGCCATAAATGGACTGTAAATTAACATCTATGATGCAAGAGCTTTTGCCACAGCTTGAGGAACTTATCGCGCCGATAGTCGAGGGTGAGGGCTACGAGCTTGTGGAGATCGTAGCCACGGGGGTTGGTTCGTCGTCGGTGCTGAGGGTCTTCGTGCACAAGAGGGGCGGCATAGGCATCGATGAGCTTGCGAGGCTCTCGAGGAAGATCTCGGCGGAACTCGACAGGGTCGACATAATCCCGCACCGCTACTTCCTCGAGGTATCCTCCCCCGGGCTCGACAGACCGCTCAAAACGCTTCGGGACTTCCTGCGCGCGATATCGGAGAGGATCAGGGTGACGAAGACCGACGGCGCAACGGTGGAGGGGCTGCTCGAAGCCGCAGACACAAACGGCATAACGATAACAACCAACGAGGGCAGCATCGTCATCCCGCTCGACCAGATAAGCGTCGCAAAAATAGTCTACTGAAGGCTCGGAGGAAGCCGAATGGAAAGGGAAATAGCAAACTATCAGATAGTAGAGGCGCTGGAGGACATCGTAAAGGACAGAAGCATCGACCGGGAGCTTGTGCTTGAGACGGTGAAGCAGGCTCTTCTGGCAGCGGTGAAGAAGAAGTACGGCACCGCCGAAAACGTCGAGGTTCAGATAGACCCCGAGCTCGGAACGATAAGGATCATAGCCAAAAAGAAGGTCGTGATGAGGGTCCTCGACCCGGCGACGGAGATATCGAAGAAGGAGGCGAAAAGGCTTTTCCCGGAAGTCCGTGCAGGCGACGTCGTCGAGGTGGTGATAGATCCCTCGGAGTTCGGCAGAAGCGCCGTTGAGGCGGCAAAGCAAAGCCTGATCCAGAAGATCAAGGAAACGGAGCGCGAGGTCATCTACGCCGACTACAGACACAAGGTCGGGGAGATAATCTCGGGCGTTGTTCAGCGAATGGAGCGCGGGAACGTCATAGTCAACCTGGGGCGCACCGAGGGCATGATCCCCCGCTCGGAGCAGATCCCAGGCGAGCGCCTGCCCATCGGCAAAACCGTCCGCGCATACGTGAAGGAAGTCCGCAGGGAAGGAAAAGGACCCCAGATCATCCTCTCCCGCAAAGCCCCCGAGTTCGTGAAGAAACTCTTCGAGTTCGAGGTACCGGAGGTCTATGAGGGGAGGGTTCAGATCGTCTCCGTCGCCCGCGAGCCGGGCGAAAGAACGAAAATCGCCGTCTACTCCACCGACGAGGAACGAATAGACCCCGTGGGCGCATGCGTTGGACTTAAGGGCACACGCGTCCAGGCGGTGGTGAAGGAACTTTCGAACGAAAAGATAGACATAATCCCCTACTCCCCCGATCCCGAGGAGTTCATCCGCAAGGCGCTTGCGCCGGCTGAGGTCGTCGACACATACATTCACCCCGACGAACACAAGATCGTCGCCATAGTCCCCGACGACCAGCTCTCGCTCGCAATAGGCAAAGGCGGCATAAACGCAAGGCTTGCCGCAAGGCTCGTAGGATGGAGACTGACCATCTACGGCGAAGAGCAGTACAAAAACTCGATAATCCCGATCGACTCCTTCGACGAGATCACCGAGAAGCAGCGCGAGGCGCTGAAGAGGTACGAGATCGACACCGTCCAAAAGCTTGCGCGCATGAAGGCTGAGCTTCTGCGCTCAATTCCCGAAATAGGCAACGACGCCGAACAGATACTCCTTGCCGCAAGAAGGGTCCTCGACGCGGCTGAGGAGGAAACAGCCTTCGTCACAAGGGACAAGAAGCTCGAGGGGCAGCTCGAGGAGAAATACGGTATAAAGTTCGGCGAGGGGGCGAAGGAGGAGGGAACCCAAAAGGAGTAAGTCGAAGGTTTCATCATGGGATCCAAGCGGATATACGAGGCGGCGCGCGAACTTGATCTGACGAGCAAGGCGCTTGTGCAGCTTTTGCGCGAGCTGGGCTTCGACGTCAAAAGCCACATGAGCGCCTTCACCGACGAGATGGCCGCAAAGGTCGCCCAGCGCCTGTCGGAGGAGAAGGAGGCTGTCAAGGAGGAGGAGAAGAAGAAGGAGGAGATAAAGCGCGCTGCTGAGCGTCGCGAAGCGGTCCCAAAAAGGCGCAGGAAGCGCCGCCACAAGAAGAAAAAGAGGAAAGGCAGGGACTACGCCGCGGAGCTCCGCCGCCTCGAGGAGGAACGGCGCAAAAGACGCGAAGAGCTCCTCAAAACGATAACCCACAAAAAGGTCTCCGACGCCGTCAAAAGGACGCTTGCGCTTCTGTCACAGCCGCGCAAGAAGAAGAAGTACAAAAAGCGCCCCGCCGAGGCAGCCGAAGAGGTCGCCGTAAAGGACCCGAACCTCCTTGAGGTGCCGGAGTTTCTGACTACCCAGGAGCTTGCCGAAAGACTCGGCGTCCCGCCGACAAACCTCGTGGCAAAATGCTTCAAGGAACTCGGGCTTATGGTCACCCTCAACCAGCGCCTCGACTTCGACACAATTTCCCTCATCGCCGAGGCATACGGAAAGCGCGCCCAGAAGATAGAGTTCGTTGAGCCCGAGCTTCTGCCCGAAGAAGAGGAAGAGGACGAAAGCCAGCTCCTCCCCCGCCCGCCGGTTGCGACCACGGAAAGACGACCCTGCTGGACTACATACGCCACACCAACGTCGTCGCCGGCGAGGTCGGCGGGATAACGCAGCACATAGGCGCCTACACCGTCCAAACTGAGTTCGGCGACATAACGTTCATCGACACGCCGGGTCATCGGGCTTTTACGGCGATGCGCGCCCGCGGCGCTCAGGTCACCGATATCGTGGTTCTTGTCGTCGACTGGAAGGACGGCGTCATGCCGCAGACGGTGGAGGCGATAAACCACGCCCGCGCCGCAGGAGTGCCGATAATCGTGGCGATAAACAAAATGGACCTGCCCGGGGCAACGTCGGAGCACGTGATGAAGCAGCTTGCCGAACACGGCGTCGTATGCGACCAATGGGGCGGCGATACCCTATGCGTCGAAATCTCAGCCAAAACCGGAATGAACGTCGATACCCTCATCGAATACATCATGCTCCAGGCTGAGGTGATGGAGCTTAAGGCGAATCCCTTCAAGCCTGCGCGCGGCGTTGTGCTCGAGGCGCGACTCGACCGCGGACGCGGACCCGTCGCCACAGTCCTCATCCAGCAGGGAACGCTGCGAAAAGGGGATCCGTTCGTCATGGGGAGCTACTCGGGCAGGGTCAGGAACATGTTCGACGAGCGCGGCAACACGGTCGATGAGGCAGGTCCGTCAAGACCGGTGCAGGTTATAGGCAGCGACGGCGTGCCCGAAGCCGGCGACCCGTTCTTCGTCGTCGAAAGCGAAAAGGTAGCCGACGAGATAGCCGAAAAGCGCCGCATGATGCGCGAAAGACAGCAGAAATACCGCGCCAGAAGGGTCTCACTCCAGGACTTCTACCGCAGGGTCGAGGCAGGCGAAGAGAAAACGCTTAAGATCGTCCTCAAAGGCGACGTCGACGGCTCCGTCGAGGCGATCGCCGACATGCTCGCCCACCTCTCCACGGATGAGGTCAAGGTGGAGATAATCCACCAGGGCGTTGGACTCATAAACGAAAACGACGTTCTCCTGGCTGCCGCAGCGAACGCCGTCGTCATAGGCTTCAACGTCAAGCCCGACGGTCGCGCCCGGGAGGCGGCAAAGCGCGAAGGGGTGGAAATACGAACCTACCAGGTGATCTACGACCTCGAGGACGACGTGCGCAAGGCGCTCGAGGGAATGCTCGCACCCAAAATCCACGAAGAATACCTCGGCACCGCAGAGATACTCAAGGTGTTCAAGATATCCCAGGTGGGTCAGGTTGCGGGGTGCATCGTCAAGGAGGGCGTCGTCAGGCTTGGGGCGCGTGTGCGCGTCAAAAGGGACGGCGAAGTCATAGGCGAAGGCGTCATCGCCGACCTCAGAAGGTTCAAGGACAAGGTGAAAGAGGTCATAGCCGGGCTTGAGTGCGGGATACTAATCGACGGCGTGTCCGACTTCCAACCTAACGACGAACTTGAAGTCTTCGAGCGAATCGAAATAAAACAAACGCTTTAGCGCTTCATAAACCCGCAGGGGTGATGGAGAGATGGTCATAGGCGTACGCACCATTGAGCTCCACATCCCCGGCTGCAGGTCTTTGAAAGAGAAGAGGTTTGTCGTAAAGTCGCTTAGGGATAAGCTGCGCTCAAGGTTCAACCTCGCCGTCGCCGAAGTGGATCACCTCGACCTGTGGCAGCGGTCGACGATAGCGATAGTCAGCGTCAACCAGAGCGGGGCGTACCTCAACGGGCTTCTGGACAAGGCAACAAGCCTCATCGAGCAGGAGCGGCGAGTCGTCATCCTCAACGTTGAGACGGAGTTCCTCTAAGTCGTTTGCGGAGCTTTGGAGACGCCGACCCGAAAGCCTTAGGGGCACCGTCACAGCAAAATCCAACCCCTTTGCTCCCCGCGAAAGCCCCATGGAGATCTCTGGCACCCGTGCAGACATCTCTTTTTTGAAAAAATCCTTGCGCTCCCGGCAAAAAAACTATAGCATTTTGAGCCTAAGCGGAAAGGTAAGCTTTTAGAACAGGAGCAGCTATGCCGTGCGGGAGGAAGAGAAAGCTTCGGAAGGTTAAGCGCCATAAGCTCAAAAAGCGCCGCAAGAGGGACAGGCACAAAAAGAAGAAGCGCTGACGCAAGGTGAGGATAGCGGTAATCTCCGACACCCACGTCGGTCATAGGGTTTCCTCTTTTCCGCCGGGCTTTCTTAAGGAGCTGGCGGAGTTCGACGCCGTTATCCACTGCGGCGATTTCACGTCCGTCCACGCCCTTGAGAGCATACGCGACGTAGCCGATTTCTATGGCGTTTGCGGCAATATGGACGACGCCGATGTACGCAAAATTCTCCCGGAAGCGCTGAGGCTTGAGCTTGGGGGCATCACCGTGGGCGTTATGCACGGATGGGGCGCACCCGAGGGGCTTGAGCGCAGGGTGATGCGCGCCCTCTCCGAAAGGTATCCCGACACGCGCTTCGACGTGATACTCTTCGGTCACTCGCACAGCCCCCTCGAGGTCGAGATAGAGGGAACAAAGCTCTTCAATCCGGGCTCCGTTGCGGGGAACATATTCGCAAGCACGGGCAGCTGGGGGGTCCTTGAGATCGAGGGGAGAGCCGTAAGGTGGGAACTCCGCAGGGTGCGACCGTAATGATCTACCTTTCCGCAATAGGTTACTTCGTCTGCGGCGTGCCTCTGCTTTTCGCCGGATACAACATCTACAGGGGCTTTGTCTTTCTTTTGGGTTTCATTTTTGGTGCTTTTTGCGGGGCGCTTTTTGTGGCGTTTTTCGCGCCCGGCGTGTGGCTTTTGATACTCATCGGCGCGCTTATGGGTGGTCTTTTCGGCGCCGCGCTGTTCAGACTTCTGCAGGGTGCCGCGTTCTTCTGCGTTGGTGCCGCGGTTGGGGCAGCTTTGGGACACACATTCTCCGCAGGTGCGCCTCAAACAACCCACATCATCGTGACTGTGGCTGCGGCGGTGGTCTTCGCCGTGACAACAACGCTCATACAAAAGCCCGCGCTTGTCGTCGCGACGTCGATTTTCGGGGCGGCGCTCGTTGTTGCCGCGTTCGCGCAGGTCATCACGCAAAAACCCGCTCTTGCGGCAATAAAATCGGGACAGGTGTCGCCTCTGGCGCTCGCAATAACGCTCGGCGTCGCGCTCGTAGGCGCCGCAATGCAGGTCCTCTCGTCAAGGCGAAGGTAAGCAAAAGAAAGGAGAGGCTATGGCGAAGTACAGGATCGCTGTCCTTCCGGGCGACGGAGTTGGGAAGGAGGTGGTCGAGGCGGCAATGATCGTGCTTGAGGCGGTCGACTTCGACGCGGAGTACGTTTACGGCGATATCGGGTGGGAGTTCTGGTGCAAGGAGGGGGATCCCCTGCCCCAGAGGACGGTTGATCTTTTAAAGACCACCGACGCGTGCCTCTTCGGCGCCATAACCTCGAAGCCCAAGCAGGAGGCTGAGCAGGAGCTTTCGCCCCAGCTTCGCGGGAAGGGGCTTGTATACCGCTCCCCCATCGTCAGGCTGCGGCAGATGTTCGACCTTTACGTCAACCTTCGCCCGTGCAAGGCGTTCCCGGGCAACCCACTCAACTACCGCGACGACATCGACCTCGTCGTCTTCCGCGAGAACACCGAGGGACTTTACGCGGGCGTCGAGTTTCGCCCCGTCCCCGACGAGGTCCGCACGGCTTTAGAGAAGCACTCGCCGAACATGGCGAAGTTCCGCGACGTCCCCGGCGATGAGCTTGCGATCTCGTGCCGCATCTTCACCAAGCGCGGCTGCGAGCGAATTCTGCGCGCCGCGTTCGAATACGCGAAAAAACACGGCTACAAGTCGGTCACCGTCGTCGAAAAGCCCAACGTCATCCGCGAAACCTCCGGCATGATGGTGGAGCTTGCGCGCCAGATAGCGCCCGAGTACGCCCCCGTTGAGCTTTGGGAGACCAACGTCGACGCGATGGCGATGTGGCTCGTCAAAAACCCCCAGAACTACGGCGTCCTGGTTGCGTCCAACATGTTCGGCGACATAATCTCCGACCTTGCGGCGCAGCTTGTTGGCGGTCTTGGCTTCGCATCCAGCGGGAACATAGGCGAAAACTACGGGATATTCGAGCCAACCCACGGAAGCGCGCCGAAATACGCGGGTCAGTACAAGGTCAACCCAACTGCCATGATCCTTGCCGCGCGGCTTATGCTGCAGTGGCTCGGCGAGGACGAGAAGGCGAGTGCGATAGAGAACGCCGTCGCAGCGGTTATCGAGGAGGGCAAGGTCAGAACCTACGACATGGGCGGCAGCGCCTCCACCATCGACATGGCGAAGGCGATAGCGGCGCACGTGGGCTGATCAGATCCCCGCGGTGAGGATGAGCCAGGTCACCGCGTAAACCCACACAAGCGAGTCCGTTCGATCCCACACGCCGCCGTGGCCGGGGAATATGGAGCCCGAGTCCTTGACGCCGAACTGCCTTTTAAGCTTCGACTCAAAAAGGTCGCCCAGCTGACCCGCCGTGCCCGCCGCCGCGGCGACAAGGAGAATCCGAAGCTCGTTTGCGCGCGGGTTTATCGCCACAGCCACGGCTGCAACGACAAACGCACCAACCACGCCCCAAAGAAAACCCTCAACCGTCTTCTTCGGCGAAAGGGCTGGGGCGAGCTTGCGCCTGCCGGTCAAAGCCCCGCCCCAGTAGGCGAAGGTATCGGCGGTCCAAACCATAGCCACGGGCAAAAACGCCCAAAAACGACCGAAATCCCTCACGCGCAGAACGCAGGAGAGCAAAACCCCCGCGTAGATAAACAGGAAAGCCGCCGTCCCAACCCTCTCCACAAAGCCCTTCGGCTGCTCCGGCGAAAGCTCGCACAGAAAAACGATAAGCGCTATCCCTGCCACAAGCTGAGGCAGGTTCTCGTAGTGGACGAAGACGGCGACGTGCCAGAGAACGCACAACACCATAAGGGCGACGTACGTCTGCGCGGACAGGGCTTGGCCAGCCATCCTTCTGAACTCGATTAAAAGCCCCACCGACGCGGCGACGACGAGCGCCAAAAGCGCAAAGCTCCCGAGCCAAAGCGGCACAAGCACAAGCGGACCCACAACCAAACAGGCAACAAGGATCCTTTTGGAAAGCTCCCTCATCTGCGCCCCACCTCAGGCTCTCTGGCTGTATATCTGCTGCAGTGCGCCCGTCATAAGCCAAAATGTCACAAGCGCGGACCCGCCGGACGAGAGGAAAGGCAGTGGGATCCCAGTTATCGGCGCCAAGCCGACGGTCATCGACACGTTCACAACGACCTGAAAAGCCACCACGGCTGCAATCCCCATCGCGACGACGGACCCGAAGGTCGTCCTAGCCTGGGATGCGATCCTCACCGCGCGCCAGATGAAAAGCCAAAAGAGCGCCAAAACCAAAACGCAGCCAACAAAGCCAAACTGCTCCCCGAGCACGGCGAAGATGAAGTCGGAGTGTTTTGCCGGAAGGAAGGCGAGCTTGATCTGCGTGCCCTCAAGAAATCCCTTTCCGAAAACGCCCCCCGAGCCTATGGCGATCTTCGACTGGATGAGCTGATATCCCGCCCCAAAGGGGTCATGCCCGGGGTTGAGGAAGACGAGGATTCTCTCCTGCTGATAGGGGTGCAGGTGCGCCCACACATAGGGGGTTGTGACGCCGACGGCTATCGCAACAACGACGGCGCCCAAAAACACCGTTGGGGATACCCTCCACGCAAAAAGAACGACCAAAAGCAGCGCGAAGTACACAGCCCACGCGACCCAGTGCAGGGCGCTGACCATCGCCAGAGCCGGCGTGAGAAGCAAAAAGAGGTAAAGCGGTCTTGTTCCCGCGGCGTAAAGCATCGCGAAGGCTATGACAAAGAACACCAAAGCCGTCCCCAGGTCTGGCTCCCTGACGACGAGCGCGCTCGGCAGGGCGACGAGGAAAAGCGCCCCGGCAATCGTCCAAACGCTGTTTATGCTGCGGCTGTGGTCGCGAAGCCACCTGCCCAGGGCAAATATCACCCCAAGCTTGGCAAACTCCGAGGGCTGAAAGCGAACCGGTCCAAAGCTCAACCACCTTTTAATCTCCGTTGGCTGCAATAAAGCCAAAACGAGCGCCAAAAGCACGACGCCGTAGTAGACATAGGCTAAGCCGTCGTGCAGCCGCATCGGGATGCGCCCAAAAAAGGTCATCGCGCCAAGCGAAAACAGAAGGAAAGCCGTCTGTCTGATCCAAAGCTTGCCAAGGGGCGTGCCGTAAACGGCGGTGTATATCAGCAAAATCCCCACCAGGGAGAGGGCTAAGGCAACGCAGAAGAGTACCCAATCGAACCTCATCGGGAATAATGAAATCCCGCAGGTGGCTGGTGTCAAGCCAAGTCCTCGCGCCGCCTGCGGGGGAATTCACTTCAGTCGCAGGAGCTTGAAGAAGCCGGGTGCTCCGTCTGCGGGGGCGACGATGAGGAAGTAGGCGCCCGTGGGGAGCGAATCCTCCGGTCGCCAGGCGATGGTCGTTTTGTGCGCGGGCGCCCTGGCGCGGAAGACTGATCTGCCGCCAAGGTCGAAAACCTCAACCTCCGAGCCGCCGGGAACATCGAACTCGAAGCGCCTGCCGAAAGGATCGCTGCGCACAAAAACGCCCGAAGAGCGAGACCCAACCTCGGCGACACCCGCCACCTCGCGAATGAAACCCACAAGCTCGCGCCTTATCCGGGAGTCGGGGTCGCTTATGAGGTCGTATACCTCGGAGATATGACCGCCCTCCACGTAGACGGTCTCCGTGGGCTGGAAGGCGTTCATGTCGTTGAGGAAGTTTTCGCTTTCCATCTGGATCGCTGGGGCGTCGTGCTGGGCGACGAAGATCCTTGTGGGCGGCATGCCCGGATGGAGGTGATACTTGGGCGAGGCATCGCGCCAAACCGCCGTGTCGTTGCCGAAGGCGGGCTGGTAGAGGCTGATGAGCGTTCCCGCGGACGCATACGTCCAGAGGTCGTACGCGGCTATGCTTATTGGTGCAGCGCCGCAGATGTCGAGGGCAGAAAGCCCCTCCGCCTCGAGGTATGCTGTGTTCGTGAAAAGCAGGGCGCAAAGATGTCCGCCCGCCGAGTGCCCGCAGACGAAGATCTTGTCCGGGTCGCCGCCGTAGCAGGATATGTGCTCCTTCGTCCACGCAAAGGCGCGCGCCACATCGACGATGTGATCAGGGTGCATAACACCGGGATGGCTCGGGTCAGAAAGGCGATAGGATATAATAACCGCAACAAGCCCCTCCTGATCCGCTATGTTCTCCCCCAGCGCGACGTAGTCGTCCTTATCGCCCGACATCCACGCGCCGCCGTGGATCCAGAAGAAAACGGGCAGACCACAGGCGCCCTCTGGAACGTATACGTCAAGCAGGTTCTTCTCGGGATCGGGTGCCTCACCGGCGGGGTAGTAAGGGATATCGCGGTAAACCTCTGCACAAAAAAGGGTGCTCAAAAACGCGGCAACACCCACTAAGATCCCCGTCCAGCCCAAGTTCAGCATCCCCCAAAGCTAAAGCGACAGAAGAACGATGCCAGCCAGGGCAAGGACTATCCCCAAAACCTTCATAAGCCCGAGCGTTTCCCTGAGCAGGAGCGCGGCGAGCACGACCGTGACCATCGGGTAAAGCGACGTCACGACGACGACCTTCGACGCCTCGGCGCGCCTTAGGGCGAGGTAGAACGCAAGCGTTCCCAGCGTTCCAACGAAGCCCGCCAGAAACGCAAAGCAGCACCTGTAATCCCGGAGGGCGAGGCGAACCTGCCCGGCGTAAAGCGGCACAAGCAAAAGCAGGAACACCACGCTCGCCGCAGCCGAAAGCACAAAAACGGTCACACCTGGTATCCGCTGGGAGGCGAGCTTGCCAAAGAAACCCCAAAGCCCCCAGCACAAAAGGGTCGCGGCGGCAAAAAACTTCCAACCCAAAGGACCCATGGCTACTTACTTATGCAAAAGACGCCAAGCCAAGTCCACAACTTTTTGGCAAATCCCTTGATTTTTGCCGAAGAAGAGATATTTTCGTAACGAGGGCAAGGGAGGGCAAGATGCGGCGCACATCCCTTTTGCTTTTGGCGCTGACTTTTGTGCTCTGGGGCGATAAAATCCTCATCTACATGGACCCCACCCAGACCGATCACCTGAAGGCATACGGGGTGGCTTACTGGTGTCTGGAGAGGGGTTACAACGTCGAGTGGTTGCTCAACTACCGCGGCGGGAGCTTCCTCACGCCCTACGCCGACGAGATAGCGCAGGTCTGCAAGGTCCGCGGGGTGGCATACACCGTGGTCGACGAGGCAACGGTGGCGCAGATATACGCGACCATCGAAAACTCCAACATGGAGGTGGTGCTTCTGGAGAAGGCTCCGCGGATAGGGGTTTACGTCCCCCCCACCCGCGATCCGTGGGACGACGCGGTGAGGCTTGCACTCGAGTACGCGGAGATCCCGTACGAGACTGTGTGGGACCCTGAGGTTCTCGCGGGGGAGCTTCCCAAGTTCGACTGGCTCCACCTGCACCACGAGGACTTCACCGGTCAGTACGGGAAGTTTTACGCGAGCTACCGCAACGCGCTTTGGTACCAGCGCGAGGTCGCCCTCAACCAGGAGACGGCGCGCAAGCTCGGGTTCGCAAAGGTCTCGGAGCTGAAGAAGGCGGTTGCGAGGAAGATCAAGGAGTACATCGCCGGCGGAGGGTTTGTCTTCGCGATGTGCTCCGCAACGGACTCGTACGACATAGCGCTTGCGGCGGAGGACGTGGACATCGTCGACGTCCCCTTCGACGGCGACCCACCCGACCCAAACTACAACGAAAAGCTCGACTTCTCAAAAACGCTTGCCTTCACGAACTTCAAGCTCATACCCGACCCGATGGTCTACGAGTTTTCCGACATCGACGTAAAGCCGCCGGCAAAGTACTTTAAGCTCTTCGACTTCTCCGCCAAGTACGACCCCGTGCCGACGATGCTCGTTCAAGACCACACCGCCGTAATCCCCGACTTTTTGGGGCAGACCAGCGCCTTCAACGGCAAGACGATAAAGAAAAACGTCGTGATTTTGGCGAAGTACGAGGGGACGGACGTCGTCAAGTACCTCCACGGCAACTTCGGGAAGGGGACCTTCACATTCCTTGCCGGACACGACCCCGAGGACTACGCCCACTACATAGGCGACCCCCCAACCGACCTCTCGCTCCACAAGAACTCGCCCGGCTACAGGCTCATCCTGAACAACGTCCTCTTCCCCGCCGCGCAGAAGAAGGAGAAGAAGACGTAGCCGAGGGTGCCTATGGCGAAAAAGCTTGGGGAACTTTTGGTAGAGGCTGGGATACTCACCCAGGAGCAGCTTCGGCAAGCCCTCGAGATACAAAAGCGCAAGGGTGGCAAGCTTGGGCAGATCCTCATCGAGCTTGGGTGGGTGACGGAAAAGCTTATCACCGACCTCGTCAGCCAGCAGCGCAACTTCCTGCGTATCCAGTTCGACCTAAACGACCTCTCCCCCGACGTCCTGAAGCTCATCCCAACCGACATCTGCCGGAAGTACAGGCTCATCCCCTACAAGATAGAGAACAACAGCCTCATAGTCGCCATGGACGACCCTATGAACTACGAGGCGATAGAGCGTGCGGAGTTTGTTTCGGGCTACCGCGTGACGCCCGCGATAGTGGAGCCATCGAAGATAGACGAGGCGCTTTTGCGCCTAAGCGAGGCGCAGGAGATCCTGCCAACCCGCCCCGCTGCAGTATCGGGCGAGGCAAAAGCCGAAACGGAGAAGGAAATCCAAACAAACATCGTCAACTTCGTAAGGGGGCTTCTGCTAAGGGGGCTGGAGTTTGGCGCAAGCGACATGCACATCGAAGCCGACACAGAACAAACCTACATCCGCTACCGGATCCACGGCGTCCTTAAGAAGCAGTACAAGACGCCCTCGATCTACCACGACAACATCATCTCGCGCCTTAAGATGATGTGCGGCTTGGACCCCTCTGTGCGTGACACCGTCCAGACGGGAGGCTTTAGGGTAAGTAGCAAGGACAAAAAGTATTCGCTTAAGGTTGTCTTCGTTCCGACAGCTAAAGGCGAGAACGCCGTTGTGAGTTTCCCTTCTGCGCAGCCGCGACCGACCTCTCTGGACAAGCTCGGGCTCACGAGGGCAGAGCTTTCTGTAATCGCAGAGGCTCTGTCGCAGCCGAAGGGTTTGGTCCTACTGTGCGGGCCACGGGAATCGGGGAAGACGACCACCGCGTACGCCATGCTCAGGCGCGTGAACAACCCCGAAAAGAAGATCACCACCGTCGAGGACCCAGTGGAGGAGCTTCTGCCCCTCGTGAACCAGATAGGCGTTGACCGCTCCAGCGGCTTCGACTTCCCCGAGGCGCTTGAGGCAGCGCTAAAGCTTGCCCCAGACATAATCTACGTAAGCGAGATAAGCGACCCCAAAACCGCCGAGCTTGCCCTAAGGTCAGCCTACGTCGGGACGCTTGTGATAGCCGCCGTGTGCGCCACAAACTCGTTCGAGGCGCTCATGCAGCTCCACAACCTCGGCATAGAGCCCTTTATGCTCGTAAGCACCGTAAACCTCGTCGTCGCGCAGAGGCTTGTTCGAAAGCTTTGCCCACACTGCAAAACCCAAACCGAGGTCGAGGGCATCCTGCTCTATCACCCCAAGGGCTGCGACCACTGCGCCGGAACCGGATACGTGGGCTATACCGGCGTCTTCGAGCTTGTGCCCAAAAGTTTTATTACAACTGATCTCTTCACGCCAACGCCCTCGCTGGAGAGGATGCTTCAGCGCGCCAAAAGCGAAAAGATCGAAACGCTTTGGCAAAAGGCGATGAAAAAGGTCTGGACTGGGGAGACATCCCTCGACGAGGTGATGCGCGTCGTGCCGAAGACGCAGATCGACGAGTAGCCGTGAGAGCGTGTGCCGAAAAGCTTTTGCTTTTGTGTGCGCTCCTTTGGGTCTTCTGGGGATGTGCCAAAAGTAGGGACGAATCGAGGGCACCGTCCGGAAGCGCCTCGCAGACCGAAGCGGTGAAGGTCTTTTTCACCGAGGGCGGGAGGCTCCAGGCGATACTTTACGCCAACCGCCTTGAGGAGCGCGATGGAACCACGTGGGGGTGGGACATAAAGGTCGACTTCTTCCCCGCGGGGGACACGATTCCGCGGGGCGGCATGGTTGCCGATTCGGGGTTCGTCCTCGGTCGTGGCACGCGCAGGCGCACGGTGGCGGTGTTCGGAGACGTGGTCCTCGTCGCGCCCGACGGAACGAAGCTCTTCGCCGACTCCCTCCGATGGAATCCCAAAAACCACCAGATAGAAAGCGGCTCAGCCGTAAGGCTCGTCCGCGGGAGGGAGGTCATCGAGGGCGTGGGGTTCAGGTCGGACCCCAACTTCCAACACATAACCGTCACCCAGGTCCGCGGCAAAATAGAGGGATAGCTTTACACCTTGCGGCGAAAATCCTCGCAGGAATTGTTGCGACACCGACCCACAAGGCTCAAACCCTTCGGATGAGGAGCTCGTAGAGAGCGATCGCCCCCGCCACGGCGGCATTGAGCGACTCAACCTCGGGTCGAATGGGTATCCTCACCACCCTTCGGGCGAGCCGAAGAACCTCGGGGCTTATCCCCGAAGCCTCGTTGCCGACGACAAGGAGCGTTTTTTCGCTTGGCTCAAGCTCGAATATGGGGTCGGCATCAGGGTTCGACGTGGTTGCCACAACGCAAAAGCCGGCGTCCGCGAAGCTGCGCACGGCTTCGGTGTCATCCTCAACGCGCGCGACGTCTACGTGCACGAACGCGCCAGCCGTCGCGCGAAGGACCTTGGGGTTGTACAGGCTTGCCGTCTCGCCACCGAGCACAACGCCGCTTGCGCCCAAAGCCGCGGCAGACCTTATCAGGGTGCCGCAGTTGCCGGGATCCTGCACGGCGTTGAGGAAGACGACAACCCCCCTGCGGCGAAGAATCCTCTCAAGCGCAAGGTGGGCGTCCGCGGGCTTTTTAACGACAGCTAAAACACCCTGCGGCGTAGTAGTATCAGATATGGCGTGCAGAGCCCTCCTCTTCACTACCTTCACGGGCACACTTGCCTCGGCTGCAACACGAACGAGCGTGTCGCCCAGCGCCCTCTTGCCGAAGGTCGGGTCGATGAGGACTTCGACAACCTCATATCCCCGGCGCCCGCCGTGGCGCAAAAGCTCGAGGACAAGTCTTGCGCCCTCCACGGCGAAAAGCTCAGCGCCCTTCTCTGGATGGCGCAAAAGCTGCCTGTAGCGCCTAAGCTCCGACTTCGAAAGCTCCTGTGCCCTCATACCCAAAGAGGCAAAAAATAAGGGCAGCCCAAAGCTGCCCCAAAGACCACCTCTGCCAAGCGGTGTTAGTCCTGAACGGTTATCCGGAATATGCCCGAGTGAGCCTTCTTCCCCTCGGGGAGGATCTTCACCACGAAATCCCACCCTGGGGTCGAGCGGACCTCTTCTGTATCAGGGAGCTTGATCCCCACCGTCCACTCGGCGGAACCACCAGGCTCCACGTGCACGGTGTTCTTCTTGAAGAAGAGAAAGCCCTTAGACACCTTGAGCCATTTAATATCGCCGGCTTTGTGGTCCTCGAAAAGCTGGATGGCAAGCCTTATGTCGTACCACTTGAACTTGGGGAACTCGTACGGCTCGATCACGTAGTCGTGGGCAACGGTGTCGTTGTTGTAGATCGTGAACGTAAGCTCTTTGCCCTTGATCGCCTCATCCTTCGTCAGCCACGCCGCCGATGGAGCGATGCCCGTCAGTCGACCCTTCGGGTTTATCCCCGGCTTGGGCGTTGTGCTTATAAGGTAGCTGCCCCTTATGCTCGGAAGGATACCGAACTGGACCTGTGGGGTCGAAACCGAAACGACTCGGGAGCTCTGGACCACAACACCAAGCTCCCAGTACTGATTGTAGTATCCGCTGTCGGGCGGGATGCGGAAGATAAGGTTGACCTCGCCCGTATCGCCCGGCTCGACCTTGACCTTCGCAGGCTCAACGCGGCACCAGCTCAGATCAGGAAAGTTCTCGTACCCAGGCAGGAGGGCATCCGGAGGTTTGGACGCCGTCAAACTGACCGAAAACTCCATCGAAACATCGTTGTTGTTGGGAATGTAAATGGGAACGCCCGCCTTCTTCCTCATGTCGAAGTCATAGCCCGGCGGTATGAAGTCGAAGCTTACGATCGCCGGCAGTATCTCAACCGACGCCCCAAGCGCAACGCCGCACAGCAAAAACACAAAAAGTATCGTCTGCAGCCTCGACATAACCTACACCTCCGATTACAAACCCACGTTTATAACTTCCACGTCCTTGCTACTACGTCAAGGATAATCGTTTAACAACCAATCACAAAGCTTTCAATCTGAAATTTTCGCCTTAATCCAAAACCTTACCTTTTGAGCTTCCGTTGCAGTTGATATCGGCGGCGGCAGGATGTAGAAATAAAGCTCCATCTGGTCGTTGTCGCGCCTGTATTCGCCATCTCCCGGAGCAACGAGTGGATCGTGCGCCGCCAGATTCGTACCCGTGGAGTCCACATACGGATAGCGCCACGAAAAATAAGGCGGACTCGGGTAGTACGAATCTATGTCGATCTCATCCCACGAACCCGTGACGGGCGGTATGCATCGAGAGCTTATAAGCGCTGGCGAAAAGTCATCGATTATCCCGTCTGCCCTCATAGCGACGATGGCAATTCCAGCGACGTCGGGCATGCCGAGCGCTTCGATGCTTGCGCAGTCGAGCAGGCTGTCGTGCCAAACCCAGTCGGGACCCGTCTCAGCGCGAACGAGGATATCGAGTGTGATGCCGCCAAGGTTCTCGAGCCAGTACGCAGGAACCAAAACGGAGCACGGGTCGACCTCGCCGGCGTTGACCCAAAAGGAGTCGCCGTCGTAGCTCCAAACGGAGTCGAGGACGTAGGAGTCGTTGTCCCACCCATCGGCGAGGGTGTCGATGGACCACGCGGCGCCCACCATCCGCAGTGTAACCCTGATGTGAACCGTATCGCCTTCGCCAACGCTCACCGTTTGGGCAAAGGCTGCGCCGCAGAGCACAACCAAAAGCACCTTTAAAAAAAATCTCGCCACGTCGAAAAGTTAAAAGCGCAACAGATTGAAATCAACAGTTTTATCAATAACCCCTAATTTTGAGCAAAATCCGCTCCTCCTTTGCCGGCGGAAGGCGTCTGTAGTGCGAGAACTGCATCGTGAAAAAGCCCCTGCCCTGCGTCAGCGACCGAAGCGTCGTCGTGTATCCGAACATCTCATCGAGCGGAACGACCGCCCTTATGACCTCACCGTCGCTTCGGTGGTCTATGCCTTCGATCTCAGCTCCACGGGAGGTCAGGTCGCCCATAACGTCGCCAAGGTTCCTCTCCGGAACGACGACCTCTATCTTCATCACCGGCTCAAGCAGTATGGGGTTTGCGCTTCGGACGGCATCCTGAAACGCCTGAGCCGCCGCCATCTCGAAGGCGATGTCGGTGGAGTGTTCCTCGCTGAACTCCGCGCCGACGATCCGAGCAAGCACGTTGTGCAGAGGGTATCCCGCAACGGGACCGCTGTCCTTGGTCGAAAGGATCCCGCGCTCTATCGCCTGGCGGAACTGCTGTGGTAGCGGGTGATCGCTGGGGAGGGCGTCCTCCACACAAACGCCGCCGACGTCAGCGGGCGAAACCTCGACCTCGACCTCGGCGAAAAGGTTCTTCCCGCCCACGGCGCGGTCGAGCGTGTAGCGGGAGCGGGAAACCTCGGTGACGGCTTCGCGATACGCCACGTAGGGCTTGCCAACGTTGACCTCAACGCCAAATTCACGGATCATCCTGTCCACGAGGACCTCGAGGTGAAGCTCGCCCATGCCGGCGATTATTCGCTGACCGGTCTCGGGGTCCTCACGGTGGCGGAAGGTTGGGTCTTCATCCTCGAGGCGAGCTATCGCTCTATCGAGCTTCGCCTCGTCTGCCTTAGACTTTGGCTCAACGGCGACGAAGATGACGGGGTCGGGGAACTCCATCGCCTCGAAGACTATGGGTTTGTGCGGATCGCACAGTGTATCGCCCGTTGCGACCGTGCGCAGACCCGCCACCGCAACGACATCCCCAGCGTGAGCCCGCTGAAGCTCCTCGCGGCGGTTGGCGTGCATACGAAAGATCTTCTGCACGCGCTCTTTGGTCCGGGTGCGCGGGTTCAGGTACGTTCCGCCCACCTTGAGCGTGCCGGAGTAAAGCCTCAGGTAGGTGAGCCTATCGACATAGGGGTCTGCGGCGATTTTGAACGCCAGCGCCGCAAGGGGCGCATCGGGATTCGGTGGGCGCTCAAGCTCCTGTCCCGTCTTCGGATGCCTCCCCTTGACGGGCGGAACGTCCAAAGGGGACGGCAGGAAATCGACGATTGCGTCAAGAAGCGGCTGAACGCCCTTGTTGCGCAAAGCCGCGCCTGCCAAAACGGGCACAAAGCCATAAGCTATCGTCCCCTTGCGTATAGCGCGCTTGATGACGTCAAGGGGCGGCTCGCGATCATCAAGCAAACACTCCATAAGCTCGTCGTCGAAGTCGGCGATGAGCTCAAAAAGCGCGTTCCGCGCCTCCAGAGCCTCCGAGGCGACCTCTTCGGGAACCTCAAGCTCATCGAACTTTGCGCCGAGCGTCTCGTCGCGCCAGATCAGAGCCTTCATCCTCAAGAGGTCGACGACGCCGCGGAAGCTCTCCTCCTTGCCTATCGGTATGTTTATCGGTGCGGCTTTTGCGCCGAGGCGTTCGTGGAGCATCTCCACGGCGCGCTCGAAATCGGCGCCAACCCTGTCCATCTTGTTGACGAAAACCACCCGCGGCACGGAGTATCTGTTCGCCTGGCGCCAGATCGTTTCGGTTTGAGGCTCAACGCCCCCAACGGCGCACAAAACGACAACAGCGCCATCGAGCGCCCTGAGGGAACGCTCCACCTCGACGGTGAAGTCAACGTGCCCCGGGGTGTCGATAAGGTTTATCTGGCAGTCGCGCCAGAAGAATGTGGTTGCGGCGGCGGTGATGGTGATGCCGCGCTCCTTCTCCTGATCCATCCAGTCCATCTGCGCGGTGCCCTCGTCGACCTCGCCTATGCGGTGTATCTTCCCCGTGTAGTAGAGGATTCGCTCGGTGGTGGTGGTTTTGCCCGCGTCGATGTGCGCGGCGATGCCGATGTTGCGAACCTTTTCGAGCCTGTAGTCCATCGCGACCCAGCCCCACAAATAAAAAAGGCGACCCGACCTTGACAAATAAAAAAGGCGACCCGACCCTGGGTCGCCTCAGGCGCAAACGCAGCGATCACCAGCGATAGTGCGCAAAAGCGCGGTTGGCTTCCGCCATCTTGTGGGTGTCTTCCTTCTTCTTTATTGCTCCGCCCTGGTTGTTTGCGGCGTCGATGAGCTCGGCAGCAAGCTTTTTGACCATCCCGTGCTCGTGGCGCTGGCGCGCCGCGCGGATGATCCAGCGGATGGCAAGGGAAATCTGCCTGTGCGGTCTGACCTCAACGGGCACCTGATACGTCGCCCCGCCAACCCTGCGCGCCCTGACCTCAAGCTGCGGACGAACGTTCTGAACCGCACGCTCGAAAACCTCAATGCCGCGCTTGCCGGTCTTCTCCTCAATTAGATCAAGCGCCTCGTAGAAAATGCGCTGCGCTATCGACTTCTTCCCGTCGCGCATAAGGCAGTTTATGAACTTCGTCACAAGGACGCTGCCGTATCTGTAGTCGGGCGGAACCGCTCTCCTCTCTGGCCTCCTTCTCCTCGGCATATCACCCCCCGTTTTGGAAATCACTTTCTAATTATCGACAAGACCGCGCAAGTCAAGACTTTTTTCGACAAAGCTCACTCAAAGTCCAGGAAAGAGCGCCAGTTGCCAAGCTTTATGTCCTTGATCCTGAGCTGCACGTCGGGTTCGCCGTAGTAGGTGTTCTTTTCGATGACGACGGCAAGGTGCACGGGTCTTGTCCGCATCGATATGCTTTCCTTCATATCGCCGAAGCCAAAGCCTATGACGTCGAGGGTGCGGTTGCTGTTGCGTATGCGCATCCTGAGGTGATTTGTTCCCACGACCTGCGGCTCGCCGACGACATCGGCGTTCTCGATGAGGAAGACGGGTCTCATGTTCTCCGGACCGAACGGCGCGAAAAGATCGAGCCAGTTTACCAGGTTCAGGTCTATCTCCTCGGGCAGGATTCTTGCGTCGATGTATAGCTGCGGCACGAGGTCTGCATCCGACAGGTGCTGGGCGGCGTAACGCAAAAACTCCTTTCGGAACTCCTCGATCTTGCTGGGCTCGATGCAAAGCCCAGCGGCGTACTTGTGCCCGCCGAACTTGGTCAAAAGGTGCCCGGTGCTGCGGATGGCATCAAGCAGGTGGAAGTTCGGTATAGACCGCGCCGAGCCCTTGCCAAGACCATCTATCGTGGATATCAAGACGACGGGGCGATAGTATCTCTCCACAAGTCTTGAGGCGACTATGCCGATGACCCCAAGGTGCCATCTATCGCTCACAAGCACAAGCGCCTTGTCCTCGGGTCGCATGGTGCGCTCCGCAAGCTCAACTGCCTCGGCAAAGATCGCCTCGTCGAGCTCCTTGCGCCTCTTGTTCTCCTCCTCGAGGATCTTCGCCATCTCCAGAGCCTCGCGATAGTTGTTCGATATAAGGAGCTTAAACGCGAGGGACGGGTCGCTTATCCTCCCCACTGCGTTGAGGCGCGGCGCAAGGACGAAGACCACATGCCAGCTCGAAAGCTCACTGCCCCAAAGTCCCGAAACCTGCAAAAGCGCCTTTATGCCGGGCTTGTCCGTCATCTCTATCGTGCGGAGACCGAACTTAGCAAGCGCCCTGTTCTCACCCGTCAAGGGGACGATGTCGGCTATCGTCCCCAGGCCCACGAGGTCGAGGTGCTGGTGGAGGTAGGATTTATCTTCGTTGAGCGCCTCATAGAGCGCGTCGGCGAGCTTATACGCAACACCAACCCCCGCAAGCTCGCGGTAGGGGACGTCCTCGGGGCAAAGCTTCGGGTCGACAACGGCGACCGCCTCGGGTATCCGATCCCCGGGCTCGTGGTGGTCGGTTATAATGCAGTCCAGACCGCGGGATTTGGCGTACTCCACGGTGTCGGTGCCCGTGATGCCGCAGTCGACGGAGATAAGGAGCGTCGCCCCCTTGTCGACCGCCTCGTCTATCCCCTTCTGCGAAAGACCGTACCCCTCAAGGAGCCTGTCGGGCAGATACCACATAACGTCCGCCCCGAAGCGGGAGAGGACGAGGTACAGGAGGGATGCTGCGGTTATGCCGTCCACGTCGTAGTCGCCGAATATGACGATCCTCTCCCTGTTGCGCAGCGCCTCGATGATGCGATCAACCGCCTTGTCCATATCGGGCAGCTCGAAGGGGTCGGAGAGGTCGGAGAGGGATGGGTAGAAGAAAGCTTTCATCTGCTCAGCAGTCCGCAGCCCTCTGTTGACGAGGATCTGAGCCACCACGGGCGGTATAGCCAACTCTTCGGCAAGCTTTTGCGATAGCGCGGGGTCCTCGCGCTCAGCCAACACCCACTTCATCTATCTCGACCTCCGAATGAGCTTGTGTTCGATGTTGGCTGAGACGCGGCGAGGGAGGGAGACCGTAAGCCGGGTTCTGTTCCCCGCGCCGCGGGGCGGGATTCATTTATCTTGACCCACAGGTCGCCCTGGGGTTCTGCGCGGTCCACCCGGAGGTCAAGCGGAGAGGGCTGCTCCTCCCTCCTGTTTGACCTTGCTCCCGCGCAGGGTTTGCCAGCCCCCGACTCTCGCCGGAGGCAGAGGGGGTCTTACTCCCCTCCCTTTTCACCCTTACCTTTCGGGGAAAACTCCCCTCCAGGCGGTATCGTTTCTGTGGCACTTTCCGTCCCCTTTCGGGGCCCTCGCGTTACGAGGTGCGCCAGCCCGTGGGAGCCCGGACTTTCCTCCCCATTTGGGGCGAATCCCTCATCTCCCTCCTCGCACGCGTCTCAAAACACTTATCGATAAATAAATACATCCCCAAAAGCCGCCCGCAAGTCATTTTTCAATCAAAGCCCAAAGAAATCCCTTATCGCCAGGGCAACGTACTCGATCTCTTCGGGCTCAAGCTCGGGGAAGATGGGGAGCGACAGGACCTGCCGGGCAAGCATGTCTGCGTTGGGCAGGTCGCAGGTTCCGCAGAGGCTTTGGAACGGCGGGAGCCTGTGCAGCGGGACGGGATAGTAGATCGCGGTTCCCACGCCGCGCCGGCGGAGGTATTCGGCAAGCTCGTCGCGCCTGCCGTCGAGAACCCGGATGGTGAACTGATGGTATGTATGGAACGCCCCCTCAGCCTCCAAAGGCAGACTGATCTGCTCCACGTCGGCGAGGAGCCTTTTGTACAGGCTTGCGTTTTCGCGGCGCCTTCGGTTGAACTCGTCGAGGTGGCGGAGCTTAACCAGCAAAACCGCCGCCTGCAGCGCATCGAGGCGGGAGTTGTAGCCGAGCATCTCGTTTCTGTAGCGCTCCGCCTCTCCGTGGCAGCGGAGCATCCTCGCCAGCCTCGCGACGTCGTCGCTTTGGGTTGTTATTGCGCCTCCGTCGCCTGCGGCGCCAAGGTTTTTCGTGGGATAGAAGCTGAACGCCGCCGCAACGCCGAAGGACCCAGCCCGCCTACCGCTCAGGCTGCTTCCCGCAGCCTGAGCCGCATCCTCAACGAGCGCAACGCCACGGCCGGAGATAACATCCCCTATCTCATCCACGGGCGCCGGGTGACCGAAGAGGTGAACGGGCACCACCGCCTTCGTTTTGGGCGACAGACGCCTTTCGACCTCATCCGCGGTGATGCACATCGTTTCGGGGTCGACGTCGGCGAAGACGGGCGTGGCGCCGACGTTGGCAACAGCCTCGGCGGTGGCGAAGAAGGTGAACGCCGGCACGATGACCTCATCGCCGGGTCCCACGCCGACAGCCCGGAGGGATATGACGAGTGCGTCCGTTCCCGATGCAACGCCAACACAGTGCTCGACGCCGCAGTAGCGCGCAAAAGCCGCCTCGAACTCCTCCACAACGGGTCCCAAAACGTAGCGACCGCTCCGCAGAACGCTCAAAACAGCGTCCTCAAGCTCCGAGGAAAGCCCGGAATACTGGCGCGTCAGGTCAAAGGCGGGAACACGCATCTTAAGGCACCACGAACTTCCTGAGCTTTAGCCTATCGCCCACAACGATAAAACCTATATACTCTCCGCTTTCGACCTTTTTGCCGTTCTGGTCGCTGCCGTCCCAGTCGAGGCTGTAGTTGCCCTTCGTCAGCGTGCCCCGGAAAAGCTCCTTTACGATCTTTCCGTCCTTGGCGCAAACGCCCGCGAGAACGTCGCAGTTTTGGGGCACAGAGAACTCGAGCCTGTGCTGAGCCGAATCCGCCTCGATGGAGAGGCGAGCTTCAAGCTCTGCGAGGCGCTCCCGCACGCGGACGTGGTCGTCGCCATCCGGGTTTGTACCGAGGAAAAGGGTGTAGTAGAAGAACGCCGGGGCGTCGTGATCGAGGGCGAAGTATGCGTCGGCGAGTCCGAGCAGCACCTCGGGCTTTTGGGCGCGCCTGTGCGCCTCGCGATACCAGTTCAAGGCGTCGTTCCACCTGCCGGAAAGCTGCGCAAGCATCCCCTTGCCCCAGTACCCACCCCAGAAGTCGGGGTGGGTGAGCGCCTTGTCGAACTCCTCGTCGGCGCCGGCAGTATCGCCCGCCTCAAGCCTCATCCTGCCGAGCGTGAAGTGCAGCTGCGCGTAGTGGGGATCCTCCGGCGGACACCTTTCGAAGAAGTCGACGGCGCGCTCAACATCGCCGCGGCTAAGATATATCTCGCCCAAATAGCCCCAAAGATCAGAAAGGTGGCTGTCGATCTGCAGCGCCTTGCGCATGAATATCTCGGCGCGGTAGAGGTCTCCTGTGTGCATGTAAGCCAGCCCAAGCCCCCGGTACGCCTGCGCAAACATCGGATCAAACCCAACGCCCTTGCGAAAAAGCTTCACTGCCTCGGCGTAGTTCCCCTCCTCGAGGCACTTATACCCCTGGCGCACGAAGGGCGCCGCAGGAGACTCGCCCGAAGGACGCGAAGCACAGCCGCAGAAAAGAAAAAGGGCAAAAAGCCACAAAATATGCCTCACCTTATGAGCCATACCCTCACCCAAGCACCCTTGTCGCGCTCCAGCGTGACCATATACATCCCCGACGGAAGCCTATTGCCGAACTGATCCTTCCCGTCCCACACGACCTTGGTTGCGGCGGGGATGCGCCGAACCACCCTGCCGCAAAGATCACGGATGAGGACGCGCTCACCCCGCACAAAGCGGCGAACGAAGATGCTCACGGAGCTGTTGAAGGGGTTTGGCGAAGCCGAAAGAACCACCTCAAGCGGCTTGGGCGGAGATCCCTTCACCGAAAGCATAGTGAGGTCGACGTCGACGGAGTCGTCGTATTGGTTTCCGGTTATGGGGATATCTCTTTCGATGACGGTTGCGCGTTCGCCAGGGTCGAGGATGCCGTTGCCGTTGGCATCGCTGAAGAACTCCACTCGCTTCCCCCCCGACGAGATGCCCGTCATCTGATAGTGATATGCGCCGCCGCCCAAAGGCGTGAGGTTCTGCGGCGGAAGCGTTATCTCAAGCGCGTAGGAGTCGACGCTGCCGCCTATGTAATGGTGGTAGATGTTTATCATTACGCTGTCTATGTCGGCGTCGGTGGCGTTGTAGATTGTGCCCTCAAATCCACCCTCCGTGATCTTGACAAGCGTTTCGGGGATGGCGAAGTCGCACGTGGCGGAATCGACATCGAACGGTCCATAAAGTGCAAGGGGCTCGCCGGGCTCGTGGACGGTGTCGCCGTCGTCGTGAACTACGGTGACCCAGTAGCCGAAGGTATCGCAAAAAGAGCATCCCGAAGGTGGAGACAGCGAGAAATCGCAAACGCACTCGCCTATCAGGCAGCACGTAAGAACGGTGAAGACGTTCTCTCCACACACCTCAGGCGCAAGGACGACGAAGTCGAGGAATGTGCTGTTGGCTACGGTGCCCGTTATAGTTTCGTCAGCAAAGGCAAAGCCCACGATGGCGCAGAACAACGCCACAAAAGCAAAACAACGCCTCATCACCCCCTCCTTTCGAAGACCTTATCGTAAACCTGCAGGGTAAGCTTTGCCGTCCGCTGCCACGAAAACCTTCTAACGCGCTCAAACCCCTTAGTAATAAGCTTTCTGCGGAGGGTAAGGTCAAGGGCAATTTTGTGTATGCCCTTGGCGATGTCGTCGACATCGGCAGGATTTACGAGCAGTGCGGCGTCTCCGACGACCTCGGGCAGCGAAGCCGCGCTGGATGCCAGCACGGGGCATCCGCAAGCCATCGCCTCAAGCGGCGGAAGCCCAAAACCCTCGTAGAGCGACACAAACAAAAACGCCCTGGCTCCGGAGTAGATGTAGGGCAGATCCTCAAGCGGCACCTCACCTATGTAGCGCACGCCGTCGTTCTGCGCAAGCGCATCGACGTCCACCGCCTGCCGCAGCCCCTTAACCCTGCCCGCAAGGACCAAAGGCGCGCGGACGCCAAGCCCACGAGCGCAAACGTACGCCTCAACAAGGCGCTCAACGTTCTTGTGGGGCTTCATATTGCCCACATAAAGCAGGTATCCGCCGGGCTTGAGCCCATACTTCTGGAGAACCGCGCGCACCGAATCCTGCGAGCGCCTCGAAAAGACGTGGGTGTCGACCCCCTGAGGGACGACGAAAACCCGATCCCCGGGCACACCAACGCGTTCCACAACCCTTTGCGCCGTAAACCTCGACGGAACTATAACCGCATCGGCGCGCCTTATCCTCCGCGAAACGAGCTTGAGGTAAACCCTCCCACGCCAGCCCGGAACGAGCTCCGGGTGGTCCCAGTGGAGGGCATCGTGGAACGTGACGACAAGCCTCCCCCGCCAGAGGACCGGCACGTTGTGGTGGGGCGAGTGCAGAAGGTCGCAGCCCTGAGCCAGAGACGGAAGCCTTATCTGCTCCAGCAGCGAAAAGACCGGCACCGCCGTGTCGACTATCTCGAACCTCGTGGCGCTGCCAACAAGCCCCTGGAGCCCCTCACCGTCGCCTATCAGGGTGAACCAAAGCCTGTGCTCTATGCGACGGAACTCGCGCAGAAGGTTTCTTATGTACGTCCCTATGCCCGATGCGCCCAGAAGACGGGCATCTATAGCGATTCTACGAACTTCCATTGCCATAGGTCAACCTAAACGCCTTTGGCAGAAGCTCGCCAAGCTTTGCCTTTTGGGCAAGCTTCGATTTTGCGTCGACTGCGACGACAACGGCGTCGGGCGAGGCGAACTCGGCGAAAACCTGCAGGCACGCCCCGCACGGAAAAACTCCACCCTCCGACGCGACGGCAAGCGCAGAAAGCCTCCTTGCTCCGGACGATATGGCGGAGAATATCGCTACGCGCTCCGCGCAGACGGTGAGCCCATACGATGCGTTCTCGACGTTGGCGCCGACGAAGATATCCCCTCCCTCGGTCAGAACGGCGGCGCCCACGCGAAAGCCCGAATAGGGAGCGTAAGCGCCATCGCGCGCTCCAAGTGCAGCCAACACAAGATCCTCAAGCCCTGCGTCTGAAGCCATCGCGTCACTCAATCCTAAAGCCCTCCAGAAAGCTTGTGTCGAACTCGCCCGAGATGAAACGCGCATCCTCCATAACCTTCTGGTGAAACGGTATCGTCGTCTTGACGCCCTCTATGATGAACTCCCTCAGCGCACGCCTCATTCTGGCTATCGCCTCGTCCCTCGTCTCGCCCCAGACTATAAGCTTTGCCAGCATCGAGTCGTAGTACGGCGGAACGACGTATCCGGCGTAGACGTGTGTGTCGACTCGCACGCCAAGCCCGCCGGGAGGGTGGAAGCTCGTTATCTTGCCGGGGCTGGGCGCAAAATCGTTGTAAGGATCCTCGGCGTTTATCCGAGCCTCTATCGCGTGACCCAAAAACCTTATGTCCTCTTGCCTGAAGCGCAATGGCTCACCCATCGCGATGCGTATCTGCTCCTTTATCAGGTCTATGTGGGTCACCATCTCGGTGACGGGGTGCTCGACCTGGATGCGCGTGTTCATCTCCATGAAGTAGAAGTTTTTGTCTCTGTCGACGAGGAACTCGATCGTTCCCGCGCCGCGGTAGTTTATCTTCTTTGCGCCCTTGACAGCTGCCTCGCCAAGCCTTCGCCGAAGCTCCTCGTCCACAACAGGGGACGGGGACTCCTCCACAAGCTTTTGGTGCCGCCTCTGTATGGTGCAGTCGCGCTCGCCGAGGTGAACGACGTTCCCCCTGCCGTCGCCAAGAAGCTGCACCTCGATGTGTCTGGGGTTTTGGATGAACTTTTCTATATACACGCCCGGGTCGCCGAAGGCGGCTTTCGCCTCTGCGCGCGCCATCTCGAACTTCTTCACAAGATCAGCCTCGTCGTACGCTATGCGCATGCCCTTGCCGCCGCCGCCCGCAGTAGCCTTTATCATCACGGGATAACCGATGTCCTTGGCGATCTTGCGCGCTTCGTCGAGGTCGTCGACGACGCCGTCGCTGCCGGGAACGGTGGGAACGCCAGCCTCCTGCATCAAACGCTTCGCCTCCGCCTTGTCGCCCATTGCGCGGATCTGCTCGGGCGTGGGACCGATGAAGGTTATCCCGTGCTCCTCGCAGATGTCCGCGAAATCGGCGTTTTCGGCGAGGAAGCCGTAGCCGGGGTGAATGGCATCAGCATTCGTTATGACGGCGGCGGAGATGATCCTTCGCGGGTCAAGGTACGACTCTGCGGGTCTGGGACCGCCGATGCACACGTCCTCGTCGGCGAGCCAGGCATGGAGGCTATCGCGATCAGCTTCGGAGTACACCGCAACGGTCTTTATCCCAAGCTCCATGCAGGCGCGGATTACGCGAAGCGCTATCTCACCACGATTGGCTATGAGAACCTTCCTTATCATGCCGCACTCGGAAGCAAAGGCGCAGCCAAAGATAGCCAGCGCAAAAGGATATGTCAAGGGGTAAGGCGCGCCAAGATAGCTGCCTGGCGGACACCGCCAAAGCCAAAAGCCGCGCTACGCCTAACGGACGTACACCACCTTCTTCAACACCGCCTTCCCGCCGCCACAGATTGCGCGGACAAGATAAACGCCGGGCGGGATGTCTTCTGTGGGCGTCCACACGACTTTCGGGCTTTCGCCAGCGCCGGAGGGGGCGGCCACCACCCTCCCCCGCAGGTCGTATATCTTCACCTCTGCCCCCGGGGGCACGGTGATCGCGCAGGAGGAGTTGAAGGGATTTGGACGCACCTCAACCACAGGCTCGCTCGACCCGTCCAGGGCGCCCTCGACGACGTTGTGTGGCGACCCAGGCGGAATCATAAGAACCACCCCACGACCAACCTGACCTACCCTGTGACCAAGGGTCACCTGAGTCACAACGGTGCTATCGAGCGGGGTGGGATAGAGAACCCTTTTTATGTGCATATACTCCCTTCCAAGCTCGACCGTGACGCCTGTGCTCTCCTCTGGTATCCACGCCATAACGGCGATCCCCCTCTCGAACCGCCTTAGCCACACCGTGGAGTCCGGGCGTAGCGGCTGAGGGGGTTCAACGGGCATCCCGAGCCAGTGCTTGTGCGCGCCCGTTGTGTCGGCGCATCCGGTAAGCGTGTCGACGGAGTACTCGTCGTACCACGCTATCTCGGAGGCGGGGACGAACCCCGTTGGCTCACCGCGCGATATGTAGCCGTCGCCCATAAGACAGCACGCAAGCGCAAAGCGGATATAAGCCGTATCGTCGATGGCGCAGCGAGGTCTTATTATGTTCATCCTCGGCATAGGGCGCGGCTCGGAGTCGTCGCCAAGGCTGTCGCTCCACTCCATAAACAACCTGAAGTTATCCCTAAATCCGCCTGTTGAGTGCATTCCACCCGTCTGCTGGTGCGGGAAAGCCTCGAACTGGCGCCCGTTGAAATAATCGGCAAGCCCGCTTTCGCTGTTGCAGATGAGGTATCTGTCCGGGTCCTCGGAGGAATTTATAGCCCTCCTCAGGGAGTCGACCGTCCAGCGTATTCCCTCGTACCACGCCGAATCCACCGAGGCGGAGTCGCCGCCGTAGTCCGGGAATCCGTCCATATCGAAGTCGAACGAGTTTCCGACGAGCGCGGCGCGGTCCGATATGACCCTGTTCCACTGATCGTAGTAAAGACCCGCGTACATCCACCTTCCGCCCGAGATCCTCTTCAAAAGCTTTGCCATGCTTTTGCGGATCACCCAATCGCACCAGCGGCACGAGTCGATACCGAGGGGGCACTGTAGCGTGAAGTTCATCTGCAGAAGCCCGTTCCAGGGCGAGTCGATCCCTCGCACCTGTGAACCAGCTGCGTGTGGGAAGCGCCATCCCGGAGACCGCGCAACGAACAAAGTATCCCCGCGAACGCTGTCGATCCGGGCGATCTCGCTGTCGATGCGAACGTACTGGTAGACGAGCTGATAGGGCAGATCCCCGTACCAGTCGTCGGGGTCGCGGAAGTAGGACGGGTTGTCGACCCGGAAGAACGGGGTATCCTCACCAACCGAATCGACCAACGTCGCCGGCGCCGTGTAGAGGAACCAGCTCCAGTCGGGCGGCGAACCCCAGCTTATGTAGTCGACCTTCGTCCCCATGTAGTGCCGGTAGAGAACGATCGCGATATCGGGGTTTATCGACAGAACCTGCTTGATGGCGCCTGAGTCGAAGTACTCCGAGACCACAAGCAGGTCGTATCGGGCAAGTAGCTCGAGGGAATCGATGCTCGACGGAGAGCGTTGATAGAAGAACTGAGCGATCCGCGGATACCCCCGAGGTGCCTCGGCTGCACACAACCCAAAGGCAAAAAGGATCACAAAAAGCCTGCGCATAGCTCCCCCCACGTCCCGGGAACACGCCGCTTCCGAATCGCTACTTTAAATATATGACCTTCTTCACAGATGCTTTGCCCTTCATGCTTGCACGAATCAGATAGAGCCCCGACGGCACTCGCTCTTCAGGCTTCCAGACGACGGTTCGGGGCGCGCCGCTGCACCACTCCCCCAACGGACAAGAAGCAAAAACTATATCCCCACGAACATCGTATATAAAAAACTCCGCTTCGCCTGGAAGGACAATCGCGCATGACGAATTGAACGGGTTAGGATACACGGAGACGGAAAGGGCAGCGGGAACGCCTTCGACATCGCCTATGGAAAACAGGGATGTATCCATAACCTCGATCACAACTGCGCTTCTTTCGGGCAGGAGGGAGTCGAGCGAGAGCGAAGTTCCGGCGATGCTGCCCAAATCGGTCGTTGTGCTTTCGGTGTTCCACACAACGTGCAGATCCGCTCCGCCGATGCCGTAGCAATCGATGTCTGCCGACAGCGTGAAGCTCTGCGCCTCATCGGTGTGGTTCGCGATGACGAAGGCGAGGCTGTCGCCCTTCCGATAGGCTGCGGCGAGGATCGCGGGAACAAAAACGGTGTCCTCGGGCATCTCGACCATTACGCTATCGCACACGACGACGGGAGGTCTCATCCACCGGCCGAGGAGCAGGTAATCGGCGAACATCCTTCGCAACTTCGCCGTCATCGCCACAAAGCGCCTGTCGGAGTACTCCTCGGGTGGGTGCATCCCGCCCGCAAGTGGGAAGCCGAAGTCACGCATCGCGGGAAGGGAACCGTTGACGAAGTTGAACGCATGGTGAAAGCGGAAGAACCTCCCTCCCGCCTCGCTCCAGTCGAGGTATTCGTATCCGATGCACGCCACGTAGTCGCCGTAGACAGCTCTGAAAAGCGGTATGGGGCGCGCCATATTGCCGCTTATCGCATAAACTCCAACATCGCCTGTAGATTGCCAGTACGGCGTGGGCAGGGCATCCATAAGATCGAGCCAGAGCTCCAGTCGCGCCTCCTGCACCATAATAAAGTCGGTCGTCACCTCCTCCCAATCCGAGCGCACGCCACGGAAGATCTGCCGCAGTCCATCCACCCACCAGTGCCCGCCGCCCTTGGGATGCGAATGATCGCTGCGGTAACAAAGCTTGTGCGACGGGAAGTTATCGCAATATATATCGGTTGCTCCCAGCGTATCGCGCAGCCAGCTGACTGCGCGACGATATTTCTCCTGCCAAAGCGGCGACGAAGGATCCATTACATAGGCGTTATATCTTGTTGATATATATGCACTATCTGCTGGATTTTTCGCCATGCTGGCGCTGCATGTGCCTAAGGCGTCGTCGCCTATCGATATATCCCACAGCCTTGTGTTGGAGTAGGGGATCACCCTCAGCCCCATCGTCCTGAGCGACTCGACGACCTCGAT
>CBEVQY010000025.1:0-46518 GCA_965552135.1 uncultured bacterium | reverse complement strand
AACCGCAGGAGGTCACCGTCGGAATAACCTCTGACCTTGTGCAGGACTTCTCCCTCGTCCCCTACAGCACCCCGCTCAACCCCGTCAGGAACCTGGTCGCCACAAGCTACCTCGACGGTCAGGTCCTTCTGCGCTGGGACCCGCCGTACGGCTACCCCGGAACAAGCGAGCAGCTCTACTGGTTCGATCCGTACGCCACAACGCTTTGGTACCTGGGGGACGCTGGCGCAGGGGATATCTTCGACACGTGGTTCGAGGTCTGGTTCCCCTGCACGCTGCAGACGGTGGGGATAATGTTCTACGACTCCGTCGGCTACTATCCCGACGTCTCGCTCCACTTCTGGCTCGACGACGGAGAGGGGTACCCCGACTTCGACAACGAGATAGCCGATTCGGTCGTTGTGACCCCCGTCCCCTTCTCTCCGACGGCGGGCGCGCAGTGGACGGAGGTCGACGTGTCTGATCTGGCTGTGGTCCTCTGGCCCGGGCAGAGGGTGCACCTTGGCGTAAGGCTCCTCTCCTCTGCGCCATCGGTTCTCGCAAGCGACTCGGTGCCGAACTACGACCCGCCGGTTTCGCGGCATTACTCCGCCTCCGAGGGGACATGGCAGCCCTGGGGCGAGGAGATGATGTACGTGGTGGTCCGCTACTTTGAGGGCACGATGCGCATTTCGGTTTCGTCGCGCCCTGCGGTGAAGCGAGCGGCGTCTGTCTGGTCGGGCGACTTCCCCGAAAGCAGGGCTTTGTTTGCCCCGCTGCCGCGACCGCTTCTTGCGCCCGCTGCACCCGAAGGACTCCTCCAGTACGCCGTCTTCCACTCCACCGACCCAGACGACGCCTTCGAGCTTGTCGGCACCA
The DNA here is from genome assembly GCA_965552135.1 of uncultured bacterium. GTDB lineage: Bacteria > UBP14 > UBA6098 > B30-G16 > B30-G16 > CBEVQY01. Next base: position 45,660 of record CBEVQY010000025.1, on the reverse strand, counting down.
TCGACGACCCCGATACCACCTACTTCGTCCACGAGGGCGTCTCCAACGATACGCTGCACTACTACTACGTGGTCGCCTACTACGACCACGGCTACTCCGACCCCTCCGACACGGTGGCGGCGCTTCCGCTTGCCTACAACGACAGCGCCTGGGTCCTCTTCGTCGACGACGACGGGAGCTGCGCCATCCCCTCCGCGCCCGATGAGGGGATTCGGATGGTCAGGCTCCTTGAGGCGATAGGTGTTCCGTTCAACGCGGTGGACCTTGATCCGGGGTGGTTCATCTCCGCCGATGGGCTTTCGGGCTATCAGGCGGTCATCTGGAACTGCGGGGTCGGCTATCAGGGTGGCTGGACGCTTTCCGACAGCGAGGAAGCCAACATAGCCGCCTACCTCGACGGCGGAGGGAAGTTTGCCCTCTTTGCGCAGGACTACCTTTGGGATCGCTACGGCAGCGCCTCGAGCTTTTCGCCGGGGCAGTTCCCTCACGACTACCTCGGTCTGGACGCAACCTGGCAGGACAGGTGGACCATAGTGTCCGACACCGCGGGCTCGTACATCGGTCACGGCTTTGCCGATGGGCTTTCGTACGACGTGACGAACCCGTTTCCCAACTGGGCGGTTTACGCCGACGCACTGGGCGGCGCGGATACACTCCTCACCCTCCTTGTGGGCGGCATCGGCGGCGTCGTCGGCGTCTCGTACGACGCCGGAGCTTTTAAGACGGTCTTCCTTGCCACAACGCCCTTCTCGATGGTCGACGGAACGCCGCCCAACACCGTGGAGGAGTTCGTCAGGCGCATCCTCTTCGACTACTTCGACGTGCACGCGCCCGAGGTTGTGGAGTCGGTGAGCGCGCACTACGAGCTTTCGGCGGCGTGGCACATGCTTTCGGTCCCTGTGCAGCTTTCGGATAACTCCGCCTCAGCGGCGTTCCCCGGCAACCTCGGCGTTTTCACGTACGATCCCGCTGTTGGCGGCTACGTGCCCGCCTCGACCGTCGAGCCCGGGCGCGGATACTTCGTGCTTTTCGTGTCGCCCACGACGTTTGACCTTGTCGGTCTGCCCGCCGATACCGTTGTGGTCGACCTGCCAGCCGGATGGAACATGATAGGCGTTCCGTGGTCTGCCTCGGGGAGCGTGCCCTTTGCCGAAGCCGAGTTCGACCCTCCCGTCGCCGTGCCGGGGTTCTTCGGATTCGATCCCGACGCCATGACCTACTACATGGCTTCGGGCGACGCCTCGGTTGGGCAGAGCTACTGGGTGGCGGTGACGGGCGACTGCACGCTCCGCTTCCCCGGCGGGTCGAGGGCGATGCACGCCCCGGCGCTCAGGCGCGCCGTCGAGGTGCGAAAACCATAAAAACAAAGCGAGGAGCAGGCTATGCACGAAATCCTTATGGCTCAGCCGCAGACAACGCAACAACAGGGAAACCCCTTCCTTGGGCTTTTGCCGTTTATTTTGCTTATCCTCGTGTTCTACTTCTTCCTCATCCGACCGCAGGTCAAGCGCCAGAAGGAGCATCAGGCGATGCTTCAGTCGCTCAAAAAGGGCGACAGGGTTGTGACAAGCGGCGGGCTTATAGGCACCATAGTCGGCGTGGACGATGAGAAGGTCGTCATAAAGGTCGGCGACGAGAACGTGAAGCTCGAGGTAGCCAAGGGCTACATAGCCCAGAAGCTCTCGGAGTGAGGGGATGGAGCTTTCGCTCAGATACTACCCTGATCCCGTTTTGCGCAGGCGAGCGCCGGAGGGCGAGGGGGAACCCGACGAGGGGATTTTGCGCATAATCGCGCAGATGAAGGAGATCTGCCGCGGGCACGGCGGGATCGGGCTTGCCGCGCAGCAGGTTGGGCTCGTGCTCCCCGTCGTTGTGGCGGGTGTGCCCCAAGACGATGACTACAGACTCGTCGGCGTCTACAACCCCAAGATAGTCGAGGTCGGAGGGATTACCGCCATACGGGAGGAGGGATGCCTTTCGTTCCCGGGGCTTTACATCCCCGTCGAGCGACCAAGGCGGATCATCGCCTACGGCTGGTTCGACGACGTCGAACGCTACGAGGAGAGGGAGCTTTGGGATATGGCCGCAAGGGTCTTCTGCCACGAGACCGACCACACCCGGGGGGTTCTTTTCATAGACAGAGTTGGCGAGGATGTTCGCCGCAGGATCGCCCGCGAGCTTCGGCGCATCGCCGAGCGCTTCGGCAAAAGCGAAACGCAAACGTAAAAAGCTTGCCCGGAGGAGGTAGATGAGAGTTTTCGTCCTTGTGGTTTTGCTTGTGGTCGTTGTTGGGATCGCGGGGTTTGTGTCGCTGAACTACGGCAAAGCCGTCGATTCGGTTTCCCTTGGGTTCACCGTGCTCCGCGATGTGCCGCTTGGTTCCCTTGTGGGTTGGGCGTTCGGCGCAGGGTTCTTCTGCGCGCTTGTCGTGTGCATCGTGCAGGAGATAAGACTTCGGCTCAGGATATCGCAACTTAAGGCGTCGATAAAAAGGCTCCAGTCCGAGCTCGACGAGCTTCGAACTATGCCGCTTTCCGAGATGGACCTCGAGGACAAGGAGGGACGATGATAAGCGGCAGCTTGATCGCTGTGATCGTCGTCTTCGCCGTTGCCGTTGCGGTGGCTGGCATCTCGATCTACAGGTGGCAAAAGCTTCGGCAAAGCGGTGGAGAGAACTTCGTCAAGGGGCTTCTGGCTATAGTTGAGGGCGATTTTGCCTCCGCCAAGAACTTCCTGCAGCTTGCGGCAAGGCAGAACACACACAACATCGAGGCATTTGTCCTTTTGGGCGACCTCCTCCGCCAGGAGGGGAAGCTTGTTGCGGCAAAAAGAATCCACACCTCCCTTTTGGCGCGGGCGTTCATAAAGCCGGGGCAGAAGGCGAGGGTGTACAAATCCCTCGCGCTCGACGCCTTCAGGGAGGGTGAGCTTCCGAAGGCGCTTGAGTACATCAAGCAGGCTATCGCGCTTAAGCCCGATGGGTGGTCCTACGACTTCGCCCTCGATGTCTTGGAGCGCCTTGAGCGCTTTGGCGAGGCGGCGGAGCTTTTGGCGAAAACCGGCGCCGACGGAAAGCTTATGGCTCTCTATAAGGTCGAGGAGGGCAAGAGGGTCGCTGAGGATGACCCCCACAGGGCTCGGCTACTCTACAAGGAGGCTCTCAAGCACGATCAGGACTGCATAGCCGCGATGCTCGCCATAGGGGACGCCTACGCCAGCGAGGGTCGATACAGGGACGCCCTCGAGTGGTGGTCGAAGGTCCTTGAGCGCTTCCCGCAGCGCGGACATATCGTGCTCGACAGGATTGAGAGCGCGTACTACGAGCTTGGCGAGTTCGACAAGGCTGCGTCGCTTTACCGAAAGGTTTTGCTCACGCACCCCGACGCCTGGCGCATAAGGCTTGCCCTGGCGAGGATCCACGAGAAGATGGGGGAGCTTGATGAGGCGCTTCGCATAATCGACGCCGCCGAGGAGCGAAACGAGGTCCTCACCCTGGCAAAGGCGCGGCTCGCGTGCATTATGGGCAGGAGCAAGGAGGCTTCCGCGGCGATAGACGAGGTCCTCCAGGGCAAGCTTGCACCCAGGTATACCTGCTCAAGCTGCGGATACTCGACGAGCGAGCCCCTGTGGCGCTGTCCGAAGTGCGGCGAGTGGGAGAGCTTTGGGGTTTGAGGGCAGGTCGCGGCGGGTGGAGATGCAAAGGGCGGAGCTTTGAGGGAAGAAGCGGGTGTGCATCGCGAGGGGGGGATGATGAGGCTTTTTGTGATCTGCGCGCTTTCGTTTGCCTTTGCCTTCGCGGGCGATGGGTATCTACAGTTCTGGCGGGCGTTCGGCTACGACGACGAGCTTGCACAGGCGATGGCGGAGGCCACCGACTGCGAGAGGCTCGCCGAGCTTTTGCGGAAGCGCGGAACGGACGAAGCCCTATTTGAGCTCGGACGCCTATACTACTCGCGCGGTCTCTACAGGCAGGCTCTCGCCTTCTTCCAGCGGACCGAATTCGGCGGCGACGTGAGGTCCCTCTACATCGGGCTTTGCGCCCTCGTTTTGGGCGAGGTCGACACCGCCCGCGCCTATCTTGCCCGCATCTCCGACGCGCACACGAGAGCCTGGAGCTCCGCCGGGCTTGCGAGAATCGACGGGACATTCCCCGCGGCGGCGGGCGACTTCCCCTACCTGGCTAATTTCTTCTCCGCCAAGCCCGGCTCGACGCAGGCGGGCGGTTACACCCTTCAGTTCGGCGCCTTCGTCGACAGCAGCCGCGCCGAAGCCCTGGCGCAAAAACTGCGCGACGTCGGACTCCACCCCTACATCGTCAGGGCGCGCGTGGGCGGCAGGATCTTCTTTCGCGTTCGGGCGGAGCACTTCGCAACCCGAAAGGAGGCAGAGGACGCCGCAGCCGCCCTGGGCGAACAGTTCATCTACATGATCGTCCCCGAGGGGAGATGACCTCTCGCGCCCGTTGACGGGAGGACTTGGGGCTGGTATAATTTTCGGCGTGGGGAAAGCTTACGACATCGTCGTCGTCGGCGGAGGTCACGCTGGTGTTGAGGCTGCCTGCGCCGCAGCTCGCCTCGGGTGCTCCGTAGCCCTCATCACGCAAGACCCAGGCGCCCTGGGCAGGATGAGCTGCAATCCCGCCGTTGGCGGCACAGCCAAAAGCCGCGTTGTGCGCGAGGTCGACGCCATGGGCGGCATCATCGCCAGAGCCGCCGACAAAACCGCAATCCAGTACCGCGTCCTCAACAGGCGCAAGGGACCCGCCGTCCAGGCGACGCGCTCGCAGAACGACAGGCGAAAGTACGAGGTCGCCGTCGGGCGCCTCGTGGAGGGCGAGGGCGTCTCGCTCATCGCGGGGGCTGCAACCGATATCCTGACCGAAGGCGACCGCTCGCAGAGAAGGGTTGTGGGCGTAATGACCGACGGCGGCGAAGGGATCGAGGCGAAAGCCGTCGTCCTCGCCACGGGAACGTTTATGAGGGGGAAGATATTCATTGGCTGGCGCGAGATCCCCGGTGGTCGCATGGGCGAGCCGCCGGAGGATAAGCTCTCTGCGGCTCTGGAGAGGCTTGGCTTCAGGCTTATGCGCTTCAAGACGGGGACGCCGCCGAGGATCCTCGCATCGTCGGTCGACTTCGAAAGGACCCGAAGGCAGGACGGCGAGGCGGACTACACGCCATTCTCCATCCTCACAAAGGGACGCCTGCCCGTCGAGAGGCAGAAGCCGTGCTACATAACCTACACCACCCCCGAGACCCACCGCATAGTCCGCGAAAACCTCGGGCGCTCCGCCCTCTACGGCGGAAAGATAACGGGCATCGGTCCCAGGTATTGCCCATCCATCGAGGTCAAGGTGGAGCGCTTTCCCCACCACGAAAGACACATAGTCTTCCTCGAGCCCGAGGGCGAGGAAAGCGACGAGCTCTACCCCAACGGAGTCTCGAATTCCCTCCCCGAGGAGGTCCAGCTCGCTATGCTCCGGACGATCCCCGGGCTTGAGGATGTGGTTATGACGAAACCCGGCTACGCCATCGAGTACGACGTCGTAGACCCTCTTTCGGTCAAGCCTTCGCTTGAGTCGCGCAGGGTGGGCGGGCTTTTCTTTGCGGGTCAGATCCTGGGCACGTCGGGCTACGAGGAGGCTGCGGGTCTCGGCGTTGCGGCGGGGATAAACGCCGCGCGGCTCGTGCGCGGCGAACCGCCGATCCACTTCCCAAGACACAAAACCTACATAGGCGTTATGATCGACGACCTCGTCCACAGGGGCGTGGACGAGCCCTACAGGCTCCTTACCATAAGGTCCGAGGCGAGGCTCCTTCTCAGGGAGGATAATGCCTGGCTCTCCGTCTACGAGGTTTTGGGCGAGGGCGTCCTCTCAGAGCTTGCGCCGGGGGTCTTTCCGATTTTGCGCCAGTGGGCGAGGGAGCTTGAGGTTGCGAGAGTTTTCGTCTCAAGCGCTGGGATATCGAGGCGCGAGGCGGGGCTTTTGGGCGTTCCGCCGGGGACGAAGCTCTCCCGGTACCTCGCCCGCCCCGACGCCCGCTGGAGCGACGTAGAGAGGGCGTTCCCGGAGATTGCGCGGATTCACCCCATCCCCAAACGAACCCTGTTTGTGGAAAGCAAATACGCCGGCTACATCGACAGGTACGTCAGGCTCTACGAGGACCTGCGCCGCCTGGAGGAGGTCCGGATACCCGACGACCTCGATTTCCTCTCCCTTCCGCTTCGCAACGAGGCACGGGAGAAACTTGCCCGCCACAGACCCGCCACCGTCGGCGAGGCGATGAGGATCCCAGGGATTACGGCGACGGACGTATGCATCCTTTTGGACGCAGTAAGGCGCGCTGTTTCACGATAAACATTGGGGATAACTTATTGGGATGCAAGAAATTGAGTTGAAAAAGCTTTGTGTGAGAAGCGGGCTTGAGCTTCCCGAGCGCTTCTGGGACGATATGCGCCGCTTCGTCGAGCTTGTGAGGGAGCATGCGGAGGAGGCGTCGCTTATATCGCCCGGCGACCTCGGAAGGCTTTGGGAGAGGCATGTTGCCGACTCCCTCGTCCCCTTGATCCTTCGCGACATCCGGGGCGATGTGCTCGACTTCGGGTCGGGGGCGGGTTTTCCGGGCGTTGTGATCGCGGCGGCAAGACCCGAAGCCACAGTTGTCCTCGCCGAAACGAGCAGGCGAAAGTGCGCCTTCCTCCAGAGGGTTTTGGATGAGCTTGGGCTTTCGAACGCCTCCGTCTTCTGCGGGCGCGCCGAGGAGGTGGGATACAGCTTCGACTTCGTCGCCCTCCGCGCAACGGGACCGCTCAAAAGAACGCTCGACAGGTCGATAAGGCTCTGTCGCCGGGGGGGTTGCGTCGTCCTCTGGGCGGGGAGGCGGTTTCTGCGGGATCTCGAGTACTGGCGCAGGTTCTGCGGCAAGAGGGATGCAACGTTGGAGGTGAAGGACTATCCGCCCGGCTGGCTTCCGGACTACGAGCTTGCCGTTGTGTTTGTGCAGAGGGCGGGGTGAACACCTCCCTTGCGGAGGGGTGTCTTTGAGCTTAACTTGTCCTTCGGTATGGAAGAGCCGTTTTACAAGGATGGGCTCAGGTTCACCTGTCTTAGGTGCGGCAGGTGTTGTCGCATACCCGACGGCGTCGTCTATCTCTCCCACAGCGATATTGAGAGGCTGGCGGAGTTTTTGGGGATCTCCGAGGAGGAGTTTCTGGAGAAATACACCGTCGTGCGCGGCAAGTTCAGGGTTTTGCGGGATTTCCCCAACGGCGACTGCATATTCCTCAGGCAGGACGGCTGTTCCGTCTATCCTGCAAGACCCACGCAGTGCAGGACGTTCCCCTTCTGGCGGAGTAACATCTCCTCGCCGCATGCCTGGGAGCGGACGGCTGCCGAGTGCCCGGGGGTAAACGTAGGGAGGCTCTACTCCCGCTGGGAGATAGAGCTTATCGCCGACGGGAAGGCCGAAACGTAGCTTTCGCGGAGGTGAGTATGGGGAGGCTTGCGATCTATCCCGGTACGTTCGACCCGATAACCAACGGTCACCTCGACATAATAAGGCGCGCAGCCGCCCTCTTCGACGAGGTGATAGTTGCCGTTGGAGAGAACCCGGAGAAGCGCCCCCTCTTCTCCCACGACGAAAGGCTTGCCCTCGCGAGGGAGGCTGTGGGAAGGCTTGGGCTTCCCAACGTATCGGTCGACTACTTCACGGGGCTTTTGGCTGAGTACGCCCAGCGCAAGGGGGCGATAGCCATAGTCCGCGGGCTTAGGGCTGTGTCGGACTTCGAGCACGAGTTCCAGATGGCTCTTGCGAACCGAAGGCTTTTCCCGAAGGCGGAGACGGTCTTCCTTATGCCGAGCCTTGCCTTCGTTTACCTGAGCTCGTCGATGGTAAAGACGATAGCGCGCAACGGAAACGACGTCTCGCCCTTCGTCCCTCCCTGCGTGGAGAAGGCGCTTAGGGAGAAGTTTGCTCAAGCGAACGGAGGTAAAAGATGAACCCCAAAAAGCTTTCCGTTTGGCTTGTGGTGGTCCTTGCCCTGCTTTTCGGTGTGGCTGTTGCTGTAAGCTTTTGGGCGAGCCGTTTTGGGGCTGTCCGCATCGTCGACCGAAGCGTCCTCCTCGTGGATCTCAGAAGGACATACCCCGAGCACCTTCGCCTTGATCTTTGGCTTTTCGGATGGCAGAGGCAGATGCCGTTCTACAGGCTTCTTTACGCCGTCGAGGCGGCGGCGAGGGACGAGGACATCGAGGCGCTTGTGATCCGCGGCTACAGCATGCTCGGACTCTCCAAAAGCTGGGAGCTTGCCCGGGCGATAGAGGATTTCCGCGCCGCGGGCAAGCCGGTTTACGGATACTTCGACTACGCCGGTCCCTCCGACGTTCTGCTCGCCTCGGTCTGCGACACAGTTGCGCTGGCGCCGGCGGGAGATGTGGCTGTTCCGGGCTTTCTGGCAAACGCCCTTTTTATCAAGGGCACGCTGGAGAAGATCGGGATCGATGTCGAGGTGATCCAGATGGGCAAGTACAAGGGGGTCGAGGACTTCTTTGCGCGCGACTCGATGTCGCCCTGGCTTCGCGAAAGCTACGAGAAGCTCCTCGACGACCTCTACGGGCGCTTCACCTCCGACTGTGCGCGCGGGTTCGGCATAACGCAGGACTCGGTGGAGGGACTCATCGACCTTGGCATCCTTACGCCCGAGGAGGCGGTGGCGGCGGGCATCGCCGACACGATAATGTACTGGAACGACCTTAAGTCGCACCTTGTTGGCGACGATGAGGACAGGCTCGTTCCCGTTCACCGCTACGCCCGCCGCAAGCCTCCGTGGGATGTGGCGGAAAAAAAGGTTGCGCTCGTGATAGCTGAGGGGAGCATAGTTCCCTCCGACGGCTTCTGGAGCCGGGGCATAACGTCGAGGCGGTACGCGAGGCTTTTGCGCAAGCTCGCCGACGACGATGAGATAGACGCGATAGTCTTTCGTGTCGAAAGCCCCGGCGGTTCGGCGCTTGCCTCGGACGTCATCTACAGGGAGGTGGCGCGTGCGGCGCAGAAGAAGCCCGTCGTCGTGTCGATGGGCGCCCTGGCGGCGTCGGGAGGGTACTACATCTCGATGGCTGCCGACACGATCTTCGCGACACCCTACACCATAACGGGCTCCATAGGCGTTGCGATGCTGCGGGTGTGCTTTGCCGGTCTTTACGATAAGCTTGGCGCGCGCTCCCAGACGATAAAGCGCGGCAGGTTCGCCGACATCTTCGTGGGCGACCACAGGCTCTCCGACGACGAGCGCGCCCTGCTTGTGAAGGTTGCCGGAAAGCTTTACGAGCAGTTCGTTTCGAAGGCTGCCCGCAGCCGCGACACAAGCTACGCCTGGCTCGATTCGGTTGCTCAGGGTCGCATCTGGAGCGCCGAGGCGGCAGAAAGCGTAGCCCTCGTCGACACCATAGGCTCCCTTTGGGACGCGATCGTTTTCGCCGAGCGCGCCCTGGGAGTGCCGCAGAACAAGCACGCAAAGCTTGTCGTAAAGCCCGGGGTTGAAACCCTCTGGGATTTTTTGCGCGAAGCAGGCGCCGAGGTGCTTTTGCCGGCGGAGGTTCCGGAGAGACTGCGCCTTTTGGGGCTCGTCGATGCCCTGGCGAACAGACCCGCGTACCTTTGGGTGGGTGGGGTTTCCGCAGGTGGCGACCGCCAAACGCCTTGAAAAAAACCCGGGCTCGGTTGAAAAATAAAAAAGCCTCAGCCTGGCTGAGGCTTTTCGGCGGGATCCAAAGCAGCAGGCGGAAGGGCGGCTACTCCTCGCTGTCGAAGGCGATGCAGGTGACGGTTCTCGTTATGCCGGGGATGTGCCGTATGGATCCGATGATCTCGTGGCGCAGCTCGTCGATGGTGTCGGCTTCGACGTAGCAGACCACGTCGTGCAGTCCCGTCACGACGCGGGCGTTCTTCACACCCGGAAGCTTTCGAAGCTCCCTCACGACGTTGAGCTCCTCACCCGTCGCCACGTTGATGAGCATGTACGCTCCCGGCTTCATAGCTCCCTCCTTTCTTCACCCACACCCTCGAATTTAGCCTTTTGCCAGAAGCTGTCAAGTGGAAAACGGAAAGCTTCTTGCGCACCTTCCGCCGCCTCTGTAGATTGTCTTTTGTGGTTCTGAGCAACTACAATGTTGGCTGGCGGAAGGAGCTTGCTCGCTACCCGGGGATGCAGCTTGAGTATGTTCCTCTGGACATAATGTGGAAGGCTGCCCGATACGCCGGGATGACGGAGCACTACCCCCATTTTTTCGCCAAAAGCGGCTATTTTGCGTTTTTCGCCTACGACCTTGACAGATTTTGGGTTTTTGATCTTTTTCGTTTGGAGGTTGTGGAGAACGCGCTTGCTGCGTGCAACGTTCGCCGCGCGGCGCTTGAGCCGCAAAGCCTTGAGGAGGCGATCGGGTTTATGCGCGAGATGATCCAGTGCGGCAACCTCGTCTGGATGTCGTGGCTTGAGCCCGTTTTGGTTTACGGCGTTGAGGGTTCCCGCGGCAACGAGATGATCCACTGGCACAACCCGTCCTTCGCCCCCTCGGGGACGACGTGGGGTCGCGATGAGCTTGAGGGGTGGTGGAACTGGAGCTCCGAGCGCGGCGCGCACCTCCTTGTGGCCCCTGTGGGGGTCTCGCCGGGACAAAATCCGGAGGAGAAGATCGTCGAGGAGCTCGCAAAGCTTGCCGTTCAGAGCTACAGAACCGAGTTCCTCGAGCTTGGTGAGGTGAGGATCTCCTTTGGACTTAGGGCGTATGCCGCCTACGCCGACGACCTTAAAAACCCCGAGGTCGACTTCCTCGTCGAGGACGCCGACGGCAAAAGGTCGCGAACGGCGTGGTTCTGCTTCGCCATCTACAGCCAGTGGACGCAGACCTTCGCCGCGCACTGTTACTTCTCGCACATCGCGTCGTTTTTCCCGGAAAGGCAGCGTTCGGCGCTTGAGGCTGCGGCGCAGCACTTCGGCAACGCCTACGGACATTGGCTTGAGTGGCAAAAGATCATCGGCAAGTGCGCGAAGAAGGAGGAGTTCTTCGAGCGCGTGAGGGATATGAATCTTCGCGTTGCCGCCTCAAGGGAGGTTCTTGCGGCGCGCGAGGATGTTGAGAAGGCTGTGGCAAGCCTCGAGGAGTTCCTCGCGGCGCGCGGCGTAAGTCCAGAACAAAGCGAGCAGGAGGAGCGATGAGGAGCGTTGAGGGAGAGAGGGCTTTGGGGATGATAGAGACGCGCGGTCTTGTGGGTTTGATCGAGGCGGCGGATGCTGCTGTTAAGGCTGCCGAGGTCGTCGCCGTCGACTACGAGCGCACGGGCGGTGGGCTTTGCATCGTGAAGGTGCGTGGCACGGTTGGCGCGGTCAAGGCGGCGGTTGAGGCTGGCGCGCTTGCGGCGCAGCGAGTTGGCGAGCTTGTCGCCGCGCACGTCATCCCAAACCCCCACGTGAACGTCGAGCCCATGATAACGCCCGCCTGCCCGCCTCAAACGCAGGTGCCGGCGCTTGAGTTCCACCTGTGGGGCAAAGCGCCTCAGCCCGGGGCAATGGTGCTGCGCATACCACCCGACGACGAAAGGCTTATCGCAATCGCCGAAAAGCTCGAGCAACAAGGTCCCGAAGCCCTCACGTACAACGAGCTCAGGTACCTCGTGCGCAGGATAGAGGGCTTTCCCATGGAGAAGAGCCGCATCCGCAGCGCCGGCAGGGGACAGCTCCTCAGAGCGCTTACGAGCGGAAGGCTCGAGATCATAAGGGAGGGGTGACGCTTCGGTGTCCGGGCGTGTGGTTTTGGGCTCGGGGGTCTTGGGCGCGGGGACCCGGGATGGCTTTGGGCGTGCGGTTTGCGCGAGCGATGCGCGTTTGGGGAGCGCAGGCTCAGGTTCTTCTCCGGGGCGCAGGGCGCTGAGGCGCTTGCCGTCGTGGTTGTCTGTTCGGGCAAAAGGCGGGGGGTCACAAGTTTACGGGCCACAAGTTTGCGCCGCCGCAAGAGCGCCCGTCTTGAGGTACCACCCGTGCTGCTGTAATCGGAGGGACGGCGCGAGCCCGCTCAGTAGATTGAGAAGTCGTTTCCGCCCTTGGCGTTTACGACGTATAGTGCTCTTTGCGCAAGCTTCATAAGCGCCTCTGCCGATGGTGCCCGCGCCGAAAGCGATATTCCCAAACTCACCCGCGCAACGCCTATGTCCTTAAGCGCCCTGAGGATCCTTTCGCCCATTGCCTCCACCTTATCCGGGTCTACGGCGAAGAGCATAAGAACGAAGTCTGATCTGTCGCCTGTGCAGACCTTGTCGTAGTTTCTGACGGTCCTCCGGAGGGTGGATGCGATTTCAGCCATCGAGGGACCCTCCTCGCCCGGGTCGACGTCGACGAGGACGAGCGCCATCTGCGAGCCCGTCCTGTGGACGCGGTCGAGCTCGCGCTCCAGCTCCTCCCTCATGTAGCGAGCGTTGTAAACCCCCGTCTCGGGGTCGATCACCATAAGGTCCCGAAGCTTTTCGCTTTCGGTGACATCGCGCCAGAAGAGCATCTCGCCCCAGGCAAGCGGCTTGCGCGAGAACCTGAAGAACCTCCCCTCAAACTCAAACGGCTCTTCGTCGAAAGCTTTTGACGCAAGGAGTCTTTCGCCAAGCTCGTTGGCGGCGATGACCTGCCCGCCTTCATCCCTTATCACAACCCCGTCGGGAAGCTCGTTCAAAACGACCTTCAGGATTTCCTGGGCGCTCATAGTTACCTCCGCGTTTTTCGTTAATAAGTTGGTTTGGTTCTGTGCGCGCAAGCGTTAATGCCGCAGGCTGCGCCGAGGATGACATCCTCGAAGCGCCCCTCGTCGTCTACGGCAACCTGCACCTCCAGCGCGAGGAAGTCTTCGGTTGCGATGTCCCCGATTCTTACTGCGTCCTTCTGCGTTGTTACGATGATCTGTGCGCCTGCTTCGGATGCACTTTTTATGACGCGCGCCACCTGGCTTGGTCGGAAGAACCTGTGGTCGAGGAAGAACGCCTCGCCCACGACCGTGGCGCCAAGCTCCTCGACCGTCTTCCGAAGGCGCCTGGGTCGGGCAATGCCCGCGGCGATGAAGACCCTCTTCCCGCGGATGGCGTCTTTCGGCAAGCTCGCAGACCAGTCCGAGAGGGGGTGCAGCCTCGTTGGAACAAGCCTTGCACGGAAGACGGGCACGTGCCGGGGGATGATCCTCCCAATATCCCCTTCGCCGAAGAGGACGACTGTGGCGTTTCTCCCGAGGCGTTTGAGCCTCCAGAGCCCGTCCCTGCGGTATCCTAAGGGGAAGAGCCACATCCGCTCTTCGCCTCCGGTGAGGGCGACGAGGTCGAGGGTTCGCTCGACGGCGAGGTGTTGGAATCCGTCGTCGAGGATTATGACGTCGGCTTTCTCCTCAAGCTTAGGCAGCAGGCGGCACCTTTTGGCACCGACGGCTATCACGGCTTCGGGGAGCTTTTTCGCAAGCAGTGCGGGCTCATCGCCCACAACGCGCCAGTCGGCGGCTTCGCCGCGGATGATGACGTCGTCGCGGCAGCGCCTCAGATACCCCCGCGTGAGTATCGCGGGGGTGATTCCGTGTGCCAAAAGGAATCGCGCAACATACTCCACGAGAGGGGTTTTGCCCGCGCCGCCCAGTGTGATCCCGCCAACGCTTATCACAGGCTTTCGAGAGCTGCATCGGGGCAGAACGCCAAGGGTATACAGCCTCCACCGCAGCCAGAGGGGAAATCCCAGGATGTCGGAGGGGTTTGGCATGCTCAGGTTTCGCGTCGCTCGGCAAGCTTGTGAAGCTCCTCTATCCTTTTGCACAAACGCTCGAGCGTTTCCACAAGCCGTGTTGTTGCCTGCTGGAATCTGGAGATGAACCGCTGCGACTCCTTTTCGAGGATGATGGCGATAAGCGCCGGTGGGTCGAGGGCGCGGTTGCTTCCGTCGACGCGGAGGCGATAGCAGCCCGATGCGGTGCAGTAGGGCTTGTTCGTTCCCTCGGGCACGATCACCTCGACGAACGGAACGCCGCCAGCCCAGTGCTCCTCGAAGTCCACCTTTATCGATGGGATGCAGCTTGCGGCTTTGTTGTTGATGTTTTGCTTTAGTTCGTCGGTGAGTGGGCAGCCCACAACGCGCCCCGCCTTCGTGCCGTCCGGCAGGCGTACCTCTTCAACGCCTATGAGGATCGACCCGCCGCTGCCGTTCGCCATCGCAACGAGGTCCTCGGGGTAAAGACCCTTCGCGCACTGCTTGAACTCGCGCTCCTTATCCTCGAAGTCGAGAAGGTAGTAATAACCGTCCTCCCCTCTCCTGGTGGGGAAGTCCATCTTCCACCCCCGCACTTTCCTGCTTCTTCCAAAATAGAATGCTCCTCCCATACGTCAACAAATTCGTTGCGCGCTGCGGGATGCGCTGCCAAAATTTTTTAACTAAGGCAAAAAGTTCTTGCGTTGTCTCGAATGGAGCTTTTGTTTATAAATTTAGGATGAGTGCTACAGTTTTGATAATAGGCGGTGCTGGTTATATCGGCAGCCATGTGACGAAGCTTCTGCGGGCGAGGGGGTATCGCACCCTCATCTACGACAACCTCTCGACCGGTCACAGGGAGCTTATTCGTGGTCCGTTCGTCTACGGCGACATCCTCGAGCCCGAAAGGCTTGAGGACGTCTTCCTCACGCACGAGATTGACGTTGTAGTCCACCTTGCGGCAAAAAGCCTCGTCCCCGAGTCGATAACGAAGCCCCTGTTCTACTACGAGAACAACATCACAGGCACGGTCAACATCCTCAAGGTGATGTTGCAGTACGGCGTTAAGCGGATCTTGTTTTCGTCCACCGCGTCCGTTTACGGCAGCCCGTCGAAGGTTCCCGTCACCGAGGAGGACCCACCCAACCCCGACAACGTCTACGGTTTCACCAAGCTCGCCATCGAGCGGATGATAGGGGATGCCGCGGCTATACACGGCTTTACCTATGTGGTTCTCAGGTACTTCAACGCCGCGGGTGCTGATCCCGAGGGGGATATCGGCGAGCTCCACATCCCCGAAACGCACCTCATACCGCGCGTCCTCGATGTGGCTATGGGCGTTGAGCCCGAGATCGTCATATACGGCACCGACTACGATACGCCCGACGGAACCTGCATAAGGGACTACATCCACATAGTCGACATCGCCGACGCCCACATAAGGGCTGTGGAGTGGCTTTTGGAGCACGAGGGCGGTGAGGGTTTGGTCCTCAACGTAGGGAGCGGGCGTGGGTATTCCGTTTTGGAGGTTATTCGCACCGCCGAGCGCGTGACGGGCAGGAAGATCCCCTTTGTGGAGGGCGGTCGTCGCAGGGGCGACCCCCCTATGCTCGTTGCCGAGGCAAAGCTTATCGAAAAGCTTTTTGGCTGGAGACCGCGGTACTCAACCCTCGAGACCATAATAGAGACGGCTTGGCGCTGGCACACCGGAAGACGAAGGGAGATACTGGGCACAAAATCCCTCCAGAGGGCGTCCGTTGAGCTCTGATGTGCATCCTCGCTGGCGGTTGAAGGTGTAGTTTTTGCGGGCGGGACCGCCGGAGGTTCGGTTCTCTCCGTGGCTGGGAAGGCTGAGGCATGATTTTCTGAGGGGGTGTGACCGCTGGTCGTGATTTTTCCCTGCGGGCGGGGCCTTCTTTTGAAGTTCATGGGCGGCAGGAGCGCTTTCGTTCGGGTGGCGCAGCTGGTATCCATAATGCGGCGGGAGGAGCGGTGGTCAGGATATCGAGGCGAGGCATAAAGGTCGGCGAGGAAGGGCGCGGAGGCAGGTATGTCCGCCTCGGAAGGATCGACAGGTCAAGATATCCCAAGCCGACGTTCTGGATCATATTTGCCGCAGCCGGAGCTTTGATCCTTTGGCTTGTGGCGAGGTTTTTCTTCTTCCTGGCGAGGTAGCTATGGCGCGCCTGGCGCTTGTCTTCGTTGCGTTTGCGGCGCTTTGGGGCAATGCGAACAAATTCTGGGTCTTCTTCACCGACAAGGGCGCTTGGGAGGGCGCCGATGCGGCAGTTGTTGCCGAGCGCAGGCTTTCGCAGAGGTCCCTCGAGCGCCGAAGACGCCTCGGAATACCGCTCGACTGGTACGACCTGCCGGTGGATGATGCTTACGTTGCGGCGTTGGAGTTGATCGGCGCGGAGGTCCTGCGGACCTCCCGGTGGCTTAATGCCGTCTCGGTCCGCTGCGACCCCAGCCTGCTTCCGGCGATAGAGGGACTTTCGTTCGTCCGCGGCGTTTCGCCCGTTGGTGTGTGCAGGATTCCTGCGCCGAGGGTTTTGCCGGCGCTGCCGAGGGGCAAAAGCGATTACTACGGGCTTTCGGCGCGGCAGATAGAGCTTTTGGGCGCGGATCTTATGCACCAGCGCGGCTGGCGCGGCGAAGGCGTCCTTGTGGGAATGCTCGACTCGGGCTTCGAACTTGCCTGCCCCGCCTTCGACTCCCTACTTGCCTCGGGGAGGCTTGTCGCCAAGTTCGACTTCGTCCACGGGGACACGTCGCTGGGGAACGACACCGCCGCGGGCGACTGGGATCCCGGTGGCTTCTCCCACGGGACGATGACCCTCTCATGCATCGGCGCTCTTATCCCCGGCGAGCTTGTCGGCATCGCTCCCCACGCCTGCTTCGCCCTGGCGAAGACGGAGATCGTCGACAGCATAACCGCGACCGACACTATCCCCTTCGAGCGCCGCATCGAGGAGGACAACTGGGTGGCCGGACTCGAGTGGCTCGACTCGGTGGGGGTCGATATAGTCACAAGCTCCTTGGGGTATTTCTACTTCGACCTTGACGGCTGGGGCTATTCGTTCGCTCAGCTCGACGGCGATTTTGCGGTGGTCACGGTTGCCGCAGACGTTGCCGCGTCGCGCGGGATAGCGGTCTTCAACTCCACTGGGAACGAGCGCGCTCCCTTTGGTTGGTGGGATCACATTCTTGCGCCCGCCGACGGCGATTCGGTTTGCGCCGTCGGCGCCGTCGACGGTGAGGGCGTTCTGGCGCCCTTCTCCTCGCCCGGACCCACAGCCGACGGGAGAACGAAGCCTGATCTCGTCGCCATGGGGGTCGATGTGGCGGTTTGGAGCGCGGCGGATGGCGGCGTCGTTTACGTCAGCGGCACAAGCTTTTCCGCTCCGCTCGTTGCGGGGATGGCAGCGCTCGTCCTCCAGGCGGCGAGGGATCAGGGCACAGAGCTTGGCGGATGGGCTTTGGTTGAGCGCCTCAAGCGCGCCGCCGACCAAGCCGACCGCCCAGACAACGACTACGGCTGGGGCATCCCCAAGGCGCCGGTTGCAGCCAACATCTTCGACGCCGTCTTCGGCATCGTGCAGGACGCCACATCGGGCACGCCCGTCCTCGAAGCCTCCGTCGCCCTCGACGGTGATACGATCCCCCTCGACGGCAGAGGGCGCTTTTGTGCGCTCATCGACCGCGCAGACGGCGTGCACAGCCTGTACGTCGATGCGCCGGGGTACATCCCGCACGCGCAGGAGATAGAGCACAGGGCGGGGCAGATCCACAGGCTAACCATCGAGCTTTCGCCAACACCGCAGCTTGCGGAGGGCGTTTTGTGCTATCCCAACCCGTGCCGCGGAAGGCTTTGGATCACGTGGTACCGGGGCGCAAGCGGACTCCGCACCGCAAGGATCGCGGTCTTTTCCGCCTCGGGCGAGCTTGTGGCAACGCTTGAGCCTGAGGAGGGCGAGGCGCTCGCCGTCTGGGACGGCAAAAACCTCGAGGGCGAAGATGTGGCGGACGGCGTATACGTTTTGTATATTCGCCTGACGGACGAGTCAAGCGGAGAGGAGGAGGTCAAAAGGGAGAGGATCCTCCTCGTCCGCTGAGGGAAAAAGACACAGGGGGGAGAGATGGAGAGCTTAAGGGTTTCGCAGGCGCTTTTGTACCTTTTTCGCTCCGAGAGGTGGCTGGCGCGGGTTTTGATCCTCATGCTGCTTCTCCTCGTCCCGATCGTGGGATGGCTTGCGGTTATGGGGTATTTCCTGCGCGTCCTCTCGCGGTGGATGGAGGGGAAGTACGAGGGCATCCCGGACTTCTCGGACTTCGGAGAACTTATAGCCGACGGCTTCTTCCTCGCGGTGCTTGAGATCGCATACTCTATACCCGCCTTCGTTTTGCCCTTCGTGCCTTGTTTTGGGAACGCGCTTGCTTCGCTTTGGTCGCTTCTTTTCCTCTTTATTCTCCCCTACCTTGCGGGCGTCGTTGCCCGGACGGGAACCATCCCCTCCGAGGCGTTCGATTTCAAGCGCGTGGCGAACTTCATAGGCGACAACGTGCTTAGGATCCTTGTGGTTCTGGCGGTGAACCTTGTGATAAGCGTTGGTGTTACGGTCGTTTCGGCACCGTTTTGGGTGGGTGGAGCCATTGCTGTTTCCGTTTTCCGAAGGCATGCGTTAATATTTTCGCCTTTCGCCGCGGCTTTGTTCGGCGCTGCGGCGGTGGTGATGGCTTTTGGTGGGATCTACCTTATGTTCGTTGCGTACGCCCTTTGGGGCGATATTTGGGGCGGCTGGCTTAGTTCGGGCAAAGCCGGCGAGCCGACTTCGGCAGGCACAAGCGGCGAAGAAGGTGAAGGTGCCGCAGCTTAAGATAGTTTGGGGGCTGAACCTGCTTTGGCTCTGCGTTCTGGCGCTTGTGGTTCTGGCGCCATATTTGGCGAGCATCGGAAGCCCGCTGGCGGGATTTGTGTACCTCATGTTCAAGCCCCTGTGCCATCAGCTTCCGCAGCGGTCGTTTTTCCTCTTCGGGCACAAGCTCGCGGTGTGTGCGAGGTGCACGGGAGTTTACCTGGGGCTTTTTGTGGGGGGTGTTTTCGCCGCGCTGCTGCTGAGTTTTGGCGCGATGCAAAAGCCCCTTGGGATGGGGGTTTTCCTCGTCGCCCTCGCCCCGGCTTTCGTCGACGGCACGACGCAGCTTGTTGGGCTGCGCCAAAGCACGAACGTCCTGAGGCTTGCGACGGGCTTTCTGGCGGGGGCAGCCGTGTCGGTTACGCTCTACAGCAGGATATTCACCCACAAGCCCGATTAGCGATAAGGGAGGTGAGCATATGATAAGAAGCTTCGCCGAGATTCTGGAGCTTGCTCGCGGTAGCCGCAGGAGGAATCTCGCCGTTGCGGACGCCGCCGGCGAGGCTGTGGTGCAGGCTCTCGCCGAGGCGGAGAAGATGGGGATCATAAAGCCGTACCTCGTGGGCGACGGGAGCAAGATAGCCCCGCTTGCCGAAAAGATCGGCCTCGGCGAATACGAGATCGTGCACGCAGAAAGCCCCGAGGAGATAGCCGAAAAGACGGTGGAGCTCGGTCGAAACGGCGTATGCGACATGCTCATGAAGGGAAAGCTTTCCACACCTGTTCTGCTTAAGGCTGTGCTCGACAAGGAGAAGGGTCTGCGCACAGGAAGGCTTCTTTCCCACGTAGCTGTGCTTGAGGTGGAGAGGTACCCCAAGCTCATCCTCATGAGCGACGGCGGAATGAACATCCGCCCCGACCTGGAGCAGAAGGTTCAGATTTTGCACAACGCAGCGGAGGTTGCGCGCAAGCTTGGGATCGACAAACCCAAAGCCGTTGGCTTGGCCGCCATAGAGACGCCTAACCCCGACATGCCCGAAACGCTCGATGCGCAAAAGCTTACGGAGATGTCGAGGTCTGGGGAGCTTGGGGATATAGTGTTTGAGGGTCCACTTGCCATAGACGTTGTGCTCTCCAAGCAGGCGGCAAAGGCCAAGGGGATAGATACGCAGATGTCCGAGGACGCCGACATCTTCCTCGTGCCCGACATCGCGAGCGGGAACATCTTCGCGAAAGCGCTTATATACCTCGCCGGCGCGAAGATAGGCGGCATCGTTATGGGTGCGCGACTGCCGATCGTGCTCCTCTCCCGCTCCGACACCGCGCAGATCAAGCTCTACTCCATCGCCCTCGGGTGCGTGGTAAGTTGAGGCGTCACTCCGTCTTCACGACGATCCTGCTTTCGCGCTTTCCGCCGAGCTCAGCTGTGACGACGTACGCGCCCGCGCCCTTCGGCCTCCACACTCCTCCGCCGCGCTGCCTGTGGACAACCCGCCCGATCGCGTCGTAAACGACCACGTCCGCATCGGCTGGTGCATCTATCCTGAGGGCTTCGCGGAACGGATTGGGCGAGACGGAGAGGTGGAGTTTCTCCGCGCTCGTTTCGGCGACTTTTTCTGTGTCGGGCGATGCTCGTGGCACGACGCAGATGGAGAATGGCCATCCGAGTCCGAGGGTTCGGCAATCGAGTTCGGTCCAGCCTGCGCCGGTCATGTCGTCGAAGCGAATTATGCGCCGGCCGGAGGTGTCCACGACGTAGATTTTTCCGTCGGGGCCAACGGAGATATCGACTGGGTGGACGAACTCGCCCACGCCTGTTCCGCTGTCGCCCAGGGCGACCCAGCCCGCCCCAGTCATGTCGTCTATGCGGACTATGCGGTGGTTGCTGTAGTCGGCAATGTATATCCTTCCTTCTGGGTCCAGGTCTATTGACCAAGCACTTCCGAACTCTCCGACGCCGGAGCCTGAGTCGCCGTAGGCTACGAGGTTGGTTCCCGTCATGTCGTCGAAGCGAAATATGCGGTTTCTAAAAAGGGTGTAAATTCTCTCTGAACTATCTATTACTAGATCAATAAAACCGCCGTGTTCAAGGGTTTCTTCTGGGCATGGGCAGTAGGTTGTGCGACCCGCGCCGCTCATGTCATCTATTCTTGTTATGTGTCTACAGTCCGCGATGTAGATCTTTCCATCGCAGGCCGATAGGGCGGCATGAGGCCAGAAGCTCGGGGCTTCGTCCCACCAATAAGTGAAGCCGGCTCCGGAGATGTCGTCAATTCGAATGATGCGCGAGGGGAGGGAGGAGAAGGGGTCTTCATTATGGTCGCAGATGTATATCTTCCCGTCGCAGCCAACCTCGACTTTGATGGCGATGCGTAGCTCGTTCAGTCCCCATGTTACGAGTCCATTTGCCTCCATGTCGTTCATTCTTGCGAGGACGCTTGGAGCGGGGGAGTCGAGGACGAAAGTTACATAGATGTATACGCTGTCGTCTTGCGCAGCCGCGGGCAGAACGAGGGAGAGAATGGTTAGGATGAGTGCCAACATCCAAGCCTCCTGGTTTAGTCAACATCATTTGAGGTAGATAACTTGTTTGCTTTCACTAAGGCCGTCGGGTGTGAGTGCCTTGATTATGTATGTTCCGTTTCCCAAATTATCTGCAGGATGCCAGAATGCGCGTTTACCGTTCAGCGTGGCTACAAGCCGACCAGCGCTGTCGAAGATGTAGAAATACGCATCGATGGAAGTTCGTATTGCAATGCCTGAGTTAAACGGCGAGGGGAAGGCCGTGAGCTCGAGCGATGGCGGAAGTTGAGGTGCAATGTATTTTTTAGCTATCCCTTTTGTTATGTCCGTGTCATAGCCAACGTTGTCGACATAACTTCGATTACCAGTAAGCGGATCATTGAAATAGAGAGCGAGGGCCTTTGCAGCTGTATACATTGGCAGACAAGAGAACCATTGGTCGCTATTGTAAGTTTCTTGTAGTATTATATTGGCTTCACCAGGACGAAATTCAGATAGAACACCCGTGCAATGGCTAATTTCGGGATAGCCATCGTATGACCTTGCGGCGGTTCCTACGCCGCTGCAGTGGAAGAAATCATGTCCACCAGTGGCGCAGTCACCTCCCATTGCAACATTATCATTGGTGCTGGAGGGCCAAACGTCGTCGAAGGTAACACTATAATAACAGTAGTTATCCGCGGTATAACTATCGTTGTATACGAGACAGCGTTTGCAATGAACACAAGAGGGGGAGCTATTGTTATAAATGCCGCAAAATGAGAAATTGTAGATGGTAGCTCGGTCTATTGTTACTGATATATCAGCAGAAAACGAACAACCCCATTCACAGTTTTTAATTAACAGTTTTTCAGCGGTTAAGCTATTGCCAGAACCGTGCCCCAAAATACCCCAGCCACAGTTTTGTATTTTTATGTTATTTGCGTAGCAATTTTTGGCATCGTTGTGGAGACCGGCGAAACTGCAGTTTTGGATGTTGATGTTTCGAAACGTGCAATTACGTCCCAAGTTGCTGATACCGCAAGATGATGCTGTTATATCAGCATTCTGAACTGTTATATAAACCGCAGTGGATGGGATGTCGATCCCAACTCCATCGGTGGTGTTAATGTAAAGCATGCTCTTGTGAATCCCTATTATTTCAACTTTTCTAATGACTTCCCCAGTATCGATGACAATGCCATCGGACAAGTAGGCGGAGTTGTCGTGGTAGATAACAAGATTACTGGCTTTAATTGTGAAGAAATCTTCGCTGGCCACGAAGGGGTCGGTTGGGGGACTATATATGCGTATACTGTCGACGGGGTCGGTTGAGCCAGCACTGGCGTTTGCTTCGTCCAAGGCTTGCTGAAATGCGTAAACGCCGGTGTACCAGGTACTGCTTCCGCTTACGTGGTGAACATACGCAAAGGGCATGCCGGAGAGGAGATATTCCTCCTCCGGTTTGTCGATGTACTGTGAAAACAGCATTTGAACAAGAGCGCAAAAAACGAACACGATCGCAAACTTTTTCATTGCTTCCTCCTTGTTTTGGGTTAGAATTAGTCAATTTTTGCAGATGAATTGGGAATGTAGATACAACGTACCGGGAGGCGATCGGGGATGATCATTGTAAAAAACTTCTGCCCTCACACTAAAAATATTATGACTAAGTCCGTGGTTTGTCAAACCTAATTTTTTGGCACGCGGGCTGCTTGAGTAGCGGTGGGAGATGTGCGGAAGGGGCGAAAAACGGGGGCGGTTTGAGCCCTTTGTGTGTTCGAATTGGAACATAGATGAACCAGGAGGTGCACAGTGGGGGCGTGGCGATCGTTTGTTTTAGTGTCGTTTTCGTTTGCGCTTTTGTGGGGAGGGGTGACGATCATACCGACCGACGAGACCCAAACCTCCCTGCCGAACGCCTACCTCTTCGCCTGGCGCAAGGCTGCCTACGACCAATGGGTCCTTTTGGGGGAGATCGACCCTGATCTTGGCGCAGCCTACGGCGAGCTCCCCATCCTGTGGCTCGCCTCGGGACCGTACAGGGGGGCGTTCCTCCTCCCCGACACTCTCATCGACCGAGAATTCTCCTGGGTGTGGGTTCCGACCTTCGACATCGACGGTGTCCCAAGGGCATACTCCATCTCCTTCCCCGGCGGGGAGTGCATAGCCCTCTACAAGAGCGTCGTCGTCGACGACATGGGGCAGTCGGTCACCTGGGAGACCTACTACTTCCCCGCGATGTTTCAAACGCTTATGGGCGACGGCGTCGACAGCTGGGCGTTTTTGGTGACCGATTCCGCCACCACCTCCTTCGACTGGAACGTTCGAATGCTTGTAATCCCGGCGTTTGAGTCCTACGGTTACGATGCGGGGTACTACATAAGGGAGGTTGCGGAGAGGTTTCCCGGCTTTGGCGACGTCCTTCGCGCCTTTCTGGAGGGCGGCGGGACGATATACGCCGAGGGGAACGGGGGATATCTTCTTGAGGCATACGGCATCCTTCCCCCGGGCACGATAGACCTTTCTGATCGGGTGGACGGTTTCCTGCCGTCGATGATGGCTGCGGTCGAGGTGGTGGACAGCTCGCATCCCCTTGGCTTTGTGAGCGTTACCGACAGCATCTATACCGTTTCTGCGCCAACGCTTCCTGAGGGCTACAGGACGATTCTTCGTTTTTCGGCGACGTGGGACGGCGATGACGTAGGCAAGCCCGCTGCGGTAGAGATCTCCGGCGCAGACGCCCTGGGCGGCAGAATCATCCTTATGGCTGGCGTGCCGACGGCGGGCGCCATTGCGACCGATGACCCAAATCAGTGGCTCTGGAGCGCAAACGCGCTGCTTTACGCCTTCTCGCACAAGCTGCTCCACTTCCGAAGCGTCCACAGCCCTGTGGTGCTGCCCGAATCGACCCACGTCGCGCCATACGCCATCCCTGCCGACGACTCCGTCACGTTCGAGGTCTCCGTCCACCTGCGCAACCTGTGGGATGAGCCCATTGAGGACCTGACCGTGACTGAGTACAAAAACTCCTACTTCTACTATGTTGATTGTCCCGGCGGACCTGCTCCGTCGGTTTCGGGAGATGAGATAAGCTGGTTTTTGGGGAGTATGGATGCAGGGGAGACAAGGCTTATTACCTACAGGCTGAGGACCCCGGCGCCCGACGATCCCCTCACGGGCACAATAGACGACTATGGACTCACAGGCGATAACCGGATATGCCCCTCCACCGGCATAGCCAGCTACACGCACGGCGGCGTATCCGATGTCGACTACAGGTACGATGTTTGGATGCGCGTTCTCTTCAACGCCGACATCGTTGCCGATGCTGATCTGAACTGGAAGAACATCCTCGGCGAGTACTTCCAGCCCTTTAAGATCTTCATGATTTTCGAGAACAAGGAGCGCACAGACGCCCTCGAGACGAAGTACGTTCAGTATGTTCCCATAGACGTTCCGGTTTACTGGTGTTCGGCGGAGGAGATACCGATTGTGCGCACGCCGGGCGGCAGGTTTGTGGACGTATTGCGCGGTACAGCCGACTCGACCGAGGGTTTCCCAGCAAGCGTTGAGTACGATATGGACGGCGACGGTGATCCGGACGCCTGGCTCGATTTTTCGTCGATCTGGCCGCGACCCACAAGCGCCGTGCTCGAAAGCGTTTACTGGCTCAACCCGTGGAGCGGCGAATACGAGGATATAGACCACGACGGCTCAAGGGCACAGGACCTCAACGGCGACGGCGTTGTCGACGTTCCCGAGCCGGGCGATATGATACGCGCCTGGCGGCTTGAGTGGGACATCGGCATCGTTGGCGGATATGAATGGCACGACCCCTACGCAAGCTGGGAGCTTTGGATAGACCCACCGCCGCTTCTTGATATGGCTTTTGGCGCAGCCGAACACCTCGGGCTCCCCAGGGGCGAAAGACCCGACTCTGTGCGCGGCTTCTTCTACGACAACTGGGAGTGGTGGATGGAGCACGACTCCTCGGGGAATGTAGTTTACGTGCGCTTTATAAAGATGAGCATGGGCAGCTACGAGGGCTTTCGCTTCGACCCCGACACGTCGACCCCCACCGACCTCGACTCCTTCGAGCAGGACTGGGGCGTCATACCCTACCCGCGCAGTGAGTACATAGTCGTTATGAACCTCGGCGGTCGCGAGCCCACGATGACATCACCCTTCCCGCCAGAGGAGGACACACTCTACGGAAAGGTCACGTACACGACCATCTGGGGCAAATACAAGACGACGCCCATCAGAGTGAGCTACACGTACTTTACGCCTCTGCCCAATCCGCTTCAGTTTGAGTACGTTTGCCAAAGCTACGAGATAATAGATCCCGCGACGGGTTCGCGCCTCGACTTTCTGCCCTCCGGCGACGATGCGTACATCGACTTTAAGGTGACGGCGTCCACGGAGTACAGCCGCTACTGGCTTGCCAACGTCGGTCACGA
Source organism: uncultured bacterium (assembly GCA_965552135.1). Taxonomy (GTDB): domain Bacteria; phylum UBP14; class UBA6098; order B30-G16; family B30-G16; genus CBEVQY01. The sequence goes on along the minus strand of CBEVQY010000025.1, from coordinate 20,081 downwards.
CTACGGGGAGTTTGAGTACGACTACACAAGCGGCGGGCGGGGCTGGACGAGGACGTCGACCGTGCCCGATGGGCTCGGGGACGGCGTCTTCGGCTACATCGTCGTCACCATCCCGAAGGGGTTTGGTGGATATGAGATCGACCTTCCGCGAACCGGCAGCGGAGAACTTGATTGGTCGCAGATATTCCCCGAGTACGAGACGCTGGTCGACACAAACCCCTACGTCCCGACCGAGCCCTTCTGCATCGAGTATCCGTTCAAGTACGAGCTTTACTGCCCGCAGATACTCATTCCCCCCGCCCTCGACGACGACAACTTCGACGGCGTCGACGACTGGGAGGACGACTTCGGCGACAGGTTCGTGAGCTCCACGGGCTACCTGCACGACATCTTCCCGCCCGGCACGGGTGAGGACGCTGAGTCGCTTTTCGAGCTCAATCCCTGGGATACGTCGGTTGCCATCGAGGGTGATCTTGCCCACGCGCACCCTGGGTGGTGTCCCGGCGCCGACTCCACCTACGGCGACGACCTTCCGGAAAAGCTTGGCGCAACGTGCATAACGCTCCGAGCCATCTGGCACGGCTACGGCTACGAAGGTCCCGTGAAGATAAACGAGGGCGCCGTCCTTGTGAACGAGGAGATCTTCGGCGGCTCGCCGTGGGTCCAGTGGACACACGCCCTCCTCGCCGAAGCCAAGGGGAATAAGATAGCCCTCGGCAGGAACGTGACCCCAACCGTGGTCTCACTTTACCCCGACACGATATACCTGCGCTACCGCATCTACGACGCCAACGAGCCGCACGAGTTCAACGAGGATTTTGATCCATATGTTACGTCGTACGGTACGGAGGACTACACGGTCCAGGTGCACGTTGGGGGCAGGGAGCCCGCGTCGCTTTTCGTGCCGGATCACCTCTCCCGCTCCCGCGTTGATCTTGTGGACGACGCCACCTTCGTGAGCATAGTCCCCGAGTTCCCGGATTCGCTGATATCTGAGGCGGGTTACACAAGGAGCGTCGACGGCGCCGTCTTGACCGTTATCGTCGAGGTTCAGAACGGGAGCGGCAAGACCTGGGACGACCTCACCTGCAGACCCGACCTCTCCGAGCTTGGCGCCACCGAACCTTTCTTCTGGTACGGCGTATATCCGCGACCTTTTGTCCCCGCGCACTACGACGAGTCGGTGGGCGGATGGGTTCCCGGCGACGACCCGCGAACTTTCCACGCAGGCTGGCGCTTCAACGACTCGGAGCGCGAGGTCCTCTTCCAGCTCGGAAACCCAGACGGCTCCGTGACGATACCAGAGGTCCTCTCCTCGCGCAGGGTGTATTTCGTCTACCACTTCCTGCTCGATCCGACGCTTGGGCTTGGCGTGCACAGGATTGGCTTTAGGATAACCGGCACCGAGCGCGACTATTGGGATGATGTGGGCAGCGGCACGCCTTTCGAGCTTTCGGTTCCCGAGGGGATGTTCGCAGTTGTCGACTGGGGCGGTGTGGAGAGCCCATCGTTCGTCATAGCCAAGGCGAGCCTCGAGGAGCTTGTCGACACCCTCCCGGGCTACGTCGACGTCCCGACCCCTGTTGAGGCGCGTTGGAGCTGGTCGCAGCCCGACCCTGCTCACTTCGACGACGGACTATACTCGCCCATAGCGGGCACGTTCACCGACAGCGTGCTTGTGCTTCTGCCGCCTGCGGAGGCTGTGGAGTTTCCGCCGTCTCCATCAAGGACGGATGTCTGGCTCATAGCTCGCGCGATTGTGGATGCCCCCGCCCCATCCGACGATCTGCTTATCTCGGCTCATCCGTTCGTCAGATACACCGACTTTATGGGAGTTGAGCGCTTGAGGCGCAGCTGGGCAAGCTACATCTGCGCCAGGGGTCCGCAGGTTCTGCCGCTCAAGCGCGTTGCCGAGGTCAACGGCGAGCAGGTCGACAGCACGGGGTTCTTCGTCCTCCTGCAGGGGGACAATGAGGTTGTGGTCAACCTCGATGCGGTAAACGCCGGCAACGACATCGCCGTCCACCCGAAGTTCTACGTCCAGATCGGCAAGGACGCATACTTCGACGGGATCGACAGCGCCTACACCTTCAGCTACGACCCCGAGACGCGCACCGTGGAGATAGAGGTTGGCGACATCCTTCCCAACGAGCGCAGAACGATCCCCCTCTGGCTTGCGGTGCCTGTGGTCAACACCGAAGACGTGCTTGAGCTTTGCTACGCCTTCACCGCCGAGTTCTACGCCGCGGAGGAGGGCTTTGCCAGGGCGCTTGAGATGAGGAAGTTTAGCGAAACCGACGCCGAAACGCTCTTTTACGGCGCCAACCTCAGCGTATCCGACGAAGACGTCTCGGTTGCCCCCGAGGGTTATCAGCTCGGCGACGAGGTCGCGATAAACGTGAAGGTCCACTTCAGCGGGAACACGAAGTTCGAGAACGTTCCCGTAAGGCTTGTTGCCGAGGACGGCTCTCCCGTCTGCGACGACCAAACTATCCCTCTGCTTTCCGCTGCAACCGCCGATACGGTGTATGTGGTCACCTTCAGCCACACCGTTTCGGACGACTACGAAAAGCTCTTCGTTCTGGTCGATCCCGACTCGGCGTTCGGCGAGATCACAGAGAGCGACAACGCAGCCAAGGTTGAGCTCTTTACGGGCAAGGGCAAGCTTGTGCGTGATGTCGTCAACTTCCCCAACCCGTTCAAGAACTACACCGAGTTCGTCTACACCCTCACTCGTCCTGCGCGCAGCGTTCGCGTTGAGGTCTACACGCTGCGCGGCAGGCTTGTGCGCTCCTTCGACTGCCCCACAACGCCGGGATACAACTCCGTTGGCTGGGACGGTCGCGACTCAAACGGCGATCCCATCGGGAACGGAAGCTACGTCTACAAGCTCATCGCCGAGGACTTCGACGGGAACAAGGAGGTGGTCCGCTCCGTCGCCGTCCGGATGCGGTAGCCCTCCTCTGCGGCTCGGTCGACGGATGAGGCGCCCCGAATAGGGGGCGCCTTTATCTTTTTGACGAAGATGAAGTTGCAAAAATGCTCTCACGCAAAAAATAAAGTGTTGCGGAGACTCGTTTGCGTCGTTAATATAAATTGCTGATGCGCTATCGGGGGAGGGCGATTTTCTTCAGGTGGTTTCCGCGGGCGTGCGCTCAGGTTTTGGCGCTTGTGGTGTTTTTGCTTTTGGTCTTCTTGCTTTGGGGTGCGGCTGGAGCGCACAACCTGTGCCCGTGGGCGATCGTGGAGGTCCCGGTTTTGATGGCAAGGCTTGGGGTGGGCTTTTTCTACCCCGTTGGGGTGACCTTGGGCTTTCTGGCGCTGGCTGCGTGTGTGTTTGTGCCGCGTCCTTTTTGCGGGTGGATTTGCCCTGTGGGCACCGTGCAGGACCTTTTGGGCGATGTTGGCGCCAGGCTGCGTATAGCCACGCGAACAACGCCCCACTGGCTGAACGAGAGGCTGCGCTTCTTCGCCTTCGGCGTTGCGGTGTTCGTCGTTTTGGTCACGGCGGCGAAGGGTGTGCTTGCCTGCGCGTTGGGATGCCCCGCGTTTTGGGCGTGCGCCGTCTGGAGGGTCCCCATACCCGCTGCGACGGCGGCGATACTTATCGCCACAGCTGCCCTCTCGCTGAGGGTGAAGAGAGCGTTTTGCAGATACATATGCCCCCTTGGGGCGCTTATGGGGTTGGTGTCTGCGTTGTCGCGCAGGGCGGTGGTGAGGAACATCGAGGTCTGCGACGGCTGCGGGGCGTGCAGATACGTCTGCCCCATGGGGATCGACCCGATGCGGGGGCTTGTCGTAAAAAGCGCCCACTGCATCTCCTGCGGTGAGTGCGTAGCCGCCTGCCCCAAGGGAGCACTTGCGTGGGGTAGGAGGAGATCCCCCTTCGGAGGTTAGCCTATGTCCGAGAAGGTTTTGATCATAGACGATGAGGTTGGCAACCTCGAGGTTCTTCAGGCGCGGCTTCGGGCGAACAACTTCGACGTGATAACGTGCGACGACCCCATAGAGGGTTTAAGGCTCGCCGAGGCGGAGGAACCCGATGTGATACTTCTGGACATAAACATGCCGAAGATGAACGGGCTGGAGGTCTGCCGGAAGCTTAAGGGGAACTACGCCACGTCGCATATCCCCGTCGTTCTTTTGACCTGCATGGACGAGCTTTCGTACAAGCTTGAGGGTTTTGAGGGAGGCGCCGACGACTATCTCGTCAAGGATCAGCTCGACTACAGGGAGCTTGCCGCGCGGATACGAAGCGTTTTGAGGCGCGTGAGGCAAAGCAGAGCGGCAAACCCGCTTACGGGACTTCCCGGAAACGACGAAATAATAAGGGTCATAACCGAGGCGATAAAGTCGAAAAAGCCTTTCTCTGTCGCCTACGTCGACATCGATAACTTCAAGCCCTACAACGACCTCTACGGCTTTTCGAAGGGGGATCAGGTGATCTTGTTTGTCTCGCGCGTTCTTCGCGAGGCTTTGAGGGTGTATGGTGCGCCGGGGGATTTTTTGGGTCACATAGGCGGCGACGACTTCGTGATGGTTGGTGATCCGTACAAGATGCGCGGCGTTGCCGCGGCGGCTGTGGATGCGGTGGCAAGGGGTGCGCCGAAGTTCTACGCCCCGCAGGACCGCAAAACCGGCGGCATCGAGGGGCTCGACAGACACGGCGTTAGGCGCTTCTTCCCGTTCTTCGGCATAACTGTTGCCATAGTCGACGTCGATCCTTCCCGCGCCGCCGTCACCCCCGACCAGATCGCAACGCTCGCATCGAGGATCAAAAAGGTCCTCAAAGACGGCGGCGGAAGCAGGTTCGGGGGGTATGAGGTGCTCCTTAAGGCGAGGAAGGCGCAGCACTCGAGGTGATCTATGCGGGCATTTGCTTTTTGTGCGCTTTCTTTTTGCGTTTTGGCGGCTCAGACGACGTTTTGGGTCCCCATGCGCGACGGTGTTTTGCTTGCGACAAACGTCTATCTGCCGCCCGACACAGCCTTCGGTCCAGTTCCCGTAGTTCTGCAGAGGACGCCTTACGGTCGCGGTTACGGCGGCGCCTTTGCCGATTCGCTTTTGGCGCATGGGATCGGCTATGTTTCGCAGGACACGCGCGGTCGCGGCGACTCGGAGGGAGAGGACAGCCTGTTTCTCGACGACGGCTGGGGCGAGCGCCGCGATGGCTTCGACACCGTCGAGTGGCTCGCCGCACAGCCCTGGTGTAACGGACGCGTGGGCTACTATGGCGGCTCCGCATACGGCATAACGGGGTATCTTTGCGCGGGCGCTGCACCGCCTCATCTGGTCTGCGCCTTCATCATCGATGCCGCAGCCAACTTCTACGACAGAATCGTCTTCCCCGGCGGATGCTACAGGAAGGAGCAGGTCGATATCTGGACGGCGGCGTACGGGCTTGCACACATGCGCGACCTGTACTTCGAGCACTACGTCCGCGATGAGTTCTGGGACAGGCTTGATATTAACACGCGCCTCGACTCGGTGACGATCCCGATATACCACGTAGGCGGGTGGTTCGACACTTTCTGCGAGGGGACGATAGAGGTCTTCTGTAATCTTCAGCGCTACGGCGGTGTTGGCGCGCGGGGTCACCAGAAGATGCTTGTGGGTCCGTGGACGCACGGCAGAGCCTGGGAGCAGAGGAGACAGGGCGACCTCACCTTCCCCGAAAACTCTCTCTGGGATCCGCTGCCTTTGGCGCTCAAGTGGTTTCTCCACTACCTCAAGGACGAGGACAACGGCGTCGAGGATACCTCTGCCGTCAGGGTGTACGTTTTGGGCGATGTGGGCGATACCGTTTTGGGTTGCCACTGGGAGGAGTTCGACAGCTGGCCGCCGGCCGGCGTGCGGCGCGATTCGCTATTCATCCATATCGATGGTTCGCTTGCGCACCTCCCCGAGCTCGTCGACACGTTCGTCGAGTACTACCACGACCCAAGCGCGCCGATGTACAACTCCGGCGGGAGGAACCTCTTTCCCATAACCTACCTCATCTTCTTCTGGGGCACGGGTCCGCGCAATCAGTTCTTCCAGGACGGCGCCGAGCAGGGCGTAGTGTTCACCACCAGCCCGCTCGAGAAGCCCGTGCGGATCATGGGCAGGGTTAAGGCGGTTTTGTACGCAAGCTCCGACTGCATCGACACCGACTTTATGGTCCGCCTCGAGGACGTCTATCCCTCCGGTGGGTCGTACCTTATCCTCGATGGTGCGCTTAAGGCGCGCTTTCGCGAGGGAGCGGATCACGAGGCTTTCCTTACGCCGGGCGAGGTCTACGAGCTCGAGGTGGATCTGGGCAACGTCGCCGTGGTCTTCGACAGGGGGCACAGGATCCGCATCGGCATAAGCTCCGCCCTCTACAACCGCTACGACGTGAATCCGAACACCGGCGCACCGGTGGGCGATTCGGAGGAGATGGTCGTCGCACACAACAGGATCCACCTCGGTCCGTCGTACCCAACGCGGATAGTCTTCGACGAGCTCCCTGTGCGGGTGGTGGACTACCGCCTGAGGCCCGGGTGGAACCTCGTCTCCTACCCCTTCGATTCTACCGCTGTGGTCGATGCCTTTCCCTTCTCATCTGCGGGCGCGTGGTGGTTCGATCCGTCCTCGGGAAGCTTCGTCGAGATCGACACGACCTCGCCGGGCGTGGGCTTTTGGGTCGAAAGCGACGTTGAGACGAGCTTTGTCGCTTTGGGCGCGAGGGAGAGCGTTTTCGTAAGGCTTTTGCCCGGGTGGAACCTTGTTGGCGTTGCGGCAAGCGAGGTGCCCGACACCGTCCTTACGCGGATTGACGGGGTTGTTGCCGTCTACGGGTTCGATCCGGAAAGCGGGGGCTACTATGTTGCCTCAAGGCTTAAGCCCGGCGTGGGGTACTGGGTTCTTGCCGTCGATTCGGCCGGCGTCGTCGTGAGGTGACGGAATGGAGCGCCTTTGCAAAATCCTTTTCGCCGCGGCGGTTTTGCTTGCTTTGTGGGGATGCGCCGTTGAGTACGGTCCGCGGGATACATCGCCCGGGGCGCTTTTCGCCCGCGCCGAAAAAGCGCTTCGGGAGCACAGGTTCAACGAGGCGCTCTACCTCTACAGCCGGCTCGTCGACCTGTACCCGGGCGACAGGCGCGCCGACGACGCGCTGTTCAAAAAGGGGTACCTGGAGGTCTACTTCGGCAAATACTCCGACGCCGGAAGGAGCTTTTCCGCCCTGGTGTCGGACTATCCGGAAAGCGAGTGGCGTTTCGACGCATCGCTTTGGGCGGGCGTTTTGGGCGAGCTTTCCGCGTGCAGGGGCGTTGAGGTCGAGTCGCCGGGCGCGGCGTCGGACGACTGCACAAAGCTTCGACGAAAGCTCAAGCGCCTCGAAGCTGAAAACGCCGAACTGCGACGACAACTGCAAAAACTGAGGGAGATACTGGAGAAATGAGGGGAGCTTCATCTGCAGCGGTCTTTTTGGCTTTCGTTGCGGCTTTTGCCGCCGATTTCACGCTGACCTACGACTGGCACCTAAACGAGCTTTTGGAGGAGCTCGAGCTGCGCGGGGATGTATCGATACTCCGCGGCTACGGACCTTACTTTGTGTCCGATGTTCTTTCTGCTGCGCAGGCATTTCCTGATGCGTTTTGGTCGGCGCGCGCTGCGCGGCTTTGCTCGCCTTTCTCGCAAAAGGCGCCCTTCTTTCTGTGGACGCCCGGCGTGTGGGGTGACAGACGAAGCTGGTCCGACTACACAAGATCCTTCGGCAGGATGCGGCTGGGCTTCGGCGGAACGCGCGGGGGCTGGTCGGTTGTGGGGATATACCGCCTCGACAGCGGCTACTACGCCGACCCCAACTACTTCGGCGCTCGGTGGGAGAGGGTTGCGGGCAAGGCTGATCAGGTCTTCATCCGATGGGGCGGCGAAGATTACTTCCTCCAGCTCGGAAGGGACTACTTCCGCTTTGGGCTGGGGATGGCGCTTTCGGGACGAAAACCGTACGAAAGGCTCCTTGCGGGTTTCAGGCTCGGCAAAAGGGGGCAGCTTGTTTGGTCCATTGGGCAGCTCGATGAGTACGTCGAGTTCGTGGATACGACAAAGATTATATATAATAGGTATCTTGCCTATCATAGGTTTGAGCTCACCTTCCCCTGGCTTCAGCTCGCCTTCAACGAGATGATGCTCTTCGGCGGCGTAGGCAGGCAGGTGGAGCTTTATTATCTTCTTCCGCTTTACGCCTTCCACGGCGAGCAGCTGAACCACAAGTGGGACGACAACACCCTCTGGAGCGTTGACGCGAAGATCCTTCTTCCGCCCTTCAGGCTTCGCTTCGAGGGCGTTTTAGACGACTATCAGATAGAGCACGAGACCCCAGCCGACAGGGAGCCTCCCGAATACGGCTTTGCCGTCGAGGCGGACTGGGCGCTTTCAAGCTCGAGGGCTTTTCTGACGCTTTGGTCGAGGTACGAGCAGGTTCGCAACAGAACCTTCAACCAGATCCGCCCCTGGAACAGGTACCTTTACGAGAACAAGCCGCTCGGTCCCGAGTACGGGAACGACTACGATCAGACATCGGTAGGGCTTAGGCTTTTGGGGGCGTTTTACGGCGGCGAAGCCAAGCTGTACTACAGGCGCAAAGGCGAGGGCAGGATAGACGATCCGTGGACGGAGCCTTGGATCGATGATCCCGACTGGAGCGAGCCCTTTCCCTCAGGCGTTGTCGAGGGGCGCCTTGGCATCGACATCTCCCTCTGGGCAGACGGTCTTAGCTGGGACCTCGGACGCTTCTCGGGGCAACTTGCCGCAGGGATTGCGTGGAGATGGGAGCATATAACAAACGCCAACCACCAAAAAGGCAGCCTTAAGGACGAGTGGACAATACGCTTTGAGCTTGAGTCGAGGTTTTGGGGCAAGCTGTGAGGTTTTAGATTTAAGTTTTGCTTGACATTTTTGAGCTATCCCCGTATTATCGGGAAAGTAAATTGGGTGGGTCGAATTTTTAAAAAGGGCTTGACAAGGTTGGTGGGCTGGGGTATTTTTGGACAACAATTCGCGGAGGTCGTATTGTCGCTCTTTGACTTTGTGGTTTGGCGGGGTGGTGGCTTGTGGGTGTGGCTTGCGGCAGGAAGAGGAAAGAAATTACTACAAAGGAGGTAGACGGTGGCGGAAAGCATCGGTAGGCTGGTAAGCGCGTTTGTGGGAAGAAACCTTTTCCGAAAGGAGAGGAGTATGAGAGGCACAGCAGTTGTTGTGGTGCTCTGTGGGCTCCTTGCACTTTCTGGGTCGGCTTTCGCCCAGGGGTCAGGGGGCGACTGGCAGTACTTCAACGTGTTCAACCTCGTGGAAGGGGGATATGGGGATCAAATCCCCAGCAACTACCTGACCAACTTCACAAGCGTTTTCAGCTACACCCCGGCCCGAGGTAAGTTCTGGTCGACGTACGAGCGGAACCCGCTTGTGTGGGAGACCGGCGTTTACGGACTTGTGGGGGTCGACTCGGTCAACATGCTCGATGAGATAATGATTCAGCCCCGCACCGACCGCGCCGTTCTGCGCCTCGACCTTTTGGCTTCCTCCCAGATGATCTACATCGCCGCCATAAAGCTCACCATTTGGGGCAGCGCCGACTTCGACCCCAACGTTGACCTTGCTCCGCTTAACCCCACCGACGCAAGAGCGCTTTTCGGCGTCACATCGGTTGAGGAGGACTACTACACCGGCGTCCAGTTCTACGTCGATAGGGACGACGGCATACCCGACCATGCCCCCTACAGCGATATCTTCGACTCCACCGACGTGATGGCTCATCCCGAAAAGCTTATCACCTCCGCCGTCTCGTACGACGTTGAGTTCACCACACCGTACGATCCGACGACGGCAACGATCCACTGGACCTTCGATCCCACTGATCCTTCGGACCCCACGCTCAAGTGGATAAAGGTTGGCACCGAGACGACGCCCTTGGGGACGTTTAAGAAGTGGCAGGCTATCTTTCCGTTCGAGAATCCGATTGCCGTTCCGCCTCAGGCGAGCTGGAGCGGCAGGAATCTTCCGTTCAAGAGGATTTGGGTTGTGCTTCGCTCCAACGGCTGCCACGGCTGCGACGCGTCGACGCCCGGCGTCGAGGGTATATCGGTTCTCGACACCTTCTACGTGGGCATAGAGTCGATAAACGACTTCTACTGCTACATGAGCGATGCCTATCAGCACGTTTCCGTTCCGCCTGAGGGCTGCGTTGAGGTCGTTCCCGACACGACGCCGCCGTCCGATCCCCTGCGCCAGAGGTGGTATCGTGCGGAGTACCTGGTCGGGCAGGATACCATTCCGCCCTACATCTATGCGCTCTATCCGAACAACGCCGTCGGTTCGAACGGACCCCACTCCGACTGCGTGAACATCGACGGCGCTGATCCGACCTACGGCGATATCCTCACCGAGCACGAGTGGTGCTCATATCCCTCCAAGCCCGAGGTGAACGACCTCTACATCTACACCGCCGACTCGATCCAGCTCATCTCGTTTATTGCCAAGGACCGCCAGACCTGTCTCGATTCGGCTTGGGTCGAGATCCGCTACCTCAACGGCGGCACCTTCCCGTGCAGAATAGATACCGTCTTCTTCCGCAATCCGATGACGCTTTCGTACGATACAGCCAACGGTGGCAACGGCGCAGGCTGGGAGGTTTACATAAAGGGCGACGGCAACGATCCGCTCTGTATCGAGGAGCACATAACGCCCTCGTGGGGTACGTACAACGAGGCGGGCGTAGTTATCAACGTGGATGGCTGCGGCAGCGACTCGTTCTGGATCGCAGTTGGCTACGACGGTCCTGGCGCTGGCGACGACTACCTCGATCCGTTCCTCGACGGTGCGCTCGTCCAGGTCACGGTGCGCGTCTTCAACAGAAACGACCACTTCTATCCGTTTGAGTACGCCACCTACGCCGAGACGAGCTGGGTTTTCGTCGTCGACCTCTCCGGTCCTACGGCGAGCCTGGTCTGCCCCACAGCCGAAGGTCACGACAACGAGACGAGGGAGTTCAGGAATTATTCGCCCTACGATGACAACTACAACAGGTTCGACACGATCGAGGGTTCGAGCGTGCCCTTCATCTGGCTTGCCGATTCGCTGCCGATGTTCCACATCCACGTGACGGACAACTACGCCGACGTTCACGACGCCTCGACGCACGGACCAACCCTCACCGGCGCGTACGGCGGCTCGGGATTCAACGTCAGGGACTTTGAGATAACGTTCTACATCCATCGCGCTGGCGTCGCCACCGAGGCCGGCTGCACCGAGACGGGAGTCGATGTCCTCACCGTCACGCAGGACGATATGCAGCCTTTCCTCTACTGCGGCGACTACGTCCAGGGCGTTTACTACGATGAAAGTGACGACGGCACAGAGGGCGAGCTTTACGTAAGCTTCGAGAACCTCTATCACTCCAGCCGTCCCGACGCGAACCTCTTCCGCCTCAACTCGGGCGACAAGGTCTACATTGTGTTTACCAGGTTCTTCGACGACCCCGACTTCGGTCAGGGTTCGCAGAAGGCTAACCCGTACGATTATGGTTCGGTCGACCTTCAGGTCTCAAGCGACGGGAGCTGGTGCGGCGCTGGCGGCAACGACCCGAACTACGGCACAAGCGACTACGAGCGCGATCACACCCCCGTTATGCAGGATCCCGTCTCGGCGGGCTGCCCCGGATATTCCGACTATCACCCCGATACCCTCGGCATCGTAAGGATCGACCTCGTCGGTCCCTATGCGCCCGATACGCTCTACTATCCGCCTCACGGCTGGGTGACCTCCGACACGTTCCAGGTCATAACCTGCGACATCTTCGACCAGGTTGGCGTACCGTGCGTTGACGATCCCGCCAACTACGACGATCCCGTTGGGACGTTCGGTCCGCTTTACTACGGCGTTTCGGGCGTGCACGCCGACTCGATCATAATGAACATCAAGGTACGTGGCTGCGACGGCAGCTGGCACCCCGAGTACGGCGGACCTGAGGGCAGGAACTTCGTCATCCACACCGGCGGCACGCCTTCGACCCACCCCGCTTCGATTCCGAACCTTGTTGTGGAGAAGATCCGCATGCACAACGGCTCCACCGAGTGGTGGGGCACGAGGGTCGTGTTCGACCCGTACTACGATCCCACGCCGGGCGGTTTGAGGGAGCTTAGGTTCCGCCCCGGCGATGAGGTCTGCGTGACGGTTTACGCTTGCGATAACGCCTACCTCAACTGCTGCGACGGCTGCGCGGGGTTCGGTCCTTGTCCGCACAGCGAGGGCGGCTGCGAGGTCGTTGGAACCTATGCCGACGGCGTGCAGAAGTTCTCGTTCACCCACTACGTGCCCGGCATGAACTGGGCGGAGGACAGGCTTGATCCGGATGGTCTTGTGCTTGAGCCTCGTCAGGTCGCCCGCTGGACGTTCTACGTTGACGCTACCCCGCCGCAGTTCGTGGTGTCCGACTTCACGCAGTGCCCGTTCGGCTGGAACTTCACCCTCAAGGACGTAAGCGACCGCATTGGTCCCACGTGGTGCGACGAGTGGGTTGCCGATATGGCTGCGGTGGACGTGAGGATCATAACGATAGACGACGAGGACTGCGACGGCGATAGCATCCCCAACGCCGATACGATATTCATAAACGACCTTCCCGTTGGCGGCAGCACCGTCGTCTACCACGACGACGATCACCTGAACACCTACTTCACCGCCTACTACGGGCACGATATGGACAGCTGCTACTGGGCACCTTGCTGCGGCGACGCGGAGAGGTGGGGCAGGTACCTGCACGTTTCGCTCGTCGATGACCCCGAGGATCCCGAGCGCCAGGCTATCCTGAGCCTCTACTGGGGTGACTCCACGACCCAGAACTGCCACTTCTTCGAGCCCGGCGACACAGTGATAGTTGAGATTTACGCAGGCGATGCGGTGCAGGTGCCCTGGTTCCCCGCCACGGAGCGTCAGCAGAACTGGATGGGTCCGTACCTTGGCGGCAGCGGTCCTTCGGACTACTTCAGCTGGCACCACGAGGACGACTGCTACACCGCCGCGGGCTACCTCGATCCCGACGACGCCGCGGCATACAGCGGATACACCTCGTGGCGCTGCACGTCCCACTTCTACGCCGAAGCGGGCGCAACGCTCGACTACGACTCCAACGGGCTTAGCGCCGAAAGCCACAACTACTGCGACTACGAGAACCCGAACTGGCAACCGGTGCACGCCGAAACCATCTACATCCAGAGGGATGTTGAGGTCACCAAGGTCGACTGGTTCAACGACGGCGCGTACGAGGACTGGCTCTCCTCCACACAGTTCTCCTATCCGCCCGACCTGCACGGTCAGTACACCCAGATGAGCGATGTGCTCGAGTTCAGGAACGTCGTTCCCGAGAACGTTGTGGACAGCGACACCGCCAACGCCATCCTCACCCGCGGGCTCCTTTCGACATACACAACCGACTACTACCTCGACAGGTGGGCAAAAGAGCTTAACTTCATCACCTTCGAGATTCAGTCTTGTACCGACTCGATCATCTGGGAGTGCAGGACTGATACGCTTCTTGAGAACTACGCGCCGTACGTGAAGGTTGTCCTCTTCGACAGCACCGGCGCTCAGATCTGGTCGTACGAGGACTGGTACGACTGCGACTGCGAGCACTGCTGGCTGCACTATATGCCTCTCAGGGACGGCGTGCCCTACGGTCACCACGGCTGCGTCGACGGAGGGATACTCACCATCGGTCCGCTTGATCAGCTTGTTGCGGTCGATACCGTTTACGACTCCACCTTCAGCGTCGACACGGCCACGGGCGACCGCACGTTCGAGTACGCCACGGCGCGCGAGGTTTGGGGCTGGCCGTTTGTGAGGGGCGTGAACTACAGCGAGGTTTGGAACGCGGCGGGCGACACCGTCACGCTCGTTGCTGAGCCCGTGTACGGATACCTCAACCGCGACAGCCTCGTTGTGATCGTCAGGATCGCCACCCGCGGCCCGAACCAGTTCGGCATCGACACCCTCGCCGACTACCACTTCTACGCCTGGAGCTACACGATAGATATGGCTCCGCCCACGGCGAGGTTTGCGTCGCTTGTTTCGGTGAGCGGGTATGAGGAGGTCAACTGCATCGAGAGGAACCCGACCAATTATGCGGTTCGGGTGAGGCTTGAGTCGATAAGCGACGCGGGCGTTGGCTGCTCTGGCGGCGGCACCGACGTCGACTGGGCGACCCAGTGGCCTCTGCCCGCCGTCGTGGAGGGTTCCGACTCGCTGCACTACATGTTCCACCCCGAGCTCAACCAGTCGCTCGACCTCGTGTACAACCCCGGTACCTACTGGCTGTACACCAACGAGGCTCTGACGATCCACAACTGCGCGGACGAGGCTGTGATTGCCCGGGCGATGGAGCTTGCCGCTCCCATCACCATCTACCACGGCGTCGACCCCGATGTTCCCACGGTGTTCGAGACGGACATAACCGTGGACACGCTCCTTATAGCCGATAGCCTTTGGGCTGAGGCTGTTGTTCAGGACCGTTTGGGCAACGCGGCGCCTGTCCAGTCGACGCCTATGGGTCTTGACAACGGTCCGCCGCGCGTTAAGGGTATAGCGTTCTGCACGGCTGTGCGCGAGACCGTCGACTGGGAGTACACCTACGACACCACCGGCGCCGTCGTCGACTCGACGCCCGTGCTTGGCTCCATCGTCGACTTCAACTGCTGGGATCCGTCGCTGTTTAGGCTTCCGTGGGAGATACCTGATCAGGACAGCCTGATCGGCGTGTTCAACTTCTCGCCGCCCGACGAGCCCGGCGCTGTGTGCACGGTGTACGTCCGCATCTGGTTCACCGACAATATGGACATGCGCGAGGTCGACCCGAGCACCGGCGCCATCGTCAGGTTCCAGCCCGAGGGTTGGACGCACTGGTTCCCCGTGATGCCCATCGAGGCGCACGCTGGGTTCTATCCGCTGGCGCAGTACTACGCCGACTACGAGCGCGTTGCCGGTGGTCCTATGTGGAGGGTCGTCGCAAGCGACGCGGGCGATGTGGATGAGTTTGAGCCGCCGACGACGTCCGACATCGAGCCCGGCTGGAACTCCGACCGCGAGTGGATCGGTTATATGGTCATAGCCGGCGACGAGCTTATGGACGGCGTTGCTCGCCTGCGGATACAGGGCTTTGACGACAACGCCGGCAACACTATGGTCGACCACGAGTATCCGTTCCGCATCGAGACGAGGTATCACGCGCCCAGCATCGGCTGGCCCGTTGCCGAGGGCGGCGACGACACCGAGAACGATCCTTGGGAGGAACCTTACGGCGGCGGTCAGTGGACTATAACCGGCTACACCGACGACACGAGCTCCTGCTGGGCACCGTTCGAGGATGTTCCGTGGTGCAACGCCGTCACCGGCTTCGACTTCGACCCGACGATAACCGACTCGATCGTCTTCGTCGTCTGGTATCACGACAGCGCCTGGACGCCCGCGGACGTTCCGCCGGCAACCGACTTCGGCGACTATCACTACGTCATAGACAACATGAGCTCGCCGGATATCTGGTTCAACCCGACCGACTCGATGTGGTACGCTCAGATACCTTGCGACAGCTTCGACCTGACCGACCTGCCCACACCCGACGGCGTGTCGTACGTCACCATCGAGATGAGGGATTACTCGAGGTTCTACCCCGACGAGTACGTTTCGGACACGCTGCTTAACGTGTGGATCAACAACGCCGACCTGCACAGCTACACCGTTGTGTTCGACGCCACGGGCGACGTTCCCGCAGGCGACGATACCCTCGTCTTCCAGCCCACCACAAGCAGCATAACGATAGTCCTCTCCGGCTCCGACGCTCAGTACGTCGACTACCTGATGTTCATACTCGTGGATCAGATAACCGGCGTAGAGGACACGATCTCCGGCGGGTTCCTGAGGGTCACCAACGTTCCCGGCGGACCTGATCCTTGGTACGACCCGGCCACCAACACCATAACCTGGGTTTGGGACTGCTCCGGCAGGCTTTACCCGGGCTTCTACTACATCAGGTTCGTCGCCTTCGACGAGATCAGGGTTGCTTCGGGCATCACCTCGCCCGCTGGGTACAACGTTGCGTTCCACACCACCTGCGTCTCGAGGTTCAACATCCTCGTTCCTCGCGAGGCGTTCCTTGCGCGCGGCGACGACCTCGACGACGCCCTCATGAGGACAAGCTACAACTACCCAAGCCAGCCTTGGGCCGACGACATCTACCCGTGGACCGACGAGGATAAATACCCCGACTACCCCGGCTGGGTCGAGATCGATACGCCCATAGTCGAGGGTCACGAGTACCTCGACAGGTTCCAGATAACGACCTTCACCAACCCCGACTACACCTCCGGCGACACTGATCCTCTGCGCCATCCGTTCACCGAGCAGGGCGGCTATCCGGGAGACTCGATCTACGTGCTGTTCGAGATCTTCCCCGACGACACCGTCCTCGACTACGCGGTGATGGTGATAGAGGACGAGTACGGCGGCGACATAAGCGGCTCGAACCTCAGGGTCGTCGATACCTTCTACTATCCCGACGATACCCTCTGCCTCGTCGACTGCCTCGGCGATACCCACTGTTACTTCGTGTACAACTGGGTTGTCGACGATCAGGACAACCGCTACGACGGTCCCGTTCAGATAAGGTTCACCACCTACGAGCATGCTGCTGGAAGCCCCGGCGTGACCTACGCCACCAGCCACCCGACCTACATCCTGCTCGATACGTATGATCCCGAGTACAGCGTAGAGCTCAGGCGCGGTGATGGTTCGCCTATGCGCACCTGCGTGAACGACAGCCTGCCCGGCGAGACCATCTGGGTGACCAACGCCGACACCGTCGACATCCTCATCACCTGGCTGCAGACGGTGTTCGACCAGGCGCCGGATGCCGAGGACTACACCACCTATGATCCGTGGGTGGCCGGCAGGACGTGGGACTACCTGCGCCTGACGATAGACGGCATGCCGCATCACGGCTATCACACCGACGATCCGAACGACGTCCTTGAGGCGCGCCTGTGGCATGATGTCCTTGCCGCCGACGACGTCACCACGCCGTTCTGGCACCAGCCTTCCGGCGGCTACGACAGCTACGCCATGGCCGACGAGTACTTCAAGGACGCCACCTACAGGTATCGCTGGACGGTCGCCGCTGATCCCGCCGGAAACGGTCTTGCGAAGATCCTGGTGAAGGGTCGCGACGTTGCGGGTAACATCCTCGACTACGAGGAGGCTGAGAAGTCCAGGTCGTTCGGCAAGTACGTGCTCATCGACACTGATCCTCCGACGATAGACGGCGCGCTCGTTGTCGCCACGGAGGCGAGCTTCGGCGCATCGGCCGGCGCAGTCTACGATAACCTCCTGGGCGGCGGTTACTACGACCCCGCCACCGGCACCTACGTCGACGTCACCGTCTACGATCCCGCCGACAGCACGACGGTCGTCGCCGGTCCGTACCCAGTGAACGACGACGGCTCCGTCGACGAGCAGGCAGCTGATCTTTCGGCGTACGACACGGTTCTCGTGTGCGCCACTGATCTTGCCGGCAACCAGGACTGCGCGCTTGTGCCGGTCACGGCTCCCGAGCTTTGCTGCACGTGGGATCTTTGCGCCGGCTGGAACCTTGTGGCGCTTTCGGTTGTGCCCGAGTCCTTGAGTATCGAGTCTGTGTTCGGCACGATGCCCGTCTACATCAACCGCGGCGGTAGCTTCGTCCCCGCCACTGATCCGATAAATGTTGGCGACGGGTTCCTTGTGCTCGCCTCTACGGACACGACGATCGAGGTTTGCGGCGCGCCGCTTTCGGCGGATGAGTTCGTCGTCTACAACCTCGAGCCCTCGTGGAACACCATCGGTGCGCCTTGGGGCGGCGTCGACGTCGGCGACCTCGTGACCGATCCCGCCGACCTGCTCAACGAAAGCGAGGTCTACTACTACGACTGCCTGATCCCCGACTACGTGCCCACGACGACGCTTGAGCAGTGCCGCGGTCACCTCGTGTGGGTCGACGGTACAGTGGATTCGCTGTACGTGAGCGCTGGCAAGGTCGTGCACTCGCTTAGGAAGCGCTTTGCGACGCCGCTCTGGTCGGCGAAGCTTGAGGTTGCGGGAAGCGACGTCCACAGGACGCTTGTGGTCGGCGTTGCCCAGAACGGCACCGATGGCTTCGACAACGGCGCCGACGCCACCGCTATCCCCGCAATGCCCGGACAGAAGGATATCTACCTTGCCGGTCACCTCGCTGCGGACTACCGCGCTGCCGCCGACGAGATCAGCTGGAGGCTCGTCGCTCATGACGCCTTCACCCTCACGCCCGACCTCAGCGGTGTTGCCGACGAGTACGAGCTGTACCTGGTTGCGAAGGACGGCTCGAGGATAGCGCTTGCCGATATCGACCGGGTGTCGCTGCCGGCAGGTGAGTACGAGGTTGTTGCGGCGAAGCGGGCGATACCGAAGGAGTTTGCGCTCGGTCAGAACTTCCCGAACCCGTTCAACAGCGCCACGGTCATCACCTACCAGCTGCCCAAGCGCTGCGACGTGAGGATCGAGGTGTTTGATCTCTCGGGTCACAAGGTTCGGACGCTGGTGTGCGAGGAGCAGAGCGCGGGCTACAAGAGCGTTGTGTGGGACGGCACCGACGACAGCGGCACACCCGTCGCAAGCGGCGTCTACCTCTACAGGATCAAAGCCGGTTCCTTCAGCGACACCAAGCGGCTGCTGCTCTCCAAGTAGGACGGAGGTTCGGGTGGGGCTCCTTCGCAGGGAGCCCCACCCGCTCTTGGGAAAGGAGGTGCCTTTTCGAGCAAAAGGTTGAAGTTTTGAGACCGGCGTGTAGACGCCTTTTGTTTTGAACGCGTTTTGAGTCGGATTTTTGAACAACACAAAGGGGGAGAAACTATGAGAAGAGTTGTAATTATCGTGACTTTTGTTGTTGGGCTTTTGGGACTCGCCTTGGGTCAGGACTGGAGCTGTCCCCTCACCGTTTATTCGGGAGAGAGAGATTACCACACGACGCTTACCTTTGGCGTTGACTACCGCGGCACCGACTGTTACGACGACGGTTTGGACGTGCCGTGGATACCGACGCCCTGGGGGTTTGCGGCGTACTTCGTTCCGCCGTGCACCGAAGGGCTGCCACCCGGAACGAACTACCTCACAACCGACTACCGCTCCAGCGACAGCCTGGTGGAGGAGTGGATCATCCGCGTATCCGGTGATCCCTCGCCCAATCCGCGGCTTGTGGTTTGGGATCATACGACGCTGCCTGTGGAGGCGCCCGAGTCGACCCTCTTCAGGGCGCTGGCGTGGGCCGAGGAGATGAAGATCTGCCAGAGAACCGAATACTCCACCGACTATCCGCCCGACGACGAATGGGTCGATATGACGACAACCGACTCGTTCTTCCTCAACCCCGGCAACGAGGCGGTGCTCCGCGTTACGATGGTGGGCGGCGTTGACCACAACCCCCCCGTTGTGACGAACGAGCACCCCGAGCCCGGAGCGGTTTCGGTTCCGCGGAACGACTCCATAGCCTTCAACATAACCGATGATGTCGCAGGGGTCGACGTTACAACCCTTTGGGTGCTTCTGGAGTTCCCCGACACGTCGTTTGAGATCACCGACGACGGCACCCTGTTCCCCATCCCTGGCGGCTATCACTTCCTCTACATCTACCCCGACACTCTCCCCGGCGATGCCGACATCTGCGTTTACGTTTGGGCGATGGACCTTGCCGATTCTGCCCACGCGATGGACACCGTTTCGTGGTGTTTCCACACGCGCGAGGAGCCGCCGATGGACTGCGATCCGCCCACGTTCCCCGAGGATGAGTGGACCACAGGCGACGGCGAACCCATCGATATCCACGCAATAGATACCCTCGATGCGCACGACGCGGTGATATTCACCGTTCGTGACGGTGGCGGCGCGGGTGTCGATGAGTCGACGATACAGGTTATAGTCGACGGGGTCGACTGGACCTCCTCGTGCGATATCACCAGGATCGGCGTGACCTACGACTACATGGTCACCGTTCCGCCGTGTCCTTT